>CATWSG010000005.1 GCA_958353395.1 uncultured Collinsella sp.
TTTGTAATATTGTTCACAATCAATTACTCTAGTGCAATAAAGTAGTGGTTATAAGCCTTGCCATCAAACTCTTTGGCAAGACCCATATGGACTTCACCGACTGCCTCCTCGCAGCCCGAACCGCCATCTACAACGATGATGTCGTGAGCTTTGGCAAGCCCATCATCCAAGGCATGATCGATTACCGCCGCCAGCGCCAAACCGCCGCCGGTGCTCGCGACCGCGCCGCCGAAGCCCGCAGCCGAAGCACCGACTCCACCATCGACAAGCTCCGCCACCGCCCCCGCAGCTAACCCCATCCCCACCTAAGTTGCGGTGAAATACGGACTGTTTTATGCCTTTAAAGGCCTCAACAGTCCGCATTTCACCGCAACTTATTGAAGGTGGACCGCGAACGATTTCGCTATCGGGATTCGGCGTAGGGTTTTGTTGTCGGAATGCCGTAGCCGCGAATCATGGCACCGAACGATTCTACGTCGTAGGTGTCCGAGAGTTTGAAATGAATGACGTTGTGGCCCATGGAGCGAAGGTTCGCGTCGCGCATGAGGGCCGCTCGATACATTTTTGCCGCCGCCCGCTCTGGATCATTTTGAGCCTCGTCTTCAAACTTGCCTAGCCCATGCAGCTCTGCCAGCGTCCATGAGCCGTCTGGCATCTGCCAGCCATAATCTGCTAGATAATAGCCAGCGTTTCCCGGTCGCGTTATCTCAACTTGAAGCTCGGGCGCGGCAACCCCAGCGAGAATCATCGCTGCTCTCGCCTCAGACTCGCCGCCATTGTCTGACCTGCCGTCCATATACTCAAAAACGTCAAAAGCACGCGCGATGCCATGCAACCCTCGGCAATTTGCCTGGGCATATGCTCGCAGCTCTTCGCGTTCGACATCGTACTCACGGGCCAAGCCATCGACATAGCCCAGCGCATAGCGAAAGGCGCTCGTTCGAGCGATATCAACAACCGTTCGACACGGATCCGTCAGTGTAAACAGACCTAGCCGCCACACTTCGCCCGCCCGCCAGCGCTTGTATTCAACGAACTCATACTTATCACGCCTTGTAGACCGTGGCAGCAGTACTTGCACTTTATCCAGAAGCGTATACGCCGAGCCGATGCCGTAGAGCAGCGCTGCTGTCGCTCCGCAAAACACAGCATCCGGTTCAACGACCGCAATAGCGGATGCCAGCTGAAAGATACGATCTTCAACCCCAAGATTATTCCAATAGACCGGATCCGCATATACATGGTTGTAAAGACGAAGCATGAGCTCTTCCTGCATAAGCTCGCGCGCACGGCGTTCATCCCAAGGATCAATTGTTATAAGCAGCTGTCCATCTTGATGAATTCCAACGGCCGAGAATAGCATCCTTGCATAGGACTGCGGAAAATGTTTGCCTTTATCGAGCATGGCCAACCCCATAACCATCACGGCGGAGAGAATACCATTACGCTATCGCATGCTTCCGTCCGCAGGCCTTGCCAAAAGCTGACCAAAAGCTTGACGTCGCAGGTCAGAGCTTCAAAAAATATTTCCACTCTCGGTAGACGGTCGCTACGATCCTCCCAACGGCATCAAAATCCAACCTTACAAATAGTTGCGGTGAAATACGGACTACATGGGCCATAAAAGCCGAAAAACAGTCCGTATTTCACCGCAACTTAGGAGGGGATGTGGGGTCCCTGGCATGTATATGAAAATGGCTCTGATTCCCAAAAGGAACCAGAGCCATTCATCTATCTTATGGAGCGGGCGACGGGAATCGAACCCGCGTCATCAGCTTGGAAGGCTGGGGTTCTACCATTGAACTACGCCCGCAAGATATGGTCGGGACGACAGGATTTGAACCTGCGACATCCTGCTCCCAAAGCAGGCGCGCTACCAAACTGCGCCACGTCCCGAAGGTGTTGAGCAGCTAAGGTCTAAACCTTGCGTGTCCCAAAGCGAAGGAAATTATAGGGGAGACTCCCCGCCTGTGCAAGCATTGATGCCTTAGCTCCTCGAATGTGCAACAAAACGACTATGGAGCAGGCCGATCACAAAGGCAACCACGGCAACCGGCGCCCACGCGGCACCGATATCCGCCAGCGGCAGAACATCAAACGGCAGCCACGCGCCCGCAAAGAACGCATCGCGGACCGAGGTGATCACGCTCTGCACGGCGACCACGCCGCCGACCCACACCCACACCTGCGGATGCGCGTCGCAAAAACCGTGCACCAAACCCATGAGGACCAGCACGATGGCGACGGGATACAAGGCGTTGAGCATGGGCACCGAGAACATAAGGATCACATCGAGGCCCACGTTGGAAAGCACGCACGAAAACGACGCGAACACAAAGGCGAGGATCGCGAAGGGGCGGCGCATGGCCTCCTCGGAGACCTCCGCTCCCCCTTCAACCACGTACGTCTCACAGAAATAGCGCGCGCAGCAGCTAATGAGGCCGATGCACACGTTCATGCAGGCGAGGAAGAAAATCGCAAATACCACAACCGTGCCGGCAAGGCCAAAGTGCATGGAGGCCGAGCGAGCAAGGATTGCAGCGCCGTTGGTGGCGTCGGGCATCACGGTGCCGAGCTGCATACCGGCAAGGGCCAAGCCGCAATAGATGAAGGCCATGAGCACGCCGGCGATCACACCCGAACGCGAGATCTCGAAGGCCACACGCTTGTCATCGGTAACACCCAGCTCATGGATGGTCTCGGCGATGATGATGCCAAAGGCGAGCGACGCAAGCAGGTCCATGGTCTGGTAGCCAGTCAAAAAACCCTGCACGGCAGCACCGGCATTGTAGGGGGCCTGTGGCGCGGCAGCCGGCCCCAACGGCGAGACCACGGCGGCACCAACGACCAGCACGATGAGCGCAATGAGCGCGGGACCCGTAATGCGGCCGAGCACGCGCGTGATGACGCCCGGACGCAGCGTAAGCACAAACGCGACCACGAAGAACCCGATGGCAAACACCAGGCGAGCCGTGCCGAGCGAGACGCCCCCGGGCAGCAACGGCACCAGCATCTCGAAGGCCGTGGAGCTCGTACGCGGAATGGCCAAGCACGGACCGATGGCCAGATACACCGCAGCAACGAAGAATTCGCCGAACTTGGGGTGTACGCGGCCGGCAAGCTCGCGCGCCGTTCCGGCAAGCGCCACAGCGATAAAGCCCATAACGGGCAGGCCGATGGCGGCAATCAAAAAGCCGATCATGGCAAGCGGCGTGGCTGTACCGGCCTGGAGTGCCAGCAACGGCGGAATGATGAGGTTACCGGCGCCAAAGAGCATCGAGAACAGCGCAATGCCGACGGTAACGACATGTTCGGAGCGCAGACCGCGCGGGGCGGATGAGGCCATAGACACACCTTTCGGGTCGAAACAAAAACGGGACGGGCAAAAGACCCGTCCCGCAAGTATAAACGGTCTAGCAGCTTTAGCAGGCTAAATCGCGCAAAGCGCCAATCGCGGTGTCGACTTCCTCGTCCGTGTTGAAATACCCAAACGAGAAGCGAACGACACCTTGGCGCTCGGTCCCCAACGCGCGATGCATGAGCGGGGCGCAATGGGCACCGGGGCGCGTCGCAATTCCCCACCCTTGCATGAGCGCGTCCGAGATCTCGGCAGAGTCGATATCGACTACGTTGAGCGAGACGATCGCCGAGCGCACGGGCTGGTCAAACGCGCCGTAGAGCGCAATGCCGGGGATTTCGCGAACGCCGGCGAGGAAGCGATCAGCAAGCGCACGCTCGTGGGCAGCAATCACCTCGACCCCGCCTTGGGCCTCAATAAAGTCGAGACCTGCGGAAAGCCCCGCGATACCGTGGCCATTGAGCGTGCCCGCCTCAAGGCGCGTGGGCCACTCGAGCGGCTGCAGCGCATCGAAGCTGTGCACACCCGTGCCGCCCATGGCCCACGGAACCACGTCAACGCCCTCCGCCACGGCCAGGCCGCCGGTGCCTTGGGGTCCCATGAGCCCCTTGTGGCCGGTAAAGCACACAATGTCGAGCCCCATGGCCTGCATATCGATATGCGCCGTGCCGGCAGACTGCGAGGCATCGACTATCACGAGCGCACCGGCCTCATGGGCCATGGCGGCTATGCGTGCAATGTCGACCGCGTTGCCGGTCACGTTGGAGGCATGCGTCACCACCACGGCACGCGTACCCGGCGTGACAAGCCGCTCGAGTTCGTCGTAGTCAAGCACACCGTTGGTATCACAGCCCGCATGTTCAACGGTCAGGTCCCGCTCCGCCGCCAGGCGATTGAGCGGACGCAGCACGGAATTATGCTCGAGCACCGTCGAGACCACGCGGTCGCCGGAGCGCACCACCCCGTTGATGGCGGTGTTGAGCGCCGCCGTGGAGTTGGGCGTAAAACAAACATGGTCAGCGCGCGGGCAGCCCAGCAAGCGCGCAAGCTTGGCGCGACAGCCGTGGATGGTACGCGCCGCGTCGAGCGCACCCGACGTCGCGCCGCGTCCGGCATTGCCGAGCGAGCACATCGCCTGCGTCACGGCATCGATGACCGTCTGCGGCTTGTGCATGGTCGTCGCCGCGTTATCCAGGTAGATCATCGCACGACCTCCCACATATCAATCACGGTATAGCCCTCGGTGGGAACGCCCGCCGCGGCAAGTTCACTGCGCAGCAGTTCCTCATCCGCAGGCAGGGCTTTCCACGCCAGACCGCAGCCGGCGGCAACCTCCCCGGGCACGGGAATCGTGCGCCCGGGAAGGCCGCGCTCGATGCACAGGGTCTCGCACCCCATGGCGGCCGCCGTGGTGGGAAACGTGATGACAAGCGCCGGGCGCTTCTCCCTCATGGCAACTCCAACCAATACGCTACGGGCGCACGACGCGCACGGCCTGCTCCATCTTCTCCACGATCACGTACATGTTGGTGACCTCACCCACCGCAAGCTGGTCTTTAATGCCATAATGGTCCAGGCAGGTACCGCAAGTGAGAATCTCGACGCCCTGCTCGGCCAGCCCCCTCAGGTCATCGAGCACCGGCGAGCCCTCGACGGTGAGCTTGGCGCCGCCGTTGTAGAACAGCATGGTCGAGGGCAGCTCTTCCTGTTGCGTCACGGCAAAGATAAAGGCCTTCATGAGCTTGTGGCCCAGCTCGTCGTCGCCGCGGCCCATGCAGTCGGTGTAGACGGAAATGACGAGCTTGCCCTTGCCGGCGCTGGCGTCGCAGAAAGCAGCGCCGTCCTGCTCAGGGTCCGCAACGGCCACGGCACCGGCGGTCGAGACGGTCACGTGCCACTCGGCGTCAGAAACCTTCTCGACCGAGGCCGTGCAGCCCTTCTCCTGCGCCATCTTGGAGATGTTCTTGAC
This sequence comes from uncultured Collinsella sp., assembly GCA_958353395.1. GTDB lineage: Bacteria > Actinomycetota > Coriobacteriia > Coriobacteriales > Coriobacteriaceae > Collinsella. The sequence goes on from CATWSG010000005.1 coordinate 5,328, forward strand.
TGCTGTCTCGTTATCGACCGAGGTCACGACGGCGCCCTCGCCATCGAGCTGCTTCAGGGCTTTGAGCGTCTTGACGACGGGCAGCGGGCAGGCATCGCCCATGGCATTGACTTCAATTTTGGTAGACATAGCAAATTCCTTTCGAATAAATCGTTTTAGAACGGTACATAGCTCAATAAACGTGTCGTTAACGGACAACGCGGACGGCAGGACCGCCTGGCACCGGCTCGCACACGCGACCGACGACGGCGGCGATACGTCCCTCGGCATGCAGACGGCGCGCAAGCTCATCCACGTCGGCAGCAGGCGCCGCGATGAGCAAACCGCCCGAGGTCTGCGGATCGTACAGCGCATCGAGCATGCCCGGCTCCAGGTCCTCGTCGGCAGCCGCGCGCGGGCCAAAGAAGTCCTGGTTGCGGTAGGAGCCCGCAGGGATAATGCCCAGACGCGCCATGTCGAGCACCTGGTCAAAGAGCGGCACCGCCCCCGACGCAAGCTCAATCTGCACGCCCGAGCCCTCGGCCATCTCGCACGCGTGCCCGATCAGGCCAAAGCCCGTGACATCGGTGCAGCCGTGAAGCTCGAGTCCCTCGGCCAGGCGAATCGGCGCCTCGTTGAGGGTGCGCATCGAGTCAAACATGGCTGCGGCCTCATCCTGCTCGATGAGCTCGCCCTTAATGGCCGTAGTGATGATGCCCGAGCCGATGGCTTTGGTCAGCAGCAGAACATCGCCCACGTGCGCACCGCTGTTGGCGAGCATGCGGTCGAGCGCGACAAAACCGCTCACGGACAGGCCGTACTTGGGCTCGTCGTCGTTGATGGTGTGACCGCCCGCGATGGAGCAACCCGCCTCGACACACTTGTCGGCGCCGCCCGCCAGAATCTGGCCGGCAACCTCGACGCCCAGGCAGCTCGGAATGCACAGCATGTTCATGGCATGGCTCGGCCGCCCGCCCATGGCGTAGATATCCGACAGCGAGTTGGCCGCAGCGATCTGGCCAAACAGAAACGGGTCGTCGACCATCGGCGGGAAGAAGTCGATGGACTGCACAAGGCCCAAGTTATCGCCAACGCGAAAGACGCTCGCATCGTCGGAGGTATCGAACCCCACGAGCAGGTTGTCGTTATGCACATTGGGCAAGTCGCCCAGGACCTGGGCGAGGGCTCCGGGAGCCAACTTAGCGGCTCAACCGCTCGCGGCAGTCATGGACGTGAGCCTCACGGTGTCTTTAGCCATACGAACCCCCTTCCAACAAATCAACGACTTTAAGTATACGCCCCAGGCACGCTTCCCAAGAGACCGCCGACGGCTCGAACGTCGAAGGCGGCGCCGCAAGCGCCTGCGCGATAGCATCTGCCAGTGCGCGCTCAAACAACGGAAGGTCGGCCGCCACGGGCGTGTCGACATCCGTCATACGCGGCGACGCCACCCACGTCACGGGAGCACCGGGAAGCATCGCCTCCATCCAGGGACGAACGCCGGGCAAATCGGTCGCCACTACTTTGCAGCCGCACGCGAGGGCCTCGATCGTCACGAGCGGCAGACCCTCGTAAAACGAAGGCAGTACAAAGACGTCGGAACTGCGGTAGGCATGCACGAGCCCATCGCTATCCAGGCGCCCCGCCAGCGTCACCGGCACATCCGAGACCGCGGCCAAGCGCTCGATACGCGCGTACTCGGCATCGTCCCCGCGGCCGCCCACAAGTACCAAGCCAGATGGGCGGACGCCATCGTCAATCGGCAATGACACAGCCCGAACCAGCGACTCGACGCCCTTTTTAAAGCAAATCTTGCCCACGTACACAAGTGATCCCGGCTGCCTCACCACGCTTGCGTCGCGGCAGAAGACGCGATGGTCGTAGCCCGCCCCAATCACGTGGATGCGATCGGCATCGACGCCGCACACCAGGCCAATCTGCTCAGCCTGCTCAGTATGGAGCGCAAAGACGGCATCGAGCCGACGAACCGCGCGTACGATGCGATCGCGTTCGAGCGCATGCGAACGCAGCTGGCGCAGGTCGGTCGAATGGCACACGGCAACAACCGGAACCCCCCGGACGCACTCGCGCGCCAATGCGGTCACCAGATACAGGTGATGGCAAAGCACCAGATCGGGCCGAAACTCAGCCACCGCCCGATCGATTGCAGCAGCAAATGCCCGCTCAAATGCCTTGAGCATCGAAGGCGTCAGGTCACGATAGCGTGTGGAGGGATAGGGCATGACATCGGACATACCGCAGATATGAAAGGGCAGCTCAGGGGTTTCGAAGTCGACGGTATAGACGGGTACGCCCGTCGGGATGTCGCCCTGCGTGTCGCCCGGGGCGGCGCCGCAGAGGACGGCGGGCTCGCACCCGGCTGCCAGCTGGGAGCGCACGAGCGCCGAAAGATACGTGCCGCTGCCCGTGCTGTCGGGCTTTTGGGCCGAGATGTTGAGGATGCGCATCGACAGGGCCCCTTAAACCAGCGCCCGCGCGCGGACGGCAGCACCGATGGCCCCAGCAAAGCGCGCCTGAGGCGAGGTGATCACCGGCGACCCCAGTAGCTCGCCCAACCGCTCCACCACGAAGGCGTTCTCGCACAGGCCACCGGTCAGGTAGTACGGGGCGCCCGCGGCCTGCCCGGCCATAGTCGCCACGCGCGAGACCACGCTGTCGATCACGCCACGCGCAATATTCTCGCGCGGCTCGCCGCGACCGATCAGGCTGATGACCTCACTTTCGGCAAAGACCGTGCACATGCTGCTAATCTTGGTGGGCTCGCCGGAACGCGCCAGGTCGGCCATCTGCTGCTGGGAAATGCCAAGGCGGTCGGCCATGATCTCCAAAAAGCGCCCCGTGCCGGCGGCGCACTTGTCGTTCATGGCAAACTTGGCCACGCGGCCACCCTTAAGTTGGATGACCTTGGTGTCCTGACCGCCCACGTCAATCACGGTGCCGTGGTCGCCAAACAGACGCACGGCACCGGTACCGTGGCAGGTAATCTCGGTCACGACCTTGTGCGCATAGGGAACGGCGACACGACCGTAGCCGGTCGCGATCACGCGCACGTCGTCGGTAGCCACGTCATAGCCGGCCGCTACCAGTGCCTCGCGCAGCCGCTCGGAAGCATCGACCGAGGAGAACCCGGTTGGTTGCACGCACGTCCACGCCACCGAACCCTCCCCGTCGACCACAGCGGCCTTAGCCGCCGTAGACCCGATATCGATCCCGATCCCTATCATGGCTCTCTTCCAATCTAAACATCAAAGGTAGCGGCGCGTTCAGGCGCCTTAGCTCTAGGTTTCACAGGTACCGGAGATTGCCCCGAAAGAGGAGCGCAGCGTACTTTGGGTACGCAAGCGACGGTTTGAGGGGCAAGATCCGGTGCCTGAGAAAGCTAGAGGGTTTCGATGAAGGCGGCGATGCGGGTCTCGATCTGGCCCATGTCGCCGTTGCTGTAGTCGGTCTCGATCTTCATGTACGGAATATCCGCACCCTCGACGGCCTCCTGCATGCGCGCACTCTCAACGTTGAAGGTGTGGCACGCCTGGAGCACGCTCTCCACCACGCCATCGACATGATACTTCTCGCACATGGCCAGCGTGTTTTCCATACGGCCGTCGTTGGGCGTCATGACCGAGCAGTTGATATCCAGGTAGCGGTCGGCGATGGCGCGCAGGATATCGGGAGCCTCCGGATCGATCATCATGGCCGCCGTACGCTCGCCCGAGCAGTCGTCCATGCACACGACCACGCCGCCGTTGGACTCGATGGTGCGACCGATCTTGTTGATCACGCCGCCCACCGGGCAGCCGGTGATCAGAATGCGCTTGGCATCCGCCGCGACCGGGCGCTCGCCCGCGTCGTAGGCTTCGCGCAGCTTGGCAACCTTTTGCTCCAGCTGCTGCGTATAGGCCTCGATATCAAAGCTGAACGTGCCGGCAAACATGGTGCTCATCAGGTCGACGCCGCTCATAGCCGCCGGCTGGTTGGCCTGCAGCGCAAACATGTCGAGCTGGGCCGCACGCAAGCGGTTGCGACGGCGCACGGCGGCGCGCAGGTCGTCATCGGTGATCGTGATGCCGTAGAAGTTCTCAAGCTCCTCCTTGAGCAGGCGGCACTCCTCGTACCAGCCCTCACGCTCGTAGGCGCGATCGCGACCCTGCGGAAGATGCAGAATGTGCGTGCGCTTGAGCTCGTTGAGTAGCTCGTACATCTTCTTCTTGCCGTCGCAGGTGGTCTCGCCGATGATCATGTCGCTAAAGTACGTAAACGGGCACTTTTGCGAGTAGGCAAAACCGTACGTCGACTTGATGAGCGGGCACAGGTTTGCCGGCAGCACCTTCTCGGCCTCGGGAATCACCTCGTCGGATGTGCCGCACAAGGCCACACTTGCAGCGCCCGCGGCATCGATAATCTCGAGCGGCGTATAGCTACACAAAAAGCCGACCAGGCGATTACCGGCCTGTTTGTAATCCTTGACGCGAATAAACGCCGCCTTGCGTTGCTCGTTGAACTCCTCAAACGTGCGCGGCAACGGCTGTTCCTCGATATCGGCCATAGTAGTTCCCCTCTCTTGCACCGATATACCGACAATTAAACAACGAACCCACGCCATACCCAAAAGGAAGCATCCTCTAGGGAATGGCGTCGATAAGCTCCTGCGTATACGGATCGCTCGGGTGCGCGATCACGTCCTCGGCCGCGCCTTCCTCGACAAGACGACCGTGGTAGAGCACGCCAATCCGGTCGGACATATGCCGAACCACACGCATATCATGCGTGATAAACAGCAGCGCTACACCCGTCGTGCGCTGCAGGTCGCGAAGCAAGTTGAGCACTTGGGCCTGAACGGACACGTCAAGCGCCGAGACCGGCTCGTCGCATACCACAAGGCGCGGCTCGCAAATAAGCGCCCGTGCCAGATTGAGTCGCTGACGCTGTCCCCCCGAAAGGTCATGCGGATAGCGGTCATAATGCTCTGCCAGAAGACCGACCGAGGTCAGGGCCGAGAGCGCGCGCCCATGGCGCTCATCCGCATCGCGCACGCCGGCGATAATCAGCGGCTCCTCCAAAATGCGGCCGACACGGTTGCGCGGGTCAAAAGCCGTGGAGCTATCCTGGAATACCAGCTGGATCTCGCGGCGAAACGACTTGCGTTCGCGCTCCGACATCGTGGCGAGGTCGTGCCCGCGATAGACAATCGAGCCGGAATCCGCACGCTCGAGACCACAGATCAAGCGTCCAGTCGTCGACTTGCCCGATCCGGATTCGCCAACCAGGCCATAGACCTCGCCCGGCGCGATCTCAAACGACAGATCGTCCACGGCGGTAAAGGCCTGACGCTTAAAACCTGAGCCCGGCATGGGATACGCTTTAGTCAGATGTGAGACCCTAAGCAGGGCTTCGCTATCAACAGCCATGGCACTCCCCTTTCTCGACAAGCCAGCATTTAGACCGGTCGCACGCATTCACGGCAACCAGCGGAGGCTCCTGCGCGCGGCAACGCTCGTCCGCCCGGGCGCAACGAGGCGCAAAGCGACATCCGCAGGGTATTGCCGTAAGCGGCGGCACTGTGCCCGGAATATCCGCCAGCGTGTCAACTCGCTCGCCTTCGAGCGGCGGAATGCTCGCGATAAGCCCCTGGGCATACGGGTGGCTCGGGCGCTCCATAAGGCCGCAGGCGTCGATCTCTTCTACGATTTGGCCCAGATACATGACGTGTACGCGCGAGCAGATGCTCGTGACGACACCCAAATCATGGCTGATAAAAAGCACCGCCATGCCCTCGGAACTGTTGAGGTCGCGCAGAAGGTCCAAAATCTGTTTTTGAGTCGTCGTGTCGAGTGCCGTGGTGGGCTCGTCGGCGATAAGCAGGCGTGGGTGCCCGGCGAGCGCCATGGCAATCATCACGCGCTGGCGCATACCGCCGCTAAAATCGCCCGGATACATGTCAAAGCGAGCCGCGGCATCTCGAATTCCCACACGCTCCAACAGCGATAGAGCCTCGTTGCGGGCTTCGCGTCGGCTCACCTTACGGTGGGCCCGCACGGCCTCGACGACCTGGGCCCCGACCGTCATGACGGGGTTAAGCGAGCTCAAAGGGTCCTGGAAAATCATGGCGATGTCGCAGCCGCGCACCTTGCGCATCGTCTTGAGCGGACACGCCAGCAGATCCTCGCCATCAAACACAATCTGGCCCTCATAGGCCATCTTCTGTTCATGCTCCAATAGGCGCATGACACTCTGTGCAAACACCGACTTACCGCAGCCGGACTCGCCGACAACACCAACGATCTCGCCGGCATCGATATGTAGGTTGAGTTTGTTGACGGCTTCCAGCGCGTTGCCATCGCGGCCCACAAACGAGATGCAGAGGTCGCGCACGTCCAAAAGATGCTGAGCCATGGGCTAGTCCTCCTTGGTCTTGGGGTCGAGGGCGTCGCGCAGGCCGTCGCCGGCAAGGTTCAGCGAAAGCACGCTCGCGATGATGGCCGCTGCCGGGAAGAAGATCATCCACCAGGCTTTGCGCATCACGTTCTTGCCCGCCTGCAGGATGTTTCCCCAGCTGGCGTCGGGCGCCTTGATACCCAGGCCCAGAAACGAGAGGGCGGCCTCCGAGAGCACGGCCTCGGCAAAGACGAAGGTCGCCTGCACCAGGAAGGGTGCCATAACGTTGGGTACGATATGCAGCCACACGATGCGCGCGGTCGAGGCGCCCTGCACGCGCAGGGCCTCCACAAAGGGTTCCTCCTTGACCACCATCGCACGCGAGCGCACGATGCGCGCCATGCTGGGCGTATAGACGATGGAGAGCGCGATGATGACGTTCCAGACCGAGGCGCCCATCATGGCCATGAGCGCGATAGCCAAAAGCACGCCAGGAATGGACATAAGGCCGTCGCAGATGCGCATGAGAATATGATCGAGCCTCTCGTTGTAGCACGCATAGGCGCCGATCACCAAGCCGAGCGCACTCGTCGCGAGCGTGACGGCAATGCCAACGCCAAGCGACACGCGCGCGCCCGCGATGACGCGGGCAAGCAGGTCACGGCCAAAGTCATCGCAGCCAAAGGGATGCGCGGGCGAAGGTGCCGAAAGTCGCAACGTCATCTCCTGCGCATTGGGATTAACCGTCCACACCAGCGGACCGACGAGCGCGATCGGCGCAATCGCCAGGAAAATGCAGCCGCCGACCACAAACCCCTTGTTGGCAAGAGCCTTCTTAACGTTTGCCATCATGCATCGCCCCATTTGCGAGCGCGCGGGTCAAAAGCGCCGTAGGCAAGGTCGACGACCAGATTGATCACCGAATTCAACAAGGCGATGACCAGCAGCACGCCCTGAATCACCGGATAGTCGCGACGCTCGATAGAGCTCGTGACCAGCTGGCCCAAACCGGGGATGTTAAAAATGGCCTCAGTCACCACGGCACCCGTAATCAGGGCGCCAAAAGAATAGCCGACCGAGGTGAGAATCGGCAGCGCTGCGTTGCGCAGGGCATGGGCCAGCACGACGCGAACCTCGGAGACGCCCTTGGCACGCGCCGTCTTGACGCAGTCGAGTTGCATGGCCTCGATCACGCTCGAACGGGTCATGCGCATGAGCAGGGCCGCCTGCACACATCCAAGCGATATGGCCGGCAACGCAAGATAGCGTAAATGGCTGAACCAACCCTTCGATAGCGGCGCATAGCCGGCCACCGGGAACACACGCAACGTGACGGCAAACAGCCACATAAGCATGAGCGCCATCAAAAAGCCGGGTATCGCCACGCCCAAAAGAGCAACGACACGCAAGACCGCGTCGGTGCGCGACCCATGTTTGAGGGCGGCGACGACGCCGCAGGGCAGTGCAATCAACAGCGCGATGAGCTGTGCCAGAAGCGCGAGCGATAGCGTGGGGCCAAAGTGCTCGGCGATCGCCTGCGTGACGGGCTGGCGCATAAAATACGAATCGCCCAGGTCGCCGGTAAGCACGCCGCCCATCCACTCAACGTAGCGCTGCGGCAGCGGCTCGTTGAGTCCCAGGCTATCGTTGACGCGCTCGATCTGGTCGGCCGAAGCCTCCATGCCGAGCATCGAAGAAGCCGGGTCACCCGGTGTGAGATAGATAATCAAAAACACGACGAACGAGATGATGAGCATCACCGGAACCATCGCGCCTATACGTTTGAGCGTGTACTTCAACATGCGAGGCGTCTATTTCCCCTCTGAACGTGGACAGGGCGTGGCAGCCACAGGCGACCAGATCCCTCAAGCCGCCACGCCATCTATTGCATTACTCCGGACGCTTGGCATTCCAAACGATGGCGCCGTCGAGCACCTCGACGTCCTCGACGTCTGCCTGGGTGCCCGTGATGGAAGCGTAGTGGCAAAGCGGCTCGATGACGGCGATCTCATAGAGGCGCTCCTGAGCCTCGGCCCACTTCTTGGCCGCGGCGTCGGTGTCCTTGGCGGTGCGGGTCTCGGCCACGAGCTTGAGCGCCTTCTCGTCGGACAGGCCATAGAAGGCCTTGGAGACCGAGAGGGACTGGGCCGGGATGGGCTTGTAGTTGGTGGAGGCCACAAAGAGGTCCCACTGCTCAGGCTTGCTGGAGCGGATGTCCATAAAGGTCGCGAACTCGTAGCTGTCGACCTCGGCGGTGAAGCCGGCCTTCTCGAGCTGCTCCTGCAGCGCGACGGTAGCGTTGTACATATCCTTGTAGTCGGGGGTGGTCAGCAGCTTGACCGTCTCACCGGCATAGGAGGTCTTGGCCAGAGCCTTCTTGGCGGCCTTGGCGTCGGCCTGGTTGAAATACTTCTTGCCCGCGTCGGTCGCCCACTGAGTGTTCTCGGGGTTGCCAAGGTTGGGATCGATGTTGAAGAGCTCCTTCTCGCCATAGGCGGCAAGAGCGGCCGCCTCGCAGTCGATAGCCATGAGGGCGCACTTGCGAATCTCCTCGTCGGCGAAGATGCCCTCGTTCATGTTGAGGAAGGCGGTCAGAACGCCGGCGTTATGGGTGTAGAGCTTGACGTCGTCGTTGCCGTCGAAGTCGTGGTAGTTCTCGGTGGGGATCTCGCCAGCGATATCGTACTCGCCGGTCTCAAACCCGCTCACGCGCGTAGAGGCCTCGGTCACGAACTGATAGTAGATGTCCTTGGTGGGCGCGGAGACCTTGCCGGTGTAGCCCGAAGCCTTGCCGTGAGCGGCGACATAGTCCTCGTAGCGGGTGAGATGGACGTACTGGTCCTGCTTCCACTCCACAAACTTGTAGGCACCGGTACCCACGTACTCGGTCACGCCGGTATCGCCCGCGGCCTCGATGACCTCGGAGGGGAAGATACCCGGATACTGGGAGTGGTTGCCCAGGATGATCAGAAAGTCGATGGCGGGCTCGGTCAGCGTGCAGGTGACCTCGTGGTCGCCCGAGGCGGCGAAAGTGGCGCCGGGCAGCAGGCTCGCGGCGCGGTCGTTGACGGTAAGCCAGCGGTTCATCGAGGCCACGACGTCCTCGGAGCCAAGCTCCTTGCCGTTGTGGAAGGTGACACCCTCGCGCAGCTTGATGGTGTAGGTCAGGCCGTCATCGGAGACCTCATAGCCCTTGGCCAGCACGGGCTGGGGCTCGTAGTCGCTATCGAGGCCAAAGAGCGGCTCGACGACGTTGCAGATGATGTCCATGGTCACAAGCGACGACGTGGCGTGCGGATCGAGACCGTCCGGGCTCGCCGGTAACGCGATCTGCAGCTCGTCGCGATACTCCACATCCTGGCCGGAGGCAGCGGCGCTACCGCTCTCGGCGCCCGAGCCGCCGCAGCCGGTGAGGCCGAGGCCCGCCATGACGCACAGGGCAGCGGAGCCGGTCAGAAAACCGCGACGGGAAACGCCCGCCTTGAAAAGGTCGTTGTTCATTGAGTTCCTTTCGTGTCTGAACAAACGGATAGAATCTGCCGGGACGGCAGAAATCCCCGCCCCGGCAACTATGCGAAGCCGGTCGGCGCCCTGCGGTGCATCCGGACACCAACCGGCATGACAACAGAGAAATCCCTATCGCGTGGATAGGAACACCCGGCGGCGCAGCTTAGCGCAGGTGCGGCTAAATCGTCTCGAGGAAGGCCTCGATGCGGGTCTGGAGCTGACCGGCATCCTCGCCGGCGTAGTCGGTCGTGATATGCATAAACGGAATGCCGGCCTCCTCGGCGGCCTTCTCCACGGCAAACGACTCCATCTCGTAGAGCGTGCAGAACTGCAGGGCCACGTCGACGATACCGTCGGCATGCAGGTCCTTGGCCATCTGGACAATGTCCTTCATACGCTGGTCGTTGGGCGTAAAGACAGCGCAGTTGATCTTAAAGTAGCGCTCGGCGATGGCGTCGAGCATCTCGTCGACCGTCTCGCCGGACTCGTCGACCAGATCCTTGTAGTAGCGCGAGCCCGTGCAGGACTCCTCGCCCACCACGACGCCGCCGGCCTTCTCGATGAGGTTGAATAGCTTCCAGTTGGGCACGGCCATGGGCGTGCCGGTGTACAGGATGCGCTTGGTCCCCTTGGGCGCCACGCCCTCGCCGGCCTCGACACGCTGCTCGCACTCAGCCGCCATATCGTTGATGGCTCCGGTCAGACGCGGCGTGTCGTCCATAAAGGCGGCCTGAACGGTCAGCAGGCTGTCGAGACCGCTGATGGGCGCCGGGTCGGCAGCGCGCGTGGCAGCGAGGCGCTGCAGGGCGCGACGCTTCTCATTGACGGCGTGAATGGCGGCCTTCAGACGCTCGGGCGTAATCTTGACGCCGCACTCTTCCTCGATCTTGGCGGCGAGCTTCTTGACCTCGGCCTTCCAGGTCACGAGCGTCGACTCGTCGTGCACGTTGGGAATATCCATGACGTACATATTCTTTTGCGTGGCAAAGAACTCGTAGGCCTTCTTCTTGCCATCGCAGGTGTTCTCGCCTACCACCAGGTCGCTCGACTCGATGTAGGGGCAGACCTCGCCCAGCTTAAAGCCGGCAAAGCTCTTAATGAGCGGACAGGTGTTGCGCGGCAGGTGCTCCTCGACCTTATCGGTTGCCCAGTCGGCACCCGAGCACAGGCCCACAGGGATACCGTCGCAGGCGAGCACGATCTCCTCGGGCACGTAGACGCAGAAGCTGCCAACAATCTTGGTGGCCTCGCCGGCCTCCTTCTTGTCGAGCATCTCCTTAATACGGCCGCTGTGGATGTTGGTGGCGACAAAATCCAGGTAGGACGTGGACTTGGGGCGATTGTTCTGCGTCAGGAACATATCGCCGTACATCTGGCCCACGGCGCCCAGCAGCATGTCGTGGTCGGCAAGATTCATGCCGAGACTCTCCCACATCGGATGGAAATCGAATTCTTCAGCCATGACGGTTCCCCTCTCGAACCAAAAACGGATAACGGCGGTATCGATGCACGACGGACGGCGATTGCCCGGCCGTGCTCAAACCCGGAATTTTAGGGAACCTGCCTTGCGGACGGTTATTTAGTTGTGCGTCGTCTCTCCCGGAGCCGTGAACATACCTGCTCATATGCGGCTCCGAGCCATATACAGGGCACGCGCGGCAACGCGGCGAATATATGTCGTCTGCGGCATGTGCGCACCCTCCTTTACAAGTTAAGGTCAACTATATCAACGGTTGTCGTCCAGACGAACACCGCCGACATGCGTACGACAGCGTCGTGTGCCGTCGTTTAATAAATAATTATCTTAATTGATAAGAGTTTGTCATCCTTCATTCGGCGAGCGGCAAGACAAAGCCGCCGAGGCTTATATCCCCGACGGCATTACCCGGCGCTATCGACAAACCAAATGGATTCTGCTGGCATCAAAATGCATGCGCAGCGTCTCGCCTGCTTGCGGCAGCCCGTCGGCGGATACGTTCACCTTGTTGACCTTCCACTGTAGACGCGTGGGCGCATCAGCGCGCGGCACGTCCAGCAGCACCAGCCGCTCAAAGCGCGAATCGCTCACACGGGCCACATGCAGGTCATAGCTGTTGCGACCCCGCTCGGCACGGTTGTCCACATGGAAGTAGCTCGCACGAATACCGAGGTACGCCACATTATCGGGAACCTCGCGACCCACGTTAAAGGTCATGCCCCAGTCGAGGGCCTCGACTTCTTCGTCGCCGATCTTGCGCGCCCGGCTTGTGTTCTTGCAGCCCGTCAGGCGCAGCGCCGCCAGCGTCTGCGGACGGCGGACCACGTCCTCGACGGAGCCGATCTCCTCAACATGCCCGTCGTGCATCACGCAGATACGCTGGCACAGGCGGCACGCTTCGTCGATGTCGTGGCTCACGTAGAGGACGGTGCGGTTGCACACATCGAACAGGTCGAGCATGTTCTGCTCGAGCGCGCTCTTAAGATAGGAATCGAGCGCGCTCATGGGCTCGTCGAACATAAAGATGCCCGGATGCGCCGCCACCATGCGCGCAAGCGCCACACGTTGCTGCTGACCGCCCGAGAGTCGCGCGGGGTAGCGGTCGGCAAAATCGGCCAGGCCGAAAATGCCCAGATAGCGCTCGGCAAGTTTTTTGCGCGCTGCGGCGTCTCCCGCATCCTTTACACCGGCACATACGTTATCGGCCACCGTCATGTTGGGAAACAGCTGATAGTTTTGGAACAGCAGAGCGCATTTTCGCTCCTGGGGCGACAGGTTGATGCCCGCCGCCGAGTCAAAAAAGGTCACGCCGTTGACGACGATCTTGCCCTCGTCGGGCGTCTCCACACCGGCAATGCAGCGCAGCGTGCAACTCTTGCCGCAACCCGAGGCACCCAGCAGCGCCACACGCTCCTCGCCGGCCTCAAGCTGCATGTCGAGCATAAACCCGGGGTAGTGCTTTTTGATATCCAGAACGAGCGACATAGCTTATCGACCTCCCTGCGGCGCCGCATCATCGCGCATGAGCTCGGCCAGTGCCTCGCGATCGATACGCAAGGCATCGCCGCCCGCCGGGTCGAGCGAATCGCCCTGTCCGGCGAGATCTTTGGCCTGCTTGCGCCCCGCATGGGAAAGGCCCCGCTCGCGATACTTTTGCGAATGCGCGGTGTACATGTTGATGAATAGAATGACCAGGAAGCTGAACACAATTACGACCACGACCCAAAAGAGGGCCACCGACGTGTTGCCGCCCATCCACTCAAAGTAGATGGCGATGGGAATGGTCTGCGTAATACCGGCGTAGTTGCCCGCAAAGAACAGGGTGCAGCCAAACTCGCCCATCGCGCGGGCAAAGGCGAGCACCGTGCCGGCGGCAATCGAGGGCCAGCCAAGCGGCATCATAAGCTTGGTAAAGATGCGACGCTCGGACCAGCCCAGCGTGCGCGCGGCGTCGAGCATCTGCGTGTCAAGGCTCTCAAAGGCACCGAGCGCCGTACGGTAGACCAGGGGAAACGACACCACCACGGCAGAGATCACCGCTGCCGGCCACGTAAAGACGATCGAGACGCCGTGCGCGATGAGCCACCGACCGACCCCGGTCGATCGACCAAACAGCATGAGGAGCAGAAAGCCGCACACCGTAGGCGGCAACACCATAGGGATGGTAAAGACCGAATCGAGTAAACCCTTCACGCGGCTCGTGGTTCCCATGGTCTTCCATGCGGCAAACAGACCCAGTGCAAACGCGATTATGAGGGCAAGACCGCTCGTTTTTATGGACACCCAAAACGGGCGATAGTCGATGTCGCCCAAAAAGGAGACCAGAGAGGTCAAGGGTCCCTGCTCATCCCGCAACACGACAGACGATGCCTCTACCATGTGAGCGCTATCAAGCCAACGCGCGCCACCCTTGGCATCACCCGAGGCTGATGCAATCACCACATAGCGGTCCCCATCCGCACCGCACTCGTCAAAGCCATAGGTATACCCGCCGGCATCAAACGTTGTTTCCGCCGTGACATACCAAGGAAGATCCACGTCCTCTAGCTGCGCACCTCCCATGCAGTTTGCGCTGTCGAGCTCACAGACGAGGGCCTTGAGACCCGATACGCACTCGTTGTCCTGCGGATCCAATCCATACTTCTCGACCGCCTTAGGCGATATCCACACCACAACGCGATCGGCAGCAGGCGCCACCACAAGGTCCACGTCCTCGTCAACGGGAAACCGGTAGCCTTCAGGCTGGCCCTCCATGGCACGAGCGGTCCCCTTGGCCAACCGCTCAAAACCCTCGATCCCATAGGAAAGCCCATGAGCGGTCGCAGCAACCTGGGCCCCGTCCTCAGCGTCCCCAGCAAACGCAAATCCCGGCACCCAGCAAAGCGCGAAGGTCAAAGCACAGGCGACAAGCATGCGGAATCTATTAAGCACGAAAAGCTCCAAGCGAATACAAGGACGGAGTGAAACACAAAACGATGGAATTATCGCGCCAAGCCGCACTACGCGGAAAGCTCAAAGCCGTACTTAGCCCAAATCTTCTGAGCCTTCTTGTTGGTCAGACAGAAGTCGATAAACGCCTTGGCTTCGTCGGCGTGCTCGGAGCTCTCGGCAACGGCACCCGGATACACGATGGGCTTGTGCGAATCCTCGGGACACACAAAGGCCTCCTCGATGCCGTCGTAGCGGTAGATGTCAGAACTGTAGACAAAACCGGCCACGCAGTCGCCTGTGGACACATAAGCGGCGGCGGTGCCCACCTTATCGGCCAGCGCGACCTTGTCGGCGATTTCGGGAGCATACTCGCCATCGTCGCCCTCGGTGCCGGTATAAAGGCCCACGGAAGCCAGCGCCTGGTTGGCGTACTTGCCGGCAGGAACGGTCTTGGCGTCGCCGATGGCGATCTTACCGTCCAGATTCGCGACGTCAGCGATGGCCTCGATCTTGGTGTCGGAGCCCTCGGCGCGAATGATCACGAGGTCGTTGACGAACATGTCCTCACGCGTGTCGGCGTCGACGAGCTCGGCGGTCTCAGCGTCATCCATGGTGCCCTTGGAGGCCGTGATGAGCACGTCGACGGCGGCACCGGCGCGCATCTGCTCGACAAGGTCGCCAGATGCCTTAAACTGCGTATCGGCAAAGGTGGTGCCGGTCTGGTCGGTGTAGAGCTCCTGGATCTCGGGAAGGGCCTTCTCGAGGGAGTTGGCGGCAAAGACCTGCAGCTCGACGGTTTCCTTCTTGGAAGAGGCCTTGGCGGAGCCGGCATCGGATCCGGCCGGCTCGGACGTCTTGCTGCCCGAGCAGCCGGCAAGACCAAGGCCGGCAGCGGCGACAGCAGAAAGCGAGACGAATCCGCGGCGAGATACCATATCGAACATATTCAACCCTTTCGGACCTTGTGCCCGGGTACCCCACCGCGGGCTTTAATCTGCAACCAGATTATACTTCTGCGCGAATAATGATAGTGAGAAATTATTCTCGCCAGAGAATATAGTTTCGAGTTACCGTACACCTCGGCGTCGCTTCGGCGGAAAACAAAGGCGGAGCAGCCGTTCAGGTCGCCCCGCCGCAGGTAAACCGCTTATTTGGTATGTCCGCCGCCCGCCGTCATCTGGGCCGCATGCTCCAGCTGGTCACTCACGGCCTCCCAGCTTTCGCGGGCGGCCTTCGTAGAACCGGGAAAGTTTACGACAAGCGTATGACCTCGTTGCATGCAAATAGCGCGCGAGAGCATGGCGCGGCGCGTCTTGGTCATCGAGTACGCACGAATTGCCTCTGCAATACCCGGCACATCGCGGTCGCAGACGGCACGCGTCGCCTCGGGCGTCACGTCGCGCATCGAAAGTCCCGTGCCGCCACAGGTGAGCACGACATTGGCGCGGCACTCATCGGCAGCTTCCACAATGGCATCACCGATCTCGCTGGCGTCGTCGCGCACGACCACATGTGAGACGACCGTCCAGCCCTGCGCCTCGATAAGTTCCTCGAGTGCGGCTCCAGCCTCGTCCTGGGCAAGATCGCGTGTGTCCGAACACGTCACAATCGAAATTTTCAACTCCATAGTCTTCCTCCTACAACACCGTTCCCTCGGGCAGGTCGACGCGCACGACATCCACGATGTCGCCCGCCTTAAGCTCGCACGGTCCTTCGTCAATACGCAACAGGCAGTTCGCGCGCTGCATAGTTCCGAGCAGCGCCGAATTCTGCGTCTTGGCCTCGGTCACCAACAGCTCACCGGTCTCGGGGTCGCGCAAAACCGTGGCGCGATCGAAGAAGCGTCGGTCCTGGCGCTTTTTCACGCCGTGCGTGAGCGTCGCCTGCTGCACGGGACGCACGCCCTCGGCAAAGCCGCGCATCTTGCGAATCGCCGGACGGGCGAGCATCTCAAAGCCTACATACGCCGCAGCCGGATTGCCCGAAAGCCCCAGGTAGGGCTTACCCCCGAGCAAGCCAAACGTGATGGCCTTGCCCGGACGCATCGAGATGCGATCGAACAGCACCTCGCCCTCGCGCCGGACGAGCGCCGTCACGTAGTCGTAATCGCCCGCCGAGGCGCCACCACTTGTAATGACAAAATCGCACTCTCGCGTGGCGCGATGCACCAGCTCGGCAATCGCCTGCTCATCGTCGGGCGCAATGCCGTAGAACACGGGCTCGGCTCCTGCATCGAGCGCCTCGGCCATCAACGCCGAGGAGTTGGAGTCGCGAATCTGCCCGCGCGCCGGCACGTTACTCGGTGCGACCAGTTCCGTGCCCAGCGAGATGATGCCCACACGCGGGGCAGCGTGCACCTTCACGCTCGCGTATCCGGCGCTTGCCAGCAGACCCGCGCCCGCCGGAGCCACGACCTCGCCGGCGCGCATCACAGCATCGCCGGCATGGGCCTCCTCGGCGGCAGAGCGAACGTTCTCCCCTACCTTGGCCGGCGCCGAGAAGCGAACGTGCGAGCCCTCGTTGCCATCGCCGTCAAGCACGTCGACGATCTCGTATTTCACTACGGCGTCAGCACCCTCGGGCACCGGCGCGCCCGTCATGATGCGGACGGTCTCGCCCGTGCCGACCACGCCCTCAAAGACATGGCCCGCTGCCTCGTGTCCGATAACGTCGAGCGTCACCGGCGTCTCACCAGACGCCTGCGCCAAGTCCGCCGAGCGCACGGCATATCCGTCCATAGCGCTGTTGGCAAACGGCGAGATGTCGATATCGGCCACCGCGTCCTCGGCCAAGGGAAGACCGGCGGCCTGCCACACGGGAATCTCGACGAGATCGGTCAGAGCAACGTGCGACAGAACGATCGACTGCGCGTCCTCCAGCGGAATGAGTTTCTCTGCCATATGCACCTCTTTAATGCCACGGCGCACAACAGGGACGCCGATTCTTTATGCTTGTCTCAGTATAATCCCCCGACGCGCGACCGCGATTGGGCCTGTACCCGCAAATACACCTGTCGGCCGCAAGCCGCGAAACAGAATGGAAAGCAACCCACCGGCTCGTCGCGCTTGCCACGTTTTATAATGCTTGCGTTGCAACCTAAAAGAGGAATATATGGCTCATAACAACAAACCCGAAAGCGCAAACGAAGCGCAGGATCATTCCCAGCCGCTCGACGATGGCGGCTTTTTCTCCCTTAGCGACGTCATCATGGCCGGCAGGCGTCAACTCACCCGCTCCGAGCAGCTCTTGGCCGCCGACACACGCCGCAACGCCCGCAACCTGTTTGCAAGCGCCAAACTGCTCGCGCTCGTCGTCATCGTCTCGCTCGCCATGGGTGTTGCCGCTTGGGCATTTTTGGCCTCGCTGAATATCGCGACCGATTATCGCGAGCACCACGTGTGGATTTACGCGTTGCTTCCCGTTGTGGGCGTTGCCACCGCATGGGTGTACAAAAACCACGGCCTTGCCGCCAAACGAGGTAACAACCTGGTCATCGACTCCGCCCTGGGCACACGCCTTATCCATATGCGCATGGCCGTCCTCACCTTCGTCTGCTCCACACTCACGCACCTAACAGGCGGATCGGCCGGCCGCGAGGGCGCCGCGGTGCAGATTGGCGGCACCATCGCCAGCAACATCTCGAGCCTCACCCACCTCAAAAAGCATGACCACCACGACCTCATGCTCGCCGGCATCTCGTCGGCCTTTGGCGCCGTATTCGGTTCACCCCTCGCCGGAGCCTTCTTTGGCATGGAGATGTGCTTTATCGGCAAGATCGACTACACCGCGGGCATCTACTGCCTGGTCGCCTCGTTTACCGGCTACTTTACATCACTTGCCCTGGGTACCGAGTACGAAGCGAATGTCATCGCCAGCGTTCCCGCTATGACGCCCACAACGGTCGTCATCGTTGTTATCAGCGCCATCATCTTCGGTCTGACGGCACGCCTCTTTGCCTGGTCGGTTCGAACCGTCAAGAGCCTGTACGGTCGTTTTATCACCAACTATATTGCTCGCGCACTCGTGGCCGCGCTCGTAGTGCTCGCGGCCTACGCGATGCTCGACGCCTGGAAGTATGCCGGCCTTGCCACCTGGCTCTCGGGTGCCGGGTTCGCCGGTAACACGACCCTTGCCGACGCAGCCATCAAGCTCGTGGTGACGGCGCTCACCCTGGGCGCCGGCTTCCAAGGAGGCGAGGTCACGCCCCTGTTTGGTATCGGTGCGGCGCTCGGCGGCTGGATCGGTTGCCTCGTCGGAATCGACCCCAGCTTTCTGGCAGCGCTGGGTATGCTCGGCGTGTTCTGCGCCGGCCTCAACGTGCCCATCACCACCTGCATGATGGCCATCGATCTGTTCCACGGCACGGCCGCCGGGTTCTTTGTCATCGTGGCCTTTATCAGCTATCTCGTCGGCGGCCACCGCGGCGTGTACCCCGCCCAGCGCATTATCTCACCCAAGCGTCGTTCGCTTATTGTGGATGAGGGCGGTACGGTAGCGGATGCTATCGAGCGCCACAACGACCTGATAGAGTAGACGTAAGTATTCGCCGTGCAGCCACAATCGGGGGCAATTCGACCTGAGCGCGACCGCACCGTCACGTCATACGCCGGGAGTCGCCCCATGCACGTAACTGATTTTGGTCGCACGCTCATCATCGCCAACCCCGCCGCCCAGTCGGGTGCGGCGCGCGAGGTCGCTGAGCGCCTGCAGCGCTTTTTGGACATGACCGCGCGCGCATCCCAGTTTGACTTGGTGCTGACCGAACGCGCGGGGCATGCCAAGGAGCTTGCCGCACAGGCTCAGGGCTACCGCACGGTTATCGCACTCGGCGGCGACGGCGTGATCCACGAGGTCGTCAATGGCTTGATGGCGCAAGAAGAGGCGATTCGACCGGCGCTTGCCGTCCTGCCCGTAGGCTCCGGCAATGATTTTGCCCAAACACTCGGCATCGACGATTTCTCCGGCAAGGATTTTGGCGCGCTGCTCACCTGCGAGCTGCAGCATCAGGACATCGGGCGCATTCGCTCGTGGAGCCCTGCAAGCGGCAGCGGCGAGGCTGCCGCTGAGTACTACGACCAGACGCTTTCGGTCGGCATCGATGCCGCCATCGGCCTTGGCACCACCGAGCTGCGCAAAAAGACGGGCCTCGCCGGCGCTCCGCTCTACACTCTTTCGGGACTTGAGCAGTTTGGCCTGCGCTATCGCAACTACCCCATGACCGTCAGCTTTGACGGCGCGCCCGCCGAGCGCGTAAGGGCGATTATCATGGCGATTCAGCTGGGCCCCACCTATGGTTCGGGCTATCGCATCTGCCCCGACGCCGACCCGTGCGACGGCATACTCGACGTCTGCTACGCCTGCGGTCCCGTCCCTTGTGCGGTTGCCCTGCCCATGTTTCTTTCGGCCAAGGACGGCCACCATACCAAGCTGTCGCCGGTTCGCATGCGTCGTTGCCGTCATGCCGAGCTCACGTTCGAGGAGCCCGACTACCCCATCCAAGCCGACGGCGAGCCCGTTGTCGCCTCGCGCATCGAGGTCGACGTCCTCGGTGGAGCCCTCCACGTCTGGCGCCCCACCCGCTAACCCCACCTAAGTTGCGGTGAAATAGGGACTGCTTATGCAGCTAAAGCCGCAAAACAGTCCCTATTTCACCGCAACTTATTGATAAGATCATTCCTCCCCGCCCAGCTTGCGACGGTTGGCCTTTTTAATGGCGTTGAAGTGCTTGTCGTTGAGCCTGCGCTGGCGAGAGCGCTGAGGCACCTTGGTCTTTACGCGTCGACGCGGTGGACGCCCGCGACGCTCAAGCTCAGCGCGCAGCTTACGCAGACAGCTCGCGCGATTCTGAAACTGGCTGCGGCTCTCACGCGCCGTCACGACAATCCCCGTGGGCCCATGTTTCATGCGCACCGCAGAGTCCGTCGTGTTCACGCCCTGCCCGCCCGGACCTGTCGCGCGAAACACCTGTACCTCGCAATCGTGCGCCAGCTCCTCGACCGACATCTCGGCATAGCGCGCATACTCACGCCATCCCATCTTGTTCTCATCCATATCAACACCTCCCCTCATAAAAAATGTGACAAAGGGAAAGTCCCTTTGTCACATCGCATACCAATCGCTTGTGTTGCGCGCTTAGGCGAAGGTGATCTCGCCGTTCTCGCAGTCCATATCGGCGATACGGGCCAGGCTCTCAACGCGGAAGCCGCGCTGACGGAGCTTATCGCCGCCGCCCTGGAAGCCCTTCTCCACGGCAATACCGATGCCGGCAACCTCGGCGCCCGCAGCCTCGCAGATCTTGATGAGACCCTCAAGCGCACAGCCGTTAGCCAAGAAGTCGTCGATGATCAGAACCTTGTCGCCCTCGGACAGGAAGCGCTTACCTACAATGACCGGGTACTCCTTCTGCTTGGTGAAGGAGTAGATGGTCGTGGCATACTGCTCGCCATCGAGGTTGATGGACTGCGCCTTCTTGGCAAAGACCACCGGCACGCCGCCAAAATGCTGAGCTGCGATGCAGGCCATGCCAATGCCCGAAGCCTCAATCGTCAGGATCTTGTTGATCTCGACACCCTCGAACAGACGGGCCCACTCGGCACCCATGTGGTCGAACAGCTCAACGTCGCACTGGTGGTTGAGGAAGGCATCGACCTTAAGGACGTTACCGGCCTTTACGATGCCGTCATGGCGAATACGATCCTCAAGCTCCTGCATGGCGCAACCCCTTCTCGCGGCAACGATACCGCGCGATTAATAAACGTTGTTCGATAGTCTACCACGGACCGACCCCCGCCCGCCCCACAAGCCACATCGCACCACAAACCAGTCTTTTTGGGACGGCGCGAATCGTGGCAGACAGCCTCCCAACATGCTAATGGCGGGCGCGCATCTTCACCAAACGCACCATGGCAAGCGCAAAGCCCACGGCGGCCACAGCCATGAGTACGTAGAACACCGAGCGAAAGCCGAATAGGAATACGTCCGGACGACCTGTAACAAAACTGGTCACGGCCTCGCCCATTGCCACGCTCATCTGCCCATACAGGATATGCGACGCCGCCGTAATGCCGAGCGCCATGCCGGTGTAGCGTGCCAAACTACCCAGGCTGCCCGCAAAGCCGAGCGCTTCGCGCGGAGTCGAGCCCATATACAGCGAGTTGTTGGGGCTCTGGAAAATCGACGTACCGCACGACATAAACGCGGCACAGCACACAATCACAGGGATGGAAGAGTGCTCGTCGAGCGTACTTACCGCAAAGAGCCCGCACACGTACACGCCCAGGCCGACCGCCGTGGGACCCTCGCAGCCAACACGGTCCGAAACCGCACCCGAAAGCGGGCCGATAAAGGCATTCACCATCGGCAGCGCCAAAAACAGCAATCCGGAAATGTCGGAACCAAAGCCGTGGGCGTCCTGAAAATAGAACGGCAGGATAAACTCGGATGCGCCAATACCAACGAACACGATGAGCATGCAGGCAAGGTTGATGGTAAAGGCCGAATTTGCAAAGCAGCGACGAGCGGCCTCGGCAAGGGACATGGGACGGTCGCCGGCCTCCGGCTTAACATGCGGCAACGTGTAGAGCCCCACGATAAACGAGATGACGCCAATGGGCAGGTTGATGAGGAAGATGCTCTCCCAGGGAAAGCTTGCCACCAGCATGCCACCGAGCACGGGGCCACACATCATGCCGAGGGCCACGAAGGTCGCGAGAATACCCATGGCACGGCCACGTTCGCGCGCCGGAAACGACTCGGTGATGATACCCATGTTGTTAGCCATGGCCGCCGCGCAACCGATGCCCTGAACAATGCGTGCCAGGATAAGAACCTCGAGCGAGGCCGAAAGGCCGCACAGCAGCGAACCGACCGAAAAGACGATGACGCCCAGCTGGAACACATTCACCTTGCCGCGCACGTCGCCCAGACGGCCAAACGGCAACATAGCCACGCATGTCGCAAGCAGATACACCGAGCTTACCAGCTGAATGCGATCGAGGCCCACGCCCAGCTCCTTTTGCATCACGGGCAGCGCCACGGTAACGACGGTCGAATCCAGACACACCATAAACGTCATGATGAGCACGGTAAACAGAATCGCCCATTTGTTCTTGCCATGGGTGTCACCCTCTAGAGCAATGTGCTCGCGGCGCAACTGCTCTGCAGTTTTCTCCATATCCATCCTTTCGAGTGGCCTAACGCAAAAAAACGGGGCCCCGATCGCCTGCAAACAGCCGCGATTGGGGTCCCGCCTACGGAATCGGAACGAAAGGTCGCCGAAGCTTTCTGCCAGCATCGGCGCCTTATGCGAACGCTAGCCTAGCACTGCTCGAGTGCCTGCTCAAGGTCGGCAATCAAGTCGGCCGTGTCCTCGAGGCCACACGACAGGCGTACCATGTCGGCGGAGATGCCACAGGCGATGAGCTCCTCATCGTTCATCTGGCGATGCGTGGCATTAGCGGGATGCAGGCAGCAAGTGCGGGCGTCGGCCACGTGCGTGGCGATCTGGGCGAGCTTGAGGCTCTTCATAAAGGTCTCGGCCGCCGCACGGCCACCGTTAAAGCCAAAGCTCACAACGCCGCAGGTACCGTTGGGCATGTACTTCTGAGCGAGATCATAGTACTTGTCGCCCTCCAGGCCCGGATAGCTCACGAAGCGTACCTTGGGATGACTCTGCAGGAACTTGGCAACGGCCAGGCCGTTCTCACAATGACGCGGCATGCGCACATGCAGGCTCTCGAGCGAGCTGTTCAAGAAAAACGCCGCATGCGGGTTCTGCATGGGACCAAGATCGCGCATAAGCTGAGCGGTTGCCTTGGTAATGAAGGCACCCTCGCGACCGAACTTCTCGGCATAGGTCACGCCGTGGTAGCTCTCATCGGGCGTGGTAAGACCCGGGAACTTGTCCGCATGGGCCATCCAGTCAAACTGGCCGTGGTCGACGATCACGCCGCCCAGGTAGGCAGCATGTCCATCCATGTACTTGGTGGTGGAGTGCGTAACGATGTCGGCGCCCCACTCAAAGGGACGGCACATCACGGGCGTCGGGAAGGTGTTGTCGACCATCAACGGTACGCCGTGGTCATGTGCGGCCTTGGCAAAGCGCTCAATATCGAGCACGGCAAGGGCGGGGTTGGCAATCGTCTCGCCAAAGACAAGCTTGGTATTGGGCTCAAAGGCTGCCTCGAGCTCCTCATCGGTGCAGTCGGGGGCAACGAACGTGCAGGTCAAGCCCATGCGCTCCATGGTATGAGCAAGTAGGTTGTAGGTACCGCCGTAAATGGCAGAGCTTGCGACCACGTGATCGCCGGCACCGGCAACGTTAAAGATCGCGAGGAAGTTCGCGGCCATGCCCGAGCTCGTGAGCATCGCAGCGGTGCCGCCCTCCATCTCACAGATCTTGGCGGCAACCAGATCACACGTGGGGTTCTGCAGACGGCTGTAGAAGTAGCCCGACTCCTCCAGGTCAAACAGCTTGCCCATGTGCTCGGACGTATCGTACTTCCACGTGGTGGACTGGTAAATGGGTACCTGGCGCGGCTCGGCATCTCCCGGGTGATAGCCGCCCTGAACACATGTAGTACCGATGGTCTGCTCGCTCATATCTAGCTCCCTTGCCTGGGTTTTGTTTTTATTCGATTCACGATACCGCTACCCCGCACCCCTCTCAACCCATCCCGCCGATAGGTTATGGGACAAATGAATCAGAGGCACTCGTCTCAGCCATAGGCATTTGTTCGATAGATAAAATGAAGCATACATGAGGCTCTCGATGATTACATGCACCGTCACGGGTACCATAGGCGGGTACACCGTAACCAAGGAGACAACGATGAAGCAAATCGATATCGCCCAGCTCGACATCACCGCCTGTCAGGCTCAGGCTGCCGAATACCACGCCCGTGGCTTTAACTGCGCCCAGGCCGTCGCCTGCACGCTCGCGCCCGCCGTCGGGCTCGACCCCCAGGTCGCCTTTACCCTCACCGAGGGCTTTGGCGCCGGCATGGGCGGCATGACCGAAACCTGCGGCGCCATCTCGGGCGCCGTGGCCATCATGGGCTTCGTGATGAGCGACGGCATGGAAAACCCCAAGACCAAGGGTCAGACCTACAAACTGTCGCGCGAAATCGCCAAGCGTTTTGGCGAGAAGAACACGACGACCGTCTGCGGCACGCTCAAGGGCATTGAATCGGATAAGGGTCCGCTCCGCAGCTGCCCCGGCTGCATCGACGATGCCGTCGAGATCGCCTGCGATATGCTAAAGCAGCTTGCCGAGTAAACGGCAGCAACAGAAAACGACGGCCGGCGCGCTTGGGATCCATCCAAAAGCACGCCGGCCGTCGCCGTTAGAACTCGGCAAATTCGGGAGCGCCGACCTCAATCTCCTCGCGCCCCGCCATAAGCTCGCGCATCTTGGCGCAAAACGACTCCTGCTCCCCTGCCTTAAACACCAAGTGAAGTGTCACGGTATCCGCGTAATCGGTATCCGAAACCTTGGCACCCGAATCCTGGGCCAAGCGAAGCACCTGCTCATACTGCGGATAGGCCACATGCACGACAACCGGCACGACACTCGTCATCTCGACGATCTGCCCGGACTCCTGAGCCGAGGCCACCGCCGCCTGCGTCGCCGCGGTATAGGCGCGCACCAAGCCACCAGGACCCAACAGCGTGCCGCCAAAATAGCGCGTCACCACGCAGCAAACATTTTTGAGCCCCGCGCCGCGCAGCACCTCGAGCGTCGGCATACCGCTCGTGCGGCTCGGCTCACCGTCATCGCTCTGGCGCTCGCGTCCATCGACCAAAATCCACGCGGGCACATTATGTCGAGCGTCGTAATGACGTTTGCGAACCATCTCGATAAAGGCATTCGCCTCATCCTCGGACTCAATATGGACCAGCTGGGCAATAAACCGGCTCTTGCGGTCCACAAACTCGCCCGAAGCCTCAATATTCGATTGCAGAGTAAAATAGCTGTCCAACAAAGCCCCTCAACAACAAGCAAAGCAACAAACAGCCTCAATAATACGGCAAAGGCCGTACCGTTGCCCTCGCCAACAAGAACGGAAACACCAATGATGCCGTCACCAACAGCGAGAACCCGTCAGCGCGAGCAATCTGCCTTTCAAGCCTTCGGGCATGACCATAAGGTCAATGCCCTCATCTTTCAAGGCACCTTGCTCGCGCTGACGGGTTCGCAGCGTCAACAAAGTGCCGAGTGGGCTTGTAAGCCGGGTTCTGTCGTGAACGGTCATTTATCTTGTCTGCACGTTACCGTGCAGCTCCACGCACGCTACCCGAACGCGGACCGGGCCGGCCCATAGCGTTCCTATTCGCGCTTGCTCCGGATGGGGCTTGCCAAGCCGCCGTGTTGCCACGACGCTGGTGGTCTCTTACACCACCGTTTCAGCTTTTCCCTTTACGCCTTGCGGCGTAGGTGGGAGTCTTCTTTTCTGCGGCGCTTTCCGTCGGATCACTCCGCCCGGCCGTTAGCCGGCATCCCGCCCTCTGGAGCCCGGACTTTCCTCACGCGTGCCGCAAGCAGCACATCGCGCGACCGTTTGGCCCACTCAGCAGTGCAAGAGTGTAGCACACCGTTGCCGCAGGCAATGGCACAACACAAGCGTTCGACACGATAAACCAAGAACCACGCTATGCAGTACAATAGTGTCGTCGATGGGCAACGTCGTCAGTCGAGACGCGACCGCGCTCCGCACCCCTCCGTCTACTCGATGCGTTCCCGCCTCCTCCCCGAGGCGGGATGTCGGCATTTTTCTTGCACCAACAACCCAATAGCCCGTGAACAGCCTAGGCGGCATTGCGCACGGACAGCATCGTGCACCTCGGCAGCAAATGAAAAAAGGGACCCATCCATTGCGGACGGATCCCTTAAAACAAGTGATCGTCAAACCGATTTACTCGGCGTCGGTCTCCTCGTCCTTCTTCTCGGAAGGCAGCGGGGTGACCTCAATCTCGACGCCCAGAGTCTCAGCAGCGGACTTCATGGACAGGGAGATACGACGACGGTCGAGGTCGATCTCCATGACCTTGACCTGAACCTTGTCGCCCACGTGGGTGACCTGAGAAGGCTGATCGACGTGCTTGTTGGCCATCTCGGAGATGTGCACCAGGCCCTCGATGCCCTCGCCCAGGTCGACGAAAGCGCCGAACGGGACAAGCTTGGTCACAGTGCCCTCGACGATAGCGCCGACGGGGTACTTCTTGACCAGCGCGCGCCACGGATCCTCGGTGGTCTGCTTGAGACCCAGGGAGATGCGCTCGCGGTTGAGATCGACGTCGAGAACCTCGACCTCGACCTCCTGGCCGACCTTGACAACCTCGGAAGGATGGTTGACGTGGTTCCAGGAGAGCTCGGAGATGTGGATGAGGCCGTCGATACCGCCGAGGTCGACGAAGGCGCCGAAGTCGACGATGGAGGAAACGGTACCCTGGAGACGCATGCCAGACTTGAGCTTGGACAGGATCTCGGAGCGCTCGGCCTTACGGGACTCCTCGAGCACGACGCGACGGGAGAGGACGACGTTGTTGCGGTTGCGGTCCATCTCGATGACGCGGGCCTCGATGCGGGTGCCCATGTAGGAGGTGAGGTCCTTGACGCGACGGAGGTCGACGAGGGAAGCGGGCAGGAAGCCACGCAGGCCGATGTCGAGGATCAGGCCGCCCTTGACAACCTCGATAACCTCGCCCTCAACGTTCTCGCCGGAGTTGAACTTCTCCTCGATGCGGTTCCAAGCACGCTCGTACTCGGCACGCTTCTTGGACAGGACCAGACGACCGTCCTTGTCCTCCTTCTGGAGAACCAGAGCCTCGATGGGATCACCGAGTGCAACGATGTCTGCAGGGTTAGCGTCCTTGCGGATGGACAGCTCGCGGACCGGGATAACGCCCTCGGACTTGAATCCGATGTCAACGAGCACCTCGTCATGCTCGATCTTAACGACAGTGCCGTTAACGAGATCGCCCTCATCAAAGTCGGTAATCGTACCGTCGATGAGGTTGTTCATCTCCTCCTCGTTGACATCGTCAAGAGAGAAAATGGACGAGTTCTGAATCTCACTCAAAGGTGGACCCCTTTCGAACTACGGGGCCCCGATTGCTAGGACCTACAGAAGGGTGCGATAAGCACACAACGTTTAGGAACACTCGGGAGCCGACAGATACTAATGTGACGCTTATGCAATCACGTTCGTATAGGTTACGGGGAAATGGGTTCGATTTCAAGCGTGAACTGCGTTTTTTTACTCGTGTGGAGACTTTTTCGTAATCTTATGGACAGCCGTCTCCACAACTTGACGATAAGCAGTTTGCCCATACGCCTTTGAGGTAAAGTATCCGGAGCCAACAATTCTGGAACGATTTATCGAGAAAGGTGCCCGCGTGCTCAAAGCAGTCGTTTTCGATATGGACGAAACGCTTCTTAGCATCAACCTCAACGCGTTCATCCTTCGCTATTTTAAGGATGTCTCGTCGATGCTCGCGGATATCGGTCGCCGCAGCCACGGTGGCACGATGGCACGCCTCGGCACCATCTTGGTCGACCTCAACGCCAATCGCCGAAGCGGCACGGATAATCGCACCAATCTTGAGTTCTACCAAGAAGAGGTTGAGCGCCGGTGCGGCATTTGCCTCTCGGACCCACTCATCTACGAGGCGTTTACCTACTACGATCGCGAAGTTCTTCCGTACAAGAACGACGATGTCATCAACGCCCACGCCATGCCGGGCGCACACGCCGCGCTTCAGGCCGTACAGGACGCAGGACTGCGCTGCGCGCTCTTCACCAACCCCAGCTTTCCGCAGGGGGCCATCGAGTGCCGCATGGGTTGGGGCGACCTGGCCGACGCTCCCTTTGAGCTCGTCACGCACATGGGAAACGCCACCCGCTGCAAGCCCGATGCCACCTACTATCTAGAGCAGCTTCAGGTGATGGGGCTCGAGCCGCACGAGGTCCTTATGGTGGGCAACGATCCCAAGCGCGACTTCCCGTCCCCCGATTGCGGCATCCAAACCGCCTTTGTGGGCCAGGGCAAGCCCAGCCGAGCCACTTGGCGCGGAACCATGGAAGACTTCGCCCGCGACTTTAACGCCGTAGTAGAAGCCTTCTACGAACACCAAGTAGCCGACGAACTGTCATAGGACCCCTCGCTCCAAACAAAATGGCGCCGCAGGTTGAGCACAAGTCAGCGAAAATGCCCCTAAGCGAGCAATGTGCCTTGAAAGAGGAGGGCATAGGCCTTCTGGCCATGCCCGACGATTGAAAGGCAGATTGCCGCTTAGGGGCGTTTGCAGCGTCGACTGGTTACGCGGTTTGGTAAAACCGCGTAACTAGCACACCTGCGTTTTGCCGATCATGATGTTGAGGATCTCGACGTCGGTATCTTTCATGCCCACGCGGCCTACGTAGCCCATGCTGGCAATCGTCTGCTCGACGGTATCCTGGATCAGGCCCTCGCCGGCACGGAAGCCGCGGCCCTGCATGGCCATATCGTGACCCAGAATCGCAGCGTCAACGGCTGCCGAAATCTTAGCCGCGCAACTCGCCTTGGCGCCATCGCATACAATGCCGCCCACGTTGCCGAGCGTGTTGGAGACCGTCGCGCCAATCTGCTCGCGCGTGCCGCCGCACAGCCAGGTAATCGCGGCTCCGGCACCGCACGCGGCGCAAATAGCACCGCAAAACGCCGAGAGCGCACCAATATAGCTCTTGATATGCACGGCGATCAGATCGGACAGCATCACGGCGCGCACCAGACGCTCGTGGTCGCAGCGCAGGTACTCGGCATACTCCATAACAGGCAGCGCGCAAGTAATGCCCTGATTGCCCGAGCCGCACACAATGGCGACCGGCAGCGCGCAGCCGTTCATGCGGGCATCGGACCCGGCGGCTGCACGGGCACGGGCACGGCAGGCGACGTCATCGGCACGTGCGCCCAGCAGCGTGCGGCCCACCTCGGCACCCCAAGCGTGCGCCAGACCCTCGGCGCTAATCGCACCGTTCAGTTCGATCTGACGCTCAACGGCAGCGCGGGCGTCCTCAATGTCACCGTCCTCGATAAAGTCAATGATGGACTCAATGCTCATAGGGGTATCGGCGCTGTCTGCCGCACGCTCGGCCACGACGCGCTCGGCGCAGGCGGCACACTCCCCCGCCGACTTGCCGCATACCGGAATACCGTCGAGCGTATGGCAAGTAACATTAGTGTGGTGGTCGGTAATCTCGACGACCGCGGTATGGCCCCCGGCCGTGGCAGTCACCTTGATGTAGAGGTTGGGCACACCCTCGACAAGCGACACATCGCAGTAGCCGGCGTCAGCGAGGAGCTCGGCCACGCGCGCACGGTCTTTATCGTCAACGCTCTCGAGCACCTCGAGCGCGCTCTTGGCGTCGCCGCCCACGGCACCCAGCACGGCCGCCGCCTCAATACCATGCATGCCGCCCGAGTTGGGCACGGTCACGCTCTTGACGTTCTTGATGATATTGCCCGAACAGGCAACGTCCATATGCTCGGGCTCGCAGCCAAGCGTCTGGCTCGCCAGCGCCGCTGCATAGGCAACGGCAATGGGCTCGGTGCAGCCGAGCGCGCAGACAAGCTCGCGGTTCAAGACATCGCAAAAAGCGGCATCGCGAATGGAATCGGTAGGCATAGGTATCTCCTGCTTACATAACGGACTGGGCTCTCAATAATAGTTAACTCTATTTATTTGATAACAATGCATCAAAAACCGCAACCCAAGTTCCGGCGGACAGCGTTCAAGCGCAAACTGACGGCATTAATTCATGAGAAGTAAGTCTTGTTGCATGCTAAAGCGTTTGACCAAAAAACGCCCGAGCGTTTACACAAAAGTCGCGCTATCATGCAGTCGAACGCGGTAAAACCTTTAGCAATTCCGCCGCACGGACCAGAGAGGAACCACTCATGAAGATTGGTATCGGCAACGACCATGCCGCCGTCGAGCTCAAGAACATCATCTCCGAGCACCTGAAGGAGCGCGGCTGCGAGGTCGTGAACTATGGCACCGACACCTCCGAGAGCTTCGATTACCCCATCGCCGGCTACAAGGTGGGTAAGGCCGTTGCCAACGGCGACGTCGACCTGGGCATCCTGATCTGCGGCACCGGCGTCGGGATTAGCCTGGCTGCCAACAAGGTCGAGGGCGTACGCGCCGTCGTGTGCTCCGAGCCCTTCAGCGCCAAGCTCTCCCGCATGCACAACAATACCAACGTGCTCGCCTTTGGTGCCCGTGTCGTGGGCTCCGAGCTCGCCAAGATGATCGTCGACGAGTGGCTCGACGCCGAGTTTGAGGGTGGTCGCCACGAGCGTCGCGTTAACCTCCTTAACGAGATCGACCACACGCGCGGCCTCAAGGTCGTCGACGAGGCCTAAACTACTCAGTGCCACAAGCTAACAGCAGGGGCCCGCTCGGAACTCATGTCCGAGCGGGTCCCTTCATAGATTTTGGAATACAAAGGGCGCCACGGATGAAATTCCGCGGCGCCCAAGCCACACGCTAACAGCTTTAAGGAGTCAAAGCTGGTTTAGCCAAAGAAGCGCTTGATCTCGATCTCGGCGTTCTCCAGGCAGTCGGAGCCGTGGATCACGTTGGCGTTGACATCGACAGCGAAGTCGCCGCGAATGGTGCCGGGGGCAGCATCAAGCGGGTTGGTAGCGCCCATAAGGGTGCGCATCTTAGCAACAGCGGAGAGACCGGAAACGACCATCTTGACGACCGGACCGCTCGTCATAAAGTCGCAGAGACCGCCAAAGAAGGGCTTGTCGGCCAGATGGGCGTAGTGCTCCTCGACGGTAGCGCGCTCGAGCGTGGTCATCTCCATGCGCTCGATGACAAGGCCGCTGCGCTCAATGCGAGCAACAATCTCGCCGATCTCGCGATCGCGCACGGCGTCGGGCTTAATCATGATGAAGGTCTTCTCGATAGCCATAAGGTAGCCTTTCAAGTAGGTTCGCGCGTGCCCAAGTCCCATTCCGGCACCCGCCTGGACTGCATCGTAACAGAGTTTTAGCTGCAGTTAAACAAAAAGCTGTTTATTGAAACGCTGCAATTTATTAAAGCGCTCCATATGTGTCACTTCTGTTTCGAAGCCCGATTAGAGTACCATCCGACCGCCCATCAACCGCATCGAACCGAGCGGACGGTCGGTTGCCGCCCGTGAACGCGCCCCCTTCACAACCTGCCCAAAGGTCCTACAGAAGTTCTCGACAAGCCCCTCCCCCATAGCAACAAAATACGGGCGCCCGCAACAGCAGACGCCCGTAAAAGCAAAAACGATTTTTCAATAAATGGCCAAAGCCGCTTCAGCCAAACCCTTACTTTGCCCCGTGGCCCATCTCGACGACCTTGGTCAGCGATCCAAACACGCCCTCGTCGGCCACAAGCTGCGACTCGGCACGCTGCAGCTGCACGGCAACGGCGGCAGGGGCGGTACCGCCCTCGGTCGTGCGCGCGGCGACAATCGATGGGATGTCGAGCGCCTCGGTAATGTCGCGCTCAAAGAGCGGGCTTGCCTCCTGGAACACCTCAAACGGCAGGTCCTCAAGATTGCAGCCGCGCTTCTCGCACATCAGGACCAGATGCCCCACCACAGCGTGTGCCTCGCGGAACGGCAGGCCACGCTTAGCCAGGTAATCGGCAACATCGGTGGCGGCAAGGTGTCCCACGCCGCACTCGCGCGCCATGACATCCTCGTTGACGGTCCAAGTCGAAATCATTCCGGCCATAACCGACAGGCACTGCATGAGCGTGTGAGCGGTATCGAGCGCGCCCTCCTTGTCCTCCTGCAAGTCCTTGTTATAAGCGAGCGGCAGGCCCTTCATGGTCACGAGCAGCTGCACCAGGTTGCCGTACACGCGACCGCTCTTGCCGCGGATAAGCTCGGCAAAGTCGGGGTTCTTCTTCTGCGGCATGATAGACGAGCCGGTGGAGTACGAGTCGGAAAGCGTGATAAAGCCAAATTCGGAGCTCGACCACAGCACGATCTCCTCGGAAAGACGCGACAGGTGCATCGCCATGACGGAGCCGGCGTAATGCAGGTCGAGCAGGAAATCACGGTCGGAAACCGCATCGAGTGAGTTAGGAATCACGCCCGCAAAGCCAAGCTCGGCAGCCGTCATCTGGCGATCGAGCGGATAGCTCGTGCCGGCAAGCGCGGCAGCACCCAGCGGACAGCTGTCGGCGGCATCAAAGGCGGCCTTCAAGCGTGTAAAGTCGCGCGCGAACATCCAGGAATACGCCAGCAGATGATGCGACAGCAGCACGGGCTGAGCATGCTGCATGTGCGTGTAACCCGGAAGAATCACCTTGTCGTACTTCTTGGCCGCATCCACCAGCACATGACGCAGCTCAAGATTGGCCTCCATGAGCTCTTTGGCCAGCGCCTTGACGCCCAGGCGTGTATCGGTCGCCACCTGGTCGTTGCGCGAACGCCCAGTATGCAAGCGCTTACCGGCCTCTCCGATGCGGCGCGTCAGCTCGCTCTCGATGGACATATGAATGTCCTCGTCGTTGATATCGAAGGTGAAGTTGCCGGCATCGATATCCTGTTCGATTCCGGTCAGACCCTCGGTAATCGCCTGCTCGTCCTCGGCACTGATGATGCCCTGGGCGGACAGCATCTTGGCATGTGCCTTAGAGCCGGCGATATCCTGCTTATAGAGATGTTTGTCGACCGGCAGCGACGCGCCAAACTCCTGCGTGACCTCGGCCACGCCCGCCTCAAAACGACCGCCCCAAAGAGCCATGGAACCGTCCCCTTTCATCAAATACCAAAACAAGCGCCCAAAGCAATGCGCCATGTCGCTAAAGCGATTTTTCAACCGCTAGTTTTACACATTCCCCACTGCATGCGAGGCCATGTAGCTAATTTGCAAAGAAGTGACGCACCATGCACTTGGCACCCAACGTCTCCCTCCGGATGTTGCCCTGCGAACCGTCAATCCAAGCCTTCAGGCTCATAGGGACGTCCTCGACCTTTGCAGCATCGAGCTCGGGCGCGAGGGCAAGTAAAGCATGCGCGATGACATTGAACATATTGGATATTCCTCATATATAGGCGCAAGGCCGACAAATTGATAGAAAGAGCCCCGCCGGACAACCCCGGCGGGGCTCGGACTCAGCCGCAAGCGCGGCGTCATATATGCGGGCGGAACGTAGGGGCCACCGATGTTAAGAAGTGTCAGCAAGCATAACGAAAGGTAGGGACCCCGTGCGCCCGTTTTGTATCACGCGGATGGGCCGCGCGGATACCAAAGGAAGGAGGCGCTAGGCCTGGGCGGCAGCAGAGCTGGGGCCCTGGACCTTTGCCCACGTCTTGAGCGACAGCGTATCGATCTCGATAAAGCCGGCGCTGGCCTTCTCGTCAAACGTGGTGTCGCGGTCGTAGGTAGCCAGACCGTAGTCGTAGAGGCTGAAGGGGCTCTTGCGGCCGACGACATGGCAGTTGCCCTTAAAGAACTTCAGGCGAACGGTGCCGGTCACGAACTTCTGGGTGTCGGCCATAAAGGCGTCGAGCGCGTTCTTGAGCGGGCTGTACCACTGGCCGTTATACACGGCGGTGGCCCAATCCTGCTCGAGCTTGATCTTGGTCTTGAGCAGGTCGCCCTCGACGCAAATGTCCTCGAGCGCCTTGTGGGCGGTGATGAGCGTCAGGGCGCCGGGAACCTCATAGCACTCGCGGCTCTTGAGGCCCACCAGACGGTCCTCAACCAGGTCGAGACGGCCAAAGCCGTTGTCGCCCGAAATCTTGTTGAGGGCGATGACGATCTCGGAGAGCTTCATCTTCTTGCCGTCGACGGCGACGGGCTTGCCGGCCTCAAACTCAATCTCGGTATACGTCGGGGTGTCGGGCGTGTCCTCGGGATTCTTGGTCATAACCCAAGCGTCGTCGAGCGGCTCGTTCCAGGGATCCTCCAGGTGGCCGCACTCAATGGCACGACCCCACAGGTTGTCGTCGATGGAATAGGGGTTGTCGTTGGCACCCTCGGGAACCGGCACGTTGTGAGCGTGGGCATAGGCGACCTCGTCGGGACGGCACTTCAGATCCCACTCGCGAACCGGGGCGATAACCTTGAGCTCGGGGTCGAGGGCCTTGACGGCAGCCTCAAAACGGACCTGGTCGTTACCCTTTCCGGTGCAGCCGTGTGCGACGTAGGTCGCGCCAAACTCGTGAGCGACCTCGACAAGCTTCTTGGCGAGCAGCGGGCGAGACAGGGCGGAAAGCAGCGGGTACTTGTTCTCGTACATGGAGTTTGCGGCGATGGCCTTGGTCAGGAACTCATCGGAGAACTCGTCGCGCAGGTCGAGCACCTGGCAATCGAGAACGCCCAGGTCGAGCGCCTTCTGCTTCTTGGCATCCAGGCCGGTCTCCTCCTGGCCAACGTTGCCGCAGACGCAAACGACATCGAGATTCTTCTCGTCCTGGAGCCACTTGACACATACGGATGTATCAAGACCACCGGAATATGCGAGAACGACTTTTTCCTTGCTCATGGCTGTTTCCTTTCGCCCTTGGTAGCTAGTTAGAACATCGGTCAGTTGCAAGTCATTTCAAGGTCAAATACCGTGCAATATCAGGTTATTCAGCAGAATGCATCACAGGCATGCCCTAGAAACATGCGGCTATGTCGTGCTTAAAACCCAACGACCTCAAAATGACTCTGTTGAGGCAATTCGCCCCATGCGGACAGAGACGATTGTTATCGTCGTCGGGAAATTGCGCGCTGGCGTCGGATGGCATTGTCTGCAGTGGTGATGATCTTTACGAACTGCATCTGCCTCTCCTTTCACGTATCGCCGGGCGCAATTCTAATATCGTAAACGGTACCTTTTCCTCGGTAAGCGGTTGTTTTGCCGTCTCCGTTTTCGATGTTCGCTATATTACGCTAAAGTGCCAGCAGCACAAGCGACAAATTCAAATTTCTGAAAAGTTTTTTCATTAGTTTGTGAAGCGTGGTGCAAATACACTCCGTTCCTGCGAAAATACGACCGACTACGAGTTGATGGTTATAACGTCTGAAACAATCTCGAAACGAAAGGCGCATTTTTATGCAAACTTACGAATCGGACGCCAACATCGGCAACATTAAGATTCTCGCCGTCGATATGGACAAGACGCTGCTGACCGACGAGCGTGTGCTGCCCCAGGGTCTTGATGAGCGCCTGGACAAGCTCGCCGACGCCGGCATCGTATTCTGCCCCGCCAGCGGACGTCCCGCCCCCAAGCTCGAGGAGATGTTCGAGGGCATCAAAAACCGCCTCGCTTTTTGTCCCGACAACGGAGCCTGCGTCATCTATCGCGGCAACTATATCTATAAGAGCAATATCGACGTGGCGCTGTATCAGCAGGTGCTCGCTCGTGCCTCGGAGGATCCGCGCGCCGTCCCCGTCCTGTGCTGCTTCGACGAGTTTTACGTGCTTGCCCGCGACCATAAATACCACGACGAGATCAGCGTCTACTACAACACAATCAACTACGTCGACAGCTTTGAGGGCCTTGATATCGAGTCCAACAAGATCTCGATCTTCTTCCCCGCCTATGATGCGGAGCCCGCATTCCGCGAGACCTATAGCCCCGAGTTCTCGGACAAGCTCTACGTCACCAACGCCGGGCGCGAGTGGATCGACTTTATGAACCTGGGTGTCGACAAGGGCGCCGGCGTCGCGCATCTGTGCGAGCATCTGGGCATCGATATTGCCGACGCCGCTGCCGTGGGCGATACGTACAACGACATCCCCATGCTGGAGCGCGTCGGCCACAGCTTTATCGTGGACAATGCCGAGGAGCACATGAACGCGCACGCCAAGTGGCGCATTCCGAGCAACAACGACGGGGGCGTACTGACGCTCATCGACGCCATCCTGGCGGCTCGTTAAACTCGCCGCCATGCCCGGGGCCGGCCGTTTGATTTTTGTTCGGTCAGGTCCTGGGCTCGCTCGAAGAGCACATTAAGTGCTCTTCGGCTCGTGCGGAACCTACAAAAATCAAACGGCCGGCCCCGGGCATGGCTACGTTGACTTGCTTGCCGCCTGGATGGCGTCTTGGCGTCTAGATACTTGGCTGATTTTTTGGAATGAAGGGGGCTCCTTGTTGGCAAGGAGCCCCCTTCTGCTTTTGGTTACTTTGGGGTTGTTGGAGCGTCTTTATTTGGCGTCGGCCCAGGTTATGCCGGTGCTAGCTTCGGCGATCAACGGTACGCGGAGGTCTACTACGTGCTCCATGACGTCGCGGACCATGGCGGTGAGGCGCTCGACTTCGTCGACGGGGCACTCAAAGTCCAGTTCGTCGTGTACCTGCAGAATCATATGGGCGGCAAAGCCCTCTTCTTCCAGGCGGCGGCTTACGCGGGCCATGGCGATCTTGATGATGTCAGCCGCGGTGCCCTGCATGGGGTGGTTCATGGCCGTGCGCTCGCCAAAGCCGCGGAGCTGTGGGTTTTTGGCCTTGAGCTCGGGAATATGGCGCCGGCGACCATACATGGTCTCGGCATAGCCCGTCTGCTTGGCGCGCGCCACCACGTTGTCGAGGAACGTTCGCACGCCCGGGTAGGCCTCGTAGTAGCGGTCGATCATGCCACGCGCCTCGGCCATCGAGATATGCAGCGACTGCGACAGACCATAGGCCTGCTGGCCGTACACAATGCCAAAGTTCACGGCCTTGGCGCGGCTGCGCAGGTCGGGTGTCACCTCGGACACCGGAACGCCAAATACGCGCGCGGCCGTCTCGGCATGGAAGTCCTCACCCTCGTTAAAGGCACGTACCAGATGCTCGTCACCCGAGAGGTGCGCGAGCAGACGCAGCTCGATCTGCGAGTAGTCCACCGCCAAAAAGACACTGCCCTCGCCTGCCGAAAACGCCGTCTTGACGGTGCGGCCCAACTCAGAGCGCGTCGGGATGTTCTGCAAGTTCGGGTCGCTCGAGGACAGACGCCCCGTCGCGGTGATGGTCTGGTTGTACGTGGTGTGCACACGACCGTCACCACGGCGCAGCGGACCTAGCGTGTCCAGATAGGTCGACTTAATCTTGGACTTCTCACGCCAGTCCAAAATCAGACGCACGATCTCGTGGTCGCGGGCAAGATCGCTCAACACCTTGGCGTTGGTCGAATAATAGCCGCGCTTAGTCTTCTTGAGGCCCTTGGTCGGAAGCCCCATCACATCAAACAGCACGTGCGAGAGTTGCATGGGGCTGCCGATGTTAAAGGTCTCGTCACCGGCAAGGTCGCGAATGCTTCGCTCGACCTCGGCAATCTGGGTCGCCAGGCCCTCGGACAGACTGTGCAGGCGGTCGGGGTCCACGAGCATGCCCGCGCGCTCCATCTTGGCAAGTACCGGAACGAGCGGCATCTCGATGCCATCGAACACGTTGGCGGCGTTCTCACGGGCCATGCACTCGCGCAACGGCGCCACGAGCGCCAGCGTCAGGGCCGCAGTACGGGCGGCAGGCGCCGGAGCGTCCTCACCGGCACCCTCTGCGCCGCGCGCCGCAGGCAGCGCCATCTGCAGATAGGTATCGGCCAGATATGCCTCATCGAACTCGGAGCGATCGGAATCCAACAGGTAGGCGGCAACAACGGTATCGAAGATGCGCGTGGAATCGACTGCCAGCGGATCCATGAGCTCGGGCTCAGAGGAATCGATAGGCGAAAGCTCGTGCAGCAGCGCCTTCATATCCGGGCTCGCCACGCGGCCCTCCATAAACAGGCGCGCGAGCACGCCGGCAATCACGCCGTAGACGAAGCTGAAGCCCTCAACCTCAGCCGCCGCACCGCCGTCGCCCTCCTCGAGCGCGAACAGGCCCTTGGACGTCGCCAGCCACAGCGTGCGTGTCAGCCCAAAGAGCGCGCCCTCTTCCTTGTCGTCGTCCACCACGGCGGCGACCCACTCGCCGGCATCAATCGCGCGGGAAATCTCAGCCGCAACGGCACCAAGCGCGTCAGCATCGCCCGCGGCTGCGCGAACCATCGCAGGCATCTCAAACACACTGGAGGCAGCAGCAGCCCCGCCCTCGCCACCGATCAGCGCCAAGAAACGGTTCTGCATGGCC
The DNA here is from genome assembly GCA_958353395.1 of uncultured Collinsella sp. GTDB lineage: Bacteria > Actinomycetota > Coriobacteriia > Coriobacteriales > Coriobacteriaceae > Collinsella. The sequence continues at coordinate 43,691 of CATWSG010000005.1, forward strand.
GTAATGCCGAGCGTGCCGAGCGCCGCGGAAACCTCATCGGCAGAAAACGCCGGGAAGGACGTCGCCTCAAAATCGAGCTCAACGGGCGCATCGGTGCGGATGGTCGCCACCTTACGGCTCAGCAGCGCGTCGTCGATGTGCGCGCGCAGGTTTTCGCCCATTTTGCCCTTGACCTCGTCGGCGTGTGCGATGACCTCGTCCAGGCTACCGTACTGCGCAATGAGCGCGCTCGCCTTTTTGGGGCCGATGCCCGGCACGCCGGGGATGTTATCGGACGTGTCGCCCTTCAGACCATAAAAGTCGGGCACGAGCGCCGGCGTGATGCCGTGATACAGATCGTCCACGCTCTCGGGCGTCATAATCGCCACGTCGGACAAGCCCTTGCGGGTCGAGACCACGTTGACGTGCTCGGTCACGAGCTGATACATGTCGCGGTCACCGGTCACCAGCAGCATGTCACAGCCGGCCTGCTCGCCCAGGCGCGCCATAGTGCCCAGGATGTCATCGCCTTCCCAGCCCTCGGACTGCAAGATCGGCACGTTGAGCGCGGCGAGCAGCTCCTTAATCATGGGAAACTGCGCGTGCAGATCGGGGTCCATGGGCGGGCGCTGAGCCTTGTACTGCGGCAGCATCTCCATGCGCACGTGCGGCTTGCCCTTGTCAAACGCCACAACAACGCCGTCGGGATTAAAGGCGTCAACCATCTTGAGGAACATATTCAAAAAGCCAAAAATCGCGTTGGTGGGACGACCGTCCGGCGCGTTCATGGTCGGCGGCACGGCGTGGAAGGCGCGGTGCATGAGCGAGTTGCCGTCGATGACGGCAAAGGTACGGCGCTTGTCAGACATATTGAATACCTCGCTTTGGGCTGGGCACGGTTTGCTCACACCAGTTTACACGCTCTCCGCCCCGCGGCCACCGCACATCAGGCTTCCCTGCCGCCGTGAGCCCGCGCGTGATACGATGGCTCACGGTACATCAACCAGCACGATCGATCCGAAAGGAGCCTGCGTCATGGAGCGTCCCTGCGCATGGAAAAAGTACACGCCACAACAGATCGAGGAACTCGAGGAACTTTGCCGCGGCTATAAGCAGTTTTTGAGTGAGAACAAGACCGAGCGCCTGTGCGTCAAGACCGGTATCAAGATGGCCGAGGAGGCGGGCTACGTCAATCTGGAGACCGTGATCGCCGAGGGCCGCGCGCTCAAGGCAGGCGACAAGGTGTACGCCGCCAACCACGGCAAGGACCTTATGCTCGTCAACCTGGGCACCGCCCCGCTCGAGCAGGGCTTTAACATCCTGGGCGCCCACGTGGACTCGCCGCGCCTAGACCTTAAGCAGAACCCCGCTTTCGAGGCCGGCGACATGGCCTATCTCGACACGCACTACTATGGCGGCGTCAAGAGCTACCACTGGGTAGCCTCCCCGCTCGCACTCGTGGGCGTCATCTGCAAAAAGGACGGCACCACCGTCGACATCAACATCGGCGACAAGGCAGACGACCCGGTCTTTACCATCTCCGACCTGCTGATCCACCTCTCGAGTGAGCAGATGTCCAAGCCTGCCAAGGACGCCGTCGATGCCGAGATCCTCGACGTGATCGTGGGCGGCCGTCCCGTCAAGTTTGACGAGGACGACAAGGACGCCCCCAAGGAGCCCGTCAAGCAGATGTTCCTGGACATCCTCAAGGAGCAGTACGACGTCGAGGAGGAGGACTTCCTCTCCGCCGAGATCGAGGTCGTGCCCGCCGGCCCCGCCCGCGACATGGGCCTCGACCGTTCCATGATTCTGGGCTATGGCCACGACGACCGCGTCTGCGCCTACCCCTCCATGCTCGCCCAGATCAATGTGGCCAACGTGGAGCGCACGAGCATCACGCTCATCGTCGACAAGGAGGAGATCGGCTCCGTGGGTGCCACCGGTATGACGAGCCGCTTCTTCGAGAACACCGTCGCCGAGATCATGACGCTCGCCGGCGAGGATAGCCCGCTGGCCCTGCGCCGCGCGCTCGCCCGCAGCCGTATGCTCTCCTCTGACGTGTCCGCCGGCTTCGATCCGGGCTACGCCGGCAAGTTCGAGACCAAGAACGCCGCCTTTATGGGTCGCGGCCTGTGCTTCAACAAGTACACGGGCAGTCGCGGCAAGGGTGGCTCCAACGACGCCGACGCCGAGTACGTGGCCCTCGTCCGCGACATCATGGACGAGGCAGGCGTAGACTTCCAGACCTGCGAGCTCGGCCGTGTCAACGCGGGCGGCGGCGGCACCATCGCCTACATCATGGCCAAGTACGGCATGAACGTCATCGACTCCGGCGTTGCCGTCCTGTCCATGCACGCCCTGTGGGAGGTTGCCAACAAGGCCGATATCTACGAGGCCTACCGCGGCTACAAGGCCTTCCTCGAGCGCGCCTAACCAGCCCTCGTAAAACGAGCCCAATCAGCCCTTCATAACTTGCGGTGAAATACGGATTCATTAGGCCTTCCAACAGGGAAAGCAGTCAGCATTTCACCGCAACTTTTTTAGCGGGAGGAGGATTCCGTGCTACAGGTCGTCATTTCGCCCGCCAAACAGATGCGGACAGCTCAAGATGCCTTTGACGTTTGGGGCATACCGCCTTTTGCACATCAGACGGCCCGGCTCCATCAGGCACTGCTGGGCATCGAACACGAGGACGGCGCGGCAGGCCTTCAGGCCCTTTGGAACGTGAGCGACAGGCTGCTTACAACGTGCCTGGATACGCTTCACGGATTTATGCCCGTCCCGAGCGATGCCGACCTCGCCGATTCCGGTATCGCACGTCGCCTCTCCCCCGCCGTCATGTCCTACCACGGCATCCAATACCAAAGCATGGCGCCCGAGGTCATGGATGCCGCACAGCTCGACTGGCTGCAAAACCATCTCTGGATCCTCTCGGGACTCTACGGATGCGTGCGCCCCTTCCACGGCGTGTCGCCCTATCGGCTCGAAATGGGGGCGAAGCTCTCCGTCGACGGCGCTCGCGATCTCTATGCCTTCTGGGGGAATCGACTTGCGCAGGCAATTGCGCCGGCCGGTTCCGACACCACTATCGTCAACCTTGCCAGCGTGGAATACGCCAAAGCCGTCCTGCCCCATGCTGCACAGGATACAACTGTTATCACCTGCCTTTTTGGCGAAGGCATCCGCAACGATAAGCCCGTCCAGCGATCGACCGCTAGCAAAAAGGCACGCGGCTCCATGGTGCGCTGGATGGCAGAAAACAAGCTCGAGGATGTAAGCGGGCTCACCGCGTTCGACGTTGGTTATCGTCACTTTCCCGAGCTTTCAAATAAAAACACTTTGGTCTTCCTGAACGAACAGGCCTTGTAGGACCACCGCTACTTTTGAATGTGCTGCCTAGGCTCGACACCTATTCCGCTAGACCGTCGGCCTTCGCAATCACGTTTGTCGAACCGTCCTGATAGACAATCTTGACGTGCTCAACCTCGGACACCGCAACATCCGTCGGAGGCTCCAGGCGCCATTCCGCCAGCGCAATGTCCATGGTCGTGGGCACGTTCCCCTGATCTTTGAGCTTCACCGTGAGCGTTTTGAGCGCCGCATCAAACGTCACGCGTTCGATTTCTTCGCCCGGAATGGATCCGCCACTCAGCTGCAACTGCACAAACTCGTCGCGCGGATACCAATAGTCGCCCGGAACGGCGAGCGTATTGGCATTACCGCCAGTACTCCTCACCGTCATAATCGGTAGGCCATCATTAGCCTCGAACTCCCATGCAGCGCCGCCGCGACCGCCAAACGTCCAGATACAAAAGGCAATCACCAGCACGGCAAGCACCGCAAAGCCAATCGCGACCAACCCATGGTGCGCACGGCCCTCCTCGGCCGATATGTCCCATTGCGTCTCTCGATATAGATGCTTGTCTTCCATGTTCGCCTCCCCACAGGCACGCTCATCGCGTCAATCGTACCCATTCGAGCTATACTTGAGCCCACCACATAAACGGGGAGCTTGCAGGACAAGACGGCAGGCTGAGACTGGGCGCGCCCGCCCTGACCCGCAAACCTGATATGGGTAATGCCAACGAAGGGAGCCGTGCCAATGAGCACACAGACCGAGTCCAAGCTCGTCACGCAAATCGACTTCGCCCGCGCCGGGCAGATCACACCGCAGATGAAGGAGGTCGCCGAGCGCGAGCATCGTGACCCCGAGTACATCCGTGAGCGCGTGGCCGACGGCCGCATCGCCATTCCCGCCAACATCGTGCATATCAAAAAGGGCATGCGCGCCTTTGGTGTCGGTGAGGGCCTGTCCACCAAGGTCAACGTGAACTTGGGCATCTCGGGCGACAAGGCCGATGCCGCCGAGGAATGGAAGAAGGTCAAGATCGCTGAGGACTTTGGCGCCGACGCCATCATGGACCTCTCCAACTCGGGCAAGACGCGCCAGTTCCGCCAGCAGCTCATCGACGAGACCCCGCTCATGGTGGGCACCGTCCCCATGTACGACGCCATCGGCTACATGGAAAAGCCGCTGGTCAAGCTTACCAAGGACGACCTGTTCGAGGTCGTGCGCGCGCACGCCGAGGACGGCGTGGACTTTATGACCATCCACTGCGGCATCAACAAGTCGGTCACCAAGACCTTTAAGGAGACCGGCCGCCTCATGAACATCGTGAGCCGCGGCGGCTCGCTGCTGTTTGGCTGGATGGAGGTCACCGGTAACGAGAACCCGTTCTATGAGTACTTTGACGAGCTGCTCGAAATCTGCCATGAGTACGACGTGACGATTTCGCTCGGCGACTCCTGCCGCCCGGGCTGCCTCTACGACTCCAACGACGCCACCGAGACCGCCGAGATGATCGAGCTGGGCAAGCTATGCAAGCGTGCTTGGGCCGCCGGCGTCCAGGTCATGGTCGAGGGCCCGGGTCACATGGCGCTCGACGAGATCGCCGCCAACATGAAGCTGCAGAAGCGCCTGTGCCACAACGCCCCGTTCTATGTGCTCGGGCCGCTGGTGACCGATATCGGCGTGGGTTATGACCACATCACCGCTGCCATCGGCGGCGCCATCTCCGCGAGCTCGGGTGCCGACTTTTTGTGCTACGTGACACCGGCAGAGCACCTATGCCTGCCTAACGCCCAGGATGTGCTCGATGGCCTCATGGCCACCAAGATCGCCGCACACGCCGCCGACATCGCCAAAAAGGTGCCCCACGCCCGCGACATGGACGACAAGATGGGCCAGGCACGCCGCAAGCTCGACTGGGACGCCATGTGGAAGTGCGCGCTCGACCCGGTTACGGGCAAGAAGCGCTACGAGGAGTCCCCCGCCGCCACCGAGGGCACTTGCACCATGTGTGGCAAGATGTGCGCCGTCCGTACCGTCAACAAGGTGTTCGAGGGTACGACGATCGATCTTGGCATGGAGGACTAACTCGTCACCGGAGCCACAAACGGCCACAAGGTGTTCGTCAATTGTTGACATGTGAACATTTTCTTACATTTCCGTAAAGATTGCACTGCCCGCCCGGGATCGGCATACAGCCGGCCCGGGCAACTTTATAATGCAGGCAGGAGACCCATTTGAATCCGACCGAACAAGGGAGCGAACATGGATCGCAGTAAGGTACCCGCCGTTCTATCCATCGCAGGATCCGATTCCAGCGGTGGCGCCGGCATTCAGGCAGACATTAAGACCATCACGGCGCACCGTCTGTATGCCGAGACAGCCATCACAGCCATAACCGCACAAAACACGCTCGGTGTCACCGCCGTGCAGAATATCTCCCCGGATATTGTCGCGGCGCAGATCGACGCCGTCTTTGACGATATTCGCCCCAACGCGGTCAAAATCGGCATGGTTTCCTCTGCTGAGATTATCGAGGTTATCGCCGACCGCCTGAGTGCCTGGGACGCACAAAATATCGTCGTCGATCCCGTCATGGTCGCCACTTCGGGCGCCCGCCTCATTGCCGAGGATGCCGCTGAGGCGCTCACACGTCGCCTGTTCCCGTTGGCGACCGTCATCACGCCCAACATTCCCGAGGCCATGGCGCTGCTCGACTACGAGGTCGATTCCGAGCGCACGCAGCAAAACGCTGCCATGCTCCTCACCCGCCGCTTTGGCTGCGCGTCCCTTGTTAAGGGCGGGCATTTTGTCAACGAGGCCAACGATGTGCTAGCAGAGCCCGCGCCGCTCGATGACGAGGGCAACCACCTGGGCGATCCGCTCACCACGTGGTTCCGCCACAAGCGCATCGAGACCGCCAACACGCATGGCACCGGCTGCACGCTCTCGTCCGCCATCGCCTGCGCATTGGCACAGGGCATGGATCTTGCCGACGCCGTCAACGCCGGCAAGGCCTACCTAACCGGCGCTCTCGCCGCCGGCCTGAACATGGGCAAAGGCTCCGGCCCTGTCAACCACATGTGGCAGTATTAAGATTCGCAGCCCAAGCCACCGCAAAGGCGCCCGCCCCCTTTGCGGTGGTTTGGGGTCGCGCTACTCTCCGAGCATCTCTTGGAGCTTGGCTGCCACGGCGTGACCCAGGCTCTCATGGCTTTCGGGCATCATATGCAGATAGTCGATATCGCCCGGCTCGGCAAAGTCGGCGGCATTCAAAAAGTCGCAGCCAAACTGCTCAGCCACATGCGCGTAGTACTCACCAAAATGTTCCGAGGCTTCTACGGAATGCTCGTCAAAATCGGTCATATATACGTCGGCGATCTGCGGCTTAATCTTGATAGGCGCCATCAGCAGAATGCGCGGACAAGGCGCAGCGTCGGTCCACGGAAACGCGCGGACGGCGCGAATCAGCGCTATGGCGCCACGGGCGATATCGGAAGCTGTCACGTTAAAGACCGTCTTACAGTCGTTGGTGCCCAGCATGATCACAATGGCGTCCAGCGGCTTATGGGCCTCGAGCAGCATCGGAAGTGCGCGGATGCCGTTAAGATTGGTGTCCAGATGGCACATGTCGTCGCGTACCGTCGTGCGGCCGTTGAGGCCTTCTTCAATTACATGCCAGCCCTCGCCTAAGTCACGTTGGGCCACGCCGCACCAGCGCACATCCTGCGCATAGCGCACCGCGGTGCCGTCGCGCATGCCCGCCGGATCGTAACCATAGGTGTTGCTGTCGCCAAAGCATAGAACGTTTTTCATCGTAAGCCCCTCCTTTTAGTAAAAAGCCGGCGGGAGCAGCCTCTCCCGCCGGCTCGACATATCCGTCAGCACGTACCGATTACAGGTACTTGCGCCAATCGTCCTCGTCCTCATCATCCTCGGTAGCAGCCTGGGTCTGCTCGGCGGCGCGAGCTGCCGCAGCGCGAGCGGCAACCTGGGCATAGGACTCCTCGTTGCGCTCGGGGAAGTTTGCCAGCACGTGTTCGAACTTGGCAAAATCCTCATCCCAGCGCGTAGAAGGCACGGCAAAGAAGACTTGCTTGACCTTAAAGTCGCCCGACGCGAGCTCCTTGCGGAAGAGCTCGGCCACGGTCTCGGCGTCAAAGCCGTTGTTGTCGCAGCCCCAAGCGCCCAGCACGAGCTTCTCGCGACCCAGCTCGTCACAGACGGCAAGCACAAAGCGGATGCGATCGCGCAGAGCGTCCAGCAGGGCATCGTCACCCACGCGATACTCCTGGCGAGCGCGCTTGGCGTTGGGCGCGGCGGCCACGATCACGTCAGCATACGCATGCACGTGGTTGCGGTCAAAGCGCACCGCAGGCACCACCAGCGCACGATTGCGGTAAAGCTCGCAGTTGATGTTGCGACGACGGTTCTCGCCGTACCACTTGCGCTGCTTGTCGAGCACGTTGTACAGGTACGAATCGGCGCACAGCGTGGCCTCCTGGCCCAGATAACCCTGAATATATCCACCGCCCGGATTGGTAAACGAGGCAAAGGCGAGCACGGCCATGTCGCAGAACTGCGCATAGCCGCGACCGTTATCGAGGATTGCCTGCGTGGCGGAGGCATCAAGCACAGTGACCTCGGGCAGGACCGGAGCGGGCTCCTCAGCAGGCGCGGACTCAGCTTCGGCGATTTCCTCGGCAGGCTCCTCGACGGGCTCGGGCGCCGCCTCGACCTCGGCAGTCTCCGCGTTCTCGACGTCCTCGGCGACCTGCTCTTCGGCGGCCACAGCACTCTGAACCTTGGCCTTCATCGCCGCGACAAAGCCGGCAGGCATACCGTCAAACTCGCGAACACCGGCAAGCGAACGCTCGATATCCTTGGCGCACGCTTCGGACACAGTTGCCACGTGACGCTCGGCGGCCTTGGCACGGGCCTCGCGCTTGGGATTGGGCTGACCCGCTCGGTTGGACCTGCGGTTACGGTTCCTGTTGTCGACGTCTGCCATACGTGGCCACCTTTCCTGTCGCTGCCGCTATCGGCTTTTCCCATCCATGATACCCCGCCGCGTACAAAAAAGACGGCCCCGAAGGACCGCCTTTCACATCGTTTTACCGCGTCCGACAAGAAACGCTGCAATCCCCCGCGCTAGTCGCGACGACCGAGGATGTTCAGGATGCGCAGGAACACGTTGATAATGTCCACGAACAGATTGGACGCCATGAGCACCGCATTGGGCAGCGTGGGCGGCACCGTCGTGGCAACATAGGTGTCGTAGCCAATAAAGCCGGCGAACACCACGATCACGATCAGGTCGGTGATGGTCTGCGAGACGCCCATGAACATCAGCACGATCTCAACCAGAATAGTGGCGAGCAGAATGCCAAAGCCGATGCCATATACGCGCTGGAAAAACTTGGGGAACGTCACGCCCAAGGCGCCAAAGACAAAGGTGATGGCGGCCGTGGCGATAAAGGCAGTGTTGATGGTGGGCAGGTCGTAGTTGGCAAGGCCAAACGACGCGGTCAGGCCGAAGGTACTCGCAAAGATTACGTAGCCCACAAGGGACAGACCCACGGACTGCTTGCCCGCAGCAGCCGACATCATGACCATGCCGACGATGGTTAAAATAAACGAGCCAAAGACCAGTGGCAGGGCGGCGCCGCTCATCATCATGCGCGCAAACGACATGGTGCTCGTAAAGTAGGCGCCGGCACCCATGGCGCAAAAGCCCAAGAAGATCAGGGCAGATATGGCGAGATTGTACGCGCGCGGCGACATCTCCTTGGCGCGACTTGCGCCGGTCTCGACGGGGCCGTTCTGATAGCCCTGAATATCGTTCATGCTTCGTCCTTTCAAAAAGCGCCACGACAGCGCAGCAGGTGACAAGATTCCTGCCATTGTACCCGAACGCCGTGCGTCCTTACCTACGGCGCTCGCCCTCAAGCGTACGATCAAACGCCCAAACCCACCAACGCATCACGTGTGCCTGCGAGCCGTCCGCCCGCTCGCGCGTCTGGTCCTCCAGATACAACTCGGTCGCGTGCCCGCCAAAACGCACCTTATAGGTTGCCGTACGAATGCCGTGAACCGTCAGGCCAAACCCAGTGGTCGAGACAATCTCGTCAATCGTAAAGCAACGACCGTCGACCCAGCAGACGGTGACCGGCACGACCTGTCCGCCCGCGAGGATGCGAGCCACGACGTCCACATACTGCTTGTGCACGCGCCGAGTTTTGCCATCTGTCTGTCGATATTCCATGCCTCCTATTATCGAACGCATGTTTGCATGTTGTAAAGCGAACAGGCTGTGGTTTTGGGGTGTTGGGGCGCGCGCACGTGTCCTCATGGTGTGTTAGCAAAAAGAACACCCACGGTCAACAGGGCTAATATTCATTTTTAGTGCCAAAAAATTCACTGCTCCCATCAGAACTCGGTAAAGAAACCCGCAGGAGGTGATACGATTTATCATGTTTCTGTAACGTGCCTGCAAACTTCGAGAAAGCCCATATATGGACGTAACGTTCTCAACCTTCCTCGGCCAACTTGTGTCGAACCCAGTCCTTGCCGTCACCGTGATCCTCGCGCTCGGCGCCATCTTCGTCAATGGATGGACCGACGCACCCAACGCCATCGCGACCTGCGTCACTACGCGTTGCATGCCCGCCCGCGCCGCTATTCTCATGAGTGCCGCATTCAACTTCCTTGGCGTGCTCATCATGACGCACTTTAACGCGAGCGTCGCCAACACCATCTCCCATATTGTCGACTTTGGCGGAAACAGCACCATGGCGCTTGCCTGTCTGTGCGCGGCGCTGTTCTCCATCGTCGTCTACGGCGCCACAGCGTCGCGTTTTGGCATCCCCACCTCGCAAAGCCACAGCCTTATCGCCGGCCTGACCGGTGCCGCCATCGCCCTCGGCGGTGCGAGCAGCGTCAACGTCCACGAGTGGATGAAGGTCATCTACGGCCTGGCGCTCTCCATCGGTCTGGGCTTTGTCATGGGCTGGGTCCTGTGCAAGCTCGTCTCGATTCTTTTCGCCGCCGCCAACAGGCGACGTGCCAATGTCTTCTTTAAATACGCTCAGATCGCGAGCGCTGCGGCCATGAGCTTTATGCACGGCGCGCAGGATGGACAGAAGTTCATCGGCGTGCTCTTTTTAGGCGTGGCCTTTGCCAGCGGCCAGACGAGCGTCGGCGATGCCGGCATCCCCATCTGGATTATGCTGCTATGCTCGGCCACCATGGGCATCGGCACCAGCGTGGGCGGCGAGCGCATCATCAAGTCCGTTGGCCAGAGCATGGTCAAGCTCGAAAAGTACCAGGGCTTCTCCGCCGACCTGGCGGGCGCCGCGAACCTGCTGCTTGCCACCCTTACCGGCATCCCCGTGTCCTCCACACACATCAAGACCTGCGCCATCATGGGCGTCGGTGCCGTCAAGCGCCTCTCGGCCATCAACTTCGGCGTCGTCAAGGACATGATGTTCACCTGGTTCTTCACCTTCCCCGCCTGCGGACTCATCAGCTTTGTCATGGCCAAGCTGTTCATGATGTTCCTCTAATCAAACCGAACGTCCATCCGGACCGCAACACTTCGCCCACCCGTCTTCGCCTCGAAAGGACCCACCCATGGCAAAGAAACCCGATTCGTTCTACTTTGACAACTACGTCGCTTGCGCCGACCTCGCCGTCCAGGCCGCAGAGCTGCTCACCAAGATTTTCGAGAACTTCGATCCCGCGCAGATTCACGACATGCTCAATAAGATGCATGCGATTGAGCATGCGGCAGACAAGAAGCACCACGAGCTCGAAGACGCCCTGCTCACCGCCTTTATCACCCCGCTCGAGCGCGAGGACCTGGATCTGATGAGCTGCGCGCTCGACACCGTGCTCGACCGTATTGAGGGCGTCGTGCAGCGCGTCTACTTCACCAACATTCAGAGCATCCATCCCGACGCCATCGTCATCGCCCACAAGGTGACTGACGCCTGCCGCGCCATGAAAGACCTGATGGTCGAGCTGCCCAACTACCGCAAGTCCAAGACCCTGCGCGAACTCGTCATCCAGATCAACACCATCGAGTCCGAAGCCGACGAGCTCTATATCAACGCCATGCGCAACCTGCACGTTAACGGCAAGGACCCGCTCGAGGTCATCGCCTGGCGTGACGTGTACGCCTTCCTGGAGTACTGCGCTGACTGCTGTGAGAATGTGGCCGATGTTGTGGATTCGATTGTCATGAAGAACAGTTAATTGGGGGTACGTGTCCCGGCGGCGAAGGGCCGGCACCTGTTTGCTTTCTCACTCCGGCTGCATGGCAGAGTCGTTCGAAAGTAAACAGGTGCCGGCCCTTCGCCTTACGTACCACCATTGGGAACTTTGGCTGATACTTTGAAAGCGATGGGGCTTTTGTTGGCGGGGCCTTTGGACCCGATTGGGAACTTTGGGACCGCCTTAAACGTTTGGGTGGATGGGGCTTTGGGTACCCTTTGTTTTACTTTGGATTGATTCGTTGAATTTGGAGGGCTTGGTTGTGAGTTATTTGGATCTGGCTCGGTCTCGGTATTCTTGTCGCGAGTTTGAGAATCGTTCTGTTGAGCAGGCTGTGGTGGATGCCATTGTTGAGGCTGGGCGGATTGCTCCTTCTGCTTGTAATAATCATCCAACCCGTGTGATGGTGTTGGATACGCCTGAGCTTCTGGAGAAGGCAGCTGCTTGTCAGCCTCGGTTTGCTCGTGATGGGTCTATCTTTGGCGCTCCGCTTATCTTCCTTATTTGCAGCGTTACCGATGATGCCTGGGTGCGCCCGTATGATCAGATGAACTCGAGTGCCATCGATACTTCGATCGTCTGCGATCAGATGATGATGGAGGCCACCGAGCAGGGCCTGGGAACGTGCTGGGTATGCCATTTTAAGCCTGGGGTGGCACAGGAGCAGTTCAATCTGCCCAAGGGCGTCTATCCCTATCACATGCTCGTCTGTGGATATCCTGCCGACCACATCGCCGATCCCGAGCATCGCGAGGCCCGTACCATTCCCCTCTCCGACTTCCTCCTCAAGTAGGTTTTGGGACATGCCTTAAAACCTACCCTTGACCGCTCACCCGTTCGCCGAGTTCTGCGCCATTATGTGCAGGGCTCGGTTTTTTATGTTACGCACTCCGGCACAGTCATAAAAAAGGACCCGCAAGCTGCGGGTCCTTTCTAGGCACTAAATTGTAGGCCGAATGTTAGTCCAGGTCGTCGGCAGCAAAGTTGTCGATCGGGGCGAAGGGATCGGCCACGGGGACAACCGGGTCAGCGACGGGCAGCGGCTCGGCGGGAACAGTCACTGCAGGAGAAGCGGCAGAACCGACCGGCGTGGAAGCCATCAGATCGGCCGGGAAGGAATTCTGGGCATCGTCCATGAAGTGCTGGATGAGCTTGAGATACTCTGCCTTGAACTCCTCACGGGAAGCCTTGAGACGATCGATCTCCTCGAGCTCGGCCTGCTTCTCGGTCAGAGCCTGGCGGATAACCTCGCGGGCCTTGGCGTCAGCCTCGTTGCGGATACGCTCAGCGTTCTCGTTGGCATCGTTGACGATGGTCTCAGCGGTCTGCTGGGCAGCGATCAGAGCAGCGGAAATCTGGCGCTCCTGAGCGGAGAAGTCAGGGGCGGGAGCAGCCACGGGGGCGGCAGGAACGGCCTGGGCGGTGGCATCCTGAGCCTGGGCAAGCTGAGCCTGCGCATCGGCAAGCTGCTGCTCGGTAGCAGTCAGACGACCCTTAAGGTCGACGATCTTAGCGAGCATAGCGTCAACCTCGGAGGACAGCGTCTCCAAGAAGACGTCGACCTCAGCAGGATCGTAGCCACGCTTGGCCTCAGAGAAGGTCTGAGCCTGAATGTCAGCAGGGGTAATAGCCATAACAAGTTCTCCTTTATCTTCGCCTTGGCGCCGTGCGCCCGACGTGAGTTACTAAGCCAGTTTTATATGAGTATACCTATAAGAAGTTGCAGAACCAGCTTCTGTACCAACTGCAACGCAATAATCGCAACGACCGGTGAAAAATCGACGCCGCCCATGGGCGGGATAAACCGGCGGAACAAATTGAGCCACGGGCCGCACACGCTATCGAGAACGGCGGCGATATCCTGTAGCAATCCGCCCTGCTTCATAGGGATCCACGTCATAAGGCAGTAGACCACGATGAGCGTGGAGTAAAAGCTGAACAGCGTATTGACCAGCTGGACAATGGTGTAGATGTTGATGAGAATCTCCTCGTCTTGTCTTTACTTAAGGTAGCCGTCGGCACGGAGCTTTTTGAGGTCCGAATCCTTGACCTCGCAACCGGCGGGCAGCACCATAAACACGCGATCTCCCACCTCTTTAACTGTGGCACCCAGGCCGCAGGCAAAGCCGTAAGAGAAGTCCAGGACGCGCTTGGCAACTTCGGTGCGTACGCCCACAAAAATCAGTGCGACAGGCTGCTTGGTGCGAACGCGGCGCACCACGGTCTCCACGTCGTCATAGCTCTCGGGGCGCAGGACATAGGCCGGCAGCTGCGGCGTGGCGTTGATGATATTGCTCGCATAGGCCGAGGCATCGCTCGGTGCAGGCGCGGGTGCAGCGGCGGCACGGGCGCGGGTATTCTCGGCGTAGCTCGACGGCGTGTCATAGGCACCAGGACGATAACCGCTCGCAACACTGTCCTGCGAGCGCGAAGGCGGGTTATACGTCGTGGCATGGCGGGAGTCATCGCCGACCAGCTGACCGGAGCGCGTATACACGGCAACCGACTCAGCTTCACCGCGGCGCGTCTGGCCAAGCAGGCCGTTGCTCGGCTCGTCTTGGGTGTAGAAGCCCTCGCCCGAAGCACCACTGTAGCCGTTGCCCTGATAGCCATCGTCGTAGCCGTCATCGTAGCCGTAGTCGTCGTCCTGGCCATAACCCTGGTCGTAACCCTGCTGGCCGCCCAGGTGCATCTTATTTTTAATCTCGTCAAGGAAGCCCATGGTTGTGTCCTCTCGCGGTTTAGTGCAGGCGCCCCGATAATCAGTGCGCACTTCAGAGCCTTATTTTACTGCAAACTCCGGGCTAAATACTACCCTGCCCAGGCGAACGAGCGTAGAGCCCTCCTCAAGGGCAGACTCAAAGTCCTCGCTCATACCGCAGGAAAGCTCAGGCAGGTTCAAATCGGGATGCGCCGCCTCCAGCTCATCCCTCAGCTCACGAAGCCCCGCAAAGGTGCGGCGTGCCACATCCTTATTCCCCCGGGGCGCCATAGTCATAAGCCCCTGTACGCAAATTCCCTCAAGTTCTGCAAGCTCACCCGCGGCGGCGCGAATCCCATCGGGTGAAAAGCCTCCCTTCGACTCCTCACCACTCACATTGACCTCAATGAGCACACGCTGGGGGCCGACGAGCTCGCCTGCCTCAATCTTGCGAACAGCACGGCTCGAGATCGCCTGCGCCAGATGCAGCGAACCCACCGAGTGAATCAGCTCGGCTGAGCCCAGCACCGCATTGATCTTATTGGTCTGCAGGTTGCCGATCATATCGAAGCGCACCTCGGGCAGCTCCGGATGCTCCGCCAGACCCGTGAGCTTGCGAACCAGCTCCTGCGGGCGGTTCTCGGCAAAATGGCGATACCCCGCCTGGATGGCGGCAACGGTCTCATCGACACCAACGGTCTTGGACACGGCAATGAGGCTCGCGGCGTCGTGGGGACGGCCCGCGCGATCGAGCGCCGCATAAAAACGTTCCAGAATCTGCTCGCGGCGAGCGCGCATCAAGTCCAAATAGTTATCCATTGCCAATCGCCTCCGCTGACAGCCAAACAAGTAGTCCCATGCTAACGCAAGAGCGCGGCCCCGCATGTGCAAGGCCGCGCTCACTTAGGTATTTACAATCTTTCGACGAACGGGGTTACTTACTCCTCGTCGTCCTCGCCATCGTCCTCATCCTCAAGATGATCGAGCAGGTAGCGAAGACCCTCGCTGACCTCGTTAACGGGCACCTTGGCAACGTAGCGTGCATCGACGGCGGGCCTCATGATAACACCCTCGCCCGAAGGCACGCGCATGCTCTCGAGCTCATCCTCATCAGTGCAGGCGATATCACCGGCAGTCATACGCTGTCCGGTCAACAGGAAGGTCAGACGGCAGGCGGCATCGATGGAAATCGAGGCGATGCGATCGAGATAGCGCGATACCATGATGGCGCGGCGCAGGTCGTCATAGTTGCTGTCGTCGTCCATAAAATCGCCCGTGTCCATGCGGTTAAAGGTGCGGAAGAACTTCTCGTAGGCGGCGTGCACTGGCTCGTCCTCGACGGCCAAGTTGCAGATGATGGACATGTCGTTGGTGACGAGCGCAGAAAGCGAAGAGCCCAGTACCTGGTAGACGGCCTCAGCCTCGGCCTCGACCGTGCCGACAAGCTCCTTGGGCAGCGAGATGTCGGCCTTGATCATATGACGCGTGGCGCGGCAAATCTGGCGAACCTTATCGGTCATGCGCTGCAGGTTAAAGTCGACGTAGATGATCGTCTGCAGCAAGCGGAAGTCGGAGGCGACCGGTGACTGCGTGGCAATCAGGTTGTAGCAGACGGCCTCCAAGTTGGCGCAGCGAGCGTCAATCGAAAGCGTGCGCTTCTTGGTCTTGGTGGCGAGCTTGCGGTCGTCGGTCACATAGGCCTTCACGGCGTCGTGAAGCGCCAGATCGACGGCCTCGTAGATGCTCAGCATCTCGTGACGGGCCTCGATGAGCTGACGGGAAAACAGTTTACGCATGGTTCACTCCAATCAGTTGGGTGCGGTCATGCCGCCCGCACAGTGAATACGCACCGGACCAGGTCCGATCGGATTGGGACTAGTCGCACCGATCAGCCAAAGCGGCCGGTGATATAGTCTTCCGTCCGCGAATCCACCGGGCTGGTGAAGATCGCGTCGGTTTGACCATACTCGATGAGCGTGGCGGGCTCGCCGGCAACTTCCTGCAAGAAAAATGCGGTGTAGTCGCTAATACGAGCGGCCTGCTGCATAGAATGCGTGACGATGATGATCGTCATCTCGGGCGCCAGCTCGGCCATCAGATCCTCGACCTTAGAGACGGACGTGGGGTCGATGGCGGAGCAGGGCTCGTCCATCAGCAGGACATCGGGCTGCACCGCAAGCACACGCGCGATGCACAGACGCTGCTGCTGACCGCCCGAGAGCGCCAAACCATCCTTGTTGAGCTGATTGGATACCTCTTTCCAGAGGTTGGCACGCTTGAGCGATTCTTCCACGATGTCATCGAGGTCGCTTTTGCTAGTCACGCCCTGCAGACGAGGGCCAAAAGCGACATTCTCGTAGATGGATTTGGGGAACGGGTTGGGCTGCTGAAAAATCATGCCCACGCGACGGCGAAGGTCGACCGGGTCGACGCCCTCGGCATAGATATCGTTGCCGTCGAGCGTCATGGTACCCTCGACGCGGGTGCCCTCGATAAGGTCGTTCATACGGTTGATGCAGCGCAAAAACGTCGATTTGCCGCAGCCCGAAGGACCGATAAACGAGGTGATGGCGTTTTTGGCGATGTTGAGGTCGAGCCCCGTCAGCGCATGAAAGTCACCGTACCAAAAGTTGAAATCCTTGGCCGTGATGGCCGCTTGCTCCGGCGTGGGAGCGGACTGATAGGCGGACATGGGACTCCTTAACTAGCGGCGTTTGCGCGACAGATAACGCGCAAACAGGTTGAAGGCCAGAATAATCGCCATCAGCAAAAGCGCAGTGCCGTAGGCTGCGTTCATGTTGATGCCGTCATTGGCAAGCAGATAAAGGTGAACGGTCATGGGACGACCGGAATCGAGCGGCGAAATAGGCAGGTTGATGGCCTGGCCCATAGTGTAGAGCACCACCGCGGTCTCGCCGATGGCGCGGCCGATGGCAAGCACGATGCCGGTGGCGATGCGGCCAAAAGCCGAAGGAAGCACGATCTTGGAGACGACCTGCCACTTGGTGGCGCCCAGGCCATATGCGCCCCAACGGATATAGCGCGGAACGGCGCGGATTGCTTCCTCGGTGGTACGCATGACAATAGGCAGCATCAGAAGTGCCAGCGCCAGGGCGGCCGAGACCATCGAAAGGCCCAGACCCATAGCCTCGACAAACAAGGCGTAGCCAAAGAGGCCCATAACAATGGAGGGCACCGAGGCCAGGGCATCGGCAGCATAGCGAATGATGTCGACGACCTTGCCCTGCTTGGCGTATTCGGCAAGATAGACCGCAGCCAAGACGGCAACCGGCGTGCAGATGAGCATGGCGAGCGCCGTCACGTAGATGGTCGAGACAATCGTCGGCCAAATGCCGCCTTCGGCGTTGACGCCCTGCGGCCAGCCAAAGATAAAGTCGAGCGAGATATGCGGCAGGCCGTTGATGACCACGTAGGCGATGATGGCGATCAGCACCAGCGTGGTGATATAGGCCGCGGCGCGAAACACGCAAAGCATGATCTTGTTGGAGAGGTCCTTGTTGATGCGGCCCTTCTTGCCATGGGAAAGGGCACGCTTGATGCGCTCGCGCGACGAGGTCGTATCGACCGTCGTGTCAACGGAATCGGACATAGCCTACCCCCTCTTCTTGGAAATCAGGCGGACGATACCCACCAGTGCAGCGGAGATGATAAACAAGACAACGCCCATGCCAAACAGAGCCGAGCGGTGCAGGCCCGAGGAATAACTCATGTCGAGCGCGATCTGACTCGTGAGCGTCGAGATGGGGCTCGAGATGCTATCCGGAATGACCGGGGCGTTGCCCACGACCATAAGCACGGCCATGGTCTCACCGATGGCACGCCCCATACCCAAGACAATTGCATCGACAATGCCCAGCTTGGCTGCAGGAAGCACGACCTTGTAGATGGTCTGCCACTTGGTGGCACCCATGGCATAGGATGCCTCGCGAATGCCCATGGGAATGGAATTGAGGGCATCGATGGTGAGCGTGGTGATGGTGGGAACGATCATGATGGCGAGCACGAACCACGCCGTCAGCGCGCCAAAGCCAAGACCGCCGGTCAGCTGCGCGATAAACGGACGGATGATGACCATGCCAAAGAAGCCGTAGATGATGGAGGGGATGCCCGCCAGCAGGTCGACGGCGGGGCTGATGAGCTTGCGCACGCGCTTGCTGGCAATCTCGACCAGATACACGGCCGTACCCACACCCAGGGGCACGCCCATGGCGAGCGCGCCGACCGTCACCAGGCCAGAGCCAGCCAGCAGCGACATAATGCCGTAGTGACCCTCAGAGGGCGCCCATGTAAAGCTAAAGAAGTCCGCCAGGCCAATGTCGGTAAAAACCGGCAACGCCGAGTACGTGGTAAAGACAAAAATCAGGATGACGGTGACGACCGCCAAGAACGCACAGGCAAAGAAGATCCAGTGCAGCGCCTTCTCCTTGAGATAGGTGCTGCGTGACACCAACGCCAACTCACGCTTTTTGGGCGTCCGCGCCTCATGCTCAATCTGGGGGATTTCCTGTGCTTCCACGCTACTCACTCCCCTTTCCGTCGTTGGTGACGGGAATAAAGCCCGCCTCGCGAATCTGCTTGTCCATCTTTTCGGACGTCACATAGTCAATGTAGTCCTGCGCCTGCTGCGAAGGCGTACCCTTCACAAAGAAGTAAAGGTCACGCGAGATTGGATAGCCGCCGCTTGCGACCGTCTTCTCGGATGCCTCGACATGGTTGACCGAAACGGCCTTAACCGAGGTCTTGGCATTGAGGCTCTCGACAAAACCCAGCGAGATGTAGCCAATGGCGCCACGCGAGCGGGACACGACATCGCGTACCTGGCCCGTGCCCGAAAGAACAGCCGAGCGGCGATCAAACGGCGTGCCGTCCATCACGATAGTGCGGAAGGCCTCGCGCGTACCGGACGCCTCATCGCGGTTGATAACCTGAATCTTCAGGTCCTCTCCGCCGACTTCTTTCCAGTTGGTGATCTTGCCGGCGTAAATATCGCGGAGCTGCTCGGTCGAGAGATTGTCGGCCGGGTTGTCGTCGTTCACGATGACTGCAATGCCGTCGTGCGCGATAACGATAGGCGTCAGACCCAGGTCTTGCTCATCGGCATTGAGGCCACGAGAGGAGCTGGCGATATCGGCGGTGCCGGCGCTAACAGCTTCGATGCCAGCAGATGAGCCAAGGCCGGAGACGAGCACGTCGGTGCCGGTCTCCTCTTTAAAGCCCTCGGCGGCAATCTCGGCAATGGGAAGGCACGTCGTAGAGCCGGCAACGGTGATGGAAGAGGTAGAAGATCCCGAGGAGCAGGCGCACAACGTGAGCGTGAGCACTGCCGCACTCAGGACCGATGCGATCTTTCTCATAGCATCACGCCGATCGCAGCATGGCGCCCGCAGGCGCCACCCTCGTTGCGATAGGAATAAAAGCGGTCGTTTTGACGCACGGTGGAAAGTTTGGTGTCCACAATGCCGTTCACATCGACACCGGCATCCACCAGCGCCTCGCGAATGGCGGCGGAAAGATCGAGCATGCGAGAAGCAGCAGCATCGATGCACGAGAACTCGGCGGCAAAGCGATCCATAAGTTCTTGGGACACCTCATACTCGTCGCCCAGGATATGGGGCCCAATATAGGCAGAGATGTCCTCCGGCGTGCAGTCAGCCACCTCACAAAGCGCCTGGCAGGCTTTGGCGGAAATACGCGCAATCGTGCCCTTCCAGCCAGAATGCACCACGGCAAAGCCGCCGGGAGCCACCAGCACCACGGGAACACAATCGGCAAAGCAGAGCATCACGGGCACCTCATGGGCCGTACAGACGAGGGCATCACAGCCCTCGGCAATCTGCTCACGAATGTTCTCGAGATCATCGGCACCGTTCGAGGTCACCGTCACGACGTGGTCACCATGTACTTGATTGGGCACGAGCAGATTATGCTCGCACTCAGCGGCGCCCATGGCTTCGAGCGCTCGACGACGATTTTCTTGAACGGCAAAGGGGTCATCGCCTACATGCGAGCCCAGATTGAGTGAGGAGTACGCATCTTCGGAAACACCACCGGTGCGCTCGGTAAAGGCAAAACGAACATCGGTCGTCGAACCCTCCACCAACGTAACTCCATCATGGTCGACACGCGAAACGTTGTCCGCACGTGCTGCCATACTAAAGCCTCCTAATAACACAAGTATCGCGGCATCGCCGCGCAGCCTGCTTTTATACGGCTGTCATACTTCTTTAAAAGGATACCCGCAGCAGTAGGGACCAAACGTAAAGGGAACGTAAGGAGATTGGAGGCTTTCGTTTACAAACGAGAAACAAAAAGGGCGCATCCATACGGACGCGCCCCTGTGCAAAACAATGCGAAGAACGACTTAGAAGCTGCCGCGCTTGAGGAAATCGGGAAGCTCAAACTGATCGTTACCAAAGTTGGGAAGCTCGGTACCGCCAACGTTGCGAGTCGGGGCAGCCTGAGCAGGGCTGGCAGCCGGAGCGGTGCGCTGCGGCTCAGCAGAAGCAGCGGCCTTGCTCTGGGACTGCTGGGCGGCAAAGAGCTCGTCCTGACGGTTGACGTTGGAGTCGGAGAAGCCCGTGGCGATAACGGTGATGCGCACCTGGTCGCCCAGGGACTCGTCAACAACGGTACCGAAGATGATGTTGGCCTCGGGGTCGACGGCATTGGCGACAACGTCGGCGGCGTCGCTGATCTCCTGGATGCCCAGGTCCTTGGAGCCGGCGATGGAAAGCAGGACGCGCGTGGCGCCATCGATGGAGCTCTCGAGCAGCGGACTGGAGATAGCCTGCTGGGCAGCGTCGACGGCACGGGTGTCCCCAGAAGCGGTACCAATGCCCATCATGGCGGTACCGGCCTGCTTCATGATGGTCTTAACATCGGCGAAGTCCAGGTTGATGATACCCGGGACGGTGATGAGGTCGGTGATGCCCTGGGTGCCCTGGGAAAGGACGCCATCGGCAATCGCGAACGCCTCGAGCATCGTGGTCTTCTTCTCGGCGATGTCGAGCAGCTTGTCGTTAGGGATAACGATCATGGTGTCGACGCAATCGGAGAGGGTCTTGATGCCCTCCTCGGCGCTCTTCTTGCGCTTGCGACCCTCGAAGGTGAAGGGTTTGGTCACGACGGCGACGGTCAGCGCGCCGACCTCGTTCATCGCGATATCGGCAACGATGGGAGCGGCGCCGGTACCGGTACCACCGCCCTCGCCGCAGGTGATGAACACCATGTCGGCGCCAGCGAGCGCCTCGGCGATATCGTCGCGGGACTCATCGGCAGCCTTGCGGCCAACCTCGGGGTTGGCGCCGGCGCCCAGGCCGCGGGTAAGGTCGGTGCCGATGTGCACCTTGATATCGGCATCAGAGATCGCGAGCGCCTGAGCATCGGTGTTGATGGCAACAAACTCGACGCCGCGGATGCCCTCTTCGATCATTCGATTGACCGCGTTGGTACCGCCGCCGCCGACGCCGACCACCTTAATGACGGCAAGGTAGTTGTTGATCTCTGTCTCGTGCATGTCGGTCCTCCGAACAAAGGTTATAGCCATAGCATGGGTTGACCCCTGCGCACATTAACCTTCAGGTTGAAAGTAAATGCAAAGGTAAACCGTATTATGGTTGCACATTATGAACGTTTCAGTCAAATAATTGACCGTGAAAACCAAACAAACCAGATAAACGGCGTGGTATGACCCCTCAACAAAGCCATTTAGGATGCTAGGCGGTCGGTGCGTTCCTAAACGTGTAGTTGCCTGGAGAGCGCACATTGATATAGGTTACGCCCTCTACTTGCGAAAGCAGCTTGGTCACGATGCGTTCTTTCTTGGCGATATCGTCCGAATCGCCCAGCGACACCTCGACGCCGTTGTCGAGATTTGCCGAGATAGCCTCAACGGAAGGCGTGGAAATATCCTTCACCTGGTCCAAGAACTCGCTCGAGAAACCGCGTGCGTAATCCAGGCCGGCCTTGACGGCCTTGGAGCTCACCGCCCGACCCGAAACCGGTGCGACATCGGCCGAGACGTCAGTCAACAGCACGGCTCCGTAGTGCTTGGCAAGCGCCAGGGCCGCATCGATGCCGGTCAGGGTTTTGGCACCCTCCCCCGATGTAATGACGTTCCCCTGGTCGTCCACCTCGACAGACGTCGACAGCGGAGCAATCCAGGTGTCATCGTCTCCGATAGCCCAGGCAAGGTCGTCGGAGCTGATATACGCAATGGCGATAACCTTACGCTCCGTCGGCGTGATGATAAGCGTATGGGGAAACTGGCGCTGGACATCCACGCCCGAGACCCACGGGTTTTGCTTGAGGCCCTCGGTGATCTGATCGGGATCCACGTTAAAGAGCGACGTGTTCTCGGGAAGACTGATGAGCTGCATGGCGTCGTGCTTGGTCACATGCTCGCTGCCATGAATCTGAATATCGGTGGCGGCGAACAGGCCAGAGTTGATGACGACGATGGCAATAATGGCAAGTACGGCCACGGCTGCCAGGATGCCGCCCGCGATTTTGCCCTTACCTTTAATGGCAGAAGCGACGTTGGTCGTCTTGCTTGCCATGGCACCAAGCGATGACAGAGGATTGATGCCCTTTTTTGCCGAAGACGCCTTGGCAGCGGGCACTGATGTCAGAGAACGCGGCTTAGCGCCAGCCAACGTACGGCCGGCATGCGGCGCACGAGCTCCCAGCGAAGGCTTGGGCGTCGCCATGGGTCGGGAGGTCTTGGCGCCCATCGCCGGCTTGGGCGTCACCGAAGGACGCGGAGCCGGACGACTCGTCTTTTTAGAAGCGGGGCGTCCTCCCAGCTGCGAGCCGACGACCGGGCGCTTGGCAGGACGAACGGGCCCAACAGACTTGGAGGGCATGGCGGGCTTATGTTGAGGCTGGGCAGGTGCGCCGGAACGCCCTCCGGCGCGGCGGAAGGTTGGTTTCGATGCTCTAGAAGCCGAGGAATTTAATTTCCGGTCTGAGCTCGATGCCATACGCCTCCCTCACCTTTCCGTGCACATGCCTGATAACCGCGGCCACGTCATCGGCCGAGGCGGTTCCGTTATTAACGATAAAATTAGCGTGTACGGGCGAAACTTCCGCACCGCCAACCGAAAAACCCTTTAATCCACAATCCTCAATCAACTTGCCCACGCTTGCGTCGGGCGGGTTGCGAAAGACCGATCCGCAGGATGCACGGCCCATGGGCTGCGTGCGCTTGCGGCGCGTCAGGTACCGCTCCATACGCTCGCGAATGTCTGCCTTGGGCGCGGGCTTGAGTTTAAGCACGCACTCGAGAATGATCTCGTTACGCGGCAAGCTGCACTCGCGATACCCCCAAGCGATCTCGGACCCTGCATAGTGCTTAATACCGGACGCCGGATCAAACGTGACCACGTCCTCGATAAGGGAGCCGATCCACTCGGTCCGCGTACCTGCGTTCATGGACACGGCGCCACCGACCGAACCGGGAATACCGACCGCGAACTCAAGGCCCGAAAGCCCGCGCGACAAAGCGTCGTTGACCAAACGCGCGAACATCACGCCCGCACCAACGGTCAGCGTGCAGCCGTCCTCGGCAACAACCGTGCGCTGAAACTCACGCCCCAGCGAAATAACGGCGCCGCGATAACCGGCATCGGCAACCAACAGGTTGGACCCCTTGCCGATAATCACCCACGGCACCTGCTCGCGGTCAAGCACCGCCACGGCGCGACGCAGGGCATGGTAGCTATGGCACGTCACAAAGAGGTCGGCCTTGCCGCCGATACGATAGCTTGTATGGCGTGCAAGACGTTCGTCCTCGACCACGTCCGTGTCGATCATGCCCGAAAGCGCCATGACGGCGTTAAACAGACCCATGGGGTTTAAGCGTCTTTCTTGGCAGTCAGATACTCGATGAACTCGGGGCCGACGGTCGTAACGTCACCGGCACCCATGGTGAGCAGCAGGTCGCCCTCGCCCACGAGCTTCTCAAGCTCTTGGTTGAGCTCAAGACGACTGGAGCAGTACACGACCTCCTTGCCGGGGTGCTTAGCGCGAACGGTATCTGCGAGCATCTTGGAGGTAACGCCCGGAATCGGCATCTCGCCGGCGGAGAATACATCGATCAGCAGCAGCTTGTCGGCGTTGGCAAAGGCATCGGCAAAGTCATCGCACAGAGCCTGCAGGCGCGAATAGCGGTGCGGTTGGAACACGACGTCGACATGTTTGTAGCCCAGCGAAGAGGCAGCAGCGAGCGTCGCCTTGATCTCGGTGGGATGATGGCCGTAATCGTCAACCACCGTGATGCCGTCGATATCGCCCACGTGGGTAAAGCGACGGCGGACGCCCTCAAAACTCGAAAGTGCCTTAGCGGCGGCATCGATATCGAGGCCTAGGACATGGGCGACGGTCAAGACGGCCGTGGCGTTGAGCATGTTGTGACGACCGGGGTTGCTCTTAATCTCGACAGCGTGCTCGGTGCCGTCCTCAAAGCGAACGATAAAGTCGCTCTGGATGCCCTTGACATCCGGATGTACGCAGACGATGTCGTTGTTCTCGGCAAAGCCATAGGAAAGCACATGACGGCCCGTCGACTTGGCGAGCTCGACCAGATGCGGATCCTCGCCGCAAACGATGACGGTGCCGTCCTCGCCCACCAGCCCCATAAACTTAGCAAAGGTGGCCTCGATCTCCTCGATGCCCGAGTAGTGATCGAGATGGTCGGCCTCGACGTTGGTCACGATGACCACGTTGGGGTTCAGGAACAGGAACGAGCTGTCGGACTCATCGGCCTCGGCGACAAAGTAGTCACCCGAGCCGTTCTTGCCGTTGGTGTCGTAGCCCTCGACGATGCCGCCGATCAAAAAGCTGGGGTCCAGACCCATGCGGTCGAGCATCGTGGCGCACATCGAAGAGGTCGTGGTCTTGCCGTGAGTACCGGCGACGGCGACGGTGGTGTAGCCATGGCCCAGAGCCGAGAGCATCTTGGCACGGGGCCACACGGGAATACCGAGCTCGCGGGCACGCACGAGCTCGGGGTTGGACTCAGGAATAGCGGTGGAGACCACAACCACGTCGGGCTTGACCTCGTCAATCGTCGCAGCCTCGTGGCCCACATGGACCTTCACACCGGCGCGGGTAAGCTGGCGAATATAGCGCGACGTCTTAAGGTCGGAACCGGTAACGGTATAATCGCGCTCGTGCAGGACGAGGGCGATGCCGCTCATGCCGGCGCCGCCGATACCGATAAAGTGGGCGCTCTTGAACTCGGGCGCGGAGGTTGCAGTCTGGGAATCAGCCATGTGCTCGTGTACTCCTTGCGTAAACACTGCCTGTAACCCGTTAACTGTACCGCACCTACCGCATCCGCGCGAGGGCGACCGGCGATATCCCGTCTAACTAACGCAATCCCTCTACCGCGTCGGCCAAAAGTGCGGCGGCACGGTCCTGGGCCAAGCCGCGCGCCGCCTGACGCATGGCATCACGTACCGCAGCGTCATCGATCAGGTGCAGCAGCTCGTCGGCAAAGGCAGGGGCATCGATATCGGCATCGGCGCAAAGCACGCCGGCACCGGCATCGACCAGGTAACGGGCATTCGTGGTCTGGTGGTCGGCCGTCGCGTGCGGATACGGCACGAGCACCGAGGGCACGGCAAGCGCGGCGATCTCGGCCACGCTCGAGGCACCGGAACGCGAGAGCACCAGATCGGCCGCAGCCAGCATATCGCCCATGTTGTCGATGTAGGGCTGGACACGATAGCGCTTCGCCTCCTCGGGCGTCAGCGCCAAAGCGCGCTCGGTCTCCTCAAAGCCGTCGGCACCCGTCGAATGCAAAACATAGAGATTCTCACGCGAGAGCAGCTCGTTTTTGAGCGAAGCCACGCGCTCATTAAGATGCTGGGCACCGAGCGAACCACCAAAGACGAGCAGAAGTGTCGCGTCCTCGGGCACACCGAGCGTCTTGCGACCGCGAGCGCGATCGCCCTCGATTACCGAACGACGCACGGGATTGCCCGTCATGAGCACATGGTCGGGGTCGCCCTCGAGCTCAAAGACCGCACGGGCCGCAGGTACCGAAATGCACACGCGGGCGGCATGTGAGTTCATCATCTTATTGGCCAGACCCGGAACAGAGTTCTGCTCGTGCAGCAGATACGGAACGCCGGCGCCCTTGCACCAACCCAGCAGCGGGACCTCAACGTAAGCGCCAAAGCCGATAGCGGCATCGGGCTTACCGACCTTCGAGAAGTGACGGGCAAGCGCGCGCTTCGCCTTGTTGACGCGACACAGCGAGGTCAGCGCCGTCCAGGGACGGGAGCGATCGAAGCCCGTGACCGTGATGGGCACAAAATCGAATCCTGCCTCGGGAACCAGACGGCCCTCGAGCTTGCGCGATTGGCCCACGAACACAACGTGATGACCGCGGTCACGCAGCTCCTCGGCCAAGGCGAGCGCGGGGTTGATATGTCCTGCTGTGCCGCCGGCTGCAATAGCAACGGTCATCTTATCGGTCATGGTAATCCCTTCGTACACGCGGCCCCTGGTCATCGGTGCGCAAACGCGCCGACGGGTCCGAATTCAAATCGATTCGATTATATCCGCCGCCCGCATTGCGAGGAGTGGGGCGCTGCGGACGACCTTGCGGCGCCGTTCGCTGACGCGGACGGGCTGCCGGCTCGGTCGCAGAGCCATCCAGGACAGTAAAGCCGTTACGCGAAGATCGCTCGCCGCGCACGTGGGGCACGCCGGCGGTACTCTCATCCATAACGGCAAAGCTCTCGCGGCGACGGTCGTATTCATCGCGACGGGCGCTCTCATACGAAACGCGCAGGATCAGACCGGCGAGCATAAGCGACACAATAATCGACGAGCCGCCGTAGCTAATAAACGGCAGCGGCTTGCCCGTCATGGGAAACACATTGAGAATGCCCAGCGCGTTGATCAAAAACTGCACCGCAAGGATGACCGCGGAACCCGATGCCATAAGTGCTCCGCGACGGTCGGTCGCCTGCTCGGCAATACGAAACGCCGAGTAGATCAGCATCGCGAACACCAAGAAGAACAGCACGGTTCCGATAAAGCCAACTTCCTCGCCGATAATAGCCAAGATGTAGTCGTTATGCGCCTCGGGCAAATACGAGTACTTCATGGTGGAGTTACCGATACCGCGACCGAACAGGCCGCCCGAGGCAAACGCCATAATGGCAAGCGTGGCCTGATAGCCATCACCATATTCGTCTGCCCAAGGATTCCAAGCAACCTCGACACGCGTCATACGATACGGCTCGGCGATAAGGGCGATCGCAATGACGGCGATGCCGGCAACGACCGTCCAAACGATATATTTGGGGTCCAATCCCGCAAACAACGCCATGCACATGAGGGTCAGCAAGATGATCAGAACGGTGCCAAAATCGGGCTGAACAAAGATCAGAAAGAGCGAAATGCCCAGGTAGATGCCCATGTTGCGAAGAAACTCGTTGATGTTGCCGCCGGGCGAAAAGATGCGGTCGAGCATGATGGCCGAATACGCGATGGCGAACGGCTTTAAAAACTCAGACGGCTGGAACTGAATACCGGCGATGTTGAGCCAGCGCGTGGCGCCACGACTGCCGCTACCCATAAAGAACACCAGAACCAGTAGCCCTATCATTCCCATGAGGAAGATCCTGAGCACGTCTTCCCCAAACCAACTGTCCGGCAAGATGCGCACGATGGCAACCATAGCCAGCACGCCAACTCCGGCAAACGCGGCTTGTCGAAACAGGAAAAACGTCGCCGAACCATTCTCGTGCAGTGCCTCGACCGAAGATGCCGAGTACACCATCAGCAAGCCAAAGCAAACCAAGCTAAACAGGCACGCCATAAATATCAAACGGGGGCGCATGATGCGGGCGGGGACGCCGGCAATATAGCGCTCACTGAACGTCTGCCCGCCGCGTCCGGAACGCGGCGTGCTACGCAGCGAGGAAGCACGGTCCGAGTCGGGCCTCCTCATATCACTTCGGGGGCTCTCCTCTCTCACCGGCAACCCCTATTCCGTTTGCGATTTCGCTGCTGCGGCAAGCTGGGCAACGTAGTCCTTAAACACGCGGCCGCGCTCCTCGTAGCCCGAGAACTCGTCAAACGAAGAGCAGGCGGGCGAAAGCAGGATCACGTCGCCGCGGCTCGAGAGTGAGCGGGCAACGTCAACGGCATCGCGCAGATCATCGGCCTGGGCGATATCCACGTCACCATCGACATCGGCCTCGTCCATAGCGGCGGTAAAGCGCTCGCGCGCATCGCCAAAGCAAACGACCGAGCGCACGTTGTCCATAACGACGCGGGCAAAGTCCGCAAGCGGCGTACCCTTATCGTGGCCGCCGAGCAGCAAAATCACATCGTCGTCGGGAAACGCCGTCAGGGCCTTTTCGACTGCATCGGTGTTCGTTGCCTTGGAATCGTTGACGTAGCGCACGCCATCGATCTCGCCGCAGGGTTCCACGCGGTGTTCGAGTGGCTGGAACGATGCCAAACCGCGGCAAATGCCCTCGGGATCGGCACCGACGGCCAGAGCAGCCGTGGCGGCACATAGGGCATTGATGACATTGTGATGGCCCGAGATCTTGAGCTCGGACGTGGCGACAAGCTGGGTCTCGACGCCCTTCAGGCGCACGACCATCTTGCCGTCGCGCACAAAGGCGGCGTCTGCACCCTCGGGCTCGTCAAAAGCGACCTTGCAGATGCGGCGACCCGGTGTGTAGATGTACTCATCGAACTCATGGATGCCGGCATCCTCGACGTCGATAACCACGAGGTCGTCGTCGACCATATTCTCGAACAACTTGATCTTGGCAAGCGCATAGTTCTTGTGGCTCTTGTGCCAGCCCAGGTGGTCGGGCGTGATGTTGAGCAGTACCGCCACGCGAGGATGAAGCTCGGCGGTCGTAGCAATCTGATAACTCGACAGCTCGGCCACAAACCACTCATTGTGTGCGCGGCCGTCGATCTCGTTCACCGGCGGCTCACCGATATTGCCGACGGCCACGCTGGCTTCACCGGCGGCCTTGAGCAGATAATCGGTCAGCGACGTGGTAGTTGTCTTGCCGTTGGTGCCCGTGATGGCGATCCAATTGTGGGGAGACAGGCGATAGGCAAACTCGGGCTCGCCCATAATCTGAGCGGCATGCTCACGCCCAGCCTTAAAGAAGGCCGAGAACTCCGAGATACCCGGGCATGTCACGCACACGTCATAGGTACCCTCGACCTGCTCGGTGCCGTAGACAAACGACGCGCCCTGCGCCTCGAGCGCACGCGTGGCTTCATTGGGCTCGGAGCTACCGCCGCCATACACGGTCGTGGCGCTCACGCGCTCGGGGTGAGCCAACGCCCAACGGGCGACATCGAGACCGGATTTACCCTGCCCCAAAACAAGCAGGCTAAAGACATTAGCAAGAGGCATGAAAGACCACTATCCCAACTGGAAGAACAGGGCGAGGCCAACGGCGCCAAAGGCCGCGGCGATAATCCAAAAACGGATAACGACCTTGGTCTCGGCCCAGCCCTTCTTTTCGAAATGATGATGAATGGGCGCCATAAGGAAGACGCGCTTGTGCGTAAAGTGGAAATAGACAACCTGGATCATGACCGACAGCGTCTCGACGATAAACAGACCGCCGATGATGAGGGAAACGACTTCGGTGTTGGTCATGATGGAGGTGCAGGCAAAAGCGGCACCCAGGGCAAGCGAGCCGGTATCGCCCATAAAGATGCTCGCCGGGTAGCAATTGAACCACAAAAAGCCCAGGCAGGCACCGGCGCACGCCGTGCAGAAGATGGACAGGTTCACGTCACCGTGCAAAAACGCCATGGCGGCCATGGCGAGCATGGCAATCATGGAAGTGCCACAGGCAAGGCCGTCCAGACCATCGGTCAGGTTCACGGCATTGGAAAGACCAGCGATCATCAGCCAGCAAAATACAATGTAGAGCCACGGGAACGAAAGGCCGCAGATGGTGGTCGAAAGAACACCGAGGTCAATCGTCAGGCCGCCGGGAAAACGAATCTCGGGGGCGACGCCGCACCAATTGACGGCGAGCACGGTAAAAGTGACGCAGATAATGGTCAGACCGATCATCTTGGCGTGAGGCGTCAGGCCGAGCGAGCGACCATGCGTGACGGAGGTCAGGTCGTCGATGAGACCCAGAACGCCGGTGGCCAGCGTGGCAAGCAGCACGAGCACGAGCTCGGTAGTGAGCTTGCCCATCAGCAGGCAGGTCAGCGAGATCGCGACAAGGATGATGACACCGCCCATGGTCGGCGTACCCTGTTTAATCAAATGACGCTTGGGGCCGTCGGCTCGGACCTGCTGGCCGATACCCTCGACCTTCAGCAGCTTGATCCACCACGGCATAAGCAGCAACGCAATGGCGGCAGCGATGCCAAGTCCCAAAAAGGCCTGATACGTAGGATACGAGGGATTGCCGAACATGGGCTAGCACACACCTTCCACAAAGCGGTCGAGCTCAACAAAACGGGAACCCTTGACCAGTACAACATCATGATTTTCAAGCGCGCCGCCCATGCGGTCGAGCACCTGCTGATAATCGGAGAACACCTGGATGCGGTCCTCATCCATACCCATCATACGTGCGGCATCGGCCATGAGCTGAGCCAGCTCGCCGCCGACGCACGCGAGCATGTCGAGCTTCTTGGCGGCGGCATAGGCGCCCACGAGCTCATGCATGCGGGGAGCCTCGTCGCCCATCTCGCCCATCTCGCCCAGGATCGCCATGCGCGAACCGTCACATGAAAGCGAGCACAGCAAATCGAGGCCGGCAGCCATAGACTCGGCACTGGCGTTATAGGAGTCGTCGATGATGCGCGCTCCGCTCTTGGCGCGCTTGATCTCCTGGCGGTGGCCGGTGATCGTAAGACCCCTAAAGGCAGCATCGATCTGCTCGGGCGTCACGCCCAGACGATAGGCGACCGCGGCTGCCTTGACGGCATTGGGCACGGACTGCACGCCGGGAATGGCCAGCATGGTATCGACCGTGTCGCCCTGACCAAAGTCGAGCGTAAAGACCGGATGGCCCTCGTCGTCGACGCGAATGTCGCGTGCGCGGACCTCGTCGTCGTCCGAGACACCGGCCAGCATCACGTCAATACCCGCAGGCTGGGCGAACGCATCGCGAATGAACGGCGTAAAGTCGTCCTCGCCGCCCAACACCAGCAACGGCGAGAAGTCGCCGGCGGCGCACATGCCCTGGACAATCTCGGACTTGGCGCGGGCGATGTTCTCGCGGCTGCCCAGAATACCGATATGGGAGGTTCCGATCTTGCTCACGATGGCAAGATTGGGGTTGGCAGACTGGGACAGGCGCTCAATCTCATGAAAATGGTTCATGCCCATCTCGAGCACCAGAACCTCGGTATCGGCCGGAGCGGAAAGCACCGTGAGCGGCATGCCGATCAGGTTGTTGAAATTGCCCTTCGTGGCCCAGACGCGATAACGCTTGGCGAGCACGGCGGCGAGCACGTCCTTGGTCGTCGTCTTGCCAATCGAACCGGTAATGCCGACGACCAGGCAGCCAAGCTCCAAGCGATATACATGCGCCAGGCGCAGCAAGAACTCCTCGGGGTCGTCGGTCAGCAAGATGGCGCATCCCTTGTCCTGCGCCAGCGAAACCAGCTCGGCATCGGGTTCGCGCGTCATCACGACGGCACCGGCACCCGACTCGATGGCACGGGAGGCAAAATCATTGCCGTCGACCTTTTCGCCGGGGAAGGCGACAAAGATCGTCCCCTCCTCGACCTGACGCGAGTCGATAACGCACCCGCGGCATACCCGATCGACTTCTTCCGTCACGGTTCGGGCCCCCGTTGAGGCCGCGAGGTTGTTGACGGCGATCTCTATCATTGCAGCTCCCCTGTAAACCTAATATTGCTATCGGCGTATTGTATCCCAGTGCCATGCGCGCGTGGTGCAGGGCATGTGAACACCCTTCAGATCAAACGGCAGACCACGCTCAAGATTGTAACCCCCTACTTCGTGCGCGGGATACCCAGCACGTCGAGCGCGTTGGCCATAATGGACTGGAATGGCACCGCGGCGGCATCCGAGCCGCTCGGCGTTCCATCGAGTGTGATGTAGCACAGCACCTTGGGCGATTGTGCCGGCGCAAAGCCCATAAAGGACGACATGTAGTTCTCCTTGAGGTAACCGCCGTTCTCGTCAGCACGCTCGGCCGTACCGGTCTTGCCCGCCACGTCATAGCCATCGACCGCACCGCCAACGCCCGTGCCTTCGGACACGACCGTCTGCATGCACGATGTCACCTGGGCGGCAGCGTCCTCCGAAATCGCGCGCTCGCCTTCGCCCCAGTCCTTCTCATCGCCCTTGCTGGACTTATAGAAGTGCGGAGTCATCATCACGCCGCCGTTCGCGATGCCGCCCACGGCACGTGCGACCTCAATCGGCGAGACGGACAGCGCCTGGCCAAAGCTCATCGAGCCCAGCGTGGCGCCGTCGTACTGGTCGCGCTCCTTGACGATGCCCAGGCTCTCACCCGGAAAATCGACACCGGAGCTATGACCGATACCCCACTTGTCCACATAGGTGGCAAAATCATCGGCACCGATCTTGCGTCCCACCAGGACAAAGCCCACATTGGACGAACGGCGCATCATCTCGCGCACGTCCATGGTCATGGTGTAGTCGCGCTTATCGGCGTCGGTAACGGTGTCGTCGCCAACCTTAATGCTCGCCGGCACCTCAAACGACGTGCTCGAACGCACGGCACCCAAGTCGAAGCCGGCACCGGCCACGAGCGTCTTAAAGACCGAGCCGGGCTCGTAGGCATCGGTAACCAGGCGCAAGTTCATGTCCTCGGTCTTGGCGTTTTCCAGATCGGTCTGGTCATATGTCGGATACGAGCATGCCGCCAGAATCTCGCCCGTCGTGGGATCGGTGACCAGGGCCGAGCCATTCTTGGCCTTGGTCTTTTCGACCGCCTCGGCCAGGGCGTCCTCGGCGGCACGCTGGATATTGACATCGAGCGTCGTCACGATGTCCACGCCGTCAACCGCCGCCACCTTTTTATAGGCGCCGCCCGCGATATAGCTACCGTCCCTCGCCCGCTCGCGCACCAGCGAACCGTTGGTTCCGGTCAAAAGCTTGTTGTACTGTTTTTCGAGGCCCGTCAGACCGTCGTTGTCCACGTTTACCACGCCAAGCACCTGCGATGCCAGGTTGCCGTAGGGGTACACGCGCTTCATGGCCTGCTCAAAGAGCACGCCTGGCAGGTTCTTCTTCTCCAGCGCCGCGACATCGTCCTCGTCCACCTGGCGTTTGATATACACCCAGGTGCCATCCGACTCAACGAGCTCGCGACAGGTCTTTTTATCGATTCCCGTAGCTTTGACCAGCGCTGACACCGTCTTGTCAACGTCCTCGATAAGCTGAGGATTCACGGCGATGTTGCGACATTCGACCGACGACGTCAGCACGTTGCCGTTACGGTCGTAGATGGTACCGCGCTTGGCATATAGCGTCTGCGCGAGCAAGCGACGTGCATCGGCGCGGTCGCGTAGCTTATCGGCTTCCACGATTTGATAGTCGGCAAGGCGAAGGACGCCCAAACCCAAGCCAAACCCGATGAAGCCCATGACGGCTTTGCGACGGGGCAGCGGCGTGCCCGTGAGCCATTCGGTCGACGAGCTCTTGCGCGGTCTGGTGTTATGCATTTGAGGACCACTCGAGCCACGGAGACGCGACGCAGGGTCGTTGCCATAGGACGGCCTCGCGTTGTAAGATGGCCGACCCGTTCCTTGATAACCAGAACGTCCCCGCGATGAGGGACGTCCAGAACCGCGACCCCCGTCGGAGCCGCGGCGATAGTCATTTGTCATACTCAGCTACCGTCTTGTTACTGAGCGGTCGCGGTCGAGCTAGCGCCCGCGGCTGCATCCTGCGAAAAATCAAGTGTAACGCTCTCGCTGGGCTCCACCATGCCATAAGCGCCCGCAAGGTCGCGAATGCGCGTGTCGGCACCATAGACCGAATGCATGACCTCCAGGTCGGAGCTCTCATCGGTCGCCTTCTCGAGCGTGTTGGTAAGCGCGGCGTTGCTGTTGAGCACCTGGGCCGTAACGCCGGCGAGCGCCACGCGGGCGACACCGATCGTCATGAAGATGGCCGCAATGATGCAAAACGTTTTAAGAACGCTCATGAAAACCGGGCTTACCGCCTGGTTTGCCTGACGGCCCGCGCCCGTGTAGACATCAAAGCGCGGCGTGCGCTGCTCGCGGGGAGCAACGGGGGCCTGCGGTGCCTCACGATAGGCGGGCATGGCGTTCATATCATAGGCGAGTGCTGCGTTTGAGGTGTTGTAGCCCATGATATGCCGCCTCCCATCCCGAGTACGTTGGTAGTGTGTTTAAGCTTCGTTTGTGGTACGAGCGGGAGGTCCAATATCGCGCGGT
This sequence comes from uncultured Collinsella sp., assembly GCA_958353395.1. GTDB lineage: Bacteria > Actinomycetota > Coriobacteriia > Coriobacteriales > Coriobacteriaceae > Collinsella. Next base: position 78,448 of record CATWSG010000005.1, read on the forward strand.
CGCGTCTACAGACGCTGCGCCACGCGGATCTTGGCTGATCTCGCCCGAGGGTTGCGCGCAACCTCATCGGGTTGGGCAACCAGGGGTTTGCGGGTGATGACCTTGAGTATCGGCACGTTGCCGCACACGCACACCGGAATCTCCGGCGGACACGTGCACCCCTGGCTCATCTCCTTAAAGTGGTTCTTTACGATACGGTCCTCGAGCGAGTGATACGAGATGACGCAGATGCGTCCGCCCGGGTTGAGCCACCTTGTGGCGGCGTCAAGCCCTCGCTCGAGCACATCGAGTTCGTGATTGACCTCGATGCGAATGGCCTGGAAACTTTTCTTGGCTGGGTGTCCGCCATGCCGACGAGCGGCAGCGGGGATACCAGCCTTGATGATCTCGACAAACTGACCGGTGGTTTCGATCGGCTCATGCTCGCGGCGGCGCACGATCTCACGCGCGATCTGCGAGGCGAACTTCTCTTCGCCATAGACGCGTAGAATCCGGGCGAGGTCGTGTTCGTTATAGGTGTTGATGACCTCAGCTGCGTTTAAGGTGTTGTTACCCGGATCCATCCGCATGTCCAATGGGGCGTCCTCGTTGTACGAAAAGCCCCTGCCAGGGATATCGAGTTGCGGCGACGAAACGCCCAAGTCGAACAGGAAGCCATCGACCCCGGGCACCTCGGCCGAGCAAAGCAGCTCGTCCAAGTCGCCGAAGTTGCCCTTCAGCAGCTGGTGCGGTACGCCGGGAACCTCGCGGTCCAGACGGGCGCCAGCGGCCTCGAGGGCCATGTCGTCCTGATCGACGCCGAGCAAAAGGCCGGTCTCCCCCACCTGCGCGGCCATCTTTACCGAATGGCCGGCACCGCCAAGGGTGCAGTCGCAGACGACGGAGCCGCTCTTTAGCTGCAGCGACTCAAGCACTTCGCCGAGCATGACAGGTTCATGCCGATATTCTTGTGTCAAGATCCCACGCTCCATCCGTTACTCGTGCCTTGCCCTTACGAGAAGAAGAGGTCCAGCAGGGCCTCGTCGTCATCGTCCTCATCGGCCGTAGCGCGGTCCCAAACCTCAAGGTGGTCGTAGTTGCCCACAACCGTGACCTCGCGGTCGAGGTTCGCCTGCTTGCGGAGAGACTCAGAAAGACCGATACGACCCGCGCTGTCCACATCCATCGACGTGGTGCGCTTGTTGATCGCCCTCATAAGCTTCTGGTCGTTGATGTCACGCGGGTTAAAACCCTCGTGGCCCTCACGACCCGCGAAGAGTCCTTCGACCCACTTATCGAAGGCCTCGGCAGAGAACACGTACAGAGCATCGACATCCAGGGCTTTGAACACGCGAACGTGCTCTCCAAGCTCCTCACGAAGGGGTGCAGGCAGGGATAGACGACCTTTTGCATCGAGATTGCGCTCGTATGCACCCGTCATTCCCATGTGCGCCCTCCCCTCGGTTACTCAGATGGCACGTACGCGGGGAACCACCCCGCCTGTCGACGTCATCAATAATATGGGGAACCGCCCCATTTTTCAACACCTTTCCCCACCCCTTCCCCCACCCCGCCCCACCACTCCACCCCCAATATGTTGTAAAACACCCCCGAGCATATGTTCGAAAACACAATATGTTGTGTTTGCAGCAAAGGTGGGATGCCACCTGTAGAACCACGCCCGCGAACCTCAACCTTCAAGTTGACCTTGAGGCGATTTTTACGTCCCTTTACACGCCGTTCACATCGCCCCCAAACTCCTCCCACCCACGGTACACACGGCCCACCACCGCGTCGGTGTCTGGCGAAAAATGGGACGGGCCCCAGATTGCCCATGCGCGCAAAAGTGCGTCTCGGCAATCTGGGGCCCATCCCCTTTAATATTTATAAATATGCAGGTCAGCGAGGTGCTAGCGATGTGCCAGCGGATGCGCCGCCAGATAGACCTCGGTCAGTTGCGTGCGGTCGACATGCGTGTAGACCTGCGTGGTCGAAATATCGGCATGGCCCAAAATCTCCTGCAGCACACGCAGGTCGGCACCGCCCGCGAGCATGTGGGTGGCAAAGGAGTGGCGCAGGGTGTGGGGGTGGAGCCCCACCAGCCCCACCTGGCGCCCGTACCGCTCGCATATCGCATGCACGCCCTGGCGCGACAGGCGACGTCCGTTCTTATTTAAAAAGACCGCCGAGGTCTCCGTCCCGTGAGCATGGGCGGCCAGGAGAGTGCGCCCGTCACCTATATAGTGTGTCAGGGCGCGAGCCGCGCTTCCCACCAACGGGGCCAGACGCTCCTTGGAGCCCTTACCGCGCACCAGGACAAACCCGTCATCGATATGGATATCGCCCATATCGAGCCCAACCAGCTCACTCACGCGCAAGCCGCAACCGTAAAGCACTTCCAAGATGGCATGATCGCGCAGCCCCATCTCGCCCTCGGGAAAGTCTTGATCGAGCAGTGCCGAGACATCCTCCACCGAAAGGTATTCCGGCAGGCGATCTGCCTTTTTGGGCAGGCGCAACGCCGCCGTCGGGTTTTGGGCCACGGCCCCATCGCGCACCAAAAAGGCATGCAGGCCCTTCACGGCAGCAAGCGCGCGCTCCACCGAGGCGTCGGAATAGCCTCCGTCGCGGCGATCGGCAACAAAGCCCTCCACGACCTGACGGCTCACATCTTCAAAAGACGCAATGTCAGCCCGCTCCAGATAGGCGCAGTACGTCGTCAGGTCACGACGGTAGGCCGCAATCGTATTGCGCGCAAAACCCCGCTCGACCGCAAGGTAATCGAGATACTCCCCCGCCACCACAGCAAGCGACGAGGGAGTAGCTTCGGTATGTTTTTGGTTCTCCGGCACCCTTAGTCCGTAGCGAGGTTCTTGGGCGTCACCTGCAGACGGTCGACACCCTCATGCTGGCCAATCGAGGCGCGCACGAACTCGCGGAACAGCGGCTGCGGGTTGGTCGGACGGCTCTTGAACTCGGGATGAGCCTGGGTGGCCACATACCACGGATGTACGTCGCGCGGCAGCTCGACCATCTCGACCAGACGCTCGTCGGGTGAAAGACCCGAGATTACCAGACCGGCGTCCTCGAGCTGGTCACGGAAGGCGTTGTTGAACTCAAAACGGTGACGGTGACGCTCGTAGACGAGCTCCTCGCCATAGGCCTCGCGAGCGAGGGTATCGGCGGCGAGCTTGCACGGATAGGCACCCAGACGCATGGTGCCGCCCTTCTCGGTCACGTCCTCCTGCGAGCTCATCAGGTCGATGACACTATACGGGCCATCAGGATCGAACTCGGAAGAGCTGGCGCCGGCAAGGCCGACGACGTTGCGAGCAAATTCGCACACGGCCACCTGCATACCCAGGCAAATGCCCAGATACGGAATCTTGTGCTCGCGGGCAAACTCGGCCGCGAGGATCTTGCCCTCCAGGGCGCGCTTGCCAAAGCCGCCAGGGACCAAGATGCCCGAGGCGTCCCCCAGGACCTCGGAGGCATTCTGCTCGTCGAGGCTCTCGCCATCGACCAGCTGCACGTCAACGTGGCGATCGTAGAACACGCCCGCGTGGTGCAGGGCCTCGATAACCGACAGGTAGGCATCGGGCAGCTGCGTATACTTACCCACGACGGCGATCTTCACCTTGTCGGCGTGCTGGTTGGCATGGTTCTGCTTGCGCAGGAACTCGTTCCACTGGCTCATGTCGCGCTCACGCGGGTCCAGACCCAGACGCTCGCAAATGCGCAGGTCAAAGTCCTGCTCGGCGAGCAGCTGCGGAACATCGTAGATGCTCGCGCAGTCCTCGTTGGTAAAGACACAGTCGGTGTCGACGTCGCAGAAGCTTGCGATCTTGCCGCGGATGGCATCGTCGATATGGTGGTCGGAGCGCAGAACGATAATATCGGGCTGGATACCAAAGCTGCGGAGCTCCTTGACGGAGTGCTGCGTCGGCTTGGTCTTGACCTCGTGGGCGGCGGCGATATAGGGAACGAGCGACACGTGGATGTAGCAGACGTTCTCGGGACCGGCCTCCTTGCGATACTGGCGGATGGCCTCGACAAACGGCTGCGACTCGATGTCACCGATGGTGCCGCCCAACTCAGTGATGACCACGTCGGAGCCGGTCTGCTCCTCAATACGACGGAACTTATCCTTAATGGCGTTCGTGACGTGCGGAATCACCTGCACGGTGCCGCCCAAAAAGTCACCGCGACGTTCACGGGCGATCAGGCTCTTATAGATGGCACCAGTCGTAAAGTTGGAATCGCGGGTCAGGTTCTCATCAATAAAGCGCTCGTAGTGGCCCAGGTCCAGATCGGACTCGTAGCCGTCCTCGGTCACAAAGACCTCGCCATGCTGGAACGGGCTCATGGTGCCGGGGTCGACGTTCAGATACGGGTCGGCCTTTTGCATCGTTACCTTGTAGCCGCGCGACTTGAGCAGACGGCCCAGCGAGGCCGCGGTAATACCCTTGCCCAGAGACGAAACCACGCCGCCGGTCACGAACACATGCTTGGTCATATTGAGTTACCTGCGCTTCCCGTAGAAGTTGTCCATACACATCTTACGGGTCTTCATTGTAATACTCGCGACGCGCGCCGCACACAATTTTTCTTACGCGCAATCGCATTTCTCCATCTCGAAACAAAACGCCGTCCGATTGCCCAGACGGCGTCGTTTCCACTATGTATGCACCCTGTTATCGATCGGCGACTTCGTCCTTGATCAAGTCCCGCACGAGCATACCGGCACGGATGCCCTCTAGATACCATTCGCCACGCTCCGTAAGACAAATACCATTTGCGAGCTGGCCGCCGTCGTCGCTGTAGCGCGAGACGACCTCAATGATGTCTTCGGATTCCAAGCGTTCAATTGCCGCGCGGGCGCGATACGGAGACACCCCCACACGCTCGGCAAGCGTCTTCCGCGAAAAGCCATAAAATCCGCCGTTGTCTTCGGACTGCTGTGCAATCTCCATCAGCACCTGCACCTCGACACGCTTCATATCGTTGACACTCGCACGACCCTTGCCAGCCATGGCAGCCTCCTCAAACCGGGCACGGGCATCACTTGCACCGTGCGCGACCGGCACACCCCATGATGGCCGGCAACATCCATCATGCGGCATCCCCGCAAAAGGATGAAACAATTAGGGTTATTGTATACCGCCCAAATCGCTTATAGGCAGGTAAACGGCCTAATTTTAGGTTAAACGGTAGCTTTGTTGATAAAAGGGGCACACCGAATGTATATCCGATGCGCCCCTTTCAGACCAATTTATCCAGGCTTAGCGGTGGAAGAAGCCACGGCGCTCGAACTTAGGCTCGCAGCACACGTTGATGCCCAGCTTGCGCAGCACCGTCTCGTCCGTCGGCGAGATGATCACGCTAAAGAAGGCATCGCAGCCACGCAGCTGCTCCAGGCCCGAAAGGACGCGGGCCGCCGTCTCGCTCGTTGCCGAGGTGATCGAGAGCGCCATAAGCGTCTCGTCGGTGTGCAGGCGCGGGTTCTTGCTACCCAGGAAATGCGTCTTGAGCTTGCTGATAGGCTCGATCGCCTCATCGCTAATGACCTCGAGCTCAAGGTCAACGCCCGAGACATGCTTAAGTGCATTCATGATGAGCGAGCTCGCGGCGCCCAGGCGCGTGGAAGTCTTGCCGGTCACCACGGAGCCGTCGGGCATGACCATGGCGCCTACGGGGCCACCCGTCAGCTGCTCCCTGGTAAGGGCGGCCGAGCGTGCCGGCGAGTAATTCTTGTCGATACCAGCCTTCTTCATAATGATCTTGAGACGGTCGACTTGCTCATCGCCCACGCCGGTACGGCGCACATTTTCGACCGCGGTAAAGTAGCGGCGGACGATCTCCATCTTGGAAGCGTCGCGGCAGGCATCGTCATCGGTGATGGCAAAACCGACCATGTTGACGCCCATGTCGGTGGGGCTCTGGTAGGGGCTCTTGCCCAGGATCTTTTCCATCAGGGCACGGACCACCGGGAAAGCCTCGACGTCACGGTTGTAGTTGACCGTGGTCTTGTTGTAGGCCTCCAAGTGGAAGGAATCGATGATGTTGGCATCGTCGAGGTCGGCCGTGGCGGCCTCATAGGCGATATTGACTGGGTGCGTGAGGGGCAGATTCCAGACCGGGAAAGTCTCAAACTTGGCGTAGCCGGCGGCGGTGCCGTGCTTGTGCTCGTGATAGAGCTGAGACAGGCAGGTGGCGAGCTTGCCCGAGCCAGGGCCGGGCGCTGTCACGACGACGAGCGGACGAGTGGTCTCGACAAACTCGTTCTTGCCATAGCCGTCGTCGGACACGATCAGGTCGACGTCGTGCGGATAGCCCTCGATGGGATAGTGCAGCTTGGCAGGAATGCCGAGCGCGTTCAGGCGATTGCGGAACACATCGGCGGCGGGCTGGCCGGCGTACTGGGTGATAACCACGGCCGCGACAGCAAAACCGTTGCCGCGGAACAGGTCGACCAGGCGCAAGACGTCCTCGTCATAGGTAATACCCAGGTCACCGCGAGCCTTGTTCTTCTCGATGTGGTTCGCGTTAATGGCGATGACGACCTCGACGTCGTCGGCAATGCTCTTGAGCATGCGAAACTTGCTGTCCGGCTCAAAACCCGGCAGCACGCGGCTCGCGTGATAGTCGTCAAACAGCTTGCCGCCAAACTCCAAATACAGCTTGCCGCCAAACTGCGAGATGCGCTCCTTAATATGAGCGGCCTGCAGCTCGATATACTTCGCGTTGTCGAAACCCTGGCGCATATATGGCTCCCGTCCCGTTTCCATTTAATGTTCTAGGCGATTATAACGGAGCCCGCCCTCCCCGATACCCAGACCATCAACAGGCACCAACCAAACACGCCCACCGCAACTTCCCCTTTTTGGTTCAAACAAACCTGGCCTTTGTATCAATAATGGAAACGTCACAGGTGGAGCATAAGTCAGCGAAAGCCCGCCAGAGCGAGCAAGGTGACGTGAAAGAGGAGGGCATAGGCCTTTTGGCCATGCCCGACGATTGAACGTCAGATTGCCGCTCTGGCGGGCTTGCAGCGTCGAGTGGTTCCGGCGTTTGGTAAAACGCCGGAACACAAGAGCGCCCCCTCCCGCGCACGGAACGGGAGGGGGCTAAAGGTAGGAGTCTACCGGTGGGTTGACCCCACCGGACAGACGATGACCAGGTGATCCTCTACAGGATCGTCAAGGTTTCCGTGGGGTACCCGTTGGGTACTTAGAGCAACACGCAAGCGACGGTCAGGATGATGGCGCAGACGACGGAGAGCGCGACGATGAGCTTAAGGGCAAACTTGAGCCAGGTCGTCCACTCGATCTTGGCCAGGGCGAGACCGCCCATGATGGCACCGGAGGTCGGGGTGAACAGGTTCACGACACCGATGGCGGCGGAGAAGATCATGACCATGACCTCGGGCGAGAAGCCGAGCTTAACAGCCAGCGGTCCCATGATGGGCATGGAGACGGTGGCCATACCAGAGGTCGAGGGGATCAGGAAGGACAGGCCGAAGTAGACCAGGAAGCTCATGGGAGCGAAGATCACGCCGGACAGGCCAGCCAGGGCATTGGCGGCAGCGTCGAGGACGAAGACGTCGAGGCCGGTGTTAGCCATGAGGACGGAGATACCACGGGCGAGGGCGATGACGAGAACAACGGACATCATGTCGGCAGCGCCGGTGATGAAGGTGTTAACGATCTGCTTCTCGGACAGGCCGCCGATGATACCGATCAGGACGGCCATGAGGAAGAACCAGGTGGAAGCCTCGTCGAAGTACCACTGGCCAATGGGCAGGCCGGTGATCAGGGCAGACCAGCCCTGGACGACGGCGTTACCGTCGGCGTCGTAGACAGCGCCAGCGTCGAAGAAGTTGGCGACGCCCTCGTTGAGGTCGGCCAGCGGGATGAAGCCGACGATCATGACGACGAAGGTGAAGGCGAAGGCGATCAGAACACCCTTCTGACGACCAGTGAGCTTGACCTCCTTGTGGACCTCGGAAGCAGCCTTGCCGTGAGCCTCTTCGGCGTCCTTAAGCTCCTGCATCGACAGGATGGTGGAACCCTTGTCAGCCTTGACCTTCTTGGCATAGTTCATCACGAAGACAATGGACATAGCGGTAGTGACAATCCACAGGACGGCACCAAGGCCGATGATGATGGACTGGTTGACCTCAATGCCAACGCCGGTCAGAGCGTCGACGGCAGCGCCGACGGCGAACGGGTTAACCGTGGAGCCCAGGCAGCCGCAGCCAGCGCCGAGCAGGACGGTAGCGGCGCCGACCATGGGGTCGAAGCCAGCGGCCATCATGGTAGCGGCGAGCAGGGCGTAAAAGGGAACGGTCTCCTCGCACATACCATAGGTGGTACCACCGAGGGAGAAGATGAGCATCAGCACGGGAATGAGCATGATCTCGTTACCCTTAAGCTTCTGCACCAGGACGGCGATACCGTTGTCCAGAGCGCCGGTCTCGGTCATCATGCCGAGGAAGCCGCCCAGGATCATAACGAAGAGGCAGACGGGCAGAGCGTCAGCGAAGCCCTTAATCGGGGCGGTGCAGAAATCGCTCAGGCGGGCTGCGGTAACCGCGCCGCCGGACGTGCCGGAGACGATAACGGTAATCACTGCAACAATTGCCAGCAGAGCTAGAAGAATGGTGAACGATGAAGGCATACCGCGCTTTTTCTTAGCGGTCTCAGTCATGGTTCTCATCCCCCCTTCATAAATCATTTAACTTTCTCGCGCGAAGCGGATCTTCCGTGCCGTGCCCACCGCCCGACGCGAGATATTTACCAGACAAAGCCGCTCGGGGTGTGCAGCAATACACCCCGAGCGAGATGCTAGATGCTCTTACTTGAGCGTGGCGTACATGACAGCCTTGATGGTGTGCATGCGGTTCTCGGCCTCGTCGAAGACCTTGGAAGCGGGGCTCTCGAAGACCTCGTCGGTAACCTCCTGCTCGGTGATGCCGAACTGCTCACACTTCTCGGCGCCAATCGTGGTGTTGGTGTCATGGAAGCTGGGCAGGCAGTGCAGGAAGATGGCGCCCGGGTTGGCCATAGCCATGACCTCGGAGGTAACGCGATACGGGGTGAGCTGAGCGATGCGCTCGGCCCAGACCTCGTCGGGCTCGCCCATGGAGACCCACACATCGGTGTAGATAACGTCGGCACCGGTGACGCCGTCCTTGACGTCAGTGGTCAGCTTGATGGTGCAGCCGTTAGCCTCGGCGATGGGCTTGCAGGCCTCGATGACATCGTCAGCGGGCATGCACTCCTCGGGGCCGCAGGCCACGAAGTTCATACCGAGCTTGGAGCAGACGACCATGAGGGAGCGAGCGACGTTGTTCTTGCAGTCGCCCATGAAGACGAGAGTCTTGCCCTTGATGTCGTAGTTGAAGTTCTCCTGGACGGTCAGGATATCGGCGAGCATCTGGGTGGGATGCCACTCGGTGGTCAGGCCGTTCCAGACAGGCACGCCGGACTTAGCAGCGAGCTCCTCGACGTCGTCCTGGGCAAAGCCACGGAACTCGATGCCGTCATACATGCGGCCGAGAACGCGGGCGGTGTCCTCGATGGACTCCTTCTTGCCCATCTGCGACGAACCGGGATCGAGGTAGGTCACGCCCATGCCCAGGTCCATGCCGCCGACCTCGAAGGCGCAGCGGGTACGAGTGGAGGTCTTCTGGAAGAGCAGAACGATGTTCTTGCCCTCGAGATAGCGGTGCGGAACGCCAGCGCGCTTCATGTCCTTGAAGTTCTTGGAGAGCTTGAGCAGGTACTCGATCTCCTCGGTGGAGAGGTCGAGGAGCTTGAGGAAGCTACGGCCGGAGAGGTTAACACCCATGGTTCGATTCCTTTCGAAGAAATGAATTACGTAAGTATTAGTGTTGCCCGTTTGACGGGCGAAACCGGTGCGGTTGTAGGGGGACCGCACCGGAAACGGAAAGACTTAGAGGTCCTCGCGCCAGAAGGGCATGCTCATGCAGCGCGGGCCGCCGCGGCCGCGGGAGAGCTCGGCGGAGGGCACGACGAGAAGGTCCAGGCCCTCCTTGTACAGCACGTCGTTGGTGACGGTGTTGCGGGCGTAGACGCAGATCTTGCCGGGCTCGACGCACAGGGTGTTGGAGCCGTCGTTCCACTGCTCGCGGGAGGCCGCGATCGGGTCGCCGCCGCCGCAGGGGATCAGCTTGACCTGGTCGACGCCGGTGGCGTCCTCCAGGACGTGCTCGAGGGTGTCCTCGATCAGGCGGATGTTCACGTCGCCCGGGTTCTTGCCGGCGGTCAGCTCGTAGACGCGCAGGGTGCCCATGATGGCGGGGTGGATCGTGAACTTATCGACGTCGATCTGGGTGAAGACCGTGTCGAGGTGCATGAAGGCGCGCGAGACCGGGATGTCGAAGGCCAGGATGCGCTCGACCTTGGAGTCGGAGTTCCAGAAGATGTTCTGGGCCATGACGTCGATAGCTGCGGCCTGGGTGCGCTGGGAGATGCCGACGGCGAGGGTCTTCTCGTTGATGTTCAGCACGTCGCCGCCCTCGGTGTGGAACTGGCAGTCGCGGCGGAAGTACAGGGAGACGTCCTTGTAGTCGGGGTGGTACTTGAAGACGTACTTGCCGTACAGGGTCTCGCGGTTGCGGGTGACCGAGTACATGCGGTTGAGGTTGACGCCCTCGCCGACGACCGCGAACGGGTCGCGGGTGAAGTAGAGGTTGGGCATCGGGTCGATGATCAGGTCGGACTCGGACTCGGAGTTGACCAGGGAGTCGAGGGTCGTGGACGCCGTGAGGGGCAGGTCGATCTCGGCCTTGGTCATGCCGGCCATGGTCTTCTTGACGAACTCGAGGTTGTCCTCGATGGAGTCCAGCTTCTCGCGGACGATCTGCGGCATGTGCTGGCCGCGGATGCCGGCCTCGGCGATGTACTGGTCGGTGAACTCGGCGCGGGCGCCGGGGACCTGGTCGAACACCTCGGCGACGAGGTTCTCGAGGTAGAGGACCTCCACGCCCTGGTCCCTCAGGATCTGGGCGAAGGTGTCGTGCTCCTGCTGTGCGACCTCCAGGAACGGGACGTCGTCGAACAGGAGTCGCTCGAGCTCGTCGGGCGGCAGGTTGAGGAGCTCGTCGCCGGGGCGGTGCAGGCAGACCTTCCTGAGCTTGCCGATCTCGGAAGGCACGTGCAGACCTTTCGTCATGGCCTCCTACCTTTCTTTCGGGCCCCTGTCAGGGCCGATTCGTTAGCGCCCCTCCGTGTGAGGCGTTATTGCTGACGACATATTTATATCCAAAATCAGTTCATACTTCCACCTCGCCCCCGAACGGTTTTATATGAGGGGTGAACGGCATACACATATACTTCACGCATGGCACACTTTGATTTAATAAAGTTTATTTACGTGCTTAAACGCGTTTTCAATCCAGATAGCAAATGGAACTAAACTTTATTAAACCACCCTCAAATTGCATATTTCCAATAAAGATATGAATAGAATTAGCGATTCATACCGCGTCTCAACCATTTTCATTTTTATTCAGAAAAAAGTTTATCCTATTCATTTCTGGTAACAAATTACCGTTTACCAGACGCTTGATACCGTTCACCGGAAGCTCAGTATAAGGCCCATCGGATACCGGCTCGCCTTACGGCCTCATTTGTAACAACTTGACTTCTCGGTATAGAAAAACAGACCCGCTCCCCTCTTGGGAAACGGGTCAGTTATCGATAATCGTAGACAGATTTGAGCGGCTTTGAGAGCCGTCGGAATCCTAGCAATCGAACTCCGCCAGGGCCTCGCCCAGAAGCCTCAGGCCCTCGCGCAGAACGTCTTCGCTCGCGCAGTAACCCAGGCGCGCGCCGCAGGGAAGCTCGAAGCGGCTGCCGGGAACCAACAGCACTCCCCTCTCGGACAGCAGGCGCTTGCAGAACTCCTCGTCGTCCTCGGGAATATCAAGCTTGATAAACGAGGTAGACACGCCCTGCGGGGCCGTCCAGGAAACGCGATGCTGCGTATCAATCCAAGCCTGCGCGATATCGCGGTTTCCAAACACGATCTTGCGGTTGCGCTCGAGGATCTTGTCCTTGTGCTTGAGCACATAGGTCGCCAGGGCGTCGTTGAACACGCCGCCGCAAATCATGGTGTAGTCGCGGTACGTGCGAATGCGGTTAGATACCTCTTCGTCTGCCACAACCCAGCCCACGCGGGCCGCAGGCGTCGAATAGGTCTTGGACACCGAGTTGGTGACGATGGCCTTCTCGTACACATCGGCCATCGACAAAAAGTCCTCAGTGTTCTCAAGCGGCAGATACACCTCGTCGCACAGCACATAGGCGCCAACCGAGCGGGCGATCTCGGCAATCTGGCCGAGCGTATCGGCATCAAGCACCGTACCGATGGGGTTCGATGCGTTGTTGATGCAGATGAGCTTCGTGTTGGGGCGCACCGAGCGCTTGAGCTGTTCGATATCGGGTTTCCACCCGAGCTCCTCGCGAAGCTCCCAATACTCGACCTCGGCGCCAAGCGTACGCGGAATCTCATAGAGCGGCGCATAGGTAGGCCACTCGGCGATAACGTGGTCGCCGGGCTCGACTACGGCCATGATGGCGTTGAGGTTCGCGCCCGTGCAGCCATTGGTCTGCAGAATGTGATCGGGATTGACCTCGCGACGATACAGCTTGGCAACCTCGGCCTTAAACTCCGGCGAACCCTCGATCCAGCCGTAGTTCATCTTCTCGCGATCCAGGCGCTCGTAGAACGTGGCGCCGTCCTGTTCGTCGAGCGCGCGAAGCTCGCCCATGGTAAGCGACGAAATCGTCGACTGGGCGATATCCCACGTGGCGCTCTTCTCCCAAACGTTGAGCCACTCCTCAACGCCGATTGCCTTGATATCCATGACCAAGCTCCTTACAAAAGCAGTCATCCAATCGTGTTGACGTTCCTCATACAAGAATGGGGCGGTGCGAATACCCGCACCGCCCCAATGGGAGACATCTAATGGCAGCTAGATGTATGTATTAAGACCTGTACGGGTCCTTGAAGACCTTAGAGGTCCTCGCGCCAGAAGGGCATGCTCATGCAGCGCGGGCCGCCGCGGCC
>CATWSG010000006.1 GCA_958353395.1 uncultured Collinsella sp.
GCCGCGCGGCAAGGAGATATATTGCCAGACCGGAGGGGCGCCGTGGGCGGGAATCTGGGCGTACACATTTCCTACACATCCTGTGATCCGACTAACGTTTGCCAGCCGTTAACTACCGCTCGCCGAGCATCTCTTTATATAAGGCAGTCTCATGGTTAAAGCGGATACGTCCCCCTAGCTAAAGCACAGCCAGCATCGAGCAACTCATCACGTTCTTCCACCGAGAACCCCTCGGCGTAGACGCGCACCACTGGTTCGGTCCCGCTAGGACGGACCAGCAGCCACGTGTCATCCTCGAATGCCAAACGCAAGCCATCCATATGACTAACGTTTTGCGGCACCTTGCCACAAATCGACTTGGGGTTTACGCCCGGCAGCAGGGTTCGTAACGTTTCGGCATCTTCGGCCTCAAGGCGCAAATCCCGTCGACCGTAACTCGTCTTACCAAAACTGTCCTCGAGTTGGTCGACCAGAACGCCCAAAGGCGCGTCCGTCTTTGCCATAAGCTCACACAGAATCAGACAGGCGAGGATTCCATCGCGCTCGGGCATATGCGCGGCGATGCCGATACCACCGGCTTCTTCACCGCCTATGAGGACGCCGCCCTTCTTCATCTCTGCCGCTATATATTTGAAACCGACTGGTTTGACGGTCACGCGGCAGCCAAGCGCCTCGGCAATGCGACGCACGAGCGTCGAACACGAAAGATTGACGACGACGCGCCCCTCCAAATTACGAAATTGAACCAAGTCGCCCAAAACGAGCGCCATGATCTGATGCGGATGTATATATCTGCCGCGCTCGTCAACCGCGCCGATACGATCGGCGTCGCCGTCGGTCACCAGGCCGGCGCAAGCTCCGTCCTCGATAACCGCGCGCTCGCAAGTGTCCACCCAAGGCTCAACGGGGTCGGGGCAGATATCTTCTTGGTCAGACGCCTGCCCGGCGTGAATCTCGTGCACCTCAACGCCAAGCTCGCGCAGCAAGTCGGCTAGATAACCCTGGGCTGCGCCGCCCATGGGATCGACAACCACGCGCAGGTGCGCGTCGCGGATGGCTTCGGCATCGACAAACGATGCCACCGCCTGCATATAGTCAGGAATGATATCCGCGGTGCGATATTGCCCCTCGATCCCCATTGGCTCGGGAGCCATGGTCTCTTCGAGCTCTTCGATGACATCCTGGTTGGCGGTCGAGCCGTCACCCATGCGAATCTTGAGGCACAGATAACCCTGCGGATGATGGGACCCCGTCACCATGAGCGCGCCGCACGCCCCACCGTCATAAGCCGCCGCCCACGTAAGGGCAGGGGTCGGAACAGGTCGCGAAGCGAGCACGGCGTCCAGCCCGTGCGCTGCTAGCACGCCCGCCGCAAGCTCAGCGAACTCGCTCGCCAGGGGCCGGGTGTCGAACCCTATATATACCGTTTTGCCCGGATTGGTCTTTTGCCACAACTCGCCGACGGCATCGGCGATACGGGCAACGTTATCGGCAGTGAAGTCCTCATCGACGCGAGCGCGCCAACCGTCAGTTCCAAAATGAATTATCGCGCACACGCGCAGACACCTCACAGTGTTTGGATCATGGTACGCGTGAGGTATACCCGCAACACGCACTCAGCAACCTGCCGGCACCAGCATTCACCATTTGGGCAAATGCTGCCGAGGACATGCAAGCAATAAAAAAACCGCCCCGTATGGAGCGGTTTTGCCCTTTATATATCGAGCGCCTCGGCCATCGCTGCCGTAGTGATTGCCGTGGTTCCACAGCAACTGCCCACCATTGCGGCGCCGGCATGTCTCCATTCGATGCATGCGCGCGCGAAAGCTTCGGGATTCTCGTGCCATACGGGGCCATCCTGAGTCTGGACCGGATCGCCTACGTTGGGACGCACCGTAACGGGAGTAGTCGCCGATGCAACCATCCTGGGCACCGCCGCATTCGCGGCCGCAAGCGAACAGCAATTAACACCAACCGAGTTTGCGCCGTGTTTTTCGGCGTACAAAACGGCTGCCTCGATGTTGAGGCCATCGCCCAGCAGGTCGCCTTTATCGTCAACGACAAAACTCACCAGAACAGGCATGCCGTCGGCGGCATCTCGGGCGCCGGCAAGCATGGGCTGCAGATTACGGATAGACGTCACCGTCTCGATCAGCAGACCGTCAACACCAGCATTGAGCAAGGCGTGCGCCTGTTCGCGCGCAATGCCGCGGATTTCACGATACTCGACAGAGTCCTCGGCAAACCACTCAATACCGATCGGGCCCATCGAGCCCAGCAGTAGCTGAGGGTGCGCCTGGCGGGCATCGTCGACGGCCCCGCGATTGACCTCCGCCACGGACGGCGCAATCTGGTCGTGCTTGAGGGCATAGCTCGATGCCTGAAAGGTATTGGTAATGAGCACCTGCGCGCCGGCGGCGACATACAAGCGATGGATACGAGAAACGGTCTGCGGCTCTGCCAGATTCCAAAACGCCGGTGGAATGTCGGCGGCATCGTACTCACTCAACAAAACACTGCCCATGGGGCCCTGCGCCAACAAGGTCTCGCTCGACAAGCGGCGCGTAAGTTCCTCGGCACCAAAGCGGTTGTAATAACTCGTATCCATATATATCCCGCTATTCCTCGACGCTGATTCCCTGCTTTTCGAGATAGGCGAGCCAGCGGCTCATCGTGTCCTCGGATAGCGCATGCTCCATCATGCAGGCCTCGGAATCGGCTCGCTCAAATTCGACACCGAGCTCCTGAACCAAAAACGTGCGGATGAGGCGATGACGGTACCAGATAGCCGCGCCAACCTCGCGGCCGCGATCGGTCAGGATCACCTTGCCGTAGTGCGATTGCTCGACAAGCTCGGATGCCTTGAGAGCCGAAACCGCTTTATTGACCGATGCCTTGGAGACGCCAAGGCGCTGCGCGATGTCGACCGATCGAACGCCGTTGGTTTCCCCCTCTTCGCTTTCAATGCGAACCATGCACTCCAAGTAGTCTTCGTTCGCCACCGTCAGATGTAGTTCGCGCGAGCTATTTGTCGTATCCATGATCTTCCGTCCCTTCTGCATTCAATGGCTGATTCTACCCCATCCAAGCGTCGCGGTATGCCGTGGCATACCGTGCTAGAGTTCTTGTTGCACACGACGACCAAGATTGGAGCGGTCTTTATGGAAAACACCACCACGAACCCCGATGTCCTCGAGCGCTTTTTGCGCTACGTCCAGATCAACACGCAGTCCGAGGATGCAAACTGCGACCAGGTACCCTCGAGCGCCGTTCAGTTTGACCTTGCCAACGTGCTGGCTGAAGAGCTGCGCGAGCTTGGTGCGGAAGATGCCCACGTGACCGAGCACGCCTATGTCTGCGCGCATATCCCCGCAAGTGCGGGCGCTGAGGACAAGCCCGCCCTGGGCCTGATCGCCCATCTCGACACCACCGAAGTTGCACCGGGTGCCGGCGTGAAACCGCACATCGTACACTACGAAGGCGGCGACCTGGTCTGCGGCACGGTTGACGGTAAGCCCGTTGCCATGAGTACCGCCAAGCTTCCCGCCCTGAACGACCTCGCAGGTGAGGACCTGGTCTGCAGCGATGGCACCACGCTGCTGGGCGCGGACGACAAGGCAGGCGTCGCCGAGATCATGTCGCTTGTCGCGCGTATCGCTCAGGACCCTTCTCTGCCCCATCCCGCACTCGGCATTTGCTTCTGCCCTGACGAGGAGATCGGCCACGGAGCCGAGCTGTTGGATATCGATACCTTTGGCTGCAAGTACGCCTACACGGTCGACGGCGGCCCCATCGGCGAACTGGAGTGGGAATGCTTTAACGCCGCCGAGGCGACCGTCTGCTTTGAGGGCCAGTCCATCCACCCGGGCGACGCTAAGGGCCGTATGGTCAACGCAGGCAATCTGTTCTGCGACTTCAACGCGTTGCTCCCCTACGTACAGCGCCCGGAGTATACGGAAGGCTACGAGGGCTTTTATCACCTTGAGGGTGTATCTGCGACCGTCGATCACGCCACAGCGCGCTATATCGTCCGCGACCATGACGCCGCCAAGTTCCAGCAGAAACTCGACCTTATTGATGCCGCTGCCTCGATGCTCAACCAGCGTCTGGGTGAGGAGCGCGTGACGGTCGAGATTAAGCAGCAGTATCGAAATATGGCCGAGATCGTTCGTGACTATCCCGAGCTTATTGATGTTGCCAAGGAAGCCTACCTTGCCTGCGGCGTTGAGCCCCAAGTGCTGCCGATTCGTGGCGGCACCGACGGCGCCCAGCTGTCGTTCCGCGGTCTGCCCTGCCCCAACCTCTCGACGGGCGGCTACTGCTACCACGGCGTCAACGAGTTTATCCCGGTCAGCTCACTCGTCAAGATGACTGACGTCCTGCAGGAGCTCGTCGCCCGCTTCGCATAAGGAACTCGCATAATCTAGGTAAGAAAAATCGCCTCGTCCTCAAAACCGAGAACGGGGCGATTTTTGGTGCAAGAAAAGTAGTCGGCATCGCAGGTTGAGCCAACGTCAGCGAGCGCTGCCCAGAGCGAACAAGTTGGCATGAAAAAGGCAGGGCATTGACCTTCTGGTCATGCCCTGCCTTTTGAATGACAAATTGTCGCTCTGGGCGGCGCGCAGCGTCAAGCCGTTACGCGGGCTGGTAAGCCCGCGTAACTCTAATAGTTGGCCTCGTAGCCGTTACCGTCGCCGGTGGGCTCTTCGTAGTAGTCCGAATCGCTTGAATCGCTTGAGTCATCGGAATCGTCAGAGCTGACCGATGAGGTTGCGGTACCGTTTGCGTAGTCGTCAGACGTGTTGTTGTTCAGGTCGCCGATCGTAGAGCTGGAACCGTCGGAAAGACCCATGGTGTTGGGACCCTTGGGATCCTTGCCGGCATCGACGCGCTCCATCATTTCCTTGAGCTCGTCCTCGTAGACAAAGACGTAGCTCACTCCGTCGATCATGGTGCTGTCGTCGGCGTACGAGGGCAGGTTGGCCGAGTAGATACCGTCGACATCCATACCGCGCATGGCATTGACCGTAGCCACGATATCCTGAACGCTCATATCGGTTACGAGCATATCGGACAGCGAATTAACCAGGCCAAAGATCTTCGTGGCATCGAAGTTATTGAGAATCTGGTTGGCAAGGGCGCCAAGCACCTGACGCTGGTGGCGCATGCGCGTGTAATCGCCGTCGGCATAGGTGTAGCGGCAGCGGGCATAGGTAAGGGCGGTGGCACCGTCCATATGCTGCTGGCCAGCGGTAATCTTAATATCCAGGTGCTCGGGGTCGTCAACATCATCGGTTGCGTTAATGTCGATACCGCCAACCGAATCAATCAGCGCCTGCATACCGTCGAAGCTGACCTCGGCATAGTGGGAAATCTGAACACCGCACAGCTCGTTGACCGCCTCGACCATGGCCTCGGCGCCGCCAACGGTATGGCAGGCGTTGATCTTCATGGTCTCGCCCTTGTACTCGACCTTGGTGTCGCGCGGAACGGAAATGAGCGTCGCCTGCTTTTGCGTGGGGTCGATGCGTGCCAGGATAATCGAGTCGGCACGATACGTATCCTCGCCCGGACGGCCGTCGGTGCCAAGAAGCAGCACGTAGAACGGATCCTTTGCCTCATCGGTGTCAACCAGAACCCGACGCAGATTATCGGTAATGACATTAGAATCGCCGAGCTTGCCCATAATGGTGGCAAACCACAGGCCGGCAGCGGTAGTGGCACTCAGCAGCACACCAAGCACGACAATGAGCGCGACGTGACGAATCGTGTGGCTACGACGACGTTGACGAGCGCGCTCGGAATAGCGAGCCACGTTATCGCGACTGTAGATCTTGGCCTGCGCACCAGTTGAGGGTCTTCGGGCGGTGGTATCCGCGAGGGGCTTTTTATTAAACATAGGCAACCTGTATTAGTAGATGACGGGATCGGGGACGGAAGCATGCTCGACATGCGCGCCGAGCGCCTGCAGCTTTTCGACAAACTGCTCGTAGCCGCGCTTGATGTGATGGATGGCCGAAACCTCGGTCGTCCCGTCGGCGATCAAGCCCGCTACGACGAGGGCCGCTCCGCCACGCAGATCGGGCGAGGTAACCTGTGCACCCGAGAAGCCCTTAACGCCATGAATCATGGCATGATGGCTCTCGATACGAATGTCGGCACCCATGCGCACCAGCTCAGAGGCAAACATAAAGCGATTCTCGAAGATGTTCTCGGTAATAACGGAACTGCCGTCGGCAAGGGCGGAGAGCACCATAATCTGCGCCTGCATGTCCGTCGGGAAGCCGGGGAACGGAAGCGTCTGGATGTCGACCGGCTTGATACGCTCGGCACGGTTTACATGGACGCCATCCTCGACGCGCTCGCAGTCGATACCCATGAGCTCCATCTTCTTGAGCACCATGCCCAAGTGAATGGGGCAAAAGCCCATGACATCGACACCGCGATCGTCGGCCATCAACGCACCGGCAACGATAAAGGTACCGGCCTCGATGCGGTCGCCCACTACGCGATGGGTAACAGGATGCAGCTCTTCCACGCCCTCGATGGTCACGACGGGCGTACCCGCGCCGACAATCTTGGCGCCCATCTCGTTGAGCATGTTGGCGAGATCGACGATCTCGGGCTCGCGGGCGGCATTGTCGATAACCGTGGTGCCCTGCGCGCGCACGGATGCCATGATGAGGTTCTCGGTCGCACCGACGCTGGCGAACTCGAGCGTGACGGTGGTACCGCGCAGACCTTGGGGCGCATTAGCGTTGATGTAGCCGTGGGCGGTATCGAACTCAACGCCCAGGGCCTCAAGACCAAGAATGTGCATATCGATCTTGCGAGCACCCAGGTTGCAGCCGCCCGGCATGGCGATCTTGGCGCGATGGAAGCGACCCAGCAGGGGTCCCATCACGGCTGTGGAAGCACGCATCTTGGCAACGAGCTCGTAGGGGGCCTCCCAAGAATCGACCTGAGAGGTATCAATCTCGAGCGTGTGCTCGTCAAGGACATCGATTGTGGCGCCCATACCCTTGAGCACCTTGCCCATCACGTGGACATCGGAAATATCGGGCACGTTCTGCAGCGTCGTCTTGCCCGGCGCCAGAAGCGTTGCCGCCATGAGTTTGAGCGCGGAGTTCTTGGCGCCCGAAACGGGCACGGAGCCTCCGATGGCGTGGCCACCCTCAACGCGGATAATATCCAAGGTCTACCCTTTCAAAAAGCATGCCCGGGATGGCTGGGCCATCCCGGGCATGATGTGTTCGCAAATGGTCGAACGCTAAATCGTTTGACTATTGGGCAAGCTTGAGCTTACACCATGCGATTTCATTATAGAGGTAGGCGCGGCGTGCATCATCCTCCGACAAATTACCCAGCTTCTCTTCAAAACCTTGAATATCAGCTTTAAGCTTGTCGGCATCGACGGTCGCCAAATCGCAAGCGCGCTCGGCGAGAACGGTCACGACATCGTCCGCAACCTGGGCATAGCCGCCGGCCACGGCAAACGTGTGGTCGACAGTGCCCATGGCCTTATCGGAAACGCGAACGTAACCGCGGTCGATCGTGCAGATCTCGCTGGAGTGAGCAGGCAGAACGCCAAACTCGCCATCCGTGGACGGAATCGACACAAACGCAGCGTCGCCCTCATAGGCGCAGCTCACGGGGCACACGATGCGGATACGCATAACCTACTTCTCCCCCATCTTGCGGGCGCGCTCGCGCACGTCCTCAATCGTGGAAGCATAGCGGAAAGCCTGCTCGGGCAGGTCATCGGCCTTGCCGTCGACAATCTCGGCGAAAGAGCGGACGGTATCCTCGACGCGGACGTAGACACCGGGGTTGCCGGTGAACTTCTCGGCGACGTGGAAGGACTGCGAGAGGAACTGCTGAATCTTACGGGCACGGTTGACCGTAAGGCGCTGCTCCTCGGACAGCTCGTCCATACCCAGAATGGCGATGATGTCCTGAAGGTCGGAGTACTCCTGCAGGAGCTCCTGGACCTTGACGGCGACACGGTAGTGCTCCTCGCCGACGATCGAGGGATCGAGAGCGTCGGAGGAAGATGCGAGCGGGTCGATAGCCGGGAACAGGCCGAGCGACGAAATGCTACGCGAAAGAACCGTGGTGGCGTCGAGGTGCGTAAACGTTGTGGCAGGCGCCGGGTCGGTCAGGTCGTCTGCGGGGACGTAGACAGCCTGGACGGAGGTAATGGAGCCCGTCTTGGTCGAGGTAATGCGCTCCTGGAGGTCGCCCATCTCGGTTGCCAGCGTGGGCTGGTAACCAACGGCGGACGGCATACGGCCCAGCAGTGCGGAAACCTCGGAACCTGCCTGGGAGAAGCGGAAGATGTTGTCGATGAACAGCAGAACGTCCTGGCCACGATCACGGAAATACTCAGCGGTAGTAAGGCCGGCCAGACCGATGCGCAGACGCGCTCCGGGCGGCTCGTTCATCTGACCATAGACCAAGCAGGTCTTGTCGATAACGCCAGACTCGCTCATCTCGAGGAACAGGTCGGTGCCCTCGCGGGTACGCTCGCCGACGCCGGTGAACACCGAGGTGCCGCCGTGCTCCTGGGCGAGGTTGTTGATGAGCTCCTGAATCAGAACGGTCTTGCCGACGCCGGCGCCGCCGAACAGGCCCGTCTTGCCGCCACGGATGTAGGGCTCGAGCAGGTCGACAGCCTTGATGCCGGTCTCGAAGATCTCGGTCTTGGTGGTGAGCTCGTCGAAACGAGGCGCTGCATGGTGGATGGGGTAGAACTCCTCCACCTCGGGCATGGGCTTGCCGTCGACGGGCTTGCCCATGACGTTCCAAATGCGGCCGAGCGTCTTGGGACCAACGGGCATCTTCATGGGCTCACCGGTATCGGTGGCGATGAGGCCGCGCTGCAGGCCGTCGGTCGAGGACATGGCGACCGTGCGGACGACGCCGCCCGGAAGCTGGCTCTCGACCTCGAGGATCGTGCTCAGATGACCGATCGGGGTCTCGGCCTCGACCGTGAGCGCGTTGTAGATCGGGGGCACCGCGCCGTCAAACTTGACGTCGACGACAGGGCCGATGATTCGCACGATGCGACCATCACCGGCAGTCGTCTTCTTGGTGGCTTCCTCGACCGCAAGCTTTACGGTGTTATTAGCCATTACTGTTCCTCCAATGCTGAGGCTCCGCCGACGATCTCGTTAATCTCGGTCGTGATCGAAGCCTGGCGCACGCGACTATACGTGCGGGTAAGGGTCGAGATGATCGCGGTGGCGTTTTCCGTCGCGGAGTGCATGGCCTTGCGGCGTGCACCCTGCTCGGCAGCCGCCGAATCGATCAGGGCCTGGTAGATGACCGTCAGGATATAAGACGGCACAAGCTTGCCGAGAACATGCTCGGGAGAGGGCACGAACTCGAACGTGGACGAGATGCGCTTAGGGGCGTCGGTCTCGTTCTTACGCGGACCGTGGGCCATAGCGATCATCTCGGGGTCGAGCGGCAACAGATGCTCGACGCGAAGCTCCTGATCCACGCGGTTCTTGGCGTGGTGGTAGACAAGCTCGACACGGTCAAGCTCACCGGCACGATACGCATCGCAGATATGAGAGGAGATCATGCGGGCCTGATTGAAATCGGGCTCAGAGGAGTTGCCCTCAAAGTGCATGACGACGTTTTCGCGGTCACGGAAATACGTGGCCGGTTTGCGCCCACACGCGATGATCTCGCACTCGATGCCGTCGTTCGCCCAAGAAGCGGCGAGCTTTTCGGCCGTGCGCTCCACCGTCGTATTGAAACCGCCGGCAAGGCCGCGGTCCGAGGCAATAACGACAATCAGGCCATGCTTGACGCTCTCATGCTTCTGCAGCATGGGATCGGTGCCCGAACAGGAGGCGTCGCCGGCGACCGTCAACATGACGTCGGTCAGCGCCTCCTTATAGGGCTCGGCCTGCTTGGAGCGATCGAGAGCACGACGGATCTTGGCCGTAGAGACCATCTCCATCGTGCGCGTGATCTGCTTGGTCGTGGTAACCGAGGAGATTCGCTTCTTAATGTCGCGAAGGTTGGCCATGGGGCTTAGTTCTCCTCTGATCCAGAAACATCCGAATGGTGCTTGGCCATGAACTGCTGCTTGAAGTCGCCGATGACGCGCAAGAGCTCAGCCTTGGTGTCATCATCGATCTTCTTGGCGCGAACCTTGTCGAGCAGCGAGCCAAAGCCATTGTCCATGTACTCGATGAGCTCGGCACGGAAAGGCAGCACGTCGGCAATCTCCAGGTCATCCAGGAAGCCCTCGTTGCCAGCGAACAGCGTAACGATCTGCTCGCCAACCTCAAACGGCTTGTAGCGCGGCTGCTTCAGGAGCTCGGTCATGCGGGCACCATGGGTCAGCTGCTTCTGAGTAGCCTCGTCAAGGTCGGAGCCAAACTGCGTAAAGCCAGCGAGCTCCTGATAGGAAGCGAGGTCCAGACGGAGGTTGCCGGCGACCTGCTTCATGGCCTTGGTCTGCGCATCGCCACCGACGCGGGACACGGAAATGCCCACGTCGACTGCCGGGCGCTGGCCCTGGAAGAAGAGCTCGGACTGCAGGTAGATCTGACCATCGGTAATGGAAATGACGTTGGTCGGAATGTAGGCCGAGACGTCGCCGTCCTGGGTCTCGATGATCGGCAGAGCTGTCATGGAGCCGTAACCGTTCTTCTTGGACATCTTGACAGCACGCTCGAGCAGACGAGAGTGCAGGTAGAAGATGTCACCAGGATAGGCCTCGCGTCCGGGCGGACGATGCAGCGTCAACGACATCTGACGGTAGGCCACAGCCTGCTTGGACAGGTCATCGTAGATGACGAGCACGTGGCCGCCGGGGTTGGTCTCGCTGGCGGGCTTGCCGTCCTCGCCGTTGTACATGAAGAACTCGCCGATAGCGGCACCGGCCATAGGCGCGATGTACTGCATAGGGGCGGAATCGGCAGCGGTGGCCGAAACGATGATGGTGTAGTCGAGCGCACCGTGCTGAGCGAGGGTCTCGCGGATGTTGGCAACCGTGGAGGCCTTCTGGCCGATGGCGACATAGATGCAGACCATGCCCTTGCCGCGCTGGTTGAGGATAGCGTCGATGGCAATGGCGGTCTTACCGGTCTTACGGTCGCCGATGATGAGCTCTCGCTGACCGCGACCAATAGGCACCATGGAGTCGATGGCCAACAGGCCGGTCTGAACCGGCTCGCACACCGGGGTACGGTCGATGACGCCGGGGGCCTTGAACTCAATGGGACGACGGTGCGTGGCGACGATGTCGCCCAGGCCGTCGATGGGCTGGCCGAGCGGATTGACGACGCGGCCGAGCATGGCGCGGCTCACGGGGATATCCATAATGCGGCCAGTGGTGCGGCACTCGTCGCCTTCCTTGATGGAGTCGACGGCACCAAACAGAACGGCGCCGACCTCGTCACGGTCAAGGTTCTGGGCAAGGCCGAAGACGGTCTCACCGGTATCGGAGCTCTTGAACTCCAGAAGCTCGCCTGCCATGGCGCTCTTGAGGCCGGAGACGCGCGCGATGCCGTCGCCTACCTCGTCGACCGTTGAAACCTCATGCGTATCGACCGTCGCGGAGAGGCTCGTGAGCTGCTCCTGCAGTTTCTTGGCGATATCCTGGGCATTGAGGGTTTCGGACATTAGGCTTCACCTCCGTACGAATTAGCAGAGTTTGCGAGGGTCTCCTGCGCGATGCGCAGCTGCGTCTTGACGGAAATGTCACGACGCTCGCCGCGGGCCTCGAGCACCAGGCCGCCCACGATAGACGGGTCGACCTGCTCGATAAGGAATACTTTGCGGCCGAAGTCCTGCTCGCATTTCTTAGTGATGGTTTGACGCAGCTCGTCGTCGAGCGGGATCGCCGTGGTGACGGTCACGCCCACTACATCCTCGTCTTCCTCGGCAACATACTTAAAGGCAGCTGCCACCTTGGGAAGAAGGTCGAGCTGGTCGCGCTTGGACATGGTGTCGAGCACGGCGATGATCTCGGGGCTGGCAGAAGCCAGGCGCTCGACCATCTCGAGGTCCTCGAACACATGGTTCTCGGCCTTGGCGGCTTCCAAAAGGGAACGCGCGTAGGTCTCGAGCACCTTGTCCTGATAGCGGCTAGTCGGCATTCAGGCTACCTGCTTCCTGGATGTATCGCTCGATGAGCTTCTTCTGCTCGGCATCGTCCTCGAGTGCCTCGCCCACGATCTTGGAGGCGACGGCAACGGACAGGTCGGCGATGGAGCTCGCGGCACCGGCGTAGATGGACTTGCGCTCGTCCTCGACGGTCGTATGGGCCTTGGCGATGATCTCCTCGGCCTCCTTGTGAGCAGCCTCGATGATACGGGCACGCTCGGACTCGGCGTCCTTACGGGCCTCGAGAACGATGTCGGCAGCCTGACGACGGGCGTCGGTGACGATCGAGTCGGACTCAGCGCGCTTGGCGATAGCCTCCTGCTTGGTCTTCTCGGCCTCGTCGAGGCTCTCCTCGATCTTCTTGCCGCGCTCCTCCATGGTTTTCATGATGCCCGGCAGGGCGACCTTGGCCAGCACGATCCAGATAATCAGGAAGGCGATAAGCGCCGGGATGAACTCCGCCATCTTAGGGATGAGGATGTCCGCACCGGCGGCGCCGTCCTCGGCGAACGCGGAAACCGGCATGAGCAGCGCGGCCGCGGACGCGGAGAGTGCGATCGCGCTCTTCTGGGATGAAAGATTCATACTTGACGCTCCGTGCTATTTAACGATCAGCGCGACAACGAAGCCGATCAGAGCCAGAGCCTCGCCGAAAGCGGAGCCCATGATGAAGACGGTGAACACGCGGCCCTGGACCTCAGGCTGACGGGCCATAGCACCCGTAGCACCCAGAGCAGACAGGCCGATAGCAAGACCAGCGCCGATAACACCGAGACCGTAACCGATAACTCCCACGATTCCTCCTTTGTCGTGCGTGTCTTATTTCACGCAGGATAACCTTTTTATAACTGCCGGGCTCCATGGGTACGGGCACCGGCGGTTTAACGAATTACCTTACCTTTAAGGCGCGAACGGAAGACTACTCCTCCTCCGCGACCTCCTCTGCCTCGGAGACATACACGGCGGTAAGGACCGTGAAGACGTAAGCCTGGATGGCGCCGACCACAAGCTCGATCGCATAGATCAGGATGAGGATGGCAAGCCAGGCCAGCGAAGGCAGGGCGCCGACGGCGTGGGCCGCGGAAACCTGCTGAAGCAGCGGCTGCATGAACATGCTCGCCATGATGGCAAACGAGCCCATGACCACGTGTCCTGCGAACATGTTGCAGAACAGACGGACGGCGAGCGTGATGAGGCGCAGGAAGGTCGAGAAAAGCTCGACGACCCACACGAGCACGTTCATCGGGAAGCTCACGCCCTGCGGGGCGAGGCTCTTGATGTAGCCGATCACGCCGTGAGCCTTGCATCCGTAGTAGATGAAGTACACGAAGGCGAAGATGGCGAGCGCGGCGGTGGAGCCGATTGCGCCGGTGCCGGGCTTCATTCCCGGGATCAGGCCGATCATGTTGTTGATCAGGATGAACAGGAAAAGCGAGCACAGGAACGGGAAGTGCTTCTTCCAGTTCTCACCCACGACACCCTTGCCGATATCGTTCTCGACGTACTCGATGATGTACTCGAAACCGTTGACGAAGAAGCCCTTGGGAACCAAAGTCTGCTTCTTCTTGAACACGGCCAGGACGATCAGGAGCACGATCGTGGAGACGATCAGCCAAAACGAGTACTGCGTGATGCCGCAGCTCAGATCGCCCACGACAGGGGTGGAGCTGAACTCGCTGACCAGATGATTAATCTCATCAGGCAGCTTTTCAAAAATTTCCACGACTTACCTTTCGACCTCATGAGGATCTCGCAGCGCCTTGGCGACGCGAACCGCGCAGGCGGCCATAAAGGCCACGAAGCCGATCGCCTCGCCCAGGAGGAACATGCGAAATGCCTCTCCGAACAACACAAACACAACCAAGGTAAAGACAAGCAACGCGATTGCCGAGACCGCGAGACTCACCATACCCTTGAGCATGTCCGCATTCTGCTTATCGTCAAGAACCGGCTTGAGCGTAAAGACAAAGGGAAGGAAGGCAATCGCGCCCGCGATGGCACCTGCAACGATAGCGAGCAGATCGGCTATCTGAAACACTGGCGTCCTCACTTTCCTTTTTAACGCCTCACAGAACAGTTCCCGCCAAACATTGGTGACTATTGTACGAGCCAATCGCTAAAGTACAACCGAAAAAGCATCGGTTAATACGCACCTGTTCGTTTTCTTAAGACCTTCTTTATGCCGCAGGTACGGTAATACATTTTTCTCGAACCCTGCAGGGCAAAACGTCCGTTAACAGGAGTGCGCGCGGTCGCCTTTTGTTCGACCGCGCGCACCGTTTCTTCGTATTTGCAGCCGCGGCCGTCTTAGCCCAGCGACTAGAGCGTGCCGTAGATGCGGTCGCCGGCGTCGCCGAGACCGGGAACGATGTAGGCAGCCTCGTTGAGATGGTCGTCGATGGCGCAGGTATAGATATGCACATCGGGATCCTTCTCAGTCAGCGACTTGAGGCCCTCGGGGGCCGCGACGATGCACAGCATGCGGATGTCCTTGACACCGCGCCCGCGCAGGTAGCTGATGGCCATCTCGGCCGAACCGCCCGTGGCGAGCATGGGGTCGACGACCAGGCAGATGCGCTGGTCGATATCCTTGGGCATCTTGCAGTAATACTCGTGCGGCTCGTGGGTGACCTCGTCGCGCTCCATGCCGATGTGGCCCACGCGAGCGGAGGGCACCAGGTCGAGGATACCGTCGACCATGCCAAGGCCCGCACGCAGGATGGGCACGATGGCGAGTTTCTTGCCGGCAAGCTGTTTGAACGTGGCGGTAGTGATGGGGGTCTCGACCTCGACGTCTTCCATAGGCAGGTCGCGCATGGCCTCGTAGCCGTCAAAAAGCGCGAGTTCGCGCACGAGCTGACGGAACTGGTTGGTGCCGGTGTTTTTGTCGCGCAGGATCGACAGCTTGTGCTGGACGAGCGGATGATCGACAAGCGTCACACGGGACGCATCGTAGGTGACGGTCATGGGTTGATTGCCCCTTTCGTTGCAGCCGCAAAACGGCCTTGCTGACAAGGCGCGCAGCAATGTTGCCGCCGCACGCCATGCATAAGTTTAGCGGTTTGTTGTATCGAGCAGCCCATCGCAGCCCTACTGTGCGGTACTGAGCGAGCGCTTGACTGCATCACGCCAGCCCGCAAGGTTTTGCTCGCGACGCTCGGCGGACATATGGGGAAGGAAGGTCCTAACGATCTGGGCATTTTGCTCCAGCTCTTCAAGGTCTTCCCAATAGCCGACGGCAAGACCCGCCAAGTACGCGGCACCGATTGCCGTGGTCTCCACCGTCTCGCATTGCAGCACGGGGATATCCAGCAGGTCGGCCTGGAATTGCATGATGAACTCGTTGCGCGAGGCACCGCCATCGACAGACAGGCGCTCAATCGAAAGCCCCACGTCCTGCTCCATGGCGCGCAGCACGTCGTAGCTCTGATATGCCATGGATTCGCAGGCGGCACGTACGATGGTCGCACGGCTCGAGGCGCCGGTCAGACCGCACACGATACCGCGGGCATGCGGGTCCCACCAGGGAGCACCCAAACCTGCAAAGGCGGGAACGAAGTAGCAGCCCTCGTTGTCGCTAATCGAAGCGGCGAGTTGTGCCGACTCGCTCACGCTCGAGATGATGCCCATGCTGTTGCGAAGCCAGTTCATCGTTGAACCGGAGGCAAAAATAGAGCCCTCGAGCGCATAGCTGACTTTGCCGTCCGCAGCGATACCGATGGTGGAGACCAGGCCATTCTTGGATTCGACGATCTCGTCACCGGTGTTCATGAGCATAAAGCAGCCCGTGCCATAGGTGTTTTTGGTCTGGCCGGGATAGAAGCAGCAGTGGCCGAACAGCGATGCCTGCTGGTCGCCCGCCACGCCCATGATGGGCGGCATGTTGGTCATGATGTCGCTCGCGACGCGGCCGTAGTCGCCCGAGCTCCAGCGAACCTCGGGCATCATGGAACGTGGAACGTCAAAGAGCGCCAGCAGGTCGTCGTCCCAATCGAGCGTATGGATATTAAAGAGTGCCGTGCGGCTGGCATTGGTGTAGTCGGTGGCAAAGACCTGGCCGCCGGTGAGGTTGTAGATGAGCCAGGTGTCGATGGTGCCAAACATGAGGTCGCCCGCCGCCGCGCTCTCGCGTGCGCCGTCGACGTTGTCGAGAATCCACTGCACCTTGGAGGCCGAGAAATACGGGTCAAGCGTAAGTCCCGTGCGGGAGCGCACCAGCTCCTCGCAACCCTGTTCAACCAACGCGTCGATCGCCGGCGCGGTACGACGGCACTGCCATACGATGGCGTTATAGATGGGCTGGCCGCTCACGCGGTCCCAGACCACCGTGGTCTCGCGCTGGTTGGAGATGCCGATGGCGGCGATGCGATCGGAATGGATGCCGCTCTTAAACTGAACCTCCATCATCACGCCGATCTGGCTGGCAAGCACCTCCGTGGGATCCTGCTCCACCCAGCCGGGGCGCGGGAAGCTGGTTTTGACGCTACGACGCGCCTGGGCAACGATGCAGCCGTATTCGTCGACAATGGCCGCGAGTACCGAGGTAGTGCCGCAGTCGAGCGCCATGATGTAGGAACCGCCAAAGTTAAACGAGGCATCTTCCATGCCCAGGCTGCCCAGATTCAACGACATCGCTTACACCCTTCTATTGCATCGGGTCGGACAGGACCCGCTCAATCTCTGATGCGGGAAGTGCGCCTTGGCGCAGGATCTGGAGCCCGCCGTGCTGGAACGACACGATGGTCGAGGCGTCGCGACACGGGGTCTCACCGGCGTCGACGGCAACATCGACCCCCTCCAGGATGCGACCCTCGACGGCGGCAAAGCTTGCCGGCGAAGGCGCGCCGTGCGTGTTGGCGCTCGTGCAGGCAAGGGGACTGCCGCAGGCGCGGATGAGCGCTTGGACCACGGGAGAGGCCGAAGCGCGCAGGGCCACGGTGTCGTCGGCAGCGCGCATAAAGGTCGGCACGCAGGGGGCTGCCTTGACCACGATAGTCAGGGCTCCCGGCCAGCATCGTCGCGCGAGTACGCGGGCATCTTCCGGGATATCCACGCCATAGCGGTCGAGTGCTTCGACGCCATCGACCAGCCAAGCGACGGTTTGCGTGAGCTCACGTTGCTTGAGAGTGAAGATACGGCGATAGCCGGTGCCGAGCGCAGGAACTGCGGCGCCATTGACGGCAGCCTGCGGATCGCGCGGCCACGATGGGAATTCGCTTGTATCTTGGGGCACGGCGCCCGAGAAGGCGTTGACTGCCACGGCGACACCGTAGACGGTCTCGGTCGGAATCAAGGCCAGGCCGCCGCGGCCGAGCACCTCGGCCGTGCGCTCGACGGCAAGCCGATGCGGCTCGCGCGTTCCCTCGTATACCCGATAGACCGTCTGCATGTGTATGCCAGCCCCTTACGCTCCGGTGCAAGTTTGTTTACTGTGGGGCATTCTCGCACGAAACGTTCAACCTATTTGCCCAGAGCGCATGTTGGTTTGGTGAGCGGCTCTAGTAGTCGGTGAAAGTGAGGGGGTTATTGGACTGCGACGAACTTCTTTGGCCTGCCGGCGTGGCGTTCTTGGGCGGCGTAGCGCTCGATGCTGTCTATCGTTATCATCCGACGGCCGTCGACAAGTTCAACATCGAGCTTTCCGGCTTTGACCAGCGCGGTAATCCGCGGAGCGGAGACTTTGAGGTCCAGCGCTGCGTCTTTAAATGTTCGGCACGCCGCTTCCCGAGCGTCCTCGTGGTCGATTTCGACTGAAAGGGCCACGACCTCGGCCGAGCGTTCGTACCCTGCCGGAGTCAAACCGTTGTTGAGGTCGTCGGCCAAAAACGCCATCAGTGCCTCGGTGGCGTGGGCAATCGCTTCTTCGCGCGTATCGCCATCGGCAAAGGCGCCGGGAATCTGCGGGAAACTGGCGCAGTAACCGTCGTCTTCTTTTATGAGAACGCAGTCATAGGTAAATCGCTGCCTCATTTTGCCTCCAACTACCATTCAGCTTGGCGACGAATACTTGCCCACGTGCCCTTCTTTGGTCGATCACCACCAGAGCCGTTCACGGTGACAACACGGTCACCAGAAACATACTTAGCATGACTACCGACTTGCGCGACCTTCACGAATCCATCGTGCTTGAGTAGGGCAATGATTTCCCGAAAGGTAGGAGGTTGCATGGGCCGACCTCTTTCAGCCGTCCTAATTATAAACTACTTTATAATTTTTGCTAACCAGTTAATAAATATTACTGGCGCTGTTTGGGCTCGGTGACGATGGCTCGGACGATGCGGGGGCGATCGGTGAGGTCATGGACGATACGCACGTCCGAAAGGCCTGCCTGGCGACAGAGCTCGGCCGCGGCATCGAGGGCACCCTCGTAGAGCTCGCAGGCAAACAGGCCGCCGGCGCGCAACATGTAAGGCGCCGCATTGAGCAGGCGGCGGAAGATATCGAGGCCGTCGGCGCCGCCCTCGAGCGCCAGGTCGGGCTCAAAGTCCTTGACCTCGTGCGGCAGCGAGCGCATGACGTCGGTCGGGATGTAAGGCGGGTTGGAGACGAGCACATCAAAGGTGCCCCACTCTTCGCGGGGAATGGAACTCACCAGGTTGGTGAGGCTAAAGGCAACCTCATCTGCCGTGAGGCCGAGGGCGTCGCGGTTTTTGGTGGCCAGATCGATGGCGCGCGGCTCGATATCGGTGGCGGTGCAGGTAACGTGGCCGCGGCGCTCCCAGGCAAGGGAGAGCGAAATGCAGCCCGTGCCGCAGCCGACCTCGAGAACGCGGGCAGTGCAGGGCTCGGTTGGGGCAGGCGCAGCGGCATCCTGAGCTGAAGCCGTCTCCTGGCCGGCACCCTCGATGGCGATGCCGTATTCGTCGAGCTCGGACTCGGCGGCTTCCGCGGCTTCGGCTTCTGCTGCCTGCGCGGCGGCTTCCTCGGCCTCGCGGTCGGCCAGTTCCTCGGCATAGGCACGGCTGCCCAGCACGTCGCCGCCTAACGCCGCCTCATCGGCAGCCGTCAGGTTAGCGGCACGGCGCTCGGCAGTCGCGCGCTCGTCGGCCAGCGCCGCCTCGGCTTTGCGGGCCTCTTCGACCTCATCGTTCCAAGGCAGCTCAACACGCTGACGGGCAGCAGCCTCGGGGCTCAGCACCTCGGCATCCAGATAATTGAGGACTTCCTCGACGAGCATCTCGGTCTCGGGGCGCGGAATGAGCACACCGGGGGCGCACGCGACGTCGATCATGCGAAACTGCGTGCTGCCGGTGATGTATTGCAGCGGCTCGCCCTTAGCGCGGCGGACAACGGCCGCATGCATGGTCTCGAGCTGGGCCGCGTTAAGCGTCTCGTCCATACGCATATATAGGTCAATGCGCGCCAGGCCCGTGGCGGCGCACAGCAGCCACTCGGCAGAAAGACGGGGGTGCTCCTCGCCGCGCTCGGCCAGGTACTCCTTGGTCCACTCGAGACAACGCTTGATGGTCCAAATCTCGTTTGCCATGGGGCCCCCCCTCTTAAGCGCCGGACGGCGCGCGAATGTCGGAGCAGATTGTACGCGAGGCCAGCGCTTGGCAAGGGACGATTGAAGGCGATTATCGAGAATCAGCCCAGATTTTTGCACCGAGCTCGCTCAAAGTGTTCATTCGTCGACGTCTAAATCTGCATTCGTCAAGCTTTTGGCAAGGTTGACCCAAAACTGACCAATATCTAACCAAGAACTTGCCAAATCACTTGACGTGCGACGCATCAAAAAATGCACTGCGACTTCTTGAACGATTTTTTGAGCATTATTTTCAATAGCAGATAAATGCCGCTAATTTCTTTGAGCAGGTAGCCGGCTTCATGGCCATCAAAGCCGATTGAATAACATCTCAAAGCAATGTGCCCAACCTAGTCATTTAAGAACGTCCCCAATGACTACCTCTAAGGCGCCGCAGGTTGAGCATACCGCATCCGGAGCAAGGCAGCGCCGCAGGTAGAGGACGGACAGCGAGCGGGTCGCATTTGAGACAAGGTGACGTGAAACGAAAGGGCGCTGACCTTCTGGTCGCGCCCTTGAAGTTGAACGTCAGATTGTCCAAATGCGGCCCGCGCAGCGTCGGCCGGTCCGCCGTTCGGTAGAACGGCGGAACCTACTACACGGCCTGTGCCAGCTTCTCGGCTCGCTCGGCGGCAGCGAGCGCCTCGATCACGGTGCCGAGCTGGTCACCCAGAAGGACGCCGTTGTAGGTGGAGTTGAAACCGATGCGGTGATCGGTCACGCGGTCCTGGGGCTGGTTGTAGGTACGGATCTTCTCGGAACGGTTGCCGTGGCCGATCTGGCTCTGGCGCTCGGCACCGAGCTCGGCCTGCTGCTTCTCGAGTTCCATCTCGTACAGACGGGCGCGCAGCATCTGCATGCAGACCTCGCGGTTCTGGATCTGGGAACGCTGCTCCTGCGACTGCACCACGGTGTTGGTGGGCAGGTGGGTGATGCGCACGGCGGAGTAGGTGGTGTTAACGCACTGACCGCCAGGGCCGGAGGCGCAGTAGGTGTCGATGCGCAGGTCGGACTGGTTGATCTGGACGTCGATCTCCTCGGCCTCGGGAAGTACGGCGACGGTAGCCGTGGAGGTCTGAATGCGGCCCTGGGACTCAGTCTTGGGAACGCGCTGGACGCGGTGCACGCCGGACTCGAACTTCATAACGGAGTAGACGCGGTCGCCCTCGACCTTGAACTCAATGGACTTAAAGCCACCGGCCTCGCTGGGGCTGGAGTCGAGCACGGTGGTCTTCCAGCCGCGCGACTCGCAAAAGCGCTGATACATCTTGTACAGGTCGCCGGCAAAGATGGCCGCCTCGTCGCCACCGGCGGCGGAGCGAATCTCGACGATGGTGTTCTTGTCGTCGTTGGGGTCGCTCGGAATGAGCATGTACTTGATGTCTTCCTCGAGCTGGGGAAGCTTGGCCTCGTTTTCGGAGATGTCCATCTGAAGCATCTCCTTCTCATCGGCATCAGTGGTATCGTGCAGCATTTCCTTGGCAGCCTCGATGTCATCGAGCGCGCCGATGTACTCGCGCGAGGCAGCAATGAGGTCGGACTGGTGCGCGTACTCCTTGTTGAGACGCGTGAACTCCTTGATATCGGAGGCGACGGCCGGGTCGGAAAGCTTCTTCTCGAGCTCCTCGTAGGCCTTGATGATCTTTTCGAGCTTGTCGCGCATGACGGACTCCTTTATATGCGTGAAGGTGAAAATCGGCAGAATTGATGGGGCGCGGGGCGCCGCTGCGGGGGTAAGCCCAGCTAGAACATGTCGATCTTCAGATACATGCGCATCCCTTCGCGTATGGGGTACATAATTGCGGTCTAACCCATATATGATAGCGTGCGCAGGCAAACCTGCATATAACCCGCACGGAATCTGACAAAGGGACAGTCCCTTTGTCAGATTCTAGAGCTTGTGGAGCAGGGCGATGAGGAAGCGGACACCCTGGAGGTAGGCGCGGCGGGTGATGCGCTCGTTGGTGCCGTGGACGCCGCGATCACACTCGTCGTCATCAACCACAAAGGCCGAGAAGCGAATGCACTCGGAGCAAATGCGCTGGTAGTTGGCAGCGTCGGTCGCGCCGATCACGGTCGAGGGGACAATCGCCAACGGCTCGGATGATCCGTTTTCCTCCGTCCCCTTTGGATCACGGAAATAGCGGACGGCGATGGAGCGAACCGCCTCGAGTCCCGGTCCGCCGATGCGCGGAGACGGCGAGGGTTCGGAGCTGCCGGGGCCGAGCTCGACCTCGACACGGTCGGCGAGCCCCGCCTCGGCAACGGCGACGCGGCAGCGGGCCACGACATCGGCCACGCTCGTGCCCTCGAGCATACGGAAATTGATATTGGCCCACATATCCTGCGGCATTACGTTGGCGCCGGTGCTGCCACCCTCGACCTGCGTGGGCGCGCAGGTGGTGGTCACGAGCGGATAGAGCTTCTTGCTGGCGAGGCAATCGCGGACAATGGCACCCCCGTTGGCGGCAATTTCATCGGCGGTATAGAGCCCCAGCTCGACGAGCTGCGCGGCAAGCAGGTCGGTCACGCGCGTCGGCCATTCGATATCGCAGATTGCGGTGATGGCACGGCTCAGCACCTCGAGCGATGTGCCGCCGTAGGGGTTGGACGAATGCCCGCCCTCGCTCTTCGTCTTGAGCACGATATCGGCGTAGCCCTTCTCGGCAAGGTCGGCATGCATAAGCCAGCCCTCGCCCGCGCCATACTCGGCAGCTGGAACGATGCGGTAGTCACCCTCGTCGATCAGGTACTCAAGCTCAATGCCGCGCTCCTCGAGCGCGCGGCCGATGGCGCCTGCGCCATACTGCGTAGTCTCCTCGTCCTGGCCAAAGGCCAGGAGCAGCGTGCGCTCGTGCTGCCAACCGTGCGCCAGCGCATACTCAACCGCCTCGAGAATGCCTGCGACCTGGTCTTTCATATCGATGGCGCCGCGACCCCAAATGTAGGTGTCGTCTACATGCCCGCTAAAGGGGGCGTACGTCCAGTCGTCCTCGGTACCCGGCACCACGGGGACCACGTCCATGTGACCCATGAGCACAACGGGCTTGAGTGCGGGGTCGGAGCCGGAAAGCGTCACCAGCAACGAATGATCGATGAGCTCGACCTTACCCGCTGTAAATACGTGCGGCCAGGCCTGCTGCATATAGGCGCGCAGGTCGTCGAACGGCTGCCAGTCCACTGCCTCGGCATCCATGCTCGAAATGGTCGGAAACGACAGCACACGGCCCAGGCGCTCGCATGCGCCGGCCTTGTCCAAATCGGCAAAATCATCCTCATGCGCAAAGAAGCGCCAAACCTCGGCCATGACATCCTTTCGATTGTGATGACGAGGGCCGCCCCACCGGAGCGGCCCTGCTACATAAGCGTTTGCGGTCGGTTACTTGTCCTCGAGATAACGCGAAAGGAACTCGCGGGTACGCTGGTGCTTGGGGTTGCCAAAGAGCTCCGCCGGCGCGGCATCCTCGAGCACTACGCCCTTGTCCATAAAGACCACGCGGTCGGACACCGTGCGGGCAAAGGCCATCTCGTGCGTGACGACGACCATGGTCATGCCGTCAGCCGCGAGCTTGCGCATGACCTCGAGCACCTCGCCCACGATCTCGGGGTCGAGTGCGGAGGTCGGCTCGTCGAACAGCATGATCTGCGGATTCATGCACAGAGCGCGCGCGATGGCCACGCGCTGTTTTTGACCACCGGACAGGCGACCCACGGCGGCGTGCGCGAACTTCTCGAGCCCCACGCTCGTCAGATGCTCCATCGCGACTTTCTCGGCCTCGGCCTTGCTCATCTTTTTGAGCGTGACGGGCGCGAGCGTGCAGTTGTCGAGCACGTCCATGTTGTTGAATAGGTTAAAGCCCTGGAACACCATGCCGATGTCCTCACGCAACTTGTTGATGTTGCAGCGCTCGGCCGTGAGGTCCTGGCCGTGGAACCAGATGTGGCCCGCGTCCGGGGTCTCGAGCAGGTTGAGGCAGCGCAGGAAGGTCGACTTACCCGAACCCGAGGCTCCGATAATGGTGACGACCTCGCCGGGGTTAACGGACAGGTCGATGCCCTTGAGTACCTCGAGCGAGCCGAAGCTCTTGCGCAGGCCCTCGACGCGGATGAGCGGCTCATTGGTCTGTGCGGCGGCCGCAACGCCGGTAATGGCGGTATCTGCCATGATGATTCTCCTCGTCCTAAGCCTAGTTGGAGCTGGGCAGCGTGACCGGAGCCTCGGCGCCGAGCTTTTTGCCAAAGGCCTCGAGCAGGCGGCTCGCCACGAGCGTCAGGATCAGGTAGACCACGAGCGCCACGCAGTAGACCTCCATCTGGCGGTAGTACACGCCGGCGACGGTGGTGGTGGCGTACATGAGGTCGAACACGCCGATAACCGAGAGCACCGACGAGTCCTTGATGTTGATGATGAGCTCGTTGGTGAGCGCCGGGATCGCGTTTTTAATGCCCTGGGGGAACACGACTTTGCGCATGGCTTGCCACTGCGACAGGCCCAGCGAGCGTGCTGCCTCGGCCTGGCCGGGATCGATGGACTCGATGCCGCCGCGCAGGACCTCCATCATGTAGGCGGTGGAATTGAGCGAGATGGTAACGAGACCGGCGGTGAAAGTGCTCCAAATCTGGTTGGCCTGAGCGGTCTCGAAGCCCATGCCGCGCAAAACGGTGAAGCCCGCGTAATAGATGAGCAGACCCTGGACCATCATGGGCGTGCCGCGCACGATGGTGGAGTAGACGGTCGCAAAGCCGCGGCCGATACTCTTAAAGAAGCGCACCAGGTCGTTGTCCACGCGATCGAAGGTCTGAATGCGCAGGAACACAAAAAGCAGCGCCAGGAAAAAGGCAATGACGGTGCCGAAGGTGGCAAGCGCGATGGTGATCTCGATACCGCGAATGAAGAAGTCCCCGCTCTTGTAGGTCATGTAGACCAGGCTCGACAAAAAGTCGCTGGGGTTGGAGTCCGAGACAATACTCACCTGCACCAGGTCGATAAACGACATGACGCAGCGGTCGATAAAGAAAACTGCCGCGATGGCGACCACGACGTAGCTGCCCAGGCGTGCGCCACGACGGCAACGCTCGGATGCGAACGGCGACTTTACGCGATAGTCGCTCCAGTGCATAAGCTTGGTGACCAACGCCGCCGCCGACACGACGAGCCAGGCCCAAAGAATCGCCCAAAGGCAATCCTGGAAGATACCGGTGGGGGCCAAGAAACTCATCGGCGTGGGGTTGCGTTGGCTAAACGCCAGGCCGAGCGCCGCGATGACGCTCGTGCCCAGGTATACATAACGGTGGTCGGCCTTGATAAAGGAGGCCAGACGATTAATGGTTTTCATGCTGCCTCCCTATGCCGGCTGACGGTCGAGGCACGCGTCCCACATTTGGTCGCGCTCCTCTTGGCTAATGCCCTTGAGTGTCTTGTCGATGAGCTTAAGCAGCTTATCCGAGCCCTTGCGGCAGCCGACGTTTGCCGTGACCTCCTGCTTAAAGCCCTCGCCATCGGCAAACTGAATCGGCACGATACCCGGGTTTTGGGCCATATAGCCCTTCTCGTTCTCAGTGTTGTAGGTCACGGCGTCGCAAGTGCCCTGCAGCAGATTCGAAAACACCGTGGGGACCGAGTCGACCGGGTTTTTGTGGACAACGCCCGGGATCTCGTCGATGACGGTATCGAGCATGGTGTCCTTTTGGCCGAGGACCGTTGCGCCGCTAAAGTCGCTGAGCTTGGTCGCATTCTGATAGGGCGAGCCCTCTTTTACGAACAGGCCAAAGTAACCGATAAAGTACGGGTCGGAAAAGCCGACGGACTCCTCGCGCTCGGGCGTGGCGCTCATACCGGCGATGATGAGGTCGATCTGGCCGTTGTTGAGCGAGTCGATAAGGCCCGAGAAGCTCTGTTTGACGGCAACGGGCTCGCCACCGAGGGCCTTGCAGACGATCTTGGCGATCTGCACGTCGTAACCATCGGCATAGGCGCCCTGCACGTTGTCGATGGGGATGGTGTACTCGCTGGCTTCGGAGACCTGCCAGTTGTACGGGGCGTAGGCCGCCTCCATGCCGATGCGGATCTTGTCCTTGCCGATCACGGAATCGGACAGGTCGTCGCGACCGCCACCCGTCGTGGGCTGAACTACTTCCAGCGTGGAGGGGCGCTGGCAACCGGCAAGTGCGCCGGCGACGACAGAAGCGCTCGCAGCGAGAGCACTACCCAAAAAGATGCGACGGCTGCATACCGGCTGTGGATGCGCGTCGCGTTGATGGGGAGAATGCATAATCTGCCTTCCCTGTTGAATCGTATGCTGACGACTTAACAGGATATACGCCAGCGACCAGCAGCGCAGCACAAGCTCGAAAAATTAATAGACACGCGGTAGTCATTGGGGACGCCGATGTTTTGGCAATGCCGGCGAGCGACGTCCAGAGCAAACAAGTGGCATGAAAAAGGCACGGCATAGACCTTCTGGTCATGCCGTGCCTTTTGAATGACAAATTGTCGCTCTGGGTGGCGCGCAACGTCGACCGGTCCGCTGTTCGTTAGAACGGCGGAACCTCTAGAGCAAGGTGACGCTAAAGCTACGTTTGTCGGTAGCGCCGGGAGCCAAGGTGATGGTGTTGACCTTGTGCTCAAAGACATCGTCCTCGGTGTCCATGGTGGTGTGACCGGTCCAGGGCTCGAGCGCCACAAACGGAGCGTCGTTGGCGGCAGACCACACGCCAATGTACTTAAAGCCCTCAAAGTCGATCTTGACGCCGTGGCCCGACTTGCGGCCGCGCAGCGTGAGCGTGGAGCCCGGAGTATCGGTGAACATGATGGCATCGTTATCGAAGCTACGGTGCGTGATGGGCAGCACGTCAGAGTTATCGGGCGCCTTGTAGCTGCCCTCAAACGTCATAAGACCGTCGGGCGTGATGATAGGGGCCTCGTTAGTCCAAGCCTCGGTAAACGCCAGCTCGTAATCCTCGAACGCCTCGTCCTCGGCACCGGGGGCGGGCACGTTAAATGCGGGGTGGCCGCCCACCGAGAACGGCAGGTCCACGTCGCCGGTGTTGGTGACGGCAAAGGTCTGCGTGAGGGTGGCGTCGCCGGTCAAGGCATAGGTCATGTTGAGCTTAAAGTGGAACGGGAACGCCTTGAGCGACTCGGGCGTATCGGTAATCTCGTACGTTACCGAGGAGCCGTCCTCCGAAACCTCGACCAGCTTGTGCTCGACAATGCGCGCGAGTCCGTGGCGCGGCATCTCGCAGGTGCCGGCCGCAGACGCTGCCGTGTTGTTGCGCAGCGAACCCACAATGGGGAACAAGATGGGCGCGTGCTTGCCCCAAAAGGCGGGGTCGCCCTGCCATAGATACTCGTTGCCGTTGAGGGCAAGGCTCGTGAGCTGGGCGCCCATGGAATCGATGGCCGCGGTGAGGCCGCCGCGCTTGATGGTAGTGACGGTAGACATGCTACTTCCTCCAAAAGTAAACAATAGTGTCGAGGGCTATTGTCCCACTCTTGGCGGCGGGACGGGACGGCAGGCGATTATTGAGTAGCCATAGAGGAATGAGCGGCGAGCGCCTACTGTGTATCCACGTAAAGGTCGAACCCGCCCTGCGGTGTGGTGTCGACCGTATCGGACGCCTGTGAGTTAAAGCTCACGGGGACCATGCGCTTTGAGGCACGGAAGCGCATGCCGTCGGTGGCGACGGGCGGTTCATCGACGGTGAGCTCGTAGTCGCCGGGCTTGAGCTCGATGCCGTCACCAGCGGAATTGACGTATTGATACTCGTCGATCGTCTGCCCTTTGAGCGTGCGCCCCACGATATGGATGAGCATTTGGCTGTCGCCGCGCGCGGTGTCCCACGTCGCGCCGTCCTTGACCTCGACCGACACATGTACCGAGCGCGTGCGGCCGAGCGATTGCTCGACAGACATCTCGACCTTGGCGGCGTCTTTTCGCTGTTGTTCGACATGGCTCCAGACGTTTCCAATTACCGAGCATGCGATAACGCCGGCCATAAAGGCGATAAGGATGGGGCCGAGCGGCGAGCGACGTCCTGCATCTTCCTCACGAGACAGATTGGGGCGACGTGTGGGTGCGGGCGCCTGAGCGCCCTGCGAGGGCACGTCGAGAATGCTGAAGGATGCCGTGCTGTCGGGGTCGATCGTGTGACGCAGCTGCGGGGTCTTTGCCGGAGAGATCGACATGTCGGCTGGCTCGCCGAGCGTGGCCGTAGCGTCAGCCTTGGCCT
This sequence comes from uncultured Collinsella sp., assembly GCA_958353395.1. Taxonomy (GTDB): domain Bacteria; phylum Actinomycetota; class Coriobacteriia; order Coriobacteriales; family Coriobacteriaceae; genus Collinsella. Next base: position 27,887 of record CATWSG010000006.1, read on the forward strand.
CGTCTGCCTCGGCCTGGGCCCAAGCTTGTTCGAAGGTCAGGGGCTCGACAGGGTCGAGGGCGGCGTCCGAGTCGGCGGCGACGTCGTTGCCGGTCTCGTCCTCGTCGCTCGACACGCCACGCGGCGTAGGCTCGTCCCACCCCTCGTCCGGAGCCTCACCCTCGCTATACCACCATTCAAAGTTATCGATATCCATACGGGGCGCCCCTTAGGCCTCGCAAATAAACACTCGCTAGTCTTATACCCCCAGACGGCACGGCGGCTCGCCGGCACAGATAGGAAAACCATCACAACATTCGACGCTTTTCCTCGTTTTTAAGTTTTTCAACGAATGTTGTGACGGTTTGGGCGACTGGCCGGCAGCGCAATGTGACAAAGGGACTGTCCCTTTTCACATTCTGTTAGAGTTGCAGGGATTGAATCCCGCTTATTCATGCGACATTGGAGTGACAACCTTGACCGCCGCAACCACGCCTAAAAGTAAGTCAACCGCCGCCGCGCTCTCCCCCGCGCGCACCAAGCTCTGCCTGGCGCTGCTCGTGCTGTTGGGATTCTCGCTCGGCTGCTCCGAGTTCGTGGTCATCGGCATCGAAAGTGACTTGGCAACGGAACTCGGCGTATCGCTTGCCACCGCAGGCCAACTTATTAGCGTGTTCGCACTGGTCTACGCTATCGCGACGCCGGTGCTCGCGCTCAGCACGGGGCGTTTTCGCCGCTACCAGCTGCTCGTGTGCTACAGCATCGTCTTTGTGCTCGGCAACCTGATCATGGCGTTGGCGCCCAACTTCCAGGTGCTGTTCATCTCGCGCATCATCCTGGGCTCCGTCTCGGGCGCACTGCTCGCCGTGGGCGTGACGTACATCCCCGAGCTGCTGTCCCCGCAGCAAACTTCGCTTGCCATCTCGGTGGTATATGGTGCGTTTTCCGTGGCAATGGTCTTTGTAACCTCGATTGGCAAGTTTGTGGCCGACACGCTCGACTGGCACGTGGCCATGTACGGCACGCTGACCTTTGCCGTTTTGATCTGCAGCGCGCTCGTGGCGTTTATGCCTCGCGCCGGGCAGACCGATGAGCCCGCCACCTTCCGCGAGCAGGCGGGGCTACTACGCGAGCCGAGTATCATTACCGGCATGCTCATCTTCTTGTTTGGCGTGGGCTCGGTCTATGTGTTCTACGGCTACGTGACGCCTTATCTTGAGCAGGTGCTGGACATGGGCACGGTCGAAGCCAGCACCACGCTCATGGCCTACGGCGTGTTCTGCCTGATCTCGAACATCCTGGGCGGGTGGATCGATGCGCGCTTTGGCATGAAGGCGCTGCTTGTGACGTTTGTGTTGCAGGCTGCGGCGTTACTCGGGCTGTTTGCTTTGGGCGGCACCATGCCGCTCGCGCTGGTCTTTGTCTTTAGCTTGGCGCTGCTCATGTACCTGTTCTCGGTGTCGTGCATCACACACTTTATGGATGTGGCACGCAGCCGCCATCCCAAGTCGATGGTACTCGCAAGTTCGGTTGAGCCCATGGCGTTTAACGTCGGCATTTCGTTTGGCACCGCAGTGGGCGGCGCCGTGGTAAGCAGCGTTGGCATTGCATATGTAGGCGCAGTGGGTGCCGCGTTCTCGCTTGTGGCCTGGGTGCTTACGCTGGTGACGATTAAGTTGGCTCGCTGGGAGCGCAAGAGGGCGATGGCGCAGGCGTAGATGCGATACTCGAGCTCGATGATGGCGATCGAAAGGAAACCGCATATGCAACGTGTACTGTTTATCTGTTATGGAAATATCTGTCGCTCGACGATGGCTGAGTCCGTGTTTACCGAGCTAGTGCGCCGCGCTGGGCGCGAGGTGGAGTTTGTCATTGACTCCGCTGCGACCTCAACTGAGGAGATCGGCAACCCGCCGCATCATGGCACGGTCGCCAAGCTGCGTGAAGTCGGGATTCCCGTCGTTGCGCACCGTGCCCGCCAGGTGCGTCGCGCGGAGTATGGCGACTGGGACCACATTGTCTATATGGACGACGAGAACGCCCGCGGCCTGTACCGAATTTTTGGGAAGGACCCCGATGGCAAGATCTCGCGCCTGCTCGATTGGACCGATCGTCCCGGCGACGTGGCCGATCCCTGGTACACCGGTAACTTCGATGCCACCTACCGCGATGTGCTCGCCGGCTGCACCGCTATGCTCGAGCAGTTATAGGCAAGCGAGCACGCGGACGCACGTGCTACGCCATCGGCATAAAACGAGCGTGGATGATCTCCCACTTTGAGCGTTCAAGCGCGCTCTAAACGGGAGAAAATCCACGCTCGTTATTATTGAGGGAGAAAAACCTCGCTCGATTGATTCGCTCGACTACTCGTCGACGACCTCGGCAAGCCAGACGTTCAGCGTATCGACCTCGGGGCAGCAGAACTTTGCCGTGCCGGGCTCGTTGCCAGGCACGGTTCCGCCATAGCGCAGGATATCGATATAGGGAAAGCCCACATGGCAGGCCATGGCGCACATCCTGCCGCGGTCTCGGTCGAAGTCAAAGACGTCGCCCGGCTTGTGACCATGGTGGCAGCGGCACGCACCCAGCTGGTCCACGCAGCTCACGCGGATGCGCGGACGCTTGCCTCGCGGCGCACCGAGCGGCTTGCTCTCGCCCGCAGGCTTGATGCCGCCCTCGCCAGCGTTACTCATGGTCGATCACGTCCAAGCAGGCCTCGATGGGAAGGCCGGCGGACTTATCATCCTGGTCGGCATTGCGCTCGATAAGCTCGGCCACCACGCGCATGGCATCGGCCGTTGCGCGCTGCAGGCTCCAACCGGCCATAACGCGACCGACGAGCACCGCCGAGAACGTGTCGCCCGTGCCCGGGAAGTAGACCGGGATCAGGTCGAAGGGAATCATGAAGTACTCCCCCGCCACGTGGTCGTAACCGATAACGGCGTTCGCGCCGTCGACCACAGCGCTCGTAATGACCACCGACTTGGCGCCCAGCGCGCGCATGGCGTCCACAAGGACGCGGGCCTCGTCGGGCGTGATTTGCTCGGCAATAGGCGTATCGGTGAGCAGACAGGCCTCGGTGTAGTTAGGCACCGCGTAGTCGGCGCACTCGAGCAGGCTGCGCATGAGACCGATCGTGGACTCGGGCACGCCGGCGTAGAGCTTGCCGTTGTCGCCCATGATGGGGTCGACGAACACCTTGGTGCCCTTTTGCGCGCGACGGTGGCAAAAGTCCGAGATGATACGCGTCTCTTCCTCGGTCACGATAAAGCCGGTCGAGATAGCGTCGAACTCAAAGCCGAGCTCCTCCCAGATGGCAAGACTCTGACGCACGTACTCCGTGGTGTCGTGGATGTAGAACTTGGGGTAGTTGAGCGTATCGGAAACAAGGGCCGTCGGCAGGTTGTGGATGCGATAGCCCATATGCGACAGCACCGGCAGCATGGCGGAAAGCGCAACCTTGCCGTAGCCGCACATATCGTTGATCAGCAGCAGCTGAGTATTCTTCATGAGGGTCTCCCTTGGTTCGGGCACGGCGCAGCAGCGCCACAGTGCGACTAAGTGTAGCGCAGGGGACGTTGTGAGCGGGCGCTACGGTCGCGAAGAGCGCATTGTTGCGAAAAGGTTACGAAAACGAGGTAGTCGTTGGGGACGTTCTTAAATGACTAGTCAAACAAGAACGTCCCCAACGACTATCCCGGCAATTAGCCCAAGGAGTGTCCCCAAGTGCCGGCACATAAGGAACGTCCCTAAGTGCCAAAACGACTGGTCGGGCAACGCCGATGTTTTGGCGAAGTCAGCGAAAACCCGCCAGAGTGAGCAAGGTGCCTTGAAACGAGGCGGTATTGACCTTCTGGTCATGCCGCCGAAGTTGAAAGGCAGATTGCCGCTCTGGCGGGTTTGCAGCGTCGAGCCGTTACGCGGTTTGGTAAAACCGCGTAACCACTAGTTTGGTACCTTGACATTCATTTCTCATGCTCCTAGATTGGTTAGGCACAAAACAATTCCACTACCTAACTAAAGAAAGGAGCAACACTAATTCATGTGCGATGAACCTCTTAACCTTTGTTCGCACGAGCCCGGCGGCGACCCGTCACAGCCGGCGGATGCACCCGAAGCGGTTAGCTCAGAAGACAAGCTTGCCAAGCGCATCCTCAATGGCCTGGGCTTTTGCGGCCATTACATGCATTTTCATGGCGGAGGCGTGTCCGGCAAGGCGCCCATCATCTGCCTGCTGGCCAAGCAACCCGGCGGCGAGATGTCGCAGCAGGAACTCGGCATGCACTTTGACCTCAAGCCGGGGTCGCTTTCCGAGATCCTGTCCAAACTCGAGCTCAACGGCCTCATCGAGCGCAGCCGTAACCCCAAGGATCGACGGCAGCTCACCATTCGCCTGACCGAAACCGGCCGGGAAAACGCCCGCATCGACCAGGCAGCCCGCATTCGCTTTAGAGAGCAGGCCTTTGGTGCCCTCACCCACGACGAGCGCGAACAACTCGCCGAGATGCTCGAAAAAATCCGCGTAACCTGGGAGGAACTGGATGATTAAAACCCTCATGGGAAGCATCCGCGATTACAAGAAGGTCACGATCGCCACGCCGCTGCTGGTGCTTGGCGAGGTGCTCTGCGAAATGATGATCCCGTTTATCACCGCCGACATGATCGACGCCATCAAAGACGGTGCCACCGTCGCCCAGATGCTTCCCACCGCAGGCTTTTTGGTGCTCATCGCACTGACGTCGCTCGCTTTTGGTGCCGCTGCCGGCGTCACCTGCAGTCATGCGAGCTGCGGCTTCGCCAAGAACCTGCGTCACGACCTGTTCTACAAGATCCAGACGTTCAGCTTTGCCAACATCGATGAGTTCTCGAGCTCCTCGCTCGTCACCCGCCTCACCACCGACATCAACAACGTGCAGCAGGCCTTTATGATGCTCATCCGCATCGCCGTGCGCGCGCCGCTGGTGTTGGTCTTTGCCTTTGCCATGGCCTACGCCATGGGCGGCAGCGTCGCCATGGTCTACCTGGTCATCATTCCGCTGCTGGGCTTTGGCCTGTTCTTTATCATCTATAAGGTGCGCCCGATCTTTGCCCGCGTGTTCCGCAAGTACGACGCGCTCAACGAGTCCGTCGAGGAAAACGTCACCGGCATGCGCGTGGTCAAGAGTTACGTGCGCCAGGACTACGAGAAAGAGAAGTTCGCCACCGCCGCGCGCGACGTCCAGATGGACTTCACCCGCGCCGAAAAGCTGCTCGCCTTCAACAACCCCATGATGAACATCTGCGTCAACGGCGCGTTCGTCGTCATCATCTACCTGGGCTCCAAGCTCATCATCACGAGCCAGGGCACCCTGTTCGACGTGGGCCAGCTCTCCTCGATCTTTACCTATGGCTTCCAGATCCTTATGAGCCTGATGCAGCTGTCGATGATCTTTGTCATGGTGACCATGGCCGACGAATCGGCGCACCGCATCACCGAGGTGCTAGCCGCCGAGCCCACGATCGCCGATCCCGCCGAGCCCGTGCTCGAGGTTGCCGACGGTTCCATCGACTTTGACCACGTGAGCTTTAAGTATTCCGCGCATGCGAAGCGCCAGGCGCTCGACGATATCGACCTGCACATTAAGAGCGGCGAGACCATCGGCATCATCGGCGGCACCGGCTCGGCCAAGTCCACGCTTGTAAACCTCATCGCCCGCCTGTACGACGCCACCGAGGGCACCGTGCGCGTGGGCGGCATGGACGTGCGCGACTACGACTTGGACGCCTTGCGCCACCAAGTGGCCATGGTGCTACAGAAAAACGTGCTGTTTAGCGGCACCATCGCCGAGAATCTGCGCTGGGGCGACCCGAACGCCACCGACGAGGAGGTCCGCGAGGCGGCACATCTGGCCTGCGCCGACGAGTTTGTCGACGGCTTCCCCAAGGGCTATGACACCTGGATCGAACAGGGCGGCTCCAATGTCTCGGGCGGTCAGAAGCAGCGCCTGTGCATTGCGCGCGCCCTGCTGCGTCGCCCCAAGATCTTGATCCTGGACGACTCCACCAGCGCCGTCGACACCAAGACCGACGCCAAGATTCGCGCAGGGCTGGCAAGCTATCTGCCCAACACGACCAAGCTCATCATCGCCCAGCGCATTAGCTCCGTGCAGGACGCAGACCGCATCATCGTCATGGAGGGCGGCCGTATCGCGCAGATCGGTAACCACGACGAGCTGCTCAAGACGAGCGAGATCTACCGCGAGACCTTCACCTCGCAGAACAAGATGTCTGCCGAGGGCGAAGAGGCCGTCGAAGCCGACACCGAGGCATCCGCAACACAAGCTCAGACCCAGGAAGGAGGCGAGGCACATGAGTAAGGCAACGACCGCCGAGCGCGCGCTCAACCGCAAGGGTGGCACCATGTCGCGCCTCATCAAGACGCTCTTTGGCTTCTACCCCGTGCTTTTGCCCCTCGTCGTCGTCGGCGTGGTGCTCTGCGCCATCATCAACTCCATCGGCGCGACCTTCCTTCAGAGCGCCCTGCAGATTATTAGCGAATCGTGGCAGTCGGGCGATTGGGAAGCTGCACAGCCCAAGATCGCACAGCTCGTGACCACCCTCGCCTGCATCTACGGCGTCGGCATCCTGTCCTCGCTGTTCTGGAACCGCGCCATGGCCATCGTCACGCAGGGCTCACTCGAGAAGCTGCGCGAGAAGATGTTCAACCGCATGCAGGACCTGCCGATTCGCTACTTCGACACGCACCAGCGCGGCGACATCATGAGCCACTACACCAACGACATCGACACGCTGCGCCAGATGATCAGCCAGTCGCTGCCCAACCTGCTTATGACGACCATCGTCATCGTCACGGTGTTCTTTATCATGCTGTACTACAGCGTTTGGATGTGCCTGGTCATTGTGGCAGGCGTCGCCTTTATGACCTTTATGACCAAGCTGCTCGGCTCCAACTCCGCGCGCTTCTTTATTGCGCAGCAGACCGAGCTCGGCGTTGTCGAGGGCCATATCGAGGAAGTCATGAACGGCCAGAAGGTCGTCAAGGCATTCTGCCACGAGTCTGCCGCCGAGGCCGATTTTGACGAGCGCAACGAAAAGCTCTTCGAGGTCTCGCAGAAGGCCAACATGTACGCCAACATCCTCATGCCCATCCTTATGAACCTGGGAAACCTGCTCTACGTGCTGGTTGCACTGGCAGGCGGCATTTTCCTGGCGCTGGGCGTGCCCAACCTGAGCATCTCGGGCATGGCACTGTCCATCGCCGTCGTGGTGCCGTTCCTCAACATGACCAAGCAGTTCTGCGGACAGATCGGCCAGATCTCGCAGCAGATCAACGCCGTGGTCATGGGCCTCGCCGGCGCCGACCGTATCTTTGAGCTCATCGACGAGGAGCCCGAGGCCGACGAGGGCTACGTGACGCTTGTCAACGCGCAGGTCAACCCCGACACTTGGCAGCTCGAGGAGGCCGACCACCACACCGGCATGTGGGCATGGAAACATCCGCACCGCGCAACCGGCGAGATCGAGTACGTGCCGCTGCGCGGCGACCTGGTCATGGACAACGTCGACTTTGGCTACACGCCCGACCACGAGGTGCTGCACGGCGTGTCCGTGTTTGCCAAGCCGGGCCAGAAGGTCGCGTTTGTCGGCGCCACCGGTGCCGGCAAGACGACCATCACCAACCTCATCAACCGCTTCTACGACATCGCCGACGGCAAGATCCGCTACGACGGCATCAACGTCAACAAGATCCGCAAGGCCGATCTGCGCCGCTCGCTGGGCGTCGTGCTGCAGGACGTAAACCTGTTCACCGGCACCGTGATGGATAACATCCGCTACGGCAACCTGGATGCCACCGACGAGGAGTGCATCGCAGCGGCCAAGCTCGCGGGCGCGGACGACTTTATCACCCGCCTGCCCGACGGCTACGACACCATGCTCACCGGCAACGGCGCGCAGCTGTCGCAGGGCCAGCGCCAGCTGATCTCGATCGCACGCGCCGCCGTCGCCGATCCGCCGGCAATGATTCTGGACGAGGCCACGAGCTCCATCGACACCCGCACCGAGGCTATCGTGCAGGCCGGCATGGACAAGCTCATGGAAGGCCGCACGACGTTTGTCATCGCGCACCGCCTGTCCACCGTGCGCAACTCCGACGCGATCATCTGTCTGGACCACGGCCGCATCATCGAGCGCGGCAACCACGACGAGCTGATTGCCAAGCGCGGGTATTACTACCAGCTCTATACCGGAGCGTTTGAGCTGGAGTAGTTCGGCTCGCCGAGATGGCCGATTTGCCGCTCATTCGTCGGGCATGACCCTAAGATCAATGCCCTCCTCTTTCGGGGCAAATCGACTCATCTCAACGACCCAAACACAATGCACCGCAACGAATAAAGCCTCCGCAGCCACACGAGCTGCGGAGGCTTTTTTCATGCCGGCCGGAAACCGTATCCCACTTTTCGGGCCCAGAATGGGATGCCGTTTCCCGCTGGGCCCCCTCCGGGAAACGACATCCCATTTCAGGGGCATAAACCGGGATGTGGTTTCCCCTAACGGCACCTTTGGGAAACCGCATCCCACTCTAGACGCACAAAACGGGATGAGCTTTCCCATGGTGATCCAAGACCAGAAGCATGTCCGATAGCGCGGCCAGGTCAAGAACAACAAGGCAAGCGTCACGCCAATTTGGACGAGCGTCTGCTGCAGTTTGAGGCTGCTGGCCCATATGGTAGAGTTAACCACCCATGAATTTCAGCACACTGCGTGCTACCTGTTCTTTTGTCATTTAGGGGAGTGAACTTGTGAATACTTCTGTCGCCAAGAAGGCCGGCCAGGCGGTGCGCCTGCTCATGATGGTGCTCACGGCAGTTCTCATCTTCTTCTTCATCAATGTTATGCTGCTCGTCTCCGATATCCAGGGCACGGCGCGTGTGGTCAACTACGCCGGTCTGTTGCGCGGTACCACGCAGCGAATCGTTAAGCTCGAGGATGCGGGCCAGCCTCAAGATGACCTGCTCAAAGCCGTGGATTCATACATCAACGGTTTGCGTTACGGAAGTGACGACCTCAACCTCGTCCGTCTCGACGACGATGAGTATCAGGCAAAGATGACCGAGCTTGCAAATTATTTTGATGAGCTTTGCACCGAGATCATCCGCGTGCGCGAAGTCGGCTATGAGAACACCGACATCATCTCCATGAGCGAGGAGTTCTTTGGCATTTGCGACGATGCTACGCGACTCGCAGAGGACTACTCTCAGGAGAAGGCGTCGGCGCTCAACTATCTCGAGGGCCCGGTGATCATCGACATCATGGGCTTGGTGGCGACCTTTGCGGTCGAACTTGTTCGCGCGGTGCGAACTGCCGCGCTCAATCGCGAACTGCAGAACAAAGTCTATCTCGACGAAGCCACAGGACTGCCCAACAAGAACAAGTGCGAGGAGGTCTTGGGGCAGGAGCAGCCTGTCTCCGCGGAGGCGCCCGTTGCGGTGTGCGTCTTCGACCTTAACAATCTGCATACGGTCAATAACAGCTTCGGCCACGAGAAGGGCGACGAATACATCCGTTCTTTTGCCCAGCAGCTGGGGCGCGTGGCGTCGGAGACCTGCTTTGTGGGCCGCGACGGCGGCGATGAGTTTATCGCGGTGCTGCGAGATACCGATCGAGCTGCCGTGGAGTCCTGTCTCGCTCGGGTTCGCGCGAACGTGAACGAGTATTCCGAGACTCATCCCGACATGCCTATCAGCTATGCGGTGGGCTATGCGCTTTCCAGTGATTTTGATGAACCGCCTACGATGCGCGAGCTCTTTTCCCAGGCCGACAAAAACATGTACATCGACAAGAACCGCGTAAAGACAGCCGAGGCAGCCGGGCCGCAACGCGAGGACCGCTAAACCCGTAGCAAAGGGTAGCTAATTTGGGACGGGACTCTTTTGGCTATTTGAGAAGTTGTGCCATGGCGTTGATGAATTTTTGTACTTGGAGGGTCGGCTCGAGCGGATAGTGCAAAAAGACCGGCACCTCGCGGCCGCACAGGAACGGTACGCCCACAAAGGCCGGGTGCACCCCCGACCATGCGCCGCAGGTGAGCACCGCGTCACCCTTTTCCTCCGCCTCGTTAAAGAGCGCAAAGTCGAAGCTATCCACATCGATCACGTCCACGCCGCCGTCTGCCAAAAGATCGATACGCAGGCTGTCCATAGCGTCGTTGCCGTGGCGGAGCACGCGCAGGCGCATACCCTCCAAGTCGGCGACCGTAATGCGATTCTTGCGCGCCAGCGGGCTCGTGCGCGGCAGGTCGATATAAAACGGCACGTTGACAATGCGAAGCTTTTGGCAGGCGTCACCCCAGCGCGGGGTCGAAAAACTCGACTGCACCACATCGACCTCGCGACCGAGGCTGCGCATGACGGTCTCGCGCTCGTCATAGAGGTCGCTTACCGGCACGATCTCAAATCGCAGCGACGGTTCCAGCTCGTGTACGCCCGACCACATCGACAGCGTTTGGCGCCCCGGGCACATCATCGACACGCCCAGACGCACGGCCCCGCCATCGCCCGCCGCGCGTCGGGCACGGCGTAGCGCGTCCTCGGACTGCCGCATGATCGAACGTGCATCGTCTACCAGCAGAGCACCTGCCGGCGTCACCTTAACACCAGAATGCGAGCGCTCGAACAACGTGATGCCGAACTCGGCCTCGAATCCCGACACCTGTTTGACGAGCGCCGGGGTCGACACGCGCAATTTTGCCGCCGCACGCGAGAAGCTTCCCAGCTCCGCGGCGGCCGATATGGCCTCAAGTCGTCGATCGTACACGTCAATCTCCCGTTTTCGCGCCTGTGGCCACATGATGCCACAGGGGGTTGTTTTCGCAGGCCACGCGCTTAATTGAGGAAATACCGCATCGCACAGTGTAAACCTACGGTTAACGCCATTCTAACAAATATGCAATTCACCTGCGCAAATGCAAAGCATACGATAACCAGCGAAAACCACGTGGGTCGATTAATGGGAGCGACCCACCGGGAGGCACAAGAAGGGAAGTTCCTATGAGCAATTGGCTCAAGCTCGAGGGCGATGTCTGCGCCGTGACTGGCGCACTCGGCGGTATGGGCGTCGAGATTTGCCGCGAGTTCGCCCGCAACGGCGCCAACGTCGTCCTGCTCGACCTGGACGAGGAGAAGGTCAAGGCCGCAGCCGCCGACCTCGCCGCCGAGTTTGGCATCCACGCCGAGGGTTACAAGATGAACGCCACCGACGAGGCCGAGGTTCAGGCCGCCGTCGATGCCACCATCGCCGACTTCGGCCGCGTCGACGTTCTCGTCAACACCGCCGGCATTCTGCGCTTCGCCGCCATGGAGGACCTGCCGCTGAGCGACTGGGAGCAGGTGCTCAACGTCAACCTCACCGGCTACTTCATCACCTCGCAGCGCTTTGGTCGCGAGATGATCAAGGCCGGCCAGGGCCGCTTGGTGCACATCTCGACCGTCGCCAGTCACTCCCCCGAGACGTTCTCGGGCGTGTACAGCTCCACCAAGGCGGGCGTCAACATGATGTCCAAGATGCTGGCTGCCGAGTGGGGCCCCTACGGCGTGCGCTCCAACTGCGTCGAGCCCTGCTTCGTTAAGACCCCGATGTCGGCCAACTTCTACGCCGACCCCGAGGTCGAGAAGAGCCGCAGCCGTCTGATCGCCACGCGCCGCATCGGCGAGGTCAGCGATATCGCCAACGCCGTCATGTTCCTGGCGTCCAAGCGCTCGGACTTTACCACCGGCGACGCCATCAAGGTCGACGGCGGCTTCTCCAACATGATGGGCGACCTCACCGCCAAGCCCGGCGGCCGCCGAGCCTATGCCGACAACTACCTTAAGAACAAGGGTGTCGAGCTTTGGTCCGATGAGTCCGGCGTCGCCAAGCCGACTGACCAGTAAACCAACCTAACAGAGAGGCCCGCGAATACGCCTGCTCCTCCCCCGTATCGATTAGAAAGAGTCCAATGGCTTCCACCAACTCCAACAAGGGTCGCGCCGTCGTGCTTTCCGCCGCGTGCGTCACCATGTTCTTCATCAGCTCCATCGCGCTGTATTCCGTCGTGAGCAAGAACCTGCTCGCCGTCTACCCCGAGTGGTCCAGCGCTCTTACCTGGGCCTTCCCGGTCTTTCAGACCATCATGGCCGTGACGGGCATCTTCGCCGGCCGCATCTCCGATAAGATCGGCCCGCGCAACGTCGTGATCGCCGCCGCCGTGTGCTACGGCCTGGGCTGGTTCATGTCCGGCACCGTCACCGAGCCGTGGCAGTTCTACCTGTGGTTCTCGCTCGTCGCCGCCGTCGGCAACGGCCTGGGCTACAACCCGGCGCTCACCACCGGCCAAAAGTGGTTCATCGACAAGAAGGGTCTCGCCTCCGGCATCACCCTGGCCGCTTCGACCGCCGGTCCCGCCGTGCTGTCCCCGGTGCTCGCCTCGCTGCTCATCCCGAGCCTGGGCATCTTTGGCGCCCTTAAGGCGCTCGGAGTCATCTTCTTTGTGACGATCGCCGCCTCCGCCCTGTTCCTGAAGGCCCCCGAGGCCGGCTGGCTGCCCGAGGGCTTCGAGGCCCCCAAGGGCGGCGCGCACGCCGGCACCTTCGGCGACCTCACCCCGGGCGAGATGGTCAAGACCCCGCGTTTCTGGGTCCTCATCATCACCTTCGCCTTCGCCGCTACCGCCGGTACCCTGCTCGTCGGCAAGGTTGCCTCCATCGCCGCCGTCCAGCTCTTCGCCGACCCCACGAGCGCCGCGGCCGTCGCCCTCGGCGGCGTGGTCGTCTCCGTCAACACCTGCGCCAACCTGGTTGGCCGTCTGTCCTTTGGCCAGATCATCGACAAGCTCGGCGCCTATAAGTCACTGCTCATCAGCCTTGTCGTCACCATCGTCGCACTCGTCATCATGTCGATGAGCTTTACGCAGGGCATGTTCTTTGTGGCGCTCGCCCTGCTCGGCTTTAGCTTTGGCGCTCTGCTCGTCATCTACCCGCCGCTCACCGGTGGCGCCTTTGGTACCAGCAACATCGGTGTCAACTACGGCATCATGTTTTTGGGTTATGCCGCTTCTACCTGGATCAGCCAGCCCATCACCGCCGTGCTGTATCACGCCGAGGCCGGCAGCGCCGCCTACCAGCAGTCCTTCTACGGCGCCATTGTGATCGCCGCCATCGCCGTCGTGCTCACCGTCTACATGATGGTCTCCGACAGCAAGAAGAAGTCCGCCTAGTTTTACCGATGCGACAAAGGGACAGCCCCTTTGTCGCATTTCACCGGTCACCATTATTAAGGAGTCGAAATGTCTGAGCTCAACCCCGTCCGCATTGCCGTTATCGGCGCCGGCGCCATGGGCCGCAACCACATCCGCTTTGTCACCGAGGAGCCCGAGACCGAGCTCGTCGCCATCGCCGATGCCTTTGAGGGCGCCCGCGCCACGGCCGAAGCTGCCGGCGTGCCGTTTTACACCGATCCCGCCCAGATGATGGACGAGATCAAGCCCGAGGCCGTCATTATCGCCACCCCCAACGACCTGCACCTGGGCGTTGCTCGCGAGGCTGTGAAGCGCAACATCGTGCCGCTGGTCGAAAAGCCGATCTCCAACGATCTCGAGGATGCCCAGGCCTTCGCCGCCGAGGCCGAGACCGCCGGCGTGCCCGTGCTCGTGGGTCAGCACCGTCGCCACAACCCCTTCGTCAACAAGGCCAAGGAAATCATCGAGTCCGGCGAGCTGGGCAAGCTCACCGTGTCGAGCTTCCACTACATGATCTATAAGAACGACGAGTATTTCGATGTCGAGTGGCGCCGCAAGAAGGGTGCCGGCCCGATCCTGGTCAACCTGGTTCACGACGTCGACCTGCTCCGCTACCTGCTGGGCGAGCCCGTTGCCGTCCAGGGTATGCAGTCCAGCGCCGCCCGCGGTTTTGAGACCGAGGACTCCGCCGTGGTCAACGTCCGTTTTGCCGATGGCGCGCTCGCGAGCATGACCATCTCCGACGCCACTGCCAGCCCTTGGAACTGGGAGGCAACCGCTCGCGAGGATCCGCAGTACCGCCCCTTCGACGCCGACGCCTACTTTATCGGCGGCACTAAGGGCGCCCTGTCGCTGCCCCGCCTGCACCAGTTCTCCTACGACGGCGCCTCCAACTGGCACAAGCCGCTGCAGATGGAGATTCCGGCCGTCGACCCGGCACTGCCGCACAAGATGCAGCTCAAGCACTTTGTGAAGGTTGTCCGCCGCGAGGTCGAGCCCGTCGTGACCCCCGCCGATAACGTCAAGACGCTCACGCTGCTTAACGCTATCAAGGAGGCCGCCGAGACCGGCCAGCTCGTCGAGCTGTAATACTTTAGGGCGGGTCGCGGCAAACTCCTATGCCGAACCCCTCGGCCCGCCACCAACAAGCCCCTCTTCTTCGCCCCGCGAGCAGCCTCCCGCCCGCGGGGCTTTTTGGTACCTTGCCGACGATTTTCCTGGAGCGGGGGCTATTTTGCGCCTCAGCTTGGTTCGTTCGCCACGAAATGGGCCTATCTACTACGTTTAGCCAATCACCCTCAAACATGCCATATTTCCTAAAATCAAAAGCGCAGGTAGACGGCTTGCGTATTTTCTGAAAACCGGGGGATGGTCGACCCATACGGTTCAAACGTAGTAGATAGGTCGTTTTCGTGGCGAGGGCCCAAAACAGTCTTTTGGGGCGGGTGGTATCCTTGGTAGCCCTGTGCTGCAAACGCACCTTAAACGCAAGGAGTCCCATGGATCTTATCGCCCAGCTCGCCCGCGAGCTCAACCTTAAGGCCGCCAACATCGAGGCAGCCGTCAAGCTCATCGACGAGGGCAACACCATCCCCTTTATCTCGCGCTACCGCAAGGAAGCCACGGGTGGCATGGACGACGTCGCCCTGCGCGCGCTCGACGAGCGCCTGTCCTACCTGCGCAATCTTGAACAGCGCAAAGAGGACGTCATTCTGCTCATCGACGCCCAGGGCAAACTTACGCCCGAGCTCGAACAGCAAATTCGCGAGGCCACGCAGCTCCAGCGTGTCGAGGACCTCTACAAGCCCTACCGCAAAAAGCGCATGACCCGCGCACAGAAGGCCCGCGAGGCAGGCCTGGAGCCACTTGCCAACATGGTCATCATGCAGGCCTCGGCCAAGGGCAGCGCGCTCGACGCCGCCGCGGCATACGTCAACGAGGAAGCCGGCTTCGACACGCCCGAGAAGGCGCTCGCCGGCGCGGCGGACATCGTGGCCGAGACGGTGGCCGAGGACCCCGAGAACGTCGCCGACCTGCGTGCCTTTACGCAAAACACCGCCGACATCGTCGTCGAGGCCACCGACCCCGCCGAGAAGACCCCCTACGAGCCGTACTACAACTTTGACGAGCCGCTGCGTCGTATACCCAACCACCGCGTGCTGGCTATCGACCGCGGTGAGCGCGAGGGCAAGCTCCGCGTGCGCGTGAACGTCGACGGCGCTGCCGCCACGGCACGCCTCGGCAGCCGTTGGCCCCGCCGTCAGGGCGTCTTCGCGCCCATCTTCGATGCCGCCATCGCCGACGGTTACAAGCGCCTCATGGCCCCCTCGCTGGAGCGCGAAGCCCGCGCCAAACTCACCGTTCGCGCTCAGACCGAGGCCATCAATGTCTTTGCCAAGAATCTCGAGGGCCTGCTCTCGGCGCGCCCCGTGCGCGGCGCCCGCGTGCTCGCGCTCGACCCGGGCTACCGCACCGGCTGCAAGGTCGCCGTCATGGACGAGACCGGCAAGCTGCTCGACCACGGCGTGGTCTACCCCACCAAGCCGCGCCACGACGTCGCCGGCACCAAACGCGAGCTCGCCCGCCTCGTCAAGAAGGACAGCGTCAACACCATCGTCATCGGCAACGGCACCGCCAGCCGCGAGACTGAGGAAGTCGTCTCGGAGTTCATCGCCGAGCAGGCGCCCAGCCTTCGCTACACCATCGTTAACGAAGCCGGCGCGTCGGTGTACTCCGCCTCCGAGCTCGCAAGCCAAGAGTATCCCGACCTGGACGTCACTGTGCGTGGCGCCATGAGCCTGGGCCGCCGCCTGCAGGACCCGCTGGCAGAGCTCGTTAAGATTCCGCCCCAGTCCATCGGCGTGGGTCAGTACCAGCACGATCTTGACCAGGCCGAGCTCTCGCGCACCTTGGGCCACGTGGTGGAAGACGTCGTCAACCGTGTGGGCGTCGACGTAAATACCGCGAGCGCGAGCCTGCTGGGATACGTATCGGGCATTACGCCGAGCGTGGCCAAGAACATCGTGGCCTACCGCGAGGAAAACGGCGCCTTTACCGATCGCCGCCAGCTTAAGAAGGTCCCCAAGCTGGGACCCAAGGCATACCTCAACGCCGCGGGCTTCCTGCGCATCAGCGGCGGCAAGAACCCGCTCGACGCGACGAGCGTCCACCCCGAGAGCTACGAGGTGGCCACGTCCGTCCTGGAACGCGCCGGCGTTAAAGCCAGCGAGCTCAGCCGCGGCGGCGTGCCCGACATCGAGCGCCGTCTGGGCAGTATCTCGGCGCTGGCAAGTGACCTGAACTGCGGCACCCTTACGCTCATCGACATCGTCAACGAGCTCAAGAAGCCCGGCCGCGACCCGCGCGACGACGCGCCCGAGGTGGTCTTTAGCCGCTCGGCGCTTTCCATCGACGACCTGGAACCCGGCATGGAACTCAAGGGGACGGTGCGCAACGTAGTGGACTTTGGCGCCTTCGTCGACGTGGGAGTGCACCAGGACGGCCTCGTGCATATCTCCAAGCTGGCCAACCGCTTTGTCAAGCACCCGAGCGACGTGGTGCGCGTCGGTGACACGGTCAAGGTGTGGGTCGAAAAGGTCGATCGCGACCGCAAGAAGATCTCGCTCACCATGGTGCAGGGCAAGTAAACCGCCAAAGCAAAGGTACCCCCTGTAGCAATGTGCAAAATCGCGAGTATTCTGCAAATTCCACCGTTCCGGATGCCCCTCAGAGACGAAAAAGCAAAAAAACGGCCCCCGTTTTAGCGTCGTCAGAGCCAAAACGGGGGCCGTTTCATGCTTCGGTTAACTGATAAAGACCTTTACCTTGCTGAATACTCTCAATTTTGCACGTCGCAGGCGGGGGTACCCTTGCTTACGGCAGGATATGGAAACCGAGCGCCGCGATATCCTTGGCAAAACCGCGCACGGTATCGAGCGAGACCTCGTACGGGTCGCGACCAATGTTCTTGCGCTTGGCCAGGATGCTGTTGGGCACCGTAATGATCTGGCAACCGCAGGCCTCGGCCTGGTAAATGTTGATGAGCTCGCGCGTGGATGCCCACAGGACCTCGCAGTTGGGCTTGACGGCGGCCTTCTTAACCGACTCCGTCATAAACGGAATGGGGTCGACGCCGGTATCGGCGATGCGGCCGGCAAAGAGCGAGATGATGGACGGCGTCTCGGCGTCGACGGCCTCGACCATCTCATCAACCTGCGTAGGCGTAAAGATGGTGGTGACGTTGACCTTGATGCCGTCGGCGGAAAGCTTGCGAACCAGCTCGGCGGTGGACTCGCCCTTGGTGGTCACGCACGGAATCTTGACGTAGACGTTCTCGGCCCAGGTAGCGATCTCGCGCGCCTCGACCTCCATGGTCTCGACGTCGTCGGCAAAGACCTCAAACGAGACGGACACATCGGTGATGTGGGCCAGGACCTCCTTGGCAAACGCGCGGTAATCCGTCACGCCGCCCTTCTTCATAAGGGACGGGTTGGTCGTGAAACCCTGAACGTTGCCGTTCTCGTACATGTCGAGCATGCCCTCGAGGTTTGCACCGTCAGCGAACACCTTGATTGCCATCTGCCTGATTCCTTTCGCTTGCACATGGGCGTTAAACTGCTAAACACTTTACCTACGTTTATCAAGGCGTGAGCTGCGGTTTTTTATCTTCTCGGCGAACGGTATAAACACCTCAGTGTTTGGATTGATAAATCGATTGAGCATGCAAAAGCAAAGAGTCGCAGTTTGGGCAAACGTCAGAACGCGGGATTCATTAGATGAGGCCGAAATGCTGCATCGCTGTGACGGTGCCGTCGTGTGCGACATCGTCGGTCACGTAGTCGGCGAGCGCCTTGACCTCGGGCATGGCGTTGCCCATGGCCACGGCCGTCTCGACCGCAGCGAGCATGCCCAGGTCGTTACCCGAATCGCCGAAGCCAAAGGTGCGCGCGTTGCCGGTGCGACCCAGGTATTCCAGCGCTCGCGCCACGCCCACGCCCTTGTCAATGCCCTTGGGGCTCAGCTCGCGATTCTGGCCACCGGTGTTGCACAGCTCAAACTCGCAATCGATAAAGCCGTCATCATTGGCTACGCGAGCCAAACTGGGCACATTGAGGCATACCTTGCCCACGCGCAGACTGCCGTCGACGCGCATCTCCTCGGCGCTGTGCACCACAGAAGTGCCGATCAGAGACGACTGCTCAACACCCGCGGGTTCCAGGGCAAAAGTAGCCACGTTGGTCTCGAAAAAGGCCTCAATCCCTGCCGCTGCCATACGACGCGCGAGCTCCTCAACAACGTCCTCGTCAAAGTAGTCCTCATGCACCACGCGGCCCTCGACCTCGAGCGTCGCTCCCGCCATGGCAACGACACCCGCCGGGTTCAGCGCGCGCAGGCCATCGGCAATCAGCCACAAGGGACGACCCGTGCAGATAAATGCATGGTGTCCCGCGTCGCGCAGACGATGAAACGCCTCGACGACCGCCTGCGAGGGGTGAACCGCCGAAAAGTCCTTATCGGTCATATCGTCGGGATCGAACGACGTCAGCGTGCCGTCCACGTCAAAAAAGAGCACGGCAGAATCGGGGCACGCATCAATCATATGGGTTCCTTTCAGGGGCGAGAGTAAACGAAGCATCCATCATATAATGGAGCGACGCAACCAGAGAGGTCACCCATGGAATTTTACGCAAGCTGCCCCGAGGGCTTTGAGTCCGCACTCGCCGATGAGCTTAAACGCCTCGGGCTTTCGCATGTTCGCCGGCTGAAGGGCCGCGCCACGTTTGAGGGCGAGCTCGAAGAAGGCTACCGCGCCTGTCTGTGGTCGCGTCTGGCGAGCCGCGTGTTTGCGGTGCTCGGGCGCTTTGAGGCGCAGGACGCCGACGAGCTGTACGATAGCGTTTACGACATCGCCTGGGAGAACATCGTCCGCCCCGGCGCCACCATTTCCATCACCGCCCGCGGCGTGACCGAGCAGCTGCGCAACACGCGCTTCTCGGCCCTGCGCGCCAAGGACGCGCTGTGCGACCGTCTGGCCGAGGCCACGGGCCGTCGCGCCGATGTCGACGCCGCCGACCCCGATGTTCACCTGCTGCTTTCGTTGCGTCAGCGTCGCGCGAGCATTAGCCTGGACCTTTCGGGCGACCCGCTGTTCAAACGCCTGCCGCCCGCAGCGACCCGCGCCGGCGAGGGCACGCACGTGCTGCGCCCCGACTACGCCGCCCTGGTGCTGGCACAGGTCGGCTGGACCGCACTGTGCGAGCGCGAGCTGACGGCCGACGATTACGAGAACGAGGCCCTGCCCACGCTGATCGACGCCTCGTGCGCCGGCGGCGGCCTGCTGCTGGAGGCCGTGAATATCCTGACTGACCGTGCACCGGGCGCCGCCCGCGACCACTGGGGCTTTGAGGGCTGGCAGTTGCACGACGCCGCTCTGTGGGGGCAGTTGCTTGCCGAGGCACGCGAGCGCGAGGCGGCAGCACGCGAGCGCCAAGCACGCATTGTGGCCGTAGACATCGACCCCGCCGCCCGCAAGACCGCCGAGCGCATGGTCAAGTGCGCCGGCTACAAGCGTTTTGTCGATTTCTGCGCCGCCAAGTCCGCCACCGTACTGGACCACGCGGGCGCCGTCGCCGGTGCCGCCGTGGTCGCGGATACGACCGAGACACCACTTTCGCTCATGCACGACGCCATGACGCTGGTCGGCGAGCTGCGCCGCGCGCCCGAGCTTGCCGCGGCGCCGGTCGCCGCGCTCACCCGCGATGGATTGCTGGCCCGCGCGCTCCACGCCGAGCCCGAGTGCTCGATCGCCGTCATGCCCAACAATGAAGAGGCAACTATTGAGGTTTGGCCCTCGCTCGATCACGCCGCCGCGGCATTTGAAGCTGCGACCAGTGCAGGTGCTGAAGGCGAGACTGCAGATGTCGACAACGCCAATGATGAAGGCAGCACCGCTCCCGCCATGTCCGAGCCCGCCGCCACGCTCGACCTGGGCGACGGCAAGCCGCTGCCCGTGCTCATCCCCGAGTCCGAGCAGTTCGCCAACCGCCTGCGCAAGAATGCCCGTCTGCGCCGCAAGTGGGCCAAGCGCGAGGGCGTGAGCTGCTACCGCGTCTACGATGCCGACCTGCCCGACTACTCCGCCGCCATCGACCTGTACGAGGGTTGCCCGCAGACGCCGGGCCGCTGGCTCGTCATCGCCGAATACGCTGCGCCCAAGACCATCGATCCCGCACTGGCCCAGGCCCGTATGCTCGACATCCTGGCCATCGCGCCGCGCATCCTGGATGTTCCGGCCGAGCACGTGCACGCCAAGGCCCGCATGCGCTCGCGCGGCGGCTCGCAGTACGGCAAGCAGGGCGCCGGCAAGGGCGCATCGGGCGAGCGCGCCAACATCGCGCGCCGTCGCCTGCCGCTCATCGAAGAGGGCGGCCTTACCTTTGCCGTAAACTTTGACGACTATTTGGATGTGGGCATCTTCCTGGACCACCGCGTCACCCGCAACCTGGTGCGCGAGCACGCCAAGCAGGCGCGCCGCTTCCTCAACCTGTTTGCCTATACCGGCACTGCCACCTGCTACGCGGCAGACGGCGGCGTCGAGGAAACTGTGACGGTCGACCTTTCCAACACCTATCTGGACTGGGCCGAGCGCAACATGCGCCAGAACGGCTTTGTGGGCCCGCAGCATCACTTTGTGCGCGACGACGTGCTTGCCTGGATTCGCGACCAGCGCCAGACGCGCAACCGCTGGGACCTGATTTTTGTCGATCCTCCCACGTTTTCCAACTCGTCCAAGATGGGCCACCGCACCTGGGATGTCCAGCGCGACCATGTTGAGCTTTTGGCCGGCGTATCGCGCCTGCTTGCACAGGGCGGACATGCCATCTTTAGCTGCAACCTGCGCGGCTTCCGCCCCGAGACACGCAAGCTCGCCCGCGCGGGCGTGGTGTTGGAGGACATTACGGCGCAGACCATCCCCGAGGATTTCGCGCGCAACCAGAAGGTGCACCACTGCTATATCGTGCGCCGCCTGCCCATTGAGGACGCCATGGCCGAGGTCGGCTTTAGCGCCGAGGAGATTGCCGAGCGTGTCGAGGAGCTGCGCAACCCCGAGGCCCGCAAGCCTCGCGCGGCAGTGCCCGCGCACGCGCAGACCGGCAACGGCAAGTCCAATTTTGCCGGCAAACCCTACCCTGCCGGCAAGTCCAAAAAGAAGAAGTTCTACGCCAGCAAGCCCAAGGGCAAATAACAAAGTTGCGGTGGAATATGGACTGTTTGGCCGCCAAATAGGCCATTTCCGTCCGTATTTCACCGCAACTCATATTGGGATGGTGGTTGGCGATCTAGCCTTGGGTGACCAGGCGGTAGCCGATGCCTACGTGGGTTTGGATATAGCGGGGATGCGCGGGGTCGGACTCGATCTTCTTACGCAACGTGCCCATAAAGACACGCAGGCTCGCCAGGTCGCTCTTAGTTGCCGTGCCCCAAATCTCGTGCAGGATAAACTGGTGCGTCAGCACCTTGTCGGCGTTATGCGCCAGCAGGCACAGGAGCTTGTACTCGATCGGCGTCAGATGCAGCTCCTCGCCATCCATCGTGGCGATGCCGGCATCAAAATCGATATGCAGCTCACCGGTATCGAACGAGCCCTCGGAGGCAACGCCGCCCGTTTGTGCATACGAAAGGCGTCTGAGCGTCGTGCGAATGCGCGCGAGCAGCTCCTCGACCGAAAACGGCTTGGTCAGATAGTCGTCGGCACCGGCATCGAGCGCGCGGATTTTGTCCGCATCCTCGCTGCGCGCCGAGACCACGATAATCGGCATGCCCGACCATGCGCGCACCGACTCCACCACCTTGACGCCGTCCATATCGGGCAGGCCCAGATCGAGCAGCACAATGCTCGGTGCCTGCGATGAGGCGGCGGCGATGGCGGCATGGGCGGTCTCCACGGCCATATGACGCAAGCCGTGCGCCTCGAGCGCGGCAACAATAAGGTTGCGGACGGCGGGATCGTCCTCAACGACCAAGATGAGCGGTTTTACGGCAGAGTTCGGCACAGCGCTACTCCTTATCAAACGAAACGTCGGCGACGGGAAGCTCAATCGTAAAGACCGAGCCGTGCGGGTCCGCCGCGGCAACCTCTATGCTACCGCCATGCGCCAGCGCAATGGAGCGGCAGAGCGAAAGACCCAGGCCCACGCTGCGATGGCTGTCGGCAAGACCGTGGTTGGCGGTGTAGAACGACTCAAAGATTCGCTCGCGGTCCTCGGGCGCAATGCCCGGGCCGTCATCGGCCACCGAGCACGCCACGCGTCCATCGTCGACGCTAATCGAAATCATGATATGCGAGCCTGCGGGCGTATAGGTGATGGCGTTGTTCACCAGATTGACCACCAGCTGCACCATCAGGCGCGCATCGACGTTGACGAGCGCCGGCTCATCGCACGCCACCACCTTAAGGTCGTGCTCGCGCACGGCAGGGTTCACGTGGCGCAGCGCCTCCTCCACGATATCGTCCATGAGCTCGAGCGTGGTCGACAGGCGCATACCGCCGCCCTCGAGCTTGGTGATGGCGAGCAGGTTCTCGACGGTGGCGTTGAGCCATTGCGCATCCGAGCGAATGGACAAGAGCAGGCCGCGGCGCGTTTGGGCGTCGAGCACGGCGGTGCCGGTCGAGCCCTGGTCGAGCAGCACATCGGCATTACCCGAAATACTGGTGAGCGGCGTGCGCAGGTCGTGCGAGATGGAGCGCAGCAGGTTGGCGCGCAGCTGCTCATTTTTGGCAAGCACCGCCGCCTCCTCGCGGGCCTCCATGGCGCGGGCGCGATCGAGCGCCAGCTCGCCTTCGCTCACGATAGCATCGGCAAGCGTCCGCTCCTCGTGCGTCAGCACGTCGGGCTCGGCAACGATAGCCAGCACGCCCACCACCGAGGCGGGGTCGCCCGAGCGCGCGAAGCCGTCGCCTGTGCGAACCGTCAGGTAGATGCCATAAAACGCCGAGCCGCCGAACGTAGCATCGAGCGGCGTTCCCACATAGGCGGACGCCGAGAGCCGCGGTGGCATCTGCGGCGCCAGCTCGTGCACCGGCGCGGCATCGCCCACGGCCGTGTATGTCGCACGCGGCAGCAGGTCATCGCCCTCGGCGTCGGCGCTGTACCACACGACCGGACAGCCCGAAAGACGCGCCAGCTGCGTGGCCATGGCGTGAACGATCTGCTGCTCGTCGGCGCAGCGCTGCAACATGCGATTGGTCTCGAGCACCATATGCGTGCGGCGGTCGCTGGCGGCAGCCTGCGCCAAAGCGCGACGCAGGGCCAAGGCAATCGAGCTCGACACAAGCGAGACCACAAACATGATGAAGAACATGCCGGGATAGCCGCGGTCGATAAACGACAGCAAGTAGCGCGGGTCGACAAACAAGAAGTTGTAGAGCGCCACGGCGGCAGCCGAGCTCAGCAAGCAATACAGGCGACTGCAGGTAAAGAATGCGCACAGCTGAACGGCGAACACATAGACGATCATGATGCTCGGCGCGAGACCCGGATGGTCGAGCAGCGCGCCCACAATCGTCGCCGCGACCAGCAGCCCCACCGATACGCAGGCGTCATACAGAGGAGTGCGGCGCGTCAGCGTTGTGCGCCGCCACCAAAAGCTATCGGCAATATCGCCGTCCGTACGGACGTCCATCAGCGTTCCGCCCCTCTCTCAAAAACAAAAACCACCACAAAGGGGACAGGCACCTTTGTGGTGGTTTCCCCTTGTGGTGGTTCCAAGTGTAAAGCCTTTGCAACCTGCGGACGTTAGACAAACAGCACGTGCGCGAGCAGTGCGCACACGCACGCCGCGACAAGCACCGTCACCACGATCGAAATCACGCGGTCGGCCATGTCCATGTTGGCCCGATTCGTAAAGAACCGATCTTCGGCAGCATCGGCGCGTACCTCACGCACCAGCTCGGTCGCAAGATCGCAACCGTCAAGCACCTTTGCATCCATGGTTTCCTCCCAGGACTCAATCCCCGTCAATACAAGCCCGCCCGTTCGCAGACAAACCTCGAGCGTCGACTACGGGCGCTCGTTGGGGGCCAGGCGCTGCATCTTGTTCACGGCCTTGAACTTGGTGAACAGCGGCACGTACTCAAAGCTCACGTTGGAGTTCTCCAGGCCATACCAACGCGCAGGCGTGCCGGCGGCGCGGCGGATGATGTACTTGAGCGTGATGGCCGTGCGCTCGCTGGGCTCCACGTCGCTTTCGGGCGCCAGAAGCTTACGAATCAGGACGAACTTGAACGTACCGATGTTGCCCGGATCCTTGTAGACCGAGTAGTCATGCGTCTGCGCCGGCAGCTCGCCGGTGGCGGCCAGGTCCTGAACGACCTGACGCAGGTAAGCATTGACGCGCTGGTTGATCTTGTAGCCCAGGTACAGATGCACGCGGAACACGTAGTCGGTGCCGAACGTCTCGACCGAATAGGCAAAGGTGTGCGGTTCGTCCATGGTCTCGACATTCACAAACCACCAGGCGCGGGCGCGCTTGGGATGCTTGTCCAAGATCGAGTAGACGATATCACGGTCGATGTAATCGGTATGGGTGTCCTTGGTCAGGTACACGATGTTGTCGCTCAGGCGCTCGTAGCGATCGTCATCGCGCAGGCGCTTGAGCTGCGGCAGGTAGCTGCGCAGCGGCAGCAGCGTAAACTGGCGCTGCTCAACAGCCGTACCGTTGTACCAGCACACCATGATGCCCATGATGAGTGCAGCCATGAGGATGGTGAAGTAGCCGCCGTGGAAGAACTTGGTGAGCGAGCTCACGAAGAAGAAGCCTTCGAGCAAAAGGAAGAAGGCCGCGAAGATCCACGGAGCAACCTTGAGCTTGCGCTCCTCGTGCAGGTAGAAGAAGAGCAGCAGCGTGGTGCACATCATAGTCAGCGTAATGGCAAGGCCGTACGCGGCTTCCATATGCGCCGAGTTCTGGAACAGCAGCACCACGATGACGCAGCCGACAAGCATGACGTTGTTGACCATGGGGATGTAGAGCTGGCCCTTGGTCTCGGCAGGGTAGAAGACCTGCATGTGCGGCATGAGGTCCAGACGGCTGGCCTCGGACACCAGCGAAAATGCGCCGGTGATGAGCGCCTGCGAGGCAATGATGGCCGCGACGGTGGAAAGGCCGACGGCAAACGGGCGCAGGCCCGGGGCGAGCATCTGGTAGAACGGGTTGAGGTCGGCAATGCCCATGAGCTCGGGGTTGGCAGCGTTGTTCATAAGCCAAGCGCCCTGGCCCATATAGGAAAGCAGCAGGCAGCACTTAACGAACGGCCAGGTAGCGTAGATGTTGCCGCGGCCGACGTGGCCCATGTCGGAGTAGAGCGCCTCGGCACCGGTGGTGGCGAGGAAGCAGCTGCCCAGAATCATGATGCCCGCGTGGTTGTTGGGGCTCAGCAAAAAGGCGATGCCGCGCACCGGGTTGAGGCACAGCAGCACGGCGGGGTGCTGGAAGACGAAGAACAGACCCGTGCCGCCCAGGAACAGGAACCACAGCGTCATGATGGGGCCAAAGGCGTGACCGATCTTGGCCGTACCGATGCGCTGTACCAAGAAGAGCACGATGATGATGGCGAGCGTAATGGCGACGACGCGGCCCTGGTCATCGCCCAGCACGGCATGGACCGCCGGGATAGTGCGCAGGCCCTCGATGGCCGTGGTAACGGTAACGGCCGGCGTCAGGATGCCGTCGGCGAGCAACGCGGCGCCACCCAGCATGGCGGGGATGATAAGCCACTTGCCGCAACGCTTGACCAGGCTGTACAGGGCAAAGATGCCGCCCTCGCCATGGTTATCGGCGCGCAGCGAGATGAGCACATACTTGATGGTGGTCAGCAGCGTGACCGTCCACACGACAAGGGAGAGCGCGCCGAGCACGAACTCCTCCGTGACGCTTCCGATGCCGCCGTTGCCGGCAACGAGCGCCTTGGTTACATACATAGGGCTGGTGCCGATATCGCCGTACACCACGCCCAGCGTGACGAGCATCGCCGAGATGCTCACAGGAATCGCAGCGTGCGAGGCTGCCTCCTTGGCCTTTTGTTCCATAAGCCGGTTTCCTCCCAACTTTAATGTTCGAAGGGATTATAGGTAATCGGCCCATGTTTTAATGCACTGTTTTCCCAGCTAGATAAAGATTTATACAGTCTTTAGGCCACCGCGGCGATATGGAATGTGACAAAGGGACTGTCCCCTTGTCCATTTGTCATTTTCCGAGCCAGTTTTTGAACCACCACTCCATGGATCGGCTCATCTCGGCCATAAAGGGGCTCGTGTGCTTGCGGGTGTAGATGTCCACGACGCGCTCCCCCACCTCGCGGGCATGCGGACGGAACATCGCATCCATCTCGGCCACCTGTGCATCCATGGTCGCGGCATCCGCACGGCAGTAGCGCTCCTCGTGCACCAGGTTCACCACGGGATGCGCAATGGCCGAACGCTCCTTACGGGGCGTGCCGATGATGAGCATCGACAGCGGCATGGTATAGGGCGGCAGATCGAGCAGCTCGGCAACTTCCTCGGCATTCTCGACGATATCACCGATATAGCAGCTCCCCAGGCCCAGGGCCTCGGCGGCAACCACGGCGTTTTGCGCGGCGATCACGGCATCCTGAGCCGCGATGGCAAAGTCGCCCAAACCCGGCGCGCGGCGGGGCGCCTTGCCCGTACGCTCGACAAACTCGGGCTCAAAGCAGCCCACGTGCTCAAACAGATCGATCCACTTGGCATAGTCGACCACAAATATAAGTGCCCAGGGCGCCTTGGCGATCATGGGCTGGTGGTCGCACAGGTCGGCCAGGCGGTCGAGCGTTGCCTGCTCGCGGATGCTCACGATGGAATACATCATCATGGCGCCCGCCGACGGCGCGCGGCTCGCCGCATGCAAGATCGCCGCCCGCTGCTCGTCGGTCACCGCCACGGGACGGTCGTCGTCATCACGCGCGAAGGCACGCGTGGACGAGCGGTGTTCCAAGATGTCCAGCGCCGCGTTGCCCGTAGTCTCGACCGGATAGCCGCCCGCGTCCACGCCCACAGCTCCGCCGCAGTACTCAGTGCCCGTCATACAAACCTGCTCGCCCATAGCTCTATCCTCGCTAATTCTTTAAGAAGCCTTTACGTTTCCGTGTAATTCCCGTCCATTATCGCGCAGGCCGCCACTACATTGCGCCACACCGCCGCACGTGCGCGTTAATATGGCTGGTTGTTGTGCGCAGCCACCAATTGCAGCGCATATCTTGGTAACAATCGGGTAAACCCCCGCTTTCGTACGTTTTAGTTTGTGAGGAGTCTCAGCATGTTCGCTGCCGCCATCTCGCTCGTCGGTCTTGCGGCGACCGTCTACCTTGTCTTGCGCGAGGCCAAGGCCATTCGCGCTCAGTCGGGCACCGTTGCCAAAAGCGCTCTTGGGTGGAGCGTCGTCTTCGGCCTGTTCCAGGTCTTTTTGACTATTTGGGGCGCCATTGGCCTCGTCGCCCAAAACGAGCCGCTCGCCTTTGTGATGCTCATCCTGACCAACGCCATCCTCACCGGATGCGCCTGGGCCAGCATCGCCCGCGATCGCATCGCCCCGCGCGTCTTTGCGTTCGCCAAGCCCGACGCCCCCGCCCCCACCGGCAAGCTCGCCCGCCTGCGCGGCGCCTTTGTGGGCAAACCACTCGTCGCCGCCGTCCTGTGCCTGCTGCTCGCCGGCGTCTTTGCGCTGCTGGGCATGGAGGTCTCGTCCAACCACGACTTTACCTGGGTCTACCCCCTGTGCATCCTGCTCGAGTGGGCCATCATCACCACGCTCATGGTCGGCCTGTTCTTCCTGTTCCAGCGCCACGGTGCAGCTCCCGCGGTCCTGGCCTTTGCCCTCTTTGTCCTGGGCATTGCCGAGTTCTTCGTCATCACGTTTAAATCCATGCCCATCCAGCCGGGCGACCTTTCGGCCATCTCCACCGCCGCCGCGGTCGCCGGCACCGGCTACACCTTCTCCATCTCGCTGTTCTGCGTGCTGTCCATGGGCTTTACCGCCATCGCTATGCTGCTGTGCGAGTACGCCGGCCTGGTGGCACCGCACCGTCAGAAGGGCGCCGCCAACGCCAAGCGCATGCTGCTCACCAACCTGCTCGTCGCCGTGCTGTGCCTGGGCGGTGTGACCGCACACGTCACGCTCATCGACTACTACAACACCCTCGGCATCACCGTCTACACCTGGCGCCCGCTCGAGAGCTACTGGCGCGAGGGCTATCTGCCTGCCTTTATTAGTGCGGCACAGTCCATCAAGCCGCCCAAACCCGCCGATTACTCCGTCGACGACGCCAAGGCCACGCTCAAAAAGTACGCCAAGGCCTACGACAAGTCCGACGCTGCCAAGAGCGACGAGCGCACCGCCGCAAAGGAGCAGTTCGACAGCGAGAAGCCCACGGTCATCGCCATCATGAACGAGACCTTCTCGGATCTTTCGATCTATCAGGAGATGCGCGCCGGCTACGAGGGCCCGCAGTACTTTAAGAACCTGTCCGACTGCCTCAGCCGCGGCAAGCTCTATGTGAGCGCCTACGGCGGCGGTACCGCCAATACCGAGTTTGAGTTTATGACCGGCAACTCCATGGCCAACCTGGGCTCGGGCGTGTACCCCTACACCATCTACAACATGGAGACGACCGGGAACCTGGCAGAGCAGTTCAAATCGCTCGGCTATTCCACCACGGCTATGCACCCCAACCACGCGACCAACTGGAACCGCGAGAACGTCTACAAGGACTTTGGTTTTGACCAGTTCCTGTCCATCAACGATTTCCAGGGCGCCGATACCCTGCGCGGCATGGTGACCGACCAGGCTACCTACGACAAGATTCTTGAGCTGCTCAACCAGAACGCCGATCCGCAGTTTATCTTCGACGTGACCATGCAGAACCACTCGGGTTACGACACGGGCCTGCTGCCGGTCGACAAGCAGATGCACCTGAACATCGACACGACCGACCTGGACGCCAAGACCGTCGAGGACGGCACGCTCTCCGATGTCGACGAGTACGTCTCGTGCATCGAGCAGTCCGACCAGGCGCTGCGCTACTTCCTCAACGCCTTGAGCAAGCTCGACCGCAAGGTGGTCGTGGTGTTCTGGGGCGATCACCAGCCGTTCTTCCCGTCCAAGTTCAACGATAAGTGGTTTACCGGCGAGGACGACGCTACGCATCAGGAGCGCCTGTGGCAGACCGACTACATCATCTGGGCCAACTACGACGTTGCCGGCTGCGACCAGACAAGCGAGGTCGACGACCTGTCCACCAACTACCTGTCCACGCAGCTTATGCAGCTGATCGGCGCACCGCTGACCGACTACCAGAAGGCGCACATGACGCTGCGCGAGTCGCTGCCCGCCATCAACTCGGTGGGCTACGAGGACGCCAGCCTGCGCTGGGCGCTTTCCTCCAACGTCACCGGTGACGATGCCGCCGCCGCAGCCGCCACCAAGGCGCGCGAAGATTACGCCAAGATGCAGTACTACGAGATGTTCCGCGACGGCAAGAACGTGTACACCGAGCACTTCCAGACCGAGGCCAACGAGACCGACCCCAACCTGGCACCGGGTACGACCAAGATCAAGTAGCGGGTCACTCATAACTGAAACGTCTGTCCGGGCGGAGGCATATAAGGTTCCCTGCTCGGACAGTCCTGCGCAAGACGGGGGCCACATTAAGTGGCCCCCTTTGCGTGCGGAACTCGCGATGAACCTTATATGCCTCCGCCCGGACAGACGCCCTGTTGTTGGAGCGCGGCTTGTCATGGGGGAATCTGCTGAACATATATAAGTTGAAGGCCACGTCATGTGGCCTTCTTTGTTTGCGGAAAGTGTGTCCCGGAATTCTTGTCTGGAATGGGATGCAGTTTCCGCTTGGGACCCGATTGGGAAAGTGCGTCCCACTTTGGGGGCTGATTCTGGGACGTGGTTTCCGGTTGGCTCTCATTGGGAAAGTTCATCCCATTTCTCGGCCTAATTATGGGACGCAGTTTCCCGTTGAGGACCCTTTGGGAAAGTGCGTCCCGGTCTGGGCGCTCAAACTGGGATGGATTTTCCGGATGAGGGCTTGACGGAAAATGTGTCCCGTTCCGGGCGCTAATTGTGGGATGCAGTTTCCGCTTGCGGAGTCTCCACTCAACAGAAAACCCGGGTGGCCTGTTTTTTGGCTACCCGGGTTTTTGGGTTGTCGATATGTTCGACTGGCTACTAGTGGGTCTTGCGGCGCTTGATCAGCATGATGAGGGCTATCACTACGAGCGTTGCTCCCGCTGCTGCTGCGGTGGCGACTAGGGCGAATGTTTGTTCGCCGGTGTTTGCGAGGTTCTTCGCTGTGGTCGTAGTCTTGACCTTGGTGTCGGTCTTAGCTCCGTTGTCGGACTTGGGCTTGTCCGGGTTCGTCGGGGTCTCAGGAGTCTCGGGGTCCTTTGAGCCTTCGGAATCGGTTGGGCCGGCGGTGTTTACCAGCGTATGGTCCAGGAACTTCTTGGCGCCCGCACTTGCCTGTGAGAACAGGCGGCGCGTGCGGATCGGGGTGGCGTTCACCGTTGTGGGCGCCGTCTCCTCGGCCTCGATATTCACGAGCGTCGTGCCGGTGTCGAGGCCCACGTCGTTGTATCCCACGTGGCAGTAATACTGCGCACCGTCATCGTCTGCGGTCAGGTCAATCTCGAGCTTTGAGGCCGTTCCAGCCGCGAGGTTGCCATCGGCACCCACGAGCTTAAACTCTGTCTCGCCGCGGCCCTTGCGGTACCACATATAGGTCGGTGCCAGCCCTGTTTCGCTATCGTCGGCACCGAGTTGCTTCACATGGCCAATCGCCGAGAGCGTCAGGTGGCTTCCCGCCGCGCGCTCAACCGAAGAGTCGTATCCAAGATCCGACCCCTCCGCAGCATCCGCCGCAGGTCCGCTCACGGTCATCGTCATGCCATCGGGCATGGTCTTGACCGTGATGATTGCCGAGCGAATACCTGTTTCGGTCGTGGATCCATTCTTAACGGCGGCGATGGCGAATCGATACTCCGTATTGGGCTGCAGCCCATCCCACTTGAGCGAGGTCTGCGTGTTGTCGGCAATCTTCCAGCTATTGACGACCGCATCCGCCGCATTGCTCTGCAGCATGCCCACGCCGTAGCTAAAGCCACTCTTGTTTGCGAGTACATCGTCCCAGCTAAACGTAACGCTGGTCGAATCGACGGCGTTTGCCGTAAAGCCCGTCACGGCCGGCGCGTCGGGCATCTCGACGTCCTTAACGTCATAGCCCACGATCCAGAACTGGTCGGTGTCCTTGGTGCCGAGCTTGTCGCCCGAGTCTGCCTCGAACTTGTCGACATCCACCGCGTTGACGCCCAGACGCCACACAAAACCGTACTTGCCCTGCGCGGCCTCGGGCAGGTTGTCGACGGTGCCGCCGTATTCGGTCGATTCACTCGAGGAGTTACCCGTAGTAAAGCCGGCGTTGGCACCAAAGCACAGGCCGCCAAACAACTCGTGCTTTGCGAGCTTCGCGCCCATGACAACGCTGCCGTTCAGCGTCAAGCCGAGCTCGAGCTCCTGCTCCTTGCCCTCCTCGACTTCGATGGTCTGCTCAACGCTCGCCCCCGACTGCGCGGCGGCGCCGTTAAACCCATCGTGCGTGTAGGCGCGCGTTACGCCAGGCTTGCCCAGGCCAAAGGAATCCCCAACGGGAGTCTCGCCGTTGAGCGTCGTTTGATAGGTTCCGGGTTCTCCCGACCGGTTGGTCAAAAAGTAGCTGAGCGGCGTCATATTGTGCTGTTTGGCAATGCGGTCATAGGCCTCGACATTAACGACCGAGGTCTGCGCGCCGAGCGACACGGGCGTCGCCATCACGCCCTTGCCACCAGTTTCCTCATTTTCGATCTCATACTCGTAATAGACCATCGGAATCGTGTAGAGCACGGCCTTGTCACCCTCGCCGGCATGCGACTCATAGCTTACGCTTGCGCTGACCGTGCGCTCGCTCCGGTAGTCATAGCATCCCTCGGCGGCAAAATCGACTGAAGCATTCATCGCGACCAGGGGCGGACCGGTCTGCACCTCGACGGCAACGCCCAACTCGGCGCCAATGGTATAGCCCTGGGATGTCCCCGTGCCCTTTTCCTCTCCGTATGACGTGCCGCCCAACACCAGATAGCCGTATGCCTGCTCCAGATCCTCAACATAGGGCGCATCCTGCAGCACGGCAAGCACGCGCGGGTTGGTATAGACCTTGTAGCGGTCCTTGTACGTGATCTTGACGCTGTCGTTGTCGACATCGGGCAGCGCGAGCGAGATAAATGTGCCGTAGGTAGTGCCGCGACGGTTGCTCTCGCTAATCACCTGCTCCTCGCCGCGGCGCACCTTTCCGTTCTCGTCGAGCGAAAAATGCGAGGCGGTCATCCAATAGTAGTCATCGTTCTTGCGCAGGTCCTCGTCGCGGTGCTTGCCCACCACGGCGATAAAGCTCTCGTTATAGCGGTCCGAACCCGAGACGCTGCCCGCCTTGACGTCGCTGATCCACACCTGCTCTATACCCTTGTGGTCATGCTTGTTGCTGCTGTTGTATTGCTGACCGCTCATGCTCATGGTTCCGACCATGGACCCCAAGCCCTGAGCCCCGCTCTGTGCCGTGTTGCAGGCAAAGTCGCGGAACACATCGCCGCCCACGAGCACCTCGTCGACCGCCAGCTGCTCGGACAGGCCGTCAAGGTTGGCAGTGGCAAGGGCAATAGGCGCCAAGGTGCACGGATAGCGCTTATCCTGAGCGCTATCCTTCCATGCGCTGTTGGGCACATGCATCAGCCCATAGGAGGCGAGGAGCCCGTCTCTGTATTCCTTGCAATCGGAAAGCTTGAACTCGCCAGACTCCGAGTCAAAATACGCGTAGCGGTACAGCGCGCCGTACAGCCCCTTGCTGCCGTCAGAAGCGCCGTAATCAAAAGCGCTGCGTTGCCAGTCATAGCCCGCAAGAATAAGGCCCGTGACGGTTTCACCCGTCTTCTTTCCTTCTTCATCGTAGGCGGCAAACGTGCCGAACGTCGCATTCGCAGCGACCATGGTCTTGCCGTTCGCGGAGAGGGAGATTGCGCCCGCGTCGCCCAGAGCATCGACATGGACGAGCGCACCCTTGGATGCATCCCACGAAAACAGCTCGCAATGCGTCGACTTATCAATATTCTTCTTGCCGTAGGGTGCCGAGACCACGATGGCGAGGTCATCGCAAAAATCGCGATCGAGGTCGCCGGCCGCTAGCGAAACGACAGGAGCTGACTGAAGCTGCGTCCAGGAGTCGTTCCCGCCCTTGTTGTGCGTGGTGTAGTCCGCGGCGTTACCGGCATCGATCTTGACGACGCTTTGCTTCCAGTTGCCGCCCTCCAAGTCATACATGTCGACTACAGCCTTGCGCACGCCGTTCTCGTCGACATAGCAGCCCGCGTAGACAAAAAGCTCGTCGACGCCGTCGCCATCGACATCGCCCGCCTCGACATCAAAGACGGCGTCGTGCTCTTGCAGGTAACCGGCATCCAGGTACTTAAAACGGCCTTCGTACATCATACTAGTGTTGACCGTCACCGGCAGGTGTGTGTCGAGAGTGCGCGTACGCCCGTTGCTAAACGAGTAGAGGACCAGCTCAACCTTTCCGGCGTATGACTTGCCGTCAATCGTCGTGGAGGAACTGTCGCCGTAGGCACGGAGCTCGGCAACGCGGCTCTTTTTGCCCGTGCTGGCGTCGCTGCAGAACTCAACACTCGTGGCGTGAATGCCCGAGAAACCGTTGTTGTCGTTGGCGAGTACTGTTGAGGACTCATTGTTGCTTAGGTACGACCAGGTGCCGCCACCGTAGTCGCTATGCTTGTAGAGATCGCTGTTCGTATCGAAGTTGTTGACGTTTTGCCAGAACTTTGCGGCGCCCCACACACTTCCATAGCCATCGGTGAGTTTGCTGCTGCCGCCAATGTCACCGCGCTCGACGTTCTCGAGCTTGTCGCGCAGAGTGTAGCGATTGCCATGGCTACCGTTAGCTGCCATATAGACCTCGCCGCGCGTGGCAAACGTCGTGGGGGTATCAGTGGAATAGGGGCCAACGGTATCGGCCGGAATGTCCTCGCTCGTGCCCAGACCCAGGGCTTGATAATCCTGCTCGGTCATATCGGTGATTGCAGGCGCATCTGCCGCCTGGGCAACCTGGGGCGCGGCCGTGAAGCAGGCGACGCTCGGGGCGATCAACGCAGCAAGCGCCGCCGTCCCAACAAGCGGGATTTTCGACAGCCTACGGATACGGGGGGTGTGGAACGTACATGAGGGACCTCGCTTTATTCGAGTGGAGTGGACTCATTTTTACAAATGATACGTCCGATGCCCGATATCACGTGTCTCATTTTCGCCAACGGCGTGTCTCATTTTTGAGAATCCGAGATGCCGCGGAAATCTTATCCCAGCTCAAAGGCCATTTCTGGGATGTATTTTCCGTCGAGTGCCTCATCGGGAAACTGCATCCCATTTCAAGCGTCGATTCTGGGACGCACTTTCCCCTTAGACCCTCAACCGGAAACCGCATCCCACTTTGAGCGCAAATTCCGGGATGCATTTTCCGCTTGAGCCTCATTGGGAAACGGCGTCCCACTTTGAGGGCTGATTGTGGGATGCATTTTCCGGTTTTGCTCTCATTGGGAAAATGCATCCCGTTTCTTGACCGAATAATGGGACGCAATTTCCCGTTGGAGCGCCTTTGGGAAAGTGTGTCCCACTTCGACCGCCCAGAGTGGGATGCACTTTCCGCAAAGCACCTCAACGGGAAACTACGTCCCATTCCAAAGGCAAATTCCGGGACGCATTTTTCGAAAGCCTGCCCATCCGGAAAGCCCGTCCCACTTTGGACGCATCCGGGCACGGAACCATCGACCTATCAGGCCTCCCATCAATAAAGAGGCGTCCTCCCGGACGGCGGGGCACGAAGTTCATCGCGAGTTCCGCACGCAAAGAAGGCCACTTAATGTGGCCTTCGTCTTGCGCGGGACTGTAGAGCAGGGAACTTCGTGCCCCGACGCCCGGGAGGACGCTTCATTTAGAAAGATGGACCGACCGCCGTCAGCGATGGGAGCTACTCTCCCAGCACGGCCTTTTTGGCGGCTGCAGCCATGTTATCCAGATCTTCCTTGGTGGGATGGTCCTTCGCGGCAACCCAGTTGTCGAGCAGCATCTTAAATCGGGCGTTGTCGGGATCTTGCTCGAGCATGGCCTCGTAGCGCTGCTTGACCGCGGGACCCATCTTGCCCTGGCACATCGCCCAGCCCGCAAGCTCGGCATCCCCAGCCAAATTGGAAGTCACGCGATCAATAATCTGCTGGTAATAGCTCTGGTCGGCGCCAAAACCGCAGGTGCCAAACAGGAACACGCGCTTGCCGTGCAAGGCGGAAAGCAACGCCGCGACCGAAGGCGTGCACGCGCCCTTGTCGCACCAAAAACCGACGAGCACCGTGTCGGCCGCGCAGGCGCCCTGCGCCTCGAGCGCAACCTGATCTGCATCCGCATCGTCGCTCAACGCCGCGGCATGGACAAACTCAACACCCGCAGCCTGCAGCGTACGCTTGATCGCACCCGAAACCATCCTGGTATTACCGCTCTTGCTGTTAACCACCAAAGAGCACGTCATAGTCACGTTGCCTCGTATCCCCCAAAACTAAAGCCACTAATGCAATTTATTAGATGAATATCTTAGTACTAACGTGTCAGATGTAAACCACCGTCTGTCGATTGATTAATTTGCCCCACGGGCTTGCTCACTGGGCGAATTGGCTGCGGTAGAGTTCGGCGTAGAAGCCGCCTGCCGCTAGCAGCTCGTCATGCGTGCCACGCTCGATAATCTGGCCGTCGCGCATCACCAGAATGCAGTCGGCGTTGCGGATGGTGCTCAGGCGGTGCGCCACAACAAAGCTTGTGCGGCCAGCCATGAGCTCGTCGAATGCCGCCTGCACTTGCAGCTCGGTGCGCGTGTCGATACTAGAGGTCGCCTCGTCCAGCAGCAAGATAGCCGGGTCGGTGAGCATAACGCGTGCGATGCACAGCAGCTGCTTTTGGCCCTGGCTAAACGTGCCGCCGTCCTCGCCGATGACCGTATCGTAGCCGCCTGGCAGCTGCACGATAAACTTGTGCGCGTGCGCACGCTTGGCGGCTTCGATAACCTGTTCACGCGTGGCATCGGGACAACCGTAGGCGATGTTTTCCGCCACCGTGCCCTCGAACAGCCACGTATCCTGCAACACCATGCCAAAGGCATGGCGCAGGCTTGCGCGCGTGTAGTCACGCGAAGACCTGCCATCAACCGTGATGTGGCCGGCATCGATATCGTAAAAGCGCAGCAGCAGGTTGATGAGCGTCGTCTTTCCGCAGCCCGTGGGGCCAACAAGGGCAAAGCGCATGCCGGGCTTAGCCTCGATGCAAATGTCCCGCAGCAGCTTACGGTCGGGCACGTAGCTAAAGTCCACATGCTCAAAGGCGACCTCGCCCTGCGGGGCAGCAAGTTCCACGGCATCCGCCGCATCGGGCTCCTGCTCGCGGGCATCGAGCAGCGCAAACATGCGGCGCGCCGAGGCATACGCCGTCTGGATCTGCGTAATGACGTTGGTGACCTCGTTGAACGGCTTGGTGTACTGGTTGGCATAGGACAGGAAGATCTGCACGCCGCCCACCGTAAGCGCCGCGGGCACGCCCGTGATCACGCCCACGCAGCCGATCACAGCGACAACGGCATAGATGATGTTATTGATAAAACGCGTACCGGGGTTGGAGAGCGAACCCATAAACTGCGCGCGCTCGCCCGCGGTGTAGAGCTCGGCATTGAGGGCATCGAAGCGCTGCTGGGCGTTCGGGCCATAGGCAAAGGCGTCGACAAGCTTTTGCTCGCCTACGTACTCCTCGATATGACCACCGAGCTGCCCTTGAATACGCTGCTGTGCCGTAAAGCTTTTGTTGGAAAGCTTGGCGATGGCGCCGGCTGCAAAAATGGAAAGCGGCGTGACGAGTACCACCACAAGCGTCATGGTCAGGTTGATGGAAAGCATAAACGCGAGCGTGCCCACGATGGTAATAGCACCGGTGAAGAGCTGCGTGAAGCCCTGCAGCAGACCGTCGCCCACCTGGTCGACGTCGTTGACCACGCGGCTCATAAGGTCGCCGTGGGCATGGCTGTCGATAAAGCTGAGCGGCATACGGCTGAGCTTATCGCTCGCCTCCACGCGCATGTCGCGCACCGTTTCGTAGGACAGGCGGTTAACGCAATAGCCCTGTAGCCACTGGAAGGCCGCGGCCCCCACCACGACGAGCGCGAGTTTGGTAACAAGCGGCAGCAGCGCGTCGAAGTCCACCTGCCCGGCGGCGACGATAAGGTCGATGCCCTCGCCGATGAGAATGGGCGTATAGAGTTGCAAGATCACCGAGACGGCGGCACTCACAAACGACGCCACAAACGAAATGCGATGCGGGCGAACATAGCCCAGCAGGCGGCGGGTCACCGCACCCACGGGATAGCGCTCGGGATCGCCGGGCTGGCGCGGACCGTCGCCCAGGTCGTTGAGGTTATCGTTACCGGACACGTTGGCCGTCATCGTGGCGACCGAACCGGAGGAAGTGTACGGATTCATTTAGCAGCCCTCCTTTGCGCAAGTGGATGCCGGGGCAGCCGGGGCGGACGCGGGACTTGGGACGGACGTGGGCGCCGCACTCCCCTGCTGACCCTCGAGCTCCTCGCGGCGAAGCTGCGACTGGCAAATCTCGCGGTAGAGCTGGCAGGTCGTGTAGAGCTCATCGTGCGCGCCCAGGCCCGCGACCGAACCGTGGTCAAGTACGCAGATCATGTCGGCATCACGCACGGTCGAGACGCGCTGGCTTACGATGACGGTCGTGAGCGGCAGCCCGCCCTCGGCGGCACCGCGCACATTGCGCTCGCGGATGGCATGGCGAAGCGCCGCGTCGGTCTTAAAGTCGAGCGCCGAGGCGGAGTCGTCCATGATCAGGACCTGAGGCGAGCCCACCAGGGCGCGCGCGATGGTCAGGCGCTGGCGTTGGCCACCGCTGAAGTTCTTACCGCCCGCCTCGACCGGGGCATCGAGCCCCTGCGACTTGCTGCGCACGAACTCGCTCGCCTGCGCCATATCGAGCGCTGCCCAAAGTTCCTCGTCGGTCGCCGACTCGTCACGCCAGGTCAGGTTGCTGCGGATGGTGCCGCTCATCAGCGACGCGCGCTGCGGAACAGTCGCGACCACACGGCGCAACTGGTCGAGCGGCCAGGTGCGCACGTCGGCGCCCATCACACTCACGCTGCCGGTGCTCGCATCGTACAGGCGCGGGATAAGCGAGACGAGCGTGGACTTGCCGCTACCCGTACCGCCGATAATGCCAAGCGTCTTGCCCAGCGGGAGCTCCAGGGTCACATCGTTGACGGCATTTGCCGCGCCCGCGCCAAAGGAGAAGCTCGCATGGCTCAAGCTCAGCGCAGGAACTGGAGCGATATTGCCCGGCTTGGGCAGCGCGACCGGCTGGTTGCCCTCGTCGGTGATGCTCGGCACACAATTGAGCACCTCGTTGATGCGCGACGCGCTGGCGCTCGCCTTGGTAAAGACCACGACCAGGTTGGCGACGTACACGATGGAGGTCAGGGTCTGCGTCATGTAGTTCACAAACGCCATGACCTGGCCCTGCGTGAGCTCGCCCATGTTGACCTGGATGCCGCCCACCCACAGAATGGCACACACGCCCAGGTTCATCACAAGAAACGTGACGGGGTTGAGAATCGACGAGAGCTTGCCCACCGCGATGGCGGTATGGGCCTGGTCATCGGCGGCTTGGGCAAAGCGCTCGCGCTCGTGATCTTCACGCACAAACGCACGGACCACGCGAGCGCCCGAAAGGCCTTCGCGGCAGATAAGCGCGATGCGGTCGAGCTTTGCCTGCAGCTGCTTGTAGTACGGAATACAGCGCGCCATGACAAACCAAAACACCAGGCCGATAGCGGGCGTGCAGATCAAGAAGATCATGCCGAGCTTAAGGTCGATGGCAAGGGCCGCGACCATGGAGCCCACCGCTAGGAAGGGCCAGCGGATGAGCATGCGCACGCCCAGCGCCACAGCGAGCTGCACCTGGTTGACATCGTTGGTGATGCGGGTGATAAGCGACGGCGCGCCAAAGCGGTCGAGTTCGGCATAGCTCAGTTTGTTGATGTGCTCGTAGAGCGCGCCGCGGATATCGGTACCCATGCCCTGCGAGGTGAGCGCCGCCATCTTTTGGCAGACGAGCGTAAACGAGATGCCGATCACGGCCATGGCGGCGAGCACCATGCCGTAGTGGACGACAGCGTTCACATCGCGTGCGCCGATGCCCTTATCGATCATCTGGGCAATCACCAACGGCGTCAGCAGGTCAAAAATCACTTCGATCAGCTTGCACGCAGGGCCGATCACCGTATACCGGCGAAACTTGCCACCAAAACGCCTGAGCAGCTCAATCATAAAAAGGCGCTCCCTATCATCATTCACACTCAATTCGAATCATGATAGTACGGTG
Organism: uncultured Collinsella sp.; assembly: GCA_958353395.1. Taxonomy (GTDB): domain Bacteria; phylum Actinomycetota; class Coriobacteriia; order Coriobacteriales; family Coriobacteriaceae; genus Collinsella. The sequence goes on from CATWSG010000006.1 coordinate 67,740, forward strand.
AGCCCAAAAGACGAGTAAACAACTCGCCATTTCTAATGGGATTCGGTTTCCAAAGAAGCGGAGAGGCACGCGCACACCCAGCCAGTGTCGGGTCGACCGCCTGATATACTTACATTAGTGCTACCAAGTTAGTCGCCGACCCTTGAAATGAGGTGCCAAGATGAACGACATTCTCGCAAGAAGAGCAAGACGAGCAACTGTGGGCATCGCCCTTTCCGCGGCACTTGTCGCGGGAATCGCCCCCGTAACGGCGATCGCTGCAGAAACCAGCGCCCCCACCGGTGCGGCCGTTTCGCAGACGAGCGCCGCCAACGGCAATTCGGGCGCCCCGCAGACAGAAGACGCGGCCGCCGCAAAAGAAAAAGCGTATGCAGCCATGCAGGAAGCGCTCAAAAACCTCGAGGCCGCAAAAAACGCCGCAAGTCCCGAGAAAATTGCGAGATTCAATGATGACATTACCCGTTTTCAAGAGTACCGCGAAAAGATGGCGGCGCAAGCCGCCGAAGGGAGGGAACTCCTTCCCACCATGCAAGCGGACATCGATGCTGCCCAAGCCAAATACGACGGGGCCATCAACCGGGTAAGCGAGCTCCAGGCAGAATTAGAGAAGAAACATGAGATGCTTAAGACACTCGAAGCACTCGGCTACGAGGAGTTTGTCGAAACTACTAACAGCAAATTAAGCAGTTGCACAGTGAGATCATATCGGCAAAAACGCACGTAAACTATTGCGAAACGGAGCTCCGCGAGTTCCAGTACCGCCCCAGAAGAGAGGAAAGACGAGTTAATGACTGTGAACGTGCTGTAGAGAAATATAAAGCCGATATCGACCGGTTCACAGCCTGGCGAGATGCGCTCCTCGACAATTTGAAAAAAGCGCAAACGGCCTATGACGACGCCTGCAAGGCATACGAAGAGGCGAAAGCCGCGGCAGACAAGGCCACCTCGCCCGAGATAACGAAACCGACCGAGACGACGCCTCCCTCCGGCTCAACGCAACCCGCCGAGGCGACACCGCCCGTTGCCTCACCTGCAACCGGCAAAGACGCCCTACCAAGCTCCACCAAGCAGGCGAACTCGAGCAGCGGCAAGCAAGCAGATACGACCGCCGGCAAGCTCGCGAACACGGGCGATGCAGCGCCGAGCGCAATAGCACTCGCAGGAATCGCCGCCATGGGACTCGGAATAACCGCCACAGCCACACGCCGCATCAAGAACTCAAAATAGCCGACAGAGCATTCTGCCTTCACCAATTCACAAGCCCAGAGACAAAAAGAGGTCCGTTTCCCCACCTAAGGAAACGGGCCTCTTTAACTGCAAAAATTCAAGCAACAGCACCGCCGCCTCTTGAACCACGTAGCCATCAATGCCCAGACAACGCCAGCAAGCCGCATTCCGCAAGGGATAGATTAAATTAGATAAACGCGCCCTTACGGGTGATTTTTGGACGACGGGGGCCGGCCGGCGGCGAGGTGTTTAGTAGTCGAGCGATCCCGCAGGCGAAGCCGAGGACCAGCGAGACACCAAATACCTCGCCGCCGGCCGGGCCGTGTCGCGGCACCAAAAAGCGCCCGTGCGCTCGATGGATTCGGATGCCCGACAGAGGCTCCTTATGGCTGCTTCCTTCCGGACCTGACCAGATTCGGAACATGTCGTCATCCGAACCCATCGAACGCGCTAGGCGCTCGGTATATCTTACCTGCTCCCGCCCGCCAGAGCAAGGTAGCTAATTTGGGACGGGGCTTTTTTGACCACTTTTTGACTGGAGGGGCATCAGGGTGGCGAAAGTAGTCAAGTAAGCCCCATCCTAAATAGACCGATCTGGTGCCGTGCCACGAAAAGGGCCTATCTACTACGTTTTGGTCACAGAGGTCAACCATAGCCGGCTTTTTCGAAAACCGGCAAGCTTTCTACCTGCGGTTTTGTTTTTGCAAATTCCGGGATGGTCGAGGATGGCCGGTTTAACGTAGCAGATGGCCGCATTTCGTGGCAGACGGTCCGACCCAAGGCACAAGGCAGCCAACCTCGAATGGCCATTCTCGAAGTTGCGGTGGAATACGGGCTGAATTAGCCCCTTAAAGGCAAAAACACTCCGTATTCCACCGCAACTTATAGGGAGATAGGCCTTAGAGGCGAGCGAGGTCATAGGCTTGGGCGGCTGACTCGCCGGCGAAGATGAGGTTGGTTGTGGCTTCCTGAGGATTGAGCGCCTGGTCGAGAGGCATGGGCTTGCGGCAGATCGGCAGTACCAAGTCGATACCTTGCTCATATACCGCGTTCAGGTTGTCAGCACGGCCGCCCACGACGGCGACCACCGGCTTGCCATATCGCCTGGCGCGGCGAGCCACACCCACCGGCGCCTTACCGGCGGCGGACTGCTCGTCCATATTGCCCTCGCCTGTTATGACCAGGTCGACATCGCGCACGCGCTCGTCAAACCCCACGAGATCGAGCACCGTCTCTACACCCGAGCGCAGCTCCGCACCGAGCGCCAGCAACGCGGCGCCCAAGCCACCGGCAGCGCCCGCGCCGGGCACGCCGAGCACCGAGCCAAATGTCCGTGCGCCCTCGGGTGTGCGCAACAACCCCTGGGCTCGCGCCTCGAAAATTGCCGCATCGAGCAGGCGACCGTAGCCGACCATCCAGCCGTCGTATCTGCGCAGCGCCTCGACATCATCCGCCGGCAGGCCCTTCTGCCCGCCAAACACCGCCAGTGCGCCTCGACGCCCCACGAGCGGATTCTCGACATCGGAAAGCACAACGATACGAGCATCATCCAAAGCCTGCAGCGCTGGCGCCAAATCAACGCTCGCCACCTGCTCAAGGCCGGCAAGACCGGGGGCGACATCGCATCCCTGATCATCGACCACACGCGCGCCCAGCGCCTGCAGCATGCCGGCGCCACCGTCGTTGGTGGCACTGCCGCCCAAGCCAATATAGATAGTCTTTACCCCGACACGAGCTGCACGGAGCATCAGCTCGCCCACGCCATAGGTTGTAGCAGCCAGCGCCGCCGATTCCGTGCAAGGTGAGTACCCGATGCCTGCTGCTTCGGCCATCTCAATAACAACCGACTCGTGCTCGCCGTCCACTAACATCCGGGCAGGCACACCATCGCCAAAGGGTCCCGCAACCTCGCAGGTCACAATCTCACCGCCGCACGCGGCAACGGCATCGAGCGTCCCCTCGCCGCCATCCGCCAGCGGCAATGCGGCCACCTGGGCATCGGACCACACACGGCGCATGCCCTCGGCAACCGCCGCCTCCGCCTGCGCGCTCGAAACGCTGCCCTTAAAGGAGTCAATCGCCAACAGCACACGGCGGGGCCGGCGGCACGCAGGACCAAAGTCAAACGCCGTGCCAGCATCTTCACCGGCACCTGCAAGCGCTGCGGCGTGAGCGGTGTGCGCGTCAAGATCGGCCCCACAACCGCAATCAGCGCCGCCCGCTCCGCGCAGACCGCCAAAATAGCTACTTAGCAGCTCGCGGCATTCATCCGCCAGGACCCCAGCCGTCACGTTAAACCGATGATTCAGGCGCGAATCGGCATTCAGGTCATACAGCGAACCCAGCGCGCCCGCCTTGGCGTCACGCGCGCCATACACGCAGCGCCCCGCGCGCGCGTTAACCATAAGCCCCGCACACATGCAGCATGGCTCGAGCGTCACGTAGACCGTGCAATCGGAAAGGCGCCAGCGACCGAGCGACCGAGCGGCAGCGCACAGGGCCGCGAACTCTGCATGAGCCGAAGGATCCTGGTCGAGCTCGCGCCGATTGTGCGCCCTCGCGACGATCTCACCGTCGCGCACTACCACGGCACCAATGGGGACTTCGCCCACTGCCGCGGCGGCGCGCGCCTCGGCCAGCGCCTCGCGCATGAACTTCTCGTCGATTTCGGTGATCGTCATCGTTCGCCTTCCCTGTTGCAAATTCAAAACGATGCTATCATTACGACTCACGGAGAGATGGCAGAGCGGTTGAATGCGGCGGTCTTGAAAACCGTTGAGCGCGAGAGCGTTCCGGGGGTTCGAATCCCCCTCTCTCCGCCACTTTAGTGATTCACCGGTGTCATGGTCCGCTCAAACAGCGCATCGACCACGTCGGCTATCTCGGGTCGACGCTCAAGATCGTGGCCCGATTCCCACCATATCGTGAAAAGTCGAATAATACCGCCGGCGACAAACTCAGACGTCGTCTCGAGCGACACGGGAGCCAGGGCATCCTCGGCAAGCACGTTCATCACACGCTCGCGGATGGAGCGGGCAATGCGGTCGCAAATAACGTTGGTCAACATGCCCGACATACTGCTTGCCAAAATGTTATCCATGAGCTGCTCGTGCGCCAGAATCAAATCCATGGCATCGTCCAAAATCGCGTGTCGAAGCGCGTGCACGTCCTCGGCAGACACTGCACCGGCCTCATCGGGCTGTTTTTGCGGCAAGCCCGACATGAGCTCATCGATATAAAAGGCAAAGTAATCGTTCTTGTCGCGAAAGTGCTTGTAGAACGTCGTGCGGCGAATCATGGCGCGGTCGCACAGCATGGCAACCGTCAGGTCCTCAAAACGATGCTCCTCGAGAAGCTCGGTGAAGGCATCGAACAGGGCGCGGTAGGTTTTCTTAATGCGAAGGTCCACTGGTATCGCCATCCTCAGGGCAAAGACAACACTCGTCAATCTGTCGCATATCTTACACCTGTACCTCGCGCGCTTTGCCCCGGTGCCAACCCCGCCGAAAACACAACGCTTACCGGAAAGTTCGGCACGGCAAAACGTTGCGGGTATACTAGTAGCGTTATACCAACGGCAGCTGGCGCATGCCGCCGCGGCCATTCGAAACGGAGACATCATGATTACCGTCATCATCGGCATCGTTGTTGTCATTGTGATTGTCTGCGCCATCGCCGGCATCTACAACAACATGGTCACCAAGCGTAACCGCATCGATAACGCCTGGCAGAACATCGATACGCAGCTGCAGCGCCGCAACGACCTGATCCCCAACCTGGTCGAGACCGTCAAGGGCTACGCCAAGCACGAGCAGGAGACGCTCTCCGCCGTGATCAGCGCGCGTAACACCGCCGTCAAGGCCACCACGCCCGAGGCCAAGATGGAAGCCGACAACGTGCTGACCGGCGCACTGCGCCAGCTCTTCGCTGTGGCCGAGGCCTATCCCGATCTTAAGGCAAACACCAACTTTACGCAGCTGCAGGCATCGCTCGAGGACACCGAGAACAAGATTAGCTATGCACGCCAGAGCTACAACGACTGCGTGCTCAGCTACAACAACGCCATTCAGACGTTCCCGGCTGTCATCTTTGCTGGCATCTTCCAGTTTAAGGAGCGCCAGGGCTTCGAGGCCGCTGAAGCAGCCCGCCAGGCCCCGACCGTCAAGTTCTAGTAGTTTGACAGCGCATCCTTAATCGGCCAAATGCATAAACCGCCCCGTCGAATGCATACTTCGACGGGGCGGTTTCCTTTTTCGCGAAGGTCCCCCTCTAAGCGTCGTGCATTTTTAGGAGTATTCAACATAACCAAGGGCTTCGGGCGCCACGACAAATGCCAAAAACCGCGAATATCCCTGCAAATCAAACGCTGTCAGCCCGTAACCCCACCCATCATTCGTAGAAAACATCGAGAACTCCCGATTTTTTGCCCGAAGCCGGTATGCAGGGGCCTTCGATTGCAGAATACTCGCAAAAATGCACGTCGCCACCGCCCCCACATGGCGCGAAGCAAAACAAAAGGGCGACCTTCCTTTCCGGCGCACTCCGCAGGACGAAAGAACCTCCGCCGCACAAAGTGCGCAGCGGAGGTTCTTTCATGTCCGAGGACGCGCCGGAAAGGAAGGTCGCCCTCGGGCCGGACAGCTAAGACAGCTTACGCGACGGTGTAAACCCAGTTGTGCTTGTCCTCGACAGCACCGGACTGGATGCCGGTCAGAGTCTCGCGGAGCTTCTTCATCACAGGGCCGATCTCGGTGTAGCCAGCCGGGAAGGTCACGGTCTCGTCGGCGCCGTAAACCTTGTTGTCGATCTCGCCAACCGGGGAGATGACGGCAGCGGTGCCGCACAGGCCGCACTCGACAAAGGTACCGGCCTTGACCTCGGCCCACTCGACGGGGCGCTGATCGACGGTCATACCCAGGTCCTGAGCGACCTGAACGAGCGAACGACGGGTGATGGAGGGCAGGATGGAGTCGGTGTGCGACTGCGGAACGACGAGCGTGCCATCCTCTTTCACGAACAGGACGTTGGCGCCACCGGTCTCCTCGACATAGGTGCGGGACTCGGAGTCGAGATACAGGTTCTCGGCATAGCCCTCGCGGTGAGCCTCCATCGTGGGCTTGAGGGACATGGCGTAGTTCAGGCCGGCCTTGATGTTGCCGGTGCCGTGAGGTGCCGCACGGTCATACTCGGAAACGCGCAGCTTGACGGGCTTGAGGCCACCCTTAAAGTACGGACCGACCGGGGTCACGAGAATGCGGAACGTGTACTCAGGAGCGGGAGCCACGCCGATCACGTCACCGGAGCCGATCATAAACGGACGCACGTACAGGGTCGCGCCGGAACCGAAGGGCGGAACCCAGGCGGCGTTGGCAGAAACAACCTGCTTGACGGCCTCAACGAACTTGTCCTTGGGGAACGGGGGCATCTCGAGGCGCTGCGCAGAGTTGTACATGCGCTCGGCGTTCATGTCGGGACGGAAGCAGACGATGCTGCCGTCCTCGGCGGTGTAGGCCTTCAGGCCCTCAAAGACCTCCTGGCAGTAATGGAAGATGCCGCCGCACTCGGAGACATGCAGGGTGTGGTCGGTGGTCAGGCCGCCCTCGTCCCACTCGCCGTCCTTCCAATGGGCCTCGTAGCTGTAATCGGTCTTCATGTAGCCAAAGCCGAGGCTACCCCAATCGATATCCTTCTTCTCGACAGTCATATGTCGCTCCTTACATACACAGTTGCATACTCGCGAACCCGCACGCAAGGACCGAGGCCGACCGCGTCGCAACGTCGCACGCCCGGAGCGTAGAGCCGGACGGGACACGCGAGCAGCATCAAAGCCGATGGCACGTCGATTCGCATGCACGAGATTGTACTCCGCACGCGCGTCGGATAAAACGTTTTTCTTTAACTAAGTAAAGTATTTTCATTTGACCGAAGCAAAAAGGCCCGCCACCGTAAGCGGTGACGGGCCTCAACTGCACGGTTTGCGCGCTGGCTCGAGCTACGCGTTCTTTTTGCCCAGCTTAGCCTTAACCAGACCGACCACGGTCGGGATGATCGACACGGCAACGATGCCAACGATTAGCAGCTCAAAGTGCTCCTGCACAAAGGGAATGCCACCAAAGAAGTAGCCCAGCAGTGTAAAGAGCGTTGACCAGGTAATGCCACCCAGCACGTTAAAGATGACAAAGTTGCGCCAGTGCATGCCGCCCATGCCGGCGATAAAGGGCACAAAGGTGCGGATAAACGGGAAGAAGCGACCCAGGAAGATGGCCAGGTGACCCCACTTGTCCAAGAAATCCTCGGACTTTTTGATGCGCTCGGGCGTCATAGCCTTGACCTTGCCCGAAGCGATGATCTTTTTGCCAAAGAAGTGACCAATCATAAAGTTGCACTGATCGCCCAAAATGGCAGCGGCCCATGCGGTGGCCAGAAGCGCCACAATGTTAAAGCCGCCATTGTGGGCAAAGAAGCCCGAAGCAAACAGCAGCGAATCACCGGGAAGGAACGGGAAGAACACCACGCCCGTCTCGATAAAGATGATCAGGAACACGCAGCCGTAGGCCATAAGCGGGCCGGCGGCGATCCAGCTGGCAATCGCGGTGCGCGGGTCTTTGAGCAGCTCGGCGATAAAATTAATGAAACCCATGAAGTAAAACCTCTCAGTTGTGGGCGCGGATACGTCCAAGTTGACCAGTATACGGTTGCGGTGCCCCCTCGTGCGCAACCCCACAAAAGCATGACTCCATTACCAGCAAGTTTGCATAACTGACACCTGTCGCGCAATGCCGCCAAGATTGTCCTTCCTAATCCCTAGCGAATCGCTATACTTTATTGAATCGCATTGCCATGGCGCTAAGGGAGGGCGGCCGGTGAGCTTTATCAATACCATTCGCGAGGACATCAAGACCGTCCAGGCGCAGGACCCCGCCGCGCAAAACGGTCTGGTCATCTTCCTTTCCTATCCTGGCCTGCACGCCAAGTGGAACCACGTGCCCGAGCACTGGCTCTGGGAGCATGGCCATCGCTCGCTCGCCCGTGTGCTCTCGCAAATCACCCGCCACATCACCGGCGTCGAGATTCACCCTGCCGCGCAGATTGGCAAGCACTTCTTTATCGACCACGCCATGGGCGTCGTCATCGGCGAGACCACCATTGTGGGCGACAACTGTGTGCTTTACCAGGGCGTCACGCTCGGCGGCACCGGCAACGAAACCGGCAAGCGCCACCCCACCCTGGGCAACAACGTCACCGTGGGCACGGGCGCCAAGGTGCTCGGCAACATTCGCATCGGCAACAACGTCAAAATCGGCGGCAACTCGGTCGTCGTTAAGGACGTCCCCGACAACTGCACCGTCGTGGGCGTGCCGGGACGCATCATCAAGCGCAACGGCTGCCGCGTGTTCGAGGAGAGTTTCGACGCCAAGCAGCATCGCGAGTACATGCCCGATGACGCCGCCGAGCAGAGTGCCCTCAACCGCCAAGGCATCACCGAGAACGCCCGCCGCGTCAAGGAACTCGAGCGAGAGGTGGCCGAGCTCAAGGCCCTCGTCGCCAAGCTCGCGGACGAACGCTAAGGCTGCGAACGGTACAAGCCCGCATCAACACAAGAAAGGCGCGCCAGGGAATTCATCCCCGGCGCGCCTTTCTTTTTGATGTGACATGTGGGGCTGTCCCTTTGTCACATTATGCGAACTGGCTCAGATAGAGGTCGGCGTAGGCACCCTCGGCAGCCAGCAGCTCCTTATGCGTGCCCTGCTCGATGATGTTGCCGTGGTCCATGACCAAGATCAGGTCGGCATCCACGATCGTCGACAGGCGGTGTGCGATCACAAAGCTCGTGCGCCCGCGCATAAGCGCATCCATGGCACGGCCGATGGCAAGCTCGGTACGCGTGTCCACGCTTGAGGTCGCCTCGTCCAGGATGAGAATCGCCGGGTTGTTGAGCAGCACGCGTGCGATGGTCAGCAGCTGACGCTGGCCCTGGCTGATGCTTTCGGCATCGTTGGCCACGCGCGTGTCGTAGCCCTGCGGCATGGTGCGCACAAAGAAGTCAACCTGGGCGGCGCGCGCAGCCGCCACGATCTCCTCGCGCGTTGCCTCGGGGCAGCCGTAGGCGATGTTCTCGGCAATCGTGCCGTCGAACAGCCAGGCGTCTTGCAGCACCATGCCAAACTGCTGACGTAGCTCGCCGCGATCCATGCGGCTCGTATCCACGCCGTCGAGCGTAATACGCCCGCCGTCAATCTCGTAGAAGCGCATGAGCAGGTTGATGAGCGTCGTCTTGCCTGCGCCCGTGGTTCCCACCACGGCAATCTTCTGGCCCGGCTCGGCGGTAAACGACACGTCGCGCATAAGCGGCTTGTCGGGCGAATAACCAAAGCGCACGTGCTCAAAAGAGACGCGACCCTCAACGCGACCCGGCAGCTTGGCGGCCTCGTCCGGCAGCGGATCGGCCTCCATCTCGGGCTCATCGAGCAGGTCGAACACGCGCTCCGCACTCGCCAGCGCGCTCTGCAGCGAGTTAAAGGTAAACGACAGCTGCGTCATGGGTTCGGACGCCTCGTAGATAAACTGGAAGAACGCCTGGAACACGCCGACGGTCATGTGACCGGCAACCAGCATGCTGCAGCCCACAAGCGCAATAACGATCTGCGCCAAACGGCCGATAAAGCGCACTGCGGGGCCGACAGCATTGATCATAAAGTCGGCCTTGGTGCTCACACGAGCCAGTTCCTTCGAAACCTCGTGCACCTCAGCGGAGCTCTGACGTTCGCGGTTAAACGCGCGGATCACCAGACGGCCCGAATAGCCTTCCTCGACCGCACTCGTAATCTTGGACACCCACTCCTGGCGCTCGCCCGTCACATCGTGTGTGCGGCGCGAGACGACCTTCGTCACCAGCAGCGACAGTGCCGTAAAGAACAGAAAGACGAGCGTAAGCTGCACGCTGAACACGAACATCACGCTCACAGCACCAACAACCGTGCCGATCGATACCAGCAGCTGCAGCAAGCCGCGCTGCATGCTCTCGGACATCTTGTCCAAGTCGTTGGTCGCACGGCTGACGACCTCACCGGGACGATATGCGTCAAAAAAGGCGAGCGGCAGACGATTGAGCTTTTGGGCGATGCGGTTGCGCAGGCGCAGATTGAGGCGTTCGGCCACGCTCGACATCAAAAAGCTCTGGAGCGCATAGAACGAGGCAGCAGCCGTCCAAATCATAAAGTAGATGAAGATGGTCCTGCCGCAGTTCTCCCAGGTGATGTTGAAGGTGGTGTCGTTGGCAAACGCCACCTGAATGTGGCTCCACAGCTCATCGATCACGCGGGCGCTATATGCCGGCGCGGCAGTGTTAAAGATGACATAGAACACAATGCTCGCGAACACGATATAGAAGCGCCAATGGTCGCCGACGGCCTCGCTCCACAAGCGGCGCACCGTCGCCCAGGTATCCCGGGGCGTCTCGTCCTCTTCTTCGTCGTCCACGTCGCGCATACGCTCTGCCTCGGCACGGGCGCGCTCGTCCTCGGCACGTTCGTTTTCCTCGTAGAGCGCTTGGCGGCGAGCCTCGCGCTCGGCCGCAGCCTTGGCGGCGTCATCCAGCTCGGTCGACGCGGCAGCCGTTTCCTCGACCAGTCCCGCGGCAGCGGCGTCATCAACGCCGCCCTGCTTCTTGAGCTCCTCGGTCATGCTACTCACCTCCCTTCATCTGCGATTCCGCGATGGCGCGGTACACCTCGCAGGTTTCCATAAGCTCGCCATGCGTGCCCAGACCCACAACCTCGCCATCCTTGAGCACCACGATCTGGTCGGCGTGCAAGATCGTCGAGATGCGCTGCGCGATGATGAGCACCGCAGCGTCACGCGTCTCGTCTTGCAGCGCATGACGCAGGGCGGCATCGGTCTTAAAGTCCAGGGCCGAAAAGCTATCGTCGAAGATATACAGATCGGCATGCTTCATGAGCGCACGGGCGATTGCCAGACGCTGGCGCTGGCCGCCCGAAAAGTTCGTACCGCCCTGGGCAACCGGGGTATCGAGCCCCTGCGGTTGGTCGAGTACAAAGGTGCTCTGGGCAACCTCAAGCGCGTGGAGCATGTCGCCCTCGGTCGCGCCTTCGTTACCAAAGCGAAGGTTGCTCGCCACCGTGCCCGAGAACAGCCACGCCTTCTGCGGCACATAGGCAATGCGCCCGCGGATTTCGTCTTGCGTAAGCTCGCGCAGGTCCACACCATTCAGGCGAATGGAGCCCTTGGTGGCATCGTGGAAGCGCAGCAGAAGCTTTGCCACCGTCGATTTGCCCGAGCCTGTCGAGCCAACGATCGCAGTCGTCTGACCGCGACGGCAGGCAAAGCTCAGGTCGCACAGGGTGTCCTCGTCGGCATCGTCAAAGCGAAACGACATGTGGTCGAACACGGCCACCGCATCGGCTTCGTCTTGGGGCTCGCGCGCCCCGTCATCCAGCGTGCGGTCACCGTCCACGATGCTCGGCTCGATCTCCAGCACCTGCTGCGCGCGGTTCAGACATGCGGCGGCGCGCGGAAGTGTCAGCACCACCATCTGGGCCATCATCACAAAGAACAGGATCAGAATTGCATACTCCAGCACCGCCGAGATACTCGCAATCTGCATGGCGTGGGCGCCTACGCGGTTGCCGCCCACCCACAGCACCGCCACCTCGGCGATGTTCATCAAAAAGAAGCTTGAGCTGTCGAGGCCCACAAACAGGTGGTTGACTTTGATGGCGTTGGCGGCGTATTCGCTAAACACCTCGTCCAGACGCCGTTCCTCGTGGCGCTCCTTGTTAAACGCACGGATGACGCGCACGCCCACAATATTCTCGCGCAGCACCACGTTCATGCGGTCGATAAAGCCCTGTAGGCGCATAAAAATCGGCGCCGCGTTGGCAACCGTAAAGACCGCCGCCACCAGTACAATCGCAACGACTACGCCCAGAAGCGTGCCCATGGCAGGATCGATAAACCAGGCGAAGATGATGCCCGCCACAGCCAAAAACGGCACGGGCAGCACCAGCTGAATCGTCTGCAGAATCGCCTGCTGAATCACGTTGATGTCGTTGAGCGAGCGCGTGATCATCGATCCGGTGCCAAAGCGCTCAAAATCGCTGGCCGCGAGCTCGAGCGATTTGTCGTACACGGCATTGCGGATATCGCAAGCCACGTTGGCGGCCAGGCGCGCCGAAAGATAGCAGCCCAGCACCGTGCCGCCGCTAGCCATGCTGGTCGCGATAAACATGTATAGGCCGTTGCGTAAAATGTAGTCGACATCGCCCGTGGTAATACCGGTGTTGACCATGTTCGCCAACATCGTGGGAACCAACAGCGTACCAACGTTATCCACCAGCAGCACCAGCAGCGTCACTGCGACAAGCCCTCGATATGGCTTTAGAAACCTCATTAACAGTCGCACGACTCCCCCTCACCTTGATTCTCGGCTTGGCTCTCGGCAGCGATATGCTGCTTAAAGGCATCGCACTCATCGCCGAGCACCTGAGAGAATTTGCCGATCAAGCGCATAATCTCGCGCTGCTCACATGGCTCAAGCGCGCCAAAGGCTCGCTGTTCGGCCTTGAGTGCCGGCAGCGCATAACGCTCGGCAAATCGCCTGCCCTCTCCGGTCAGGCTCACAACCTTGTTCTTACGACTGCCTTCGGCAAACTCCAACGTTGCGAAGCCCCGCGCCGTCAAGGTTTTAATTGCCGAGTTGATGGTCTGCTTGCTGTAGAACCATTCGCTTGTCAGACGGCTTACGGCAATACTGCCGCCCGCCGTGCTGGTGTCGACGAGCATCCAATAGGCGCAGTCCGAAAGGCCGCAGGCGCGCGAGAACTCCGAATAGATATGGTCGAGTCCATTGAGCAACCGATCGAAGTCGACCAGCGTAACCGCACTATTCATCTATCCCACCATTCGATTGTCCGATTTTTGACCAATTATATGTCTCTAGATTAGTCCGAGTTTTGACTATCGTCAACAGGCTCTCCGCAAATGCGCGCACTTTTATGGCCTATCGGCAGAAAAAGACCGCCGGCGCGGGGGCAGCGCCAGCGGTCACGTGAAAATCGGGTTTTATTGCCTGTTAAGCGGCGACGGCCTCATAGACCGTAGCGCCCGAGAAGCTGTCATGCAGGCTCTTGCCGGCAATCCACGGCAGCTCGACGACCTCGCAGACCGTGTTGACCAACTCAGAGCAGTCAGTAAAGTGGCCCTTGTCGTTGAGGGCCTCGCAATCCTGAACACGCCAATAGCCATCGGCGTGCGTGATGTAGTACTCGTGATCGTTGATCGACACGAAAGCGCGCGTCTTGGAACGCAGCAGCTTCAGAAATCCTTCGAAATCGGTCTCGACGACATCTCCAGCCTGGAACATGATGTTACCTCCTGGCCCGGCGCCACCACGGCGCATTGATAAACGTTGGTACTCCTTTAGTAAAACCTTTATCAAAGGTTATGCGTTCGTCATTTAGGCAAGTGGTAAAAAACCGCAGGGTAGACGGGATAAACGTTTAACCATCCCATTTGTTTGTCACATTCTGAAGGTACTTTTATGCAAACCTACTTTCCCAATTGGAATCTATCCTTTTGGCCGAGCAATTGACCGTCTATCGTTTAAGCCCGACGGGTATGAACGGGGCATCTGCAACGCCACCGCAAGGAGACACCATGGAGACTATCGAAGCACTCATTCACCGCCGCAGCTGCCGCAACTACAGCGATCGTCCCGTCGAGGCTGAAAAGCTTGCACGTATTATCGAAGCCGGCCAATATGCACCGAGCGGCATGGGCCGCCAGCCGGTGACGTTTGTCGCCGTCACCGACCCCGCGACCGTCGAGCATCTCTCACAGCTCAACGCCCAGGTCATGGACAGCAACAGCGACCCCTTCTATGGCGCCAAGACCGTTGTGGTGGTGCTGGTTGACCGCAGCGTGCCCACACATCTGGAAGACGGCTCGCTCGCCATGGGCAACTTGCTCAACGCCGCCTATGCACTGGGTGTCGATTCGTGCTGGATTCACCGCGCGCATGAGGTCTTTGACTCGCCCGAGGGCCTGGAGCTGCTGGCCAGCTGGGGCCTGCCCGCCGACGGCAGCCTGCGCGGCGTCGGTAACTGCATTCTTGGCTACGCCGAGGACACGCTACCCGAGGCAAAGCCGCGCCGCAACAACGTGGTGTACGTGAAATAGTACAGGAACGTCAGCAGGGGTAGCTAATTTGGGACGGGGCTATTTTAGCTACCCCACTCGCAACTTATATTGACGTCGCCGTTGTCGTCGTTTCGTTCGTCTGGGCCGTTTCGACGTCGTCGCCTTGCTTGTCTTCGTCCTTTTGCGCATCGGCGATGGTGGAGGTCGCCGCGACGATACCGCGCTGGGGCGCAACGCCCGTCTGGGTCTGTGCGCCCTCGACAACTTCTGTGCCTGCATGCGCGAGCTCGGGCGATTTAAACATTGCGTCCAAGTTGGCGCCACCGCCGGCATATCCGAGCGCAGCGAGCGCGATGACGATCACTGCAACGGCGGCCACGATCGGCACGTAGCGATGCCAGCCGGCGGGATTGAGCCCGCTGCGGCGAGCCGCCCCGCGGCTGATGTAGCCGAGCGTTCCGTCGTGCTTGAGCTTTGATCCCACCACGCGTTTGCGGCCCAACAGCGAGGACTCTGCCTGCATTGCCAAGCGGGCGCTTGCCGAAGGATAGCCGTATTTAGTGCGCTTGAACGAGCCATCAAACCCCGAGGCGTGTTTGCCCCACGTCACCGATGTTGTGCGTCGGTTGACCGGCGCGGCACTCCGCCTTCTGCGGCTCGGTTTTGAAGTCTCAGCCATATGCCCTCGCACGCCGTAACCAAATCGAAACAATAACGCTTTGGACTGTAGCACACGCGTCGCGCGCGGTCACGGGCGCCTCGCTCAACGGTCATCGTCCTTCAGCAAGCGCCACAGCGTTGTACGGCTTATGCCCAGCACCTCCGCCGCACGGGTTCGGTTGCCGTGGAGATGATCTACAACCAGATGCGCGATATCTCGCTCGGTATCGGCCAGCGGTCGCAGGATATACAGGTCACTTTCGAGCGTCGGGGCACCAAAGGTTGCGGTCTTAATCACGTCCTCTTGGGCGAGCACTTCCTCCGCCACAGCGCGGTCCACCGTGCCCGCCCCCACCAATATATACAGTCGTTCCGAGACCTCGCGGAGCTGCAGATAATTGCGCGGCCAGCGATAAGCATCGAGCGTCTTCGTCGCCGCGGCAGACAGCGTGGGCGCTGCCGTCCCAAATGCATCAGCGAGATATTCCAAATAGCGCGCAACCTTCGTCGACGCGGCTCCCTGCTCGGCGATTGCCGGCGCCACACTCACCGCACAGGCGAAACGCTCGGTCACAAAGGCGGCTTGATCACTTTCGCTGCCGCCCGGCATGTCATTCGCTGTCAGCACCACATGGCAGCGCGTCGCCAACGCGGTGTCGGTCATCGTGGAGACCAGCTCGCGGAGGCGCTGGGGGCCAACCGCATTCCAGCCCTCAATGCAAAGGGTCAGCCCCGTTTGGAACAACGGCGATTCGGCGCTCTTGAGCACATGGCGCCAACCGCGCTCGGTGAGTTCATCAAGCGCAAGGGAAACAAAGGGCTGATCGGCAAAAGGACCGTCCAGATAGAGGCGCTTGGCGATCTCGACCTGACCCGCTCCCAGCTCACCCTCGAGCATAAGGGGCACACCGCGCGCGTAGCTCTCGGCAACCGGTGCAGCCACCGCAGCGGCACCCTCAACGATGCCGTACGCGCTCGATTCGTAGCGGGCCTCAACCTCGTCGGCGTTGAGCCACTCGATACCCGCATGCGCCGCGGCGCCGCGCACCTCGCGGACCACGACGACCCAAAGGCCCCCGCCCTCTTTGCCGGTGGGGCGAACGGTCAGGCTCAGGCGCGTACCCGCACGCCCCATAACCAGACGCGCGCCGTCTCCTATACGGTCGAGACGCTCAGCGACAAAAGCCGCCACATCCCGCTCAAGCGCCGCGCCATTCATGGTAGAGATCGCGACGTCCCCACGCGCATCGATTGCCAATGCCGAGGCCCCGGCAGCAGCTAGGGCATCGGTCAAGATGTTCAGCTTGGCATCGCTATCCATGATTTGCCCCTGTCCGCAGCGACGTGCAACCGCCGACGGTCGCACGACCGAGTGTTTCAAAATTGAACGATATTGCTCACCAAACACTATAGGGCAGAAAGCGTCATCCTGCGAGTATAGGTGTTGCCCCGCATCGCCATCCTGGCGGGGCGATAAGAGCTCTTCGGGACTTATAAACCTGCGGACAAGCCATACCCGCAAGAGCTCCTATCGCTCCACCGTGAGAATGCGCTCACCAGCACGCAGCACGCAAATAAGCTACTTCTCTACCAGATTCCCAGCACGTGCTGCATTCCCAAACTCATGCACGCAATGCCAATCCAGCAGCAAAAGCCCAGCGCGATGGGCTTGCCGCCCTTTTTGACCAGCTCGACGATATCGGTATTAAAACCAATAGCCGCCATGGCCATCACAATAAAGAACTTCGACAGCTCCTTGATGGGCGCCGTGATGGACACAGGAAGCTGAAACACCGTGGTGATCACGCTCGCCAGCACAAAGAACAGCACAAACATGGGAAACGCGCGTTTAAGCGAGAACGTGCTCTTAGCGTCGCCACCGGCCTTGCGTGCCAGATGCATCTGCCAGCATGCGAGGACCAACGTGATGGGAATAATGGCCAGCGTCCTGGTGAGCTTGACCACCGTGGCGCTCTCGAGCACATTGGCGCCGGGATGCATGCTGTCCCAAGCGCTCGCCGCAGCCGTTACGGACGAGGTGTCGTTGATGGCGGTACCGGCAAACAGGCCAAAGCCCTCGTTGGTCAGCCCGAGCATGCCGCCGAGCGTCGGAAACACGAGCGCCGCGATAACGTTAAACAGGAAGATGACCGAGATGGCCTGGGCAATCTCGCGATCGTCGGCATCGATGACGGGTGCGGTCGCGGCGATGGCAGAACCACCGCAAATCGACGAACCCACACCCACAAGCGTCGCGATCTTGCCCGGCACGTTCATGACGCGGCAGAGCACAAAGGCGATGACAAGCGAGGTCGAGATTGTCGCCACGATAATCGGCAGCGACTGGGCGCCCTTGGA
Organism: uncultured Collinsella sp.; assembly: GCA_958353395.1. GTDB lineage: Bacteria > Actinomycetota > Coriobacteriia > Coriobacteriales > Coriobacteriaceae > Collinsella. Next base: position 85,143 of record CATWSG010000006.1, read on the forward strand.
CAGAATCTGGGAGAGGTTCATGCCAAAGCCAAGCAGGATAACCGCGTGCTGCAAGACTTTTTTGGACGTATAGGTAACGCCGGCGGCGAGCTGTTCGCGACGATTCTTGGGAAAGACGAGCGCCAGGACCATACCAAAGAGGATGGCAAATACCGGACCGCCGACCACCTCAATTTGTTTGCCGAGCAACGTCGCGGGAATGGCGATGATTAGGCAGAACAAGACGCCTTTCCAGCGCTCGCGTACGATATTTGCCAGTTGCATATGGGATTCCTTCTTTCTATTTCACGTTTGCGACGGCTTATGATACGGCAACGTTGAGCGCAGCCTTGCGCAAACACAGACTAAGATGCCGCAATAGTTCTCGGGCGACAGCCGAATTACCCACCGCGGAGAGCTGATTCGCGGCATAATTAACAACTGACATATGAGTTTGATAGAACAGTTGCGAGGCGCTATGGAAGAATCGATGCACGTCGGCGAGCAGGAAACGAGCCTACAGGACCAGTCCTACCACACCATTCGACGCAAAATCGTCTACCTGGACTACAAGCCGGGCGAAAAGCTGGGCGTCAAGCAACTTTGCGATGACCTGGATATGGGGCGCACCCCTGTGCGCGAGGCTTTAGTTCGTTTGGCGCAGGAAGGCCTGGTGCGCACCGTGCCCCAGAGCGGTACCTACGTCTCGCCCATCAACCTCACCCTTGCCGAGAGTGCCTGTTACATCCGCGAGCATCTGGAAAAGCAGGTGATCGTGGAGTGCTGCGCGCGCGCCACGTCGGCTGGCATCGAGCAGCTCGACCGCGCCATCGTGCTGCAGGAAAAGGCCATGGCCGAGGAGGATCGCATCGGCTTCTTTTTGAGCGACAACCTCATGCATCACATGATTTTTAGCATCGCATGTCGCAGCACCGTGTGGTCGTGGCTCGAAGAGACCAATGCCGACCTTGAGCGCTTCCGCTGGCTGCGCGCTGCCACGCAGGTTCTCGACAATCAGGACATCGTGAACGAGCACAAGCAGATTCGCCGCGCTATCGCCGGTCGCGACCCCATCGAAGCGAGCTTTTTGGTCAGCAAGCACCTGCACATGATGTTCCGCAACCAAACCGAGGTCCTGGACCAGTTCCCCGAGTACTTCGAGACCAGCAAGCTCCGCTAACCTACCAAAAAAGGACAGGTTCATTTTGGCAGGTTTTATCTGTGCAAATGCAACAAGGCCCGGCTCCGTCAAATGAACTGCGCCCCAAATCTTGGACGCCCTAAATAGCGACTAGGCCGCAAGGGCCT
>CATWSG010000007.1 GCA_958353395.1 uncultured Collinsella sp.
TAGCGGGTGGTTTAAAGCTGGCCGCTGCGCGGCCAGCGGACTAAAGTCTTGAAAAAAATAAAGGGGGCTCGGTTCAAAACCGAGCCCCCTTTTCATTTAGCTATGGCTTTGCGACAAACACTGATCCATCCCTTTGGAGAATCCTACCGCTCCTCCAGCGTCCAGCCCTTCTGGGTGCAAAGGTCACGCAGGGTAGCCACCAGGTCGGCATTGGTATTGCTGTCGACCACGATCTTGTCGATATGATCCGCAGCGATGTTGAGCTTGGGGAACGAGTGGCTGCAACCCGACAGGTTGAGCTCACCGACGTTGCAGGTAATCTCGAGTGCGCCAAGAATGTCATCGTTCGAAAGATCAATCTTCTCCACGTCACCCTGAAGGCCTTGGTCAACGGTAAAGAACATTAGATTCTTAAGACCCGAGGCGTTGATGGAATTGACAGCACCCTTAAGGCCCTCGATCTTAAAGGAATTAAGCTTGGGACAGACGCTCAGGTCGAGGTCTTGGGTCGTCATGTCGCCAAACTTGAGCACCTCGAGTGCCTCGAGCTCGCTAAAGTCCGCACTCTTGGCGCTCAGGGTATTGATGCCGAGCGTATCGAGCTTGTCCAGCTTGCTAATGGGCGTGAAATCCGTCACCTCGTCACTCACAACCAACTCCGTGATGCGTTGGGTCTCCTTGGCGGTCAGCTGGCCATCGTCATCGTTATCGTAGTCGGCAAGCAACCCGTGCAGCGTATCATCCGAGATCGCATCAACATCGACGAGGCCTTTTTCTTTCTTGGTCTCGGAGCCAGAGGCGTCAGTTGAGCTCGACTCTTTAGAGGCGCTCGACGAGGCTCCCCCGCCGCCCTGCACATCACCGACGCCGCCAATCACGGCGAAAGCGGCAACCGCGCCTATGACCACAACCGCCGCAAGCACTACCAGGGCGCGAACGCCGCCCAAGCGAGAGACGGCTTCATTAGCACGCTCAGCTGCCTGTCCATTCGGCTGGCCTGCAGGGCGAGGGATCCGACTTGTCGAACGCCCCGGCGTCTGCTGCGCCTGCCCAGCAGACTGTTCGGTTGCCTGCCCGTTCGGACGCATATTCACCCGCACATCCGGCGTCTCGGCAGCCTGCTCATGAGCCCCGCCCGAAGGCTGCTCGGTCACACGCTGAACCCGTTCGTTATCCCGCCAAGACATGTCGGGCTTAAAATTCGCCATATCGCTTCTCCTCACTTGAGCGCATCGCTACTGCTGCTCCATGGTGTAGCCGTAGTCACTGCTCATTTTTTGCAAATACTCGACCAGGCTGCTGCTCGTGTGGCTGTCGTACAAAATCTTGCCAACACGATTGGGTGTAAAAGTGAAATGGAAGGCATCTTCCCTGCCTGCCCCGCACAGATTGAGCGTTTCGACTCTGCTACCGATCTTCAGAACCTCGAGGTTCACATCACCCGACAGGTCAAGTGTCCCAATGCTGCCATCAAGGCCTTCGATCTGAACGTTCGTCAACGAGGACATGTTTTTGGCATTCAAGGTATCGACGGGGCTCTCGAGCCTGTTTATGGTAACGCGCTGTAGCTGGGGAAAACGTGTGAGATCAACTTGAGGCACCGAGCAGTCGCCAATGGACAGATGAGTGATATTGCTAATGGAGCTTATGTCGTAGCTTTCGCTGTCGTAGTCGCCGATGCCAAACGTCGTGATGTTGTGGAAGTTGGCCAACAGCGGAAGCGAATCAAACGACTCAACGTCGATTGAGCTAGCCTCATCTGCAGTCTCTTGCGAAATATTGCCGTCCTCATCTGCATCGAGCGCTAAGTCCGAGCGCAGCGCCTCGTCCGTAATTTCATCGAGCGTAAGCACCGTGGCCTTTTTCGCTTCTTCTTGGTGTCGCTCCTCTTTTTCTTTTTTACGCTGAGCGCGCGCCGCCTCCTCTTCTTGCTGTTGTTTGGCCTCGGCGCGTTGCTCGGTCTGCTGATTGGTGTCGGAGATGCCGCTTGTGATGGACGTGACCGCCACAATCGCGATGACTATCACCACGGCAAGAACGATCACTACGCGCGGACCGCCCAAGCGGTTCACGATATCGTTGATATCCGATCCGTTGGATCCGGCGCCCCCGCGGTCAGACCCGTTCTGATTAATTGCCATCCGTGTTTCCCCCTCCGCCGCCTACAGGCGGTCCTTGTCGAAGTAGTCAGCGTCGCGCCAGTCACCGCGCCAGCGGTAGGCGTGGGCGTTCTCGCGCGACCAGTCGCTCAGGTGGCGCAGGATGAAGCGGCTCATGTCGTCCGCGAGCGGTTCGATCGGCCCCACGCGCCGCGCCTCGGCCGCCTGCTCCCAGAACGAGTACGCCATGAGGTAGAACGTGCCGGCGTCGACGTAGTCGCCCGGGTAGGCGGGGTCGTCGAACCAGCCGTGCGTGTCGGGCGTGCCGTTTTGCTCGCACCACTCCGCCACGTTGAGGGCGAGGCTCATCAGGGTCGTGTAGTCCTGCGGGTCGCCCGAGGCGAGCGCCTCGTGCAGGTTGGACATGGGGCCCTCGGCGCCGTAGACCGGGTAGTACAGGTCCCAGATCCTCGACGCCGCGTCGTCGGTGAGCTCCATCTGCGAGGGGCGGTCGCCCAGGCCGTCGTCGTAGACGGGCGCGTTGGGATCCTCCCCCGTGAAGGCCCCGACGCCGTAATCGAGCGTGGAGGCGCTGTTGCGGGCGCCGCGGGTCGCGCGGGCCATGGAGCCGAAGACCGAGTAGCCGCTGTGGTAGCCGCGGACCGTCTCGGTGACGAGCCGGCGCAGGCTGAAGTTCGCATGCGCACGGTCGCGGGCCTCGCGGGTGGCGGCAGAACCGCGGAAGAAATACGTGGCGCCGATGATTAACTGCTTAATGATCAAGCTCAACGGGCCGGCAATGATTTCTGTCAAAACTACGAGAAGACCAATGAATACAACAGCACCCAGAGCGAATGGATTGAATGCGCTATACCCCGGCGCCGGAAGCCCCGTATGCAACACATCGTCTCCGCCAACGTTCAAGTACATGCGGTACCAGACCGAGCAGAGCCCCCAAACCGTAAAAATACGCAGTGGGAAAAACCGAACAATGGTGGGAATCGCGTCCACGATGCGCGAAAGATTGATGTTAAAGCGAGGGCGATTCGCGCCCTCGTTGTTTACCGGAGTAGCTGCCTCCGGATCGCCCGGAAGAGGCACGCCAGCGCGTCGCGCTCGCAGGCGGTCGAGACGCTCCTGAGTAGAAACCGTTTGAGCCTGCGGTACATCTGACGAAATGGACGCTCCCGCAGTCTCACCCGCGAACGATGTCGCGTCCTCCTGCTGTCCCTCAGCACGAGCACTATAAAGACGCGCGAGACGCTCTTGCGCCGACAAGCCTTCTTGCTGTTTATCGTTTGCCATATGTTTTGCCTTTATCTATTAGTAATGGAAGTGTGTCTGGGCATAGCGGTTAAGCGCATACCCAAACTCCCTGGTCACCGTCTTGATAGTGTGCGTCTCCATCTTTCTGGTCTGAGGATTACGCCGGTTAAAGACGAACGTGGGCATAAAGCCGCTCACTTCTTGAAACCCGCTCAGCGAATTAAAGGGGATGATAATCGGCGGATTGGAATTGCCCGGAGCGAAAAGCCTGCCCGCCACCGCCTTGCTATGACCCAAGCCTGGAACGAGCGACTTGACCACAGAATGGTTATCGAGCGTTGACCCCTCACGCTTGGCGATAATCTCAAGGTGGTTCTCGTAAATCCTAATGGAACATGGACGCCCATCGTACGAGCCCAAGCCCTCATTGATCACCACGTCGTTTCGAATCTCACGTTGAGCCATGTTCGAACGCGAGTATGTATTTGTTTGAGAGCCGCGTTGAGACGCCACGTTCTCAATACCCAACATGTCATCAAAGGCAGCCATGGCGCGTCGCTCGGTGCCATGGAGACCGTCATTGTGTTGCGGTGTATTGGGAACCTGCGGTCGAGGCACCACCGGTCGCTGTTGGCGACCATTATTGGAATCCGAGAAAAGATTCCCCAGTCGTAGCGTGGGCATACCATGCTCCTATCGTTTATCAAAATTAACAGGTCACCAAGGAGTCAGAAACCCTCCTTGGCGACCCAAAACGGTTCATGAAAAGAGCGACCCGCTCTATTAGGCGGAAAGGAAAAGGTAGAAGAAGAATGCGCAGATTCCAAAGCCAATCAGCATCACAATAAATCCGAAGATACTAAGCAGCTGTGCAATGGTCACAATACCCCAGAGGAAAAACTCGATGACGATCGGCAGGATCCAAGAGAAAAGCCAGGTGCGAATCGACTTTGCACTACCGGGGTGAGCATCGTCTCCAAAGAGAAGCATGACCGTCATACCACCGATGAGAATCGCCATTACTACGTCAAGCTTGGTAAACGTGTCGCCATCAACAAACATCGTTCCCATAAACCCAAAGGCGCTGGTGACAAGCGGAACGAAAACGACCAAGCGGCCAGCATAGCGTCCCAGTCTGTCCATCAGCTGCGGATCCATGTAAAACGCCGCCGGCGCACGACCACTTGAAAATGCAAGCGAACCGACCTGAGCAAGAGGCTTGTCCTCTGCCGACATCGCAAGCTCCTCAAAAACCTGCCCCTTACGATCGGCAAACTCAACGAGCTGGAGCAAATATCGTTCAAGCGCATCCGAATTGGCATCGATATCGTTCCTAAGCGCGCTAACACGATCGGCGGCCGAATAAGAGCGCAGAAGATTGAGAGCGAGAAAACCAAAGCAGCCAATAAACGCAACCGCCAGGAAAATGCCCGCAAGCGGACCAAACGAACCCCAAGAAACAATCAGCTGACCAAAGGCACCACGGGAGCACATGATAAGGATGCAGTAAAGAAGCGCCACAAGAACGGTATACATCAAAACACCCCGCTGCTCCTTCTTTATGGCAGCAGCGCGAGCATCGCTATCGGCAATACCCTCAACGACACCGTAATCGCGTGTATCCTGCTCGATAGCGGCCTTTAAGGAGCCGTCTGCAACACCGCGGCTATCCTCGAGGAACTCAGCATATTCGGCAGAGGAGATCAAGCTTTCATCTGCAAGAAGCCTTACGCCGCGAGCCGCGAGCAACCGCTCGTCAACGCCTTGGGATATAAGCTCGGCCACATAGCCGCGTGGCACGGCATCGTCGCCGACCTGAGCGCAAAACAGCGCATTGCGCGTGCAGGGGCGCGTTCCGTGCTTTCCGTCGACTTCCCAGCCGTTCACATACGGAACAGGCGTGAGCTCCATATCTTCCCGAAGCTTGATTCCCTCAAGACGCGCGTTGGAACCAGCCTGGATGAGCATGGAAACGGCAGTGTTTGCCGGCGGATTCAATCCGAGCAGGGCAACTTTAACCGCCTCGCCCACAGAGCCTTGGGCCGAGTCGTAGAGGTCGGTGTGGGCGGCAAGCCACAGCCAAGCAGCATAGCTACCAAATTTACGATAAAACGCGCGCACCGCTTTCTTATTGACCGCGACCTTATCCATATAATCGATCACGACATCTATATCGACGGCTCCGTGCGAAGTTGCCGCATCTCGAGCCGAGATAATTGCCGCCATCTCAGAAACGCCCGCAAAATTGAGCAAGAATTCATCCAGCTTGTGAGCCGACGAGCAAACGCCAAAAAACGCCGCCGGACGATTAACAACCGACATAAGCACCGTCTGAGCAGCAGAACTTTTCTCCTCGCTGCGCGTCAGCAACCCCTTGAATAAACAAGCAGCGAAATGAGGATCACTCGAGTGCAGCGCCAACTTTTCGAGTTCATGAATATCGGCAGCAAGCTTTGCGCGCTCATCGTTAAGATCGTTGTCTTGAGAAAGAATGCGAGATAAAAATCCCGAAGGCAGCACGCCTGACGATTTTGACCCGTCGAGACCGGACAGAACGGCGTAGCGATCAATTTCGGTGACATCCATCTTGGCGATGCGTGCCGGGAGGGCATCGCTCGCATCGGTGAGCGAGACATCCTCGCCGCGCCACGACATAATCTTGCCGTTGGACATCTCATAGATTACGCAAGCAAGGGCCAGGTCGGGATTGGACGCTGTCTGGATATCCTCTTCGACCAACTGGTGAATCCTGGTCTGCAGGTCATTTTCACCCCAGTCGCCCATCAGGTTTTCGAGCTGCTGCTGGCTCATGCGAAGCTTGGCCTCGTCCCAATTGGAGGACAGCGTGCGAGCGAGCAACACCGGATCGCTATACAGCTTGCCGGCAAACTCGTAAGGTTTGCGTGCGCTACCGGCATCCATGGTGGGAAGTTTGCGATAGAAATGTTCCGGATCGGCCATCCAGTCTTTGACCTCTTCGTAGCCAAAGCGCTCGCCCGATAGCTCAAACGTCAAACCCTTGAGCAGGTTCCCCAAGGTCGCATCTTCCGGATGATTGAAGTCTGCAGGCTCGCCCGTCTCTTGGCGATCGGAAAGCGTATTGTCGTTTATGAACTCCTGCAGCGGATGGACATTGTTTTCGTAGAGCGTCCAGATCGTGTAGCCAAACGAATACCAGTCGTTACGAGGGTCGACCATGCCGCCACGACCGGGCGTGTAGCCGTCGGAGCGCGTCATGGTGTTCGTCAGTCGGCTGTCAAATCCGGCAAGCGAGCGGGCGGAGCCATAATCTCCGAGCACAATCTGCTTGTCGTACAGGTAGACGTTCTGCGGCTTAATGTCACGATGGACAATGCCAAGCTCGGTATGGAGCAACTCGATTGCCTGGCTGAGCTCGGGAATCACGCGACTCTTAACCATATTCTTGCTACGGGGACGATCAAAAAGGCATGTGGCCAGCGGCGTAATGGAAACATCCCACAGCTGAGGAGCCGCAGCCCCCACTTCGGTCGCGCTCAGGCCCTGGTGCAGATAGGCAAAGATGGGCAGTAGATGCGTTTGAGACACGGGGCGGCCATTAAGCCCCATTACGGCGCTTACCACCTTTTGATATGCCGAACGCTCGGCGCCCACAAGAGGCTTAAAGACCTTGGCAACGCATGCCAAACCATCGCTCACCCGCTCGGCGGCAACAATGCTAGATTGACCGCCATGGCCAATGACCTGTCCCAAATGAATAATAAACTGCTGCCCGTCATTCGAGACAACTGTCGCATCCTCCGCAACAAAAGGCGACGCAGATGCAGCGGCAGCATGTGCGCCCCCACGAGAAACGGTCACCGTTTCACCGTTTGGACTGGCCGTGGCGCCGCGCGAGACAGTTACCGTCTGGCCGTCGGCGCTCGCAGCGCGCGGCACCGTGACGGTTTCGCCTGCCGCAGAAGTACCAGGGCGTGAAACAGTAACGGTCTTGCCGTCGGCGCAAGCACCGACAGACGGCCTCGTAACCGTTACTGTTTCACCATTCGATTCAGTCATCGGGCGATGCACCGTTACGGTTTCGTCTGTCGATGGCGTACCGTCGCGGCGGACGGTGACCGTTTCGCCAGATGCCGGAGCGTCGGCTCGACGTACCGTCACGGTCTCTCCAGGCTCAGAAGTCTGGCCACCACGGTTCACGGTAACCGTCTCTCCCTCTACGGGCGCATTCCCGCGGCGCACCGTTACGGTCTCATCATTGCCATTGCCACCATCTCGGTGTACCGTAATCGTCTCATCAGACATGGCTACTCCCCCACTTCAATTACAATCAGCGTTGCATCGTCCGTCGAGCCGTTCACCCGAGCCTCGGCATATAGCTCTTCGCACAACTGCGCACATGTCGAATCGCTCGCAAGCATCTGCTGCAAACGTTCCTGCGCAATCTGCCCATCGATACCATCAGAACAGATCAGATAGCGATCGCCCGGAAGCATCACGGTCGTCTTGACCTCAAGATTGCGACCGCCCTGATTGAGTCCAATCGCGAGCTCAATACAATGCGAAACGGCATCATCCCTGTATTCAGCGCCAACGCCGCCCACGCGCCGCTCAGGCGTATGGTCACAGCTAAGCACGGCAAGCACACCGCCACGCAGTCGGTACACGCGAGAATCGCCGGCATTAAAAACAGCACCGTGCCCGTCAGGAGCAACCACGAGGCCAGCAACCGTGGATGCGGCAACAGGCAGTCCATAGCGAGCCGCATACGACTCAACATCGTTCTCGGCTCGCTCGCCCGCCATGCGTAGGCGCTCCTGTAACGCGTTGACGGTATCGGCCTCAAAGACGCGCACGGCCTGCGCAAACGCCTGAGCAGCAAGCGTCGAGGCGGCCGCTCCGTGCCCGCCTTCGCTCACACCGTCAAAGACTGCCATGCAGCCCATCTCGCGCTCGCCATCGCCTACCAGGCCATAGCAAAGGACGTTACCGTCAAGAAGCAAACGGTCCTCGTTGACGGGGTGATTGGTTCCCGCTTGAGTTTTTGCTGCAGCGATAAACTTCGTCATCGCCAATCGCCTCCCATCGAACCGGGCACGAGCTCAAATGCGATATGCGCATCGTCGCCCTCGCCCTGCGGCACGGCGCGTGCCACCATGCCGGGACGACCGCGCCACTCGGCGCGGTGTTCAAACAGAAAATCGGAAAGCCCGTTAAGGTAGCCGCTCTCCACCAAGTTGCCAATGCCGCGGCCGCCCTTGGCTTTGACGGCGTCCGTCATGGCAATGGAGTGCAGCAGCTCACGGGCGGCATCGGTCGCCTCAACCGTAATATCGGGCTGTGCCTTATGCACGTTGCGGTTAACGGCATCGATCTTGGAATTGAGGATCTGAAGCGCCACGGCGTCGTCGATAAAGTTGAAGATGACCACGTTGTCGCCGATACGGCCCAAGAACTCGGGCTTAAACTCGCGATCCATCTCGGTGCGCACGCGCTCGCAAATCTCGTTATAGGGCGTGTTGGGCGCGATGGTATTACGAACTTCGTTGCCCTGCGCATCGATCTCAATCTTGGAAAAGCCGATGTTGCTCGTAAAGAAGATGACCGTCTCAGAGAAGTACACGGTATTGCCCTGGCCATCGGTCAGGCGTCCATCTTCGAGGATCTGCAGGAACTTGTCCATAATGCTCGGCGCGGCCTTCTCGATCTCATCGAAAAGAACCACCGAGAACGGATTGGCCTTGACCGCATTGGTAAGCTGACCGCCCTCGGCATAGCCCACGTATCCCGGAGGAGCGCCAAAGAGCTTTTGATCGGAGTTCTCGGCACCGTACTCGGACATATCAAAACGCAGCATGCTGCGCTCATCGCCAAAGAGGAGCTCCGTAATGGCCTTAACGATCTCAGTCTTACCGGTACCAGTGGGACCGCTCAAAAACAGGACGCCTTTGGGCTTGGAACCAGACGAATGGGTGGCACCCGAAAGGCCCATGACGGAGCGCTTGAGCACGGTGACGGCCTTCTCGACGGCCTCGTCCTGGCCCTTCACGCGGCGTTTGATCTTTGCCTCGGGATCCTCTTCGAGCTTCTCGAACATCTGCTGCCATTTGTTCTCGCGAAAACCGTACTTATATACATCGACGAGCTTGGGAAGGATGGCATCGATGGAAGCCTCGGGGTTTTGCATATCGCGCTGATACATGCGCTGCAGGCCCTCGAGCTCCTTAACGCTCATGCCGTCGGTGGTATCGATAAAGCGACGCACCGCGCGGTCATCGGAATCGGACAGCGCCTCACCAAAGCCAAACTTACTCTGAATATAGGCTTCGCGCATGTCGCGGTCGGGATGCGGCAGCGTGATGGTGCGCAAGAAGGGGTTCTCCTCGATAAACCACACGGGCAGGTTGCGCACGTTATCCGTTACCAGAATGAGCGTGTTGACAGCCGTGCGGTTAATAAGGCGTGCTTTGCTGGCGCCAAGGTACAAGTTGAGGAAAAACTGCGTCTCGTCGGGCATAAGGCCGGTCGAAGATGCAAGCAGGCGCGACGCCATGTTGACGATCACACAAAGCGGCTTGGCCTCGGTGCCGCCATCGGGGTTGTCATTGTATTTAAGGCGCAACATAGAGCGGATAACCTCGCCGTATGATGGCAGGCTCGACTGCTCGGTGGCATATGCTTGGCGACCATCGGCGATGCAGGCGTTCGCCTCCATCATGCGGTCGTCGTTCTTGGAAGCCTCGTCATGAGCCAGCGACACCAGACGCTTGCAATCGACGTTGCCCATGCTGCTCGAAAACAGCTGGATGGGATCGAAATATGCCACGTTGTACTCAACTGAGCCATTGGCGTCTTCAAAAAGGCCGCGCACGACCTCGGCAAGCTCCGAGAACTGAAGGCTGCCGTCAACCACATCGGGATACTTGTCGTTCACGTTGCCCTCAAGGATAAAGAGGCTCTTCACTCCTTTAAAGTTGAGCATCTCGCGCTGCCAGGATTGACGCTCGAAATCAGTTGCCATGTGTTATACCTCCTTGGCAGAAAAATCATGGTGGTAACGGTCGGCAATACCAACGGTGATAACCGTGCCGTCCTGGACATAGTTTTGAAGCTGACGAGGCTGTTGAAGATACTGGTCGTAATCATCGTGTGGGCGGTCGCTCAGGTAGATTACGCGCTGGTTAGTCGAGCCGCGCAGCGCACAATCGGGCACGTTGAGCTCGTCTACGTACGGACCGTCAATCAGCACATCGATAAGAGACTTAAGCGTCTCCCACGTATCCGCACCGATCACCTGCGGCAACTCTTCGAGCGTAAATCCGGTGTAAACGAGAATGTCATCGTAAGCGCAGCGGATCGTTGCCAGTAGCTTCACGAGCTCTGATACCTGCTCGAGCGGATCTCCACCCGAAACCGTCAGCCGATGTACGCCGTGCTCGCGCGCGGTATCGAGCAACATCTGCGCAAGCTCATCAACATCGATATCCTGCTCGGGCAGCTGGTTGCGCCATTGGGGCGAAATACATCCGGCACAACGCTTTGAACAACCAGCGGTCCAGACAACAATACGTTCTCCCGGACCCAGCGAGACGACGGGGGCAAGCACATGGCTAACGAACATCGGCGTAATCCTCGCCCGGATCGAGTGTACGGTACACGGCCGAGATACGTGCAAGCGAGCAACCGCATTCCTCACAGCCATCCCCAACCTTTGCACGCTCATCAGCAACGAGATGCAAACGACCGCACTCGGGGCACTCGACAAACCAGCCCTCGACACCCGCAGACCCACCAGCAGCAGAAACAACCGGTGCCGCAGCAGACGCGGGCTGAGGCGCAGACCAAGCCCGGGTCTGCACGGGTTGCGCCGCAGGCGGTTCCTCCACAGTAACCGTCAGACGCAATTGGGCAAATTCGCCAGACGCAGCCGGAATGAGTAGCGTATCGCCGGTATGAATCGGCTGGGCCACGCCGGGAACCAAGTTGAGGATCTGGCCGCCACGCATAAGAGCCGTTCCGTTATTGGACCCCTCATCGGCAACCATCCATGTGCCCCGCTCAAAACGAACGCTGGCATGCTGCCGGGACATGGCAAAGTTCGAAGCCATAGAAGGAAACGCGTTGCGTCCAAGCACGGCAGCGTCCGTGAGACGAAGCTGCTCACCCATTACTGGATCGGCAAGCGTAAGCGCGGGAGCCGCGGGAGTAGCTGCAGCATTCGCCATGGGTTGCGGCGCGGGCTGCGGCATTGACGCAGGCGTCGGCCGTGGCATCGGCGCAGGCGTCGGCTGCGGCGCAGGAACCGGAGCAGGTTGCGGAACGGGCATGGGGGTAGGCTGCGGCGTGGGAGCAGGAGCAGCCTGATGTGCCTGCTCGGGTGCGGGACGCTGAGGCCGCGAAGCACTGTCCATCGATGATGTTGCAGGGTAGACGGCGGGAGCCGGACGCTCAGCGACCGCGGCGGCAAAGCCGAACGCTGAGGCGACTGGCGCCTCGGGTGCCGAGACCGCGGGTGCAGGGGCCGAAGGCGCGGGGGCCGCACCAGCGGGACGCGGCGTCCCACAGTCCTCGCACATATCGCGGGCATCATCGTTCATAAGACCACAGATAGGGCATTCCCATGTCATGGTTTACCTCATTTCCCTCTGCTTGAGTTGACTTGCTTGACGGCGATTACGCAGACGACGTTCCGCATCTGCGGAAGGTGTGGGCGGCACGTAATCGTGCGGGTGAATCTCGACGGCGGTCTGAGGATCAGCGGGTCGAACAAAATGGCCGGGGGCGTCGGATGCGACAACAACGCCGCGTTCTTTAAGGTCTTCCTTAAACTGCTGGTAAAAATCGCAGAACTCAACTTGGTCCTGAACGACTTTGTCGACCGTCGCTTGATCTTGGGCCTTCATATCTTTGATGACGGTGGGATTAACCGGATCTTCCGAAAACTCGGATGGATCGGCCTCGACAACTCGCATCACAAGCTGCTGTTCGTGCGACCCTTTAAGGACGGCAACCGCCTTGCGCTTGTTCGTGTCGAAGATAAGGCGCCATGGCTTGCCAGACCCATCCATAACCGCATAACGGACAACGTCAGCCCCGTGTTCGGCCATAACCTCATTAACACAGCGCTCGATGTATTCGTCTTTAGCCGCCGAGGCAAGCGCAGCGTCTGCGGCATCCACGGCAGCGTACAAATCCTCAATCTCATGAGGCCGTCTGAGCACCGTCGGACGATGGTAGCGTTCATTAAGAAGGTCAACGCGCAGTCGGTATGCTTCATACTGCTCATGAAGCTCGTTCGACTCATGCTGGGCACTCTTCATCACATGCTCGAAGTCCTTGAGAATCTTCATGGCGGCAAGGCGTTGCTCCTCGCTCGAATCTGGACCAAGCGCGTTAAACGAGGCGCGGGCGGTCTCGAATTTTGCACCCAGGCGATTTCGCAGTGCTATGTCGAGCACCTCATCCTGCACAAGCGGGATGATGCGCGCCGTCCACTCCTCAAACGCGCGAGCTGCGTCCTCAAAGGAACCCGTCGAGGAGTTTGCGGCGGTATCCGCGATATGTAGGAGCGCTTTCTCAAGATCGATGGAACCGTCGCGAGCAATGTCGTAATCGATTGCCTTTAGCAATCCTTGGGCCCTGAGCTTTTCGGACGTCTGCGCGGCATCGATACGGCTCTGGCTCATCTCTGCCCTGCGATGGGTATGAGCATCGAAAGTTAACGTCGGAATCAAAGTGTGAAGCGTCGCCGCCAGCTGAGCCAACGCCGACTCAGTTCGAATCCGCGTCACCGTGCCTCGACCCATGACGATCTCTTCGCCCACAAGCGGTCCCGTCACGTTTTTCCTCGAATATTCGTCAATCACGCTATCCAACGCGGCGCGCGTCGACTCATCCATATCGGGAAACTCGAGGAGTATCTGCGATTTGATGTCCAATAGCCCATGCCTATAGTCCTTAACGGCATTTTCTGCCTCGGCCTTCTCCGCCTCTATGCGCAACGCCGCTGCCCCGGCAACAATTGCAGCGGGGGCCAATGGCACTGCCAGCGGTGAAGTGGCTATTCCGGCAGCGACTACAAAATTATCTCCCACCGAGCCGCTCATTATCACGTTCCCTTCTTCATGGATAACGGGGCCATCCCGGTCATCAAGCGTCTTTCCTACATCTTTCTACCGCCGCTTTGCGCGATTCTGTTGCGCAACATTGGCGAGCGGCGGATTTGTCAATGTTGCGCAACAGAAGGCGGCGGCAAGCGCATATCCTGCTAATGGAAGAAAGGATGAAAGCGCGCCATGACCGGATCTTACGAAGAAGTTCGCCTCGTCAAGTTTCATACGCCAGCACTGCTCTCCGAGCGCGAGCAGGCTGCGGCACGGCGTCGCTTTTGTACGCTTCTCGTTCCGCCGCAAAAGGGCGGCTTTGGCGGCAACGCCTATGTCCGCCGCGTCCAGAGCGGCGATCGCGCTTTTGAGCTCGCGCTTAAGATGCCGCGCCCCGATGCCCAGCCCGAGCAAGAACAGCTCAACCGAGAAACTTTGGAAGAGGAGTACCGCACGCTCTCCGTCGTATCCAACCTAAGGGGTTTTCCCGATGTCTATGGTTTTGGCTACACGGCAGACAGAACCCCGGCGCTGCTCATGGAATGGGTTGACGGCGTCTCGCTTCTTGATGCGCGTCCAGCCCTGAGCGATGGCGCTGAAACCTGCCCCGGTGATATCGTTGCCGCGCTGGGCCTGAGCGTACTCAAGATCATCTTGTCCACGCAATCGCTCGACACGCCCTTTGTTCACCGCGACCTCTCCATGCGCAACATCATGCTGCGTCACGATCGCATCCCGCTCGAGGAGCAGGTGTCGAGCGGCTATTTTGACATCTGCCTGATCGATATGGGCAGTGCAAAACTCGTTAAGCCCGATTTTTCCTTTACCGTCGACGTCAACGCTTTTCGCGGCGCCACGCCGGCATACGCGGCACCCGAAATGCTGGAGCGGTTTAAGGCCGACCCCGGCGCGCGCGACAACCCCGCCGTCGACATCTATGCGCTGGGAAGCATCCTCTACGAGCTTTATTGCGGACATGCCCCCCTTGAGGCAGAGCTCAGGCGCTCTGGAGACCACGCGCGCCTCAAGCGCGCCGTGCAGCCGCAACCCCTTGCGCCCGCAACTCCCCGCGAGCAGGGCTTGGTCAACGCGATTATGGCTTGTTTGGCAGTCTCGCAAGACGCACGCCCTTCGGCAAATGAACTCGCGGCGCGCCTTGAGCCTTTCGCCCGTACGGGTGCCCCGCGAAAGCACCGGCCCGTGGCGGATCGCGGCAGCGCTACCGTGCGGGTGGATGCCGCCGTCCCCACCCGCACGGTTGCACAGGCGCAGCCCGCGCCTCGGCCAACCCCATCCACCGAGACGGTCCGCAGCGCCGAGTCCATGCGTCGCGCACGCCTTGCCGTCAAACGTCAACGCTCGATGGCACTCACGATGGTGATTGTTGCCCTGGTAGCAATCGTGGTTATACTCTTCCTCGCATCTGCCGGCATACTTTAGCCGGCAGTAAAAACCAAGTCAGCAAATAGACCCATTTGCAAAAAGCGGTGGCGGGCGCAACTCTCAATAAAGCCGCGCCCGCCACCGCCGCCATGCATCGCACGCTGACAATACGAGGTACTAGGAAATCATAAGCTCAAAGGAATCCGTGATGCGCGTTCCCATATTAACGGCGCCGTCTCCCGATTCGACTGTGGTATTCAGGTAGTACTTGCCGTTCTTCTTTTTAGGTACACCCGTAACCGTAAGGTCGCAGCCGTCCTCCTCGACGGGAAGCGAAAACTCAAAACCCTTGTTCCTAACAAACGAACTGGTGACATCCGTGTAGGTGCGATAGTCGTCACCATCGGATTGCGCGACGTTTTTTTCGGCGTTGTAGGTATCGTGGGCATGCAGCGTGGCCGAGATGTCTGCAACCACTTCGCCGGAATCGCTGATGCTCTTAAACACAATCACAAGGTCGTTTTTGCTCGCGCCGTAGCAAGTATGGCCCCAAGAGTTGCCCGTCTCCTTAAGTGCTCCGCGCCACGTGGTGTTGGCAAAGGTCGTGGGTTTATCGATGTTGAGCTTCGCTGTGCTACCAGAGGTCGTGGTGGTCGACGAGGTCGCATTGCCCGTCGTGGAGGAGTCCTCGGCATCGGAGCTGGCGTCCTCGCCGTTCTTGCTTGCGGTCTTGAGCTCCGCCTTAGCATCCTTAAGGTCGGACTTTGTCTGATCGAGCTCGTCTTGCGTTTTTGTGAGTTCGTCCTTGGAAGATTCAAGCTGCTTCTTGAGCTTTTGAATCTGCTCCGTATTTTGCGGATGAGCCAAACCATATGAGTAGCCCGCCCAGCCGGTTCCCGCGCACAAGGCGGCAACGACAATAACGCCGGCGGCTATGGCGGGCGCATACGACTTGCCCAGGCGCTTGCGTGCCAGCTTGTACTCGGCCTTGGCCGTCTTGAGGCTCTCGCGGTCCTGCTCGAGCTGCTCTTCCTCACTGAGCGGCGTAGAACCAAAATCGGCATGGCAGGCAGACTCAGTTTCCACGTCCTCGATCGTAGTGCCAAAGTCTGACAAGGGATCGACTACACGCGTGGCGTCCGAATCGGATTCGGGCACAGCGGGCTCAAACGCGCCGGGTGCCGCTACCGGCTGCTCGTCTGCTTTCGAGGCAGCATCCGCCTTAGGCAACTCCACCGTCGCCGCCGTAGCGGCCTCGCCGTCGCGCCAAGAAAAGGCAGGGCTCTGTGACACGGTCTGGGGCGTAGTATAGGGATCTTCGGAAACAGGCGCAGTCGACGAGGGCACGGCAAGAGGCGATCCACACTCAGAGCAAAAACTAGCGTCATCGGGCAACAATGCACCGCAATAAGGGCATTCCATAGGGCACGACCTCTCAAAATGTGTCGTTTGCAGCCATCCTGCAACTTGGCGTATCTGCCCTATAATGTCTCAATAGTTATACAAAGCGTTGCGCAACATTTTTCGAGTCGGTACGCTTTGAGCGTAGCCATTTCCTATCATGTTTGCAGTACGTCATTAAAGTTATCTGGGGAGGCAGCCATGGCGGCGGAAACACCGTGCTCGGTCCTCTACAACGACATCCGATCGTTCGGCGGTCTCAAGCATCTCGAGATTGCGCGAATGCTCATTAACGGCAATTCGTATACAGGCAGTACCCTGCTCGACAAATGCTCTACCAACCGCTCGTACCTCACTCGCTACATCGTCCACCGCGAGCCCGATCAGTGTGCGCCAGGTATCTACAATGACCTTACCGTCTCCACACTCAACCTTGCTGCCGCCATTAGCAACAAGCTCGGCGGAGGCGATCGCGCCTATCAGGAAATATCCGAGCATTACAGCGGCCCGGCGGCCCAAGGCATGATGTCGGTTCTCGCCGATTATGACCTTGACGACCGCCTCTACGCCAATGCCTTGGGGCGTATCAACAGCTCCGATGACCACGGCCCCCGCGAAAAAAGCACGCTCTTCTTGATGCTCTTTGTGGCAACGGGCGCACTTGCCGACCCCGTTCAAGGCGTGGCCACCGTCGAGCGCTTTTGCGACAGCAAGACGGGCGGGCACTTTGGCACCACCGAAACTACCGTCGGACGTGGCTTTATGGGCAGCCTGGAGCAGCCGCGCACCGTCGCCCCCAACCTCGGTCTGCTCAGGACACATGCCGACAACTGCGTCGACATGCAAATCCATCCCCTCACACGCGATCCGCGCGGCACCGTGATTGGTTCTTTGCCCAAAACCTCGCCCAGCATCACCGATGTGGGCGCCGACGCATCGCGTGAGCATCTTCGCATTTGGCTTGAGGGTGAGCACTGGTACGCCCAGGGCCTTGGATCGACCAACGGCACGGTGCTCGAATCGGGTGCAGGCGACGGCGATACCGTAATCGAGCCGCCCCGCGACCAACGAGAACCCGGCAAAGTCTATCCCCCCGTGGAAATCGCCAACAGTGACAGACTTCATTTGGGTCTCTATACAACGTTTCTCGTTATTGTGGACTAGCGCGTAGAGACGTGGGAAACAGGTGTCACTCGTCTTATATCATTTACGTTGCGCGCTGCACTATAAATAGCAATACGAGTCAGCTTATCGGCGAACACGTCTATCATGGGCTTTAATCGATAATCGCGTTCTCGGCGTGAGCACGCGGCCCCACCAAATGAAGGAACGTCTTGGATACCACCAACACCGCCCCTGGCGACAAACTCATCCGTCTCGACACGTTCGACACCGCCGTGGCGGTCGACCCCAGCGCCGAGGACGACGCCAAGCGACGGTTTATGACGCTTATTCTTCAGACGGCATACCGCGACGGCGGCAATATCGGACACGTGCTTCGCGCGACCAACACAAGCGGCGAGGTCTTTGCCGTCAAGCTGCTCAAGGACAACGCCATCCTTTCCGGCCAAGCCCCCGATCGCTCCGCCGAGCAAGTGGCTGCGCACCTGGCCAACACCGCTGCGCTGTTCGAGGAGTACCGTCATCTGTGCACCGTCTCGCACCTGCGCGGATTTCCGCGCGTCTATGGCTATGGATCGTGCGAGGACGACCCGCTCATCCTCATGGAGTGGGTCGAGGGCACCTCGCTCAAGCAGGCGCTGCCCTTGCTTCCGCACGATGTCTCGGGCGGGCTAACCACCCAGATGGTGGCCGCCGTTGGAAACGCCGTGCTTCGCGCACTCCTGATGACCCAGGGACTCGTAAATCCGGTCGTCCATCGCGACCTGTCGCCCGCCAACATTATGTTCCGTACCACCAGTCGAACGCTCGAGCAGCAGATCGTCGATTGCTCCTTTGACCCCTGCCTCATCGACATGGGCTCCGCGACCATGGCCCTCGGCGATGACACGATCACCCGGCGCGCCGACATCTGGCGCTTTGCCACGCCCGCATACGCCGCGCCCGAGATGCTCACGCAGGATATCGAAGGCATCGCGGCCCTTCGCCGCTCGCCCGCAATCGACGTCTACGCGCTTTCGAGCATTCTGTACCAGCTCTACAGCGATCGCAAACCGTTCGATGTTGAGTCGACGGGCGCCGCGGCAACCGGCTCGTTCTACCTCATAAAGACCAAGACCAAGCCGGCACCGCTCGAGCCGCGATGCAATGACGACGAAGCGCTCGTCCAGATCATCATGAAAGGCATCTCAGTCGAGCAGTGCGATCGTCCCACCGAGCAGCAGATGCTCGAGGTGCTCTCGGCATACCTCACCGATGCCGAATCCGAGGGCCGCGAAGGCGCAGGAGACAAGGCCGCGATTGATATCGATTCTGGCACGCACCTTAAGGTCGACGTCGCCGGCGAGCGCGCGCGAGAGATCCTGGAGCAGGCCCGGCACGATGCCATGACCCGCCGCCGCTTTATTATCGGTGGCGTTGTCGCAGCCGTTGCGGGGCTCGGCGTTATCGGGGCGGCAACCCATGGCTTTGGCATCCCCGACTACTTGGACGGCATCCGCGGTTCACTTGACGACTACACCTGGGATCAGCTGCAGGAGATTTCGCTCAAGATTAAGGCCGCCGAGACCCGTAGCGAGGCACGCGAGATTGCCAAGCGCTACCATCTGCTCGATGCCGATGGGCACATCCCCTATCCGTGCACCAAGCGCGTGAGGCTCACCAACGGGTTGCACGTCGGCGCGCAGCTTGTGGGCATCCGCCACGACGAGCTTCTAGACGGTACGGGCAAGGCCGGACTGACGTTTATGTTCGATGCGGGTATTGCCGAGCGCAACGCTGCGGTTGAACCGCCGAGCGCCGGCTGGGCAGATTGCGAGCTGCGGGAATGGCTCGACGGCGACGGCCTTAAGCTGCTGCCCAACGAGTTGCGCGCACTCATTAAATCTGTCAAAAAGATCTCGAATAACGTTGGCGCCGCCAGAAGCGTATCGTGTCTGAGCGAGTTGCCCGCAACCCTTTGGCTGCCCGCCATGGTCGAGCTGTGCGGTACGCAACCGCCCGAGTCATTTGTCGAGGACTTTCACTACCTGGCCGACATCTATAACGGCGAGGGCAAGGAGTACCAGCTGTTCCGCGAGCTTAAGGTGAGTCCGTATACCACGAACGAGATGTTGGTTCGCCAGTGGAAGGGCAAGGACACCTGTTGGTGGGAACGAACGGCGAGTCCTGACACATCGGAGAGCGAAGGCACACTCTATATGAATCGCGTGGGACACGACGGCGACGCCTTTGCGTACGCCACGCCTGCGGAAAAGCCAAACAAGCGAACCTGCGTGATCCCCGGGTTCTGCATCTAGGCAGCGGGCGTCTTGCCGTGACGGGACCCCACCCCGGCAATTGTCTCAATCTGTAACACCAGCTCGGCAGATACAGGTCTAGATGTTACAGAACGAGACAAAACCCCAGCCCCGCGAGACAACATCTCAATCTGTAACAGTAAGGGGTTAAAAACCTCTCTAGATGTTACAGATTGAGACATTTAAGTTGACCGCGGACGGTCCGTCTCGATCTGCAACAGTTAGAGGTCATATTTGGTGCTAGATGTTACAGATCGAGACATTAGCTTGCCGAGAACTTCGCCTCATAATATATGACTCAAGTGTGTCGATATTTCCTTGCCAATGTTGCGCAACAGAAGCCCTTTCGGCAGTCGTAACGTACGAATTGTCATAGGTACCCCTTCAACGATTGGGAGAAGAAATGGCAAAGTACGCACCTAAACACTTGGAAGTCTCAGGCGGCGCCGAGCCTCGCCCCACATTCTCGGGCCACAAGGCAACACGACTCGCCGTCACCGCGGCAACCACCATCGCTATGACCGGCTCGTCGCTGCTCGCGCCGTTCTCGGCATTTGCCAATGATGCGAGTGTTACCACGGCACAGGACGCGATCATGTCCCCGCTTGCTGTCCACGCCGGCGAGGCGGCAGGCTCCGCAGTAAAGGCAAACGCCCAGAAGATTGCCGACTTGCAGGCTGCTATCGACGCCGCAAAGGCTGCCGAGGCAGACGCCAAATCCGACTACGACACGGTGGCTGCCCCCTATACCGAAAAGCAGGCGGCCCGCGACAACGCACAAAGCACCTATGACGCCTCCGTCTCCGATAATTCGCAGGCAGAGGCCGCCGCGCGCGCCGAATATGCTCGCCAGCTCGATGAAAGCGTCAAGGCGGCCGACAGCGCCAGTGCCACGCTGAAGGATGCCCGAGGAAAGCTCGATGCAGCCAAGACCGACGCCGAGGACAAGTCGAAGGTCCTTGATGCCGCAAAGCTGACGGCAGCCGACGCGCAGGCCAAGCTCGAGGCAGCCCAGAAGGCAGCCGCCAACGCAACGCCGGAGGAAATCAAGGTCGCCGAGCAGGCTGCCGCAGATGCGCAGGCCGCTCTGAACCAAGCAAAGGCTGCGAAGGCCACTGCCGATTCCGCGCTCGCCGATGCCCAGCAGGCTCAGAGCGCCGCGCAGAGCGCTTACGACGAAGCGGCAGGCACGCTGGCTTCCGCTCAGCAGGAAAAGAACGCCGCGGATGGTAAGGTAGTCGCGGCACAAACAGCGTATAACAGCGCACAAGCCGATTTGGCGGCCGCAAAGGCAGGCGCTGAAGGCCCGGAGTATGACGCCGCCCAGGCAAAGGTCGATGCTGCCCAAAGCGCACTCAACCAGGCGAAACAGCAGCAGACAACTGCCGAAGCAGGCCTTTCTCAGGCAAATAGCGACGTTGAATCCAAGCAGGACGCCCTCACCGGCGCCGAAAGCGAGCTCGAAGCCAAGAAGCAGACAGTCGCAGCAGCCGAAAAAGATGTAACGGCAGCCCAGACGAAAGCCGATGCGGCGCAATCGGAGTTGACCTCGGCAAAGCAGGCACATGCTGCCGAACTGGAGAAGGCAAAGGCCGCTCAGAAACAAGTCGACCAGGCAAAAGCCGAGAAGGAGCAGGCAGACAAGGCGCTCGAAACTGCCAAGGCAAACCAGGCGGCCGCCGATCAGGCCGTTGTCGATGCACAGAAAGCATACGATACGTGCAAGGCAGCAACCGATAAGGCAACGACAGCGGAGGCGCAGAGCGTCATCGGCTTCTACCAGTTCATCGGTGCCAACGACGCTGCAAACATCATCTATAGGCAGAGCGATAAAAACCCGACGACCATTGGCGATAAAAAAGACGGCACGTCACTCGACAACGCCAAGCTATCGTTTAACAAGCTGCGCGAGATTAACGAATACCGTGCAAGCGTTGGATTGAGTGAGCTTAGGGTGACGGCCGAGCAAATGGCAATCGCTCAATCCGACTCCAATTACTCTGACAAAACGCTAGGTCACTCAGATTACGCCAATTGTGAAAATGCCGCTTGGAACTTCAGTACTAAAGAAAACATCGCGCACCAATGGGTCGATGATGAAAAGGAGATATTTGACGAGGCTGCAGCGAAAGCCGGCCTTGGCAACGTTGCCCCCAAAGATGCTTGGGATACTTTCCGGAGCCACAAAACCGAATTCGAAAAGCACGGGGCAGACTTTGGCACCATAGGCCATTATTTGAATATCGTACAACCTAACGCCAAAACCATGGGATACGGCATCAACTCGCGCGGAACCCTTTGGCCGTATGTGTTCGTCTTGGAGATCGACAACAATTACGGTTCGTACGAAAAAGAATACTCGATCGATGAACTCGAGAATCTCTTTGATCAGTATCAGCTGAGCCTCTCCAAAGCTAGCGAAAAGCTCGCCGCCGCAAAGACGGACCTTGAGCAAAAGCGCAGCACAGCGGCATCGAAAGCCGATGCCGTAAAGGCAGCTGAAACCCTCGTCGCTCAAAAGCAGGAAGGCATTGTTGCCGCGAATAGCGACCTTGCCGCCAAGAACGACAGCGTAGCAAGTGCCGCCGCCGCTGTTGCCCTAGCAAAGCAGAATCTCGCCAAGGCAAACGGAAAAGTTGCCGAAGCCGAAGACCAGGTCAAAGCCGCCCAAAGCAACGTGGCGACCGCAGAACAGGTCGTCAACCAGAAGCGCGCCGAGCTTAAGGCATCGCAAGAGCAAGCCGCTCAGAGTCAGAAGAAGGTTGATGACGCCAAGGCAGAGACTCTCGTAAAGCAGCAGGCTCTGCAAGATGCAAAGAAGGAACTTGCCAAGTATTCAGCCGATGTTGCTGCGGCTCAGGAGAAAGCCGACGAGGCCCATCAGGCGCTTGATGAAGCCACGGCAGCCCAGACGTCTGCCCGGAGCGCTCTCAAAAAGGCGAAGCTCGACGAGACCGCCAAGAAGCAGGCCCTCGACACCGCGAAGGACAACGCCGAGGCCAAGGCGGCGAACGCGGAGCACGCCGCAGGCGATTTGACCGCAGCGGATAACGACTTTGCCTCAAAGAAGGCCCATGCCGACGCCCTGAGTAACGCGGCCAATAATCTTGCCACCGCCGAGGCGGCCAAGCAGGACGCCGACACAGCAGTTACCGAGGCCGGAGTCGCCCTTGGTGCGGCAAATGATGCCATCGCGAACGCCGAGCAGGCGGTCGAGAATTCTCAGGCCGCATCGGATGCCGCTGTCGCTACCCTCGGAAAGCTCAAGTCCATCAACGTCGAAAACGGCATTGCTACTGGCTCTGACGCAAACGCGAACGATACGCTCAATGCCCTCTTTGCCAAGTGCGTCGCCGCCAAGCAGGCAGAACATAACGCAAAGGCCGCACTTGATGCCGCTCAGGCAGACCTTGATGCTGCGACGCCCGCCTACACCGCAGCGCTCAATGCCTACAACGAGGCGAAGGCAAAACGCGTAGCCGCCGAGCAAGCCCTGAAGGACGAGATCGCCCGCCAGGAACAAGAGGCGGCGAAGGCCGAGCAGGCCAAGATCACGCAGGCTGCCGCTAAGCCGGTTGCTGGAAAGCCGTCTGCCGGCAACGCCCAGACGGCTGCCAACTCGGCACTTCCCACCACAGGCGACAATGCCGCGCTCGCCGGTGAGACGTTTATCATCGGAGGTGTCGTGCTCGTAGCCGCCGGCGTCTTTCTGACTGACAAGAAGCGTCGTCAGGAGTAAGGATTTCGGGAGGACGGCTTCTACTCCCTCCCACTGCTTCGCAAACCCTGCCCAACATGCGCCGGGGCGCCCATCACGCGGGCGCCCCGGCGTTTTACGTTGTATGCCCGGAGCATCTGCTCCGAGATTGTCTTGATCTGTAACAACTAAGACCCAAACATCAGTCTAGTTGTTACAGATCGAGACATTCGGGTTACCCTCGAATGGTTTGTCTTGATCTGTAACAGTTACTCGGTAAAACGGGGCCTGGTTGTTACAGATCGAGATGTTAGTTTTCGGCTGAAATGTTCGTCTAAATCTGTAACAACTATGGTTCAAAAACCGATCCAGATGTTACAGATTGAGATGATTGGCTGGGACGGCCCATCGGTCAACCAACTACCCTCATCTGTAGCGAGATGTCATACATTTATTCTGTACTAGACACCCCCAGGGGGTATGGGTGTATAGTATCGGCAGGTTAACAATTCCAACACCGAACCACAGAAAGGAGAAGCCATGGCTCAAGATAAGTTCGACGTGGGTGGCATGACATGCGCCGCCTGCCAGGCGCACGTGGACCGCGCCGTGAGCAAACTCGACGGCGTCCAAAGCGTCGCGGTCAACCTACTCGCCGGTTCCATGATGGTCGACTACGACCCCGCGCAGGTCACCCCCGACGACATCTGCACCGCTGTCGATCGCGCGGGCTACTCGGCCTCACCCGTCGACGCGGGCACCGGTGCCGCCGGCTCAAGCGGCAACGCGCAAGCCAGGTCCGGCGCCGCCCATATGGAGTCGCCGACCAAAAAGTTGGAGGCCGCCGCCTCTGCCATGCGCACTCGTCTCATCGTCTCGATCGTATTCCTCATCCCACTGTTCTACATAGGCATGGGACACATGCTCGGCTGGCCGCTGCCCGGCATTTTCACCGACCATACCCACAGCATGACGCTCGCCCTCACCGAGCTCGTCCTGCTCATCCCCATCGTCTATGTTAACGACGCGTACTTTATAAACGGGTTTAAATCGCTCGCGCATGGCGCGCCCACCATGGACGCCCTTATTGCCGTGGGCGCCACCGCCTCCATCGCCTGGTCGCTCTACGCCATGTTCATCATGGCCGACCAGCTGGCCACAGGTCAGGTGCACGAGGCAATGATGACGGGCATGGACAATCTGTATTTTGAGAGCGCCGGCACCATCCTGTCGCTCGTCACCGTGGGCAAATACCTCGAGACGCGCAGCAAGTCCAAAACCGGCAGCGCCATCGAGGCGCTCATCGACCTGGCGCCCAAGACTGCGACCGTCGTGGCAGAGGACGGCAGCGAGACCACGGTCGGCGTCGACAGCATCCTTCCCGGCCAGGTCCTGCGCGTGCGTCCCGGCGAGTCCATCCCCGTCGATGGCGTGGTACTCGAAGGCAGCTCGGCCGTGGACGAGAGCGCGCTCACCGGCGAGTCCATCCCCGTGGAAAAGACCGCCGGCGACACCGTCAACGCCGCCACCGTCAACCGCACCGGCTCGTTTATCTTCCGTGCCACACGCGTGGGCGACGAAACATCGCTTGCCAAGATTATCCAGCTCGTCGAGGACGCCAACGCCACCAAGGCGCCCATTGCCCGCATGGCCGATAAGGTCGCCGGTGTGTTCGTGCCCGTGGTGTTCGTGATTTCGGCCGTGACCTTTGCGGTGTGGATGGCACTGACCGGCAGCATAAACGAGGCGCTCACCTCCGCCGTGGCGGTGTTGGTGATCAGCTGTCCGTGCGCACTCGGCCTGGCCACGCCCGTCGCCATTATGGTGGGCACCGGCAAGGGCGCCGAAATGGGCATTCTGTTTAAGAGCGCCGAGGCGCTGGAGAACCTGCGCAGCGTGGGCACCGTGGTGCTCGATAAGACGGGCACAGTCACCCGCGGCAAGCCTGCCGTGACCAACATTGTGGTTGCCGCGCGCGCCGACGGCTCGCCCGCCATGAGCGAAAAGGCGCTGCTCAAGCTGGCCGCCGCGCTGGAGCGCTCGAGCGAGCACCCGCTGGCCGAGGCGATTATGGCCGAATGCGAGACGCGCGGAATTGTCGCGCGCATGGTCGAGGACTTTGCCGCCGCGCCCGGGCGAGGCGTTACGGCGCGCGAGGGGCAAAACGTCATTGCAGCCGGCAACATGCGCCTGATGGACGAGCTAGGCGCGAAGGTTCCTGCCGGCCTTGCCAAACAGTTCGCAGCCGA
Source organism: uncultured Collinsella sp. (assembly GCA_958353395.1). Lineage (GTDB taxonomy): Bacteria > Actinomycetota > Coriobacteriia > Coriobacteriales > Coriobacteriaceae > Collinsella. The sequence continues at coordinate 25,597 of CATWSG010000007.1, forward strand.
GGGCAAGACGCCGCTGTTCTTTGCCAAGAACGGCGAGCTTGTCGGCACCATCGCCGTGGCTGACGAGGTCAAAGAGACGAGCGCCGAGGCCATCGCCGCGCTCCGCAAGCTCGGCGTCGACGTGCGCATGCTCACCGGCGACAACCGCGTCACCGCCGAAGCGATTGCCCGCCGCGTGGGACTGAGCAGCGAGCAGGTCATCGCCGACGTCCTCCCCGCCGACAAGGAACGCCACGTGCGCGAGCTGCAGGATGCGGGCAGCAAGGTCGCCATGGTGGGCGACGGCATCAACGACTCCCCCGCCCTGGCGCGCGCCGACGTGGGCCTTGCGATCGGCACCGGCGCCGACATCGCCAAGGAGGGGGCAGATGTGGTGCTCATGCGCAGCGACCTCATGGACGTCGCCCGCGCCATCGAGCTGTCGCGCGCCACGATCCGCAACATCAAGCAGGACTTGTTCTGGGCGCTGTTCTACAACGGCATCGGCATTCCGCTTGCCGCGGGCGTGTTCTTCCCTCTCACGAGTTGGCAGCTCTCGCCGATGTTCGGCGCCGCGGCCATGAGCCTGTCGAGTGTCTGCGTCGTGTCCAATGCGCTGCGCCTGCGAACCTTTAAGCCGAAAGTGGCAAAATAGGCTCACCATTCAGTCCATTTAGAACGGGTTTTCCAGATGCCCGAGATTGACCTGAAAGAGGAGCGACGCGTACTTTGATACGCGAGCGACGGCTTGAAGGTCAAGGTCGGGTGTCTGGGAAAGCCGACACAACAGAGAGGAATATCCATGCGTTTCACAATTAAGACTTCCGGCCTTATGTGCGGCCACTGCGACGCCACCGTCGAGACGGCGCTGCTCAACGTTGCCGGCGTGACCGATGCCGACGCCGATCACGAGACCCAGACTGTCCAGGTGGAGTGCGCCGACACCGTGACCGCCGAGCAGCTCGCCGCCGCCATCGAGGGCGCCGGCGAGAAATTCCATGCCCTGTCCGTAACCGCCGCGTAGCAGGCGCTGCCTACTCAATCCTCAGAAGTTGCGGTGAAATACGGACTGTTGGGCCGCCCTAGGCCTTTGAGCAGTCCGTATTTCACCGCAACTGACGGGGGCATCCGGAAGATCGACCAGAAACGAGGACCCGCCATGATGGCAGACCACAAATCGGTGACCCGCATGCTCAAGACGGCACGCGGCCAGATCGACGGCATCTTGCGGATGGTCGATGAGGACCGCTACTGCGTCGATATTTCCACGCAGCTCATGGCAACGCAGGCGCTCATTGCGCGCATCAACGCCGACGTGCTCAAGGCGCATATCGAGGGCTGCGTGACTTCGGCAATCGAATCGGGCGACGAAGATCTCAAAGCTGCCAAGCTCGCCGAGATCGAACGCGTCGTCGACAAGCTCTCCAAGTAATTGGGGCATTGGGGACAGACTTCTTTGCATCGTCTTGGTATTCCGGGGACAGGTTAATTTGCACCACATTGGTGCAAATTAACCTGTCCCCCTTGCTCTAAATCGGGTATAAAGGCGTGCGGTATATCGAATGAAAGGCAATTTGCATGAATGACTTTATGAAGGGTCGCAATGGTGCCGATGAACTCACCATCGTGATGGGTTTTGCCGGCATCGTCATCGCGATGATCGGATCGATAGCCCGCATCCAGTGGCTCAGCTGGATTGCCATCGCCGTAATCGTGATTGGCGTGCTGCGCGGCCTGTCCAAAAATATCGACGCACGTCGCAAGGAGAACGAGGCCTTTGTCGCCACGACCGCCAATGTTCCCGGCTTGGGCAAGTTCGTCGCCAGCTTGGGCGGCGGAGCCGCAGCGGCCAACGCCTCGCGCGCAGCCGGTACTAGCAAGGAAGACTTTGAACGTGCCAAGCGCACAGCCAAGAAGATGTGGAAGGGCCGCAAGACCACGGCCTATCTCAAGTGCCCCAACTGCGGCCAGATGCTCTCCGTCCCCAAGGGCAAGGGCAAGATCCGCGTCACCTGCCCCAAGTGCCACACCAAGATGGAGACGCGCTCCTAGCGCCCGCACGCGGGACAAATAAATCAGGTTTGTTTGTCCCAAATCTTAAGTATTTGTTCGATAAAAAAGCCGAGGCCTCGTGTTGAGACCTCGGCTTTTTGTATGCGGCAACGGAGCTGTCCCTTTGTCTCGTCTACGCCACGCCGTCGCGGGCCAGCTCCTCGGCAAGCGCTTCGGCTGGCATGGCCATAATCGCGTCGAGCTCGGCGTCCACCTCGGGAATACGCTTCACCTTGAGCTTGCGCACCAAATCGCCACGGCACATCACGTGCGTCGGCTCACGCAGTGCGCACAGGTCATCGAGCGGGTTCTTGCGCGTCACCAAGATATCGGCGGCCTTGCCGCACTCGATTGTGCCAGTCTCGCCGTCCAGCCCCAGCAGCTCGGCGTTGACTTGCGTAGCCGTATGCAGTGCGAAGGCGTTGCTCACGCCGACATACTTGGCAAAATAGGCCACCTCACGCCACATGTCGTACTGCGTCACGAACGGGCAGCTCGAGTCCGTGCCCAGGCCCACCTTAACGCCAGCTTCCAGTGCGGCACGGGCGCTCTCGATAATGCCCGAGCACACGATATCGCCGTTCTTCTTTTGCGTATCGGTCGAATGGGTCTTTTTCGGGTCGAGCAATACAAACGGCAGCGCCGGGCTGATAGTGCAGGTAACACTGGGCGCACGCCCCTCGAGCTGCGTGCCCGCGGCGCCACGGTACAGCTCCAGAATCTCGGGCGTCAACGGAGCGCCGTGCTCAATCGTGTCAACGCCGACCTCAAGCGCGGCCTTCACGCCCTCGGTACTCTCGACATGGGCCATAACCGGCAGGCTCACCTCGTGCGCAGCCTTGCACGCCGCCGCGGCAACCTCGACCGGCATGCGCAGCACGCCCGGCTCGCCCACCTCGGTGGCGTCGAACACGCCGCCCGTTACGAACAGCTTAATGACGTCGGCACCGCGCGCATACAGGTCGCGCACCTGTTCGGCTGCCTCGGCGGGACTGTTTGCCACCTGGGCGAACAAGCCCGCACCATGGCCGCCCGGAACCGTGACGCCCGTTCCCGGCGCCACCAGGCGAGGACCTTGATACTTGCCGGCGTCGATGGCATCGCGCACGGCCAGATCGGCAAACAGCGGATCGCCCGCGCCGCGCACCGTGGTCACGCCACTTGCCAGTTGTTGTTGGGCGCTGCCCTTAAGAATATGGCGCACGATGGCGCGCCCCACGGGATTATCGAGCTTCTTCATCAGCACGCCCGCATCGCCCGCCGAAACCGGCTTGCCCGAACCGCACAGATGCACATGCATATTGATGAGACCGGGCATGAGATACGCACCCGCCAGGTCGATAACCTCGGCACCCGTAGGCGCCTGCGCCACAGCACTCGGCCCCATCCACGTGATGACACCGCGCTCAACAGTCACGGCCATATCGGGTTGCGGCTCCATATGCTCCGAACCATCCAGAATGGTCGCATTGATAAACAACGCAGAACGATCGGCAGACGCCATATCGAGCTCCTCCCTCACGATTAACTTGAACATTTGTCCATTATCACCTAGTCCCGCTGGATTGCTGCAGACGCATCGGTTAACGGAGGGAAGAGGGGATGTGGGGGACGAAATACGTTGCAGTCCCACCCCAGCGACGCCAGGGAAATATCTCGATCTGTAACAGATACAGGGTTGTTGGCCCCTTGATGTTACAGATCGAGACATTCGGTCGACGTTTCACCGGTTTGTCTCGATCTGTAACAATTACGAACTCAAACAACTTCTAAACGTTACAGATCGAGACAAAACCTCTCAGCGCCCATACCACCGACGTCTCCACTCCTCAGCCAAATCGGGCCGTCGCGGAATACCCGCCAGCCTCATCTTCTCAACCAGCTTCCCCGGATTCTTGAGCTCATCAAACGTAAACCGAAGCACCTTATGCCCGAGCATTGTCAGATGAGATTCCCGTCGACGTTCTGCCACGAATGGGTCGACCGACTCCCGGCCCTCGCCGCTCTGCAGGGCGTACTTCCCCTTACCGTCCAGCTCGCCAATCACGCACGTTCCGTCCTCGAGCCGCCAAAAATAGTCGACGCGAAACACCTGGCTCGGATCGAGCGGGTCGCGAAACTCCACCTGCAGCTCCGGAACCGGAAAGCCGTACGCAATAAAGAACGCTCGGAACCGAGACTCGCCGCCGTTTTCGGACAGCCCGTCCGCATACGACGCAATCATCTGTGCCCTGCGATACCCTCGCCTGCCCTCGCAATCGACGCGGAGGCGCTCGCACAAATCCCCACGTGGTACGCCTTTCGCCCGCAGTGCAGAATCGGCAATCGCCAACCCGTAGGAGAACGGCGCACGCAGCAAGCAATCCTCCACCGTGCGCCAAAACGACGTCACCCGCACGCCGTCGACGCGCTCAAGCGCTCCCGCCATCTGAGGACGCAACAACCTGCACCCGCTGCTCAACGTCACCGAACAACCCGTCTTAACAAGAAAACGCGGCCCGAGCAGATCATTCGGCACCTCCAGACCCCACAAAAGCGCCGCGTCATAACCCCAAAACGCCCAATCGGGATGAAATTCCGCAAGCCCTTTGATAGTCCTCAGCGCTCGCTCTGCAGGCGTCAATGCATCCCAATCATGCTGAAAACAGAACAGGTACGGCTCGGGCTCCGCGATATCGTCGGTTCCAACATGGCGTCGCAGCCACATGAGCTCGGTATTGTCATGCGTTGCGAGCAGCGCACCTTGCTTGGCCGTCTCCGTGAGCCGCGCGAGCATCCTATTCCGCGCCAACGTGTTGCGAGTCGCATGTTTGTGTTTGAGAACGGTATTAGACACTTTCATCACCACCACGTCAGACAAATGGACCATCGTCACCGTGCCTCCGCTGGCAAATGTCTTGATCTGTAACAGGAAGACAGTCTTTGAGCCTCTAGTTGTTACAGAACAAGATCTTTCGGCAGCCGCCAACCTTCCGTCTCAATCTGTAACAGTTAGACGTTCTCCAGCCCCCAAACGTTACAGATTTAGACAAACCAGCGGCGCCCAAGCGTTCGTCTCGATCTGTAACAGGTAGACCGGTTTTTATCCCTAAACGTTACAGATTGAGACAAAGTCAGGGCTGTAGGGCGACACCAGTCACATCCCCTACTCCCACTCCTGCTCGTAGATGTTGAGGGACTTTACGTAGCGCCCCTGGGCGCCCATGATGTCGCGGACCAGGCGCAAAAAGAAGCTGATACGCGAGGTGTCGAAGCCATCTTCTAGGTCTTCCGGATGGACGGCGCCGGGCCCGTCGATCGCCGTATCGCTCAGGCGCGCTATGTCGTAGAGGTAGAGCTGTCCCGCCGTCAGCCAGACATCGTCGACGCAGGCAAGGCGCACCGCAATCGCACCGTCGCTCCAATGCTCCTTTTGCACGATATGCGGGTCGTAGACATCAAAGCGACGGTCGGTGCGCGTATCCTTCAGCGCAACCGTGCCGTTCGCAGGATCCTTGCCCAAAATGCCAAAGCGCGAGAAATACTGTGTGTCGCGCACCTGCTCGAGCCGCTTGAGCGAGGCAGGCGAAAGCGATGCCGGTGGCTCGTCAACATACAGCTCGAGCAGCGTCTTGCCATGGCGATAGGGGCGCTCGAAGAGCAGCCAATCGGTAAATGCCATGTTGTAGGCCATGATTTCGTTTTGCGAAGGCTCGGTGCAATAGCTGAGCAACGGGTCGACAATGATCTCGAACTGTTCGCGCGCCGGCTCCAAAAACTGGAACTTCCGCAGCATCCAAAAATGGGCCATGTCGGCAATATCGTTGCCGACGGCTTCGGCCAGCTGCGCTCGATCTAAAGCGTGATCAGTCATGGCATCCTCCTCAAACTGATGGACCTCAATCTGAGCTTACGAGGAGGGTGGGCAGCCACGACCAGCGCGGGCAAAATAGGCCTCCGGCTGCAAACCAGATGCTGACCAAACACTTGACGAAAAGCTTGACCGAAAATGCGCACCGCAACAAAACCGCAGGTAAACATAGACGGCCAACCCGCCCTTTTGAGCCAGATACCCGCAGCCACCACAGAAACAACAGGTGACCACAGCCCAAGAAGTCGACAAATGAACACCCGTACGTCGACAAACGAGCAAATCGCTCGCAAAGAGTGTCCCCAACGGCTAGACAAAAATGACCAGTCATTGGGGACGTTCTTAAATGACTACTTTACAGCTCCAGCGCGTCGGCGACTTCGGCAGCGCAGGCCAGGGCGTCGGCCATAGCGTTCACCACGAGCGAGCTGCCGTTGCGCGCATCACCGGCAACATACACCGGCGCGGCATCCGCGGCGACGCCGTCGACACGCGCCGCAAGATGCGAGCCCTCGGCGGCCATCACAGGCAGCGGACGACCAGCAGTGGCAACGGGCACGCCAACGGCGTCGAACACACCGTGCTCCGGACCCGTAAAGCCGCAGGCGATGAGCACCAGCTGCGTCGGCACCTCGTGCTCGGAGCCCGCGATGCGCTCGGGCTTTCCCGCCGACCAGTCCAGATCGACCACGCGCAGGCCCGCGGCAGCGCCCTTCTTATCCAGCAGCACCTCGAGCGTATCCACGCCCCAAGCGCGCATCTCGCCGCCCATGGCAGCGATGGCCTCCTGCTGGCCGTAGTCGGTCTTCTTAACGTTTGGCCACTGCGGCCAGGGGTTGCTCGCCGCGCGCGCATCAGGCGCCGCCGGCAAGAACTCAAACTGGCGCACGCTGCGCGCCCCTTGGCGCACCGCGGTACCCACGCAGTCGTTGCCGGTATCGCCACCGCCAATGACCACAACGTCCAGGCCGCGCGCGTTCACCGCGGGCTCGCAGCCATCGAGCACCGAGACGGTCGAAGCCGTCAGGTAGTCCACGGCATACACTACGCCCGGGGCATCAATGTTCGCAGCCGAAAGCCCACGCGGAGCACGGGCGCCGGCAGCCACCACAACGGCATCGAAGTCGTCGAGCTTGGCAGCCACCGCAGGATCATTCACGTCAGCACCCAGCTCGAACACAATGCCCAGCTCGCACATAAGTGCCACGCGACGCTCGACCACGGACTTCTCGAGCTTCATGTTGGGAATGCCGTACATGAGCAGGCCGCCCGGGCGGTCGTCACGCTCAAACACCGTCACGCGGGCACCGCGACGCGCAAGCTCCCATGCTGCCACCAGACCAGCAGGACCGGAGCCCACCACGGCAACCGTGGGCGCGCCCTCCCCTGCCGGCTCAAAGCGGCGCGGACCGCCGTTGGCCCACTCATGGTCGCTGATCGCACGCTCGTTGTCATGGATCGTCGTGGGTTGGCCATCGACCGAACCCAGGTTGCACGCGGCCTCGCACAACGCCGGGCACACGCGACTCGTAAACTCGGGCATGGGCGAGGTGAGCGACAGGCGCTCGGCAGCCTCATCCCAGCGGCCGCGGTACACCAGCTCATTCCACTCGGGAATCAGGTTGTGCAGCGGGCAGCCGCTCGGGCGTGCCTTGCCAAAGCTCGCGCCCATCTGACAAAACGCCACACCGCACATCATGCAGCGGCTCGCCTGGGCACGGCGCGCATCGTCGTCGAGCTCCACGTACAGCGGATCGAAATCGCGGTTGCGCTCCTCCACGGGGCGCAGCTCGTGGGTCACGCGATCGATATCAAGAAAAGCACCGGGCTTACCCATGGCACTTACGCCTCCTTCTTGGTCGAAGCAACAGAGCTGGCAGCCACGGACGCAGCGCCCGCGCCAGCAGCACCACCCGCCACATCAAAGCGAGCGACATCGGCAGCGTCGGCGCGACCGGTCACAATGTCAAACGCCAGCTCCTCGGCCTGCGCATGCGTCTTGCCGACGGCCTCGGCGGCGGCGACAATCGCCAGCACGCGCTCGTACTCGGTTGGAATGACCTTCACAAAGTGCTTGCTCATCGTCTCAAAGCTGTAGAGCAGCTTAATGCCGCGCGGGCTCTGCGTCGCGTCCACGTGCTCCTGGATGAGCGCGCGAATCTGCGCCAGCTCGCCGGCCGTCGGGGCCTTGAGCTCAACGCTCTCGCGGTTCACGCGGGCATCGAGCGTGCCGTACTGGTCAAAGACATAAGCCACGCCGCCCGTCATGCCGGCAGCGAAGTTCTGCCCGACCTCGCCCAGGATGAGCGCCAGACCGCCCGTCATGTACTCGCAGCCATGGTTGCCGCAGCCCTCGACCACCACGGTGGCACCGGAGTTGCGTACGCCAAAGCGCTGGCCTGCCAGGCCGTTAATAAAGCCGCGGCCACTCGTGGCGCCAAAGAACGCCACGTTGCCCACGATGATGTTCTCGTCGAACTTGTAGGTCGCATGCGGGTTGGGGCGCACCGACACCTCGCCGCCCGAAAGGCCCTTGCCAAAGTAGTCATTGGCGTCACCGCACACATTGAGCGTAATGCCGCGCGGAAGGAACGCGCCAAAGCTCTGACCGGCCGAACCATCGCAATCGATGGTGATGGAGCCGGCGGGCAGGCCCTCGGGATGCGCCTTGGTCACCGCGTTGCCCAAGATGGTGCCCACGCAGCGGTTGACGTTGGCGATATCGGCGCGGAAGCGAATCGGGCGCAGGTGCGCACGGGCATCGGCCGTATAGGGCACAAACAACGTGGAGTCGAGCGTCTTGTCGAGCTCGCTGTCCGCAGCCATCTGGGGCAGGAAGTGACGGCCGTCGGCACCCGGGATGTGGGCACCAAACTCACAGGTCGCGCTCGCCAGCACGGGCGACAGATCGAGCAGGTTGGCCTTGCGGTTGCCCGGGACCTCAATCTGGCGCAAGCACTCGGGATGGCCGACCATCTCGTCGACGGTGCGGAAGCCCAGGCTCGCCATGACCTCACGCAGCTGCTCGGCAACAAAGAGCATAAAGTGCTCGACGTGCTCGGGCTTGCCGCGGAAGCCGCGACGCAGGCGGCAGTTTTGCGTAGCGATGCCGGCCGGGCAGGTATCCTGCTGGCAGTCGCGCTGCATGAGGCAGCCCATGGAGATGAGCGGCATGGTCGCAAAGCCAAACTCCTCGGCACCCAACAGGCAGGCAACGGCGACATCGGTACCGTCCATGAGCTTGCCGTCGGCCTCGAGCACCACGCGCGAGCGCAAACCGTTTTGCAGCAACGTCTGTTGAGCCTCGGCAAGGCCGAGCTCCAGCGGCAGACCGGCGTGCCAGATCGAATCGCGCGCCGCAGCACCGGAGCCGCCGTTGTGGCCGCTGATCAAGATCTTGTCGGCGGCACCCTTGGCCACACCGGTGGCGATGGTGCCGACGCCGGCCTCGCTGACCAGCTTGACCGACACGCGTGCGCCGGGGTTGGCGTTCTTAAGATCGAAGATAAGCTCCGCCAGGTCCTCGATGGAGTAGATGTCGTGGTGCGGCGGAGGCGAGATCAGGCCGATGCCGGGCGTGGACTGACGGACCTCGGCGATCCAGGGGTAGACCTTCTTGCCGGGCAGGTGGCCGCCCTCGCCGGGCTTGGCGCCCTGGGCCATCTTGATCTGAATCTCGAAGGCGCTGCACAGGTAGCGGCTCGTCACGCCAAAGCGCGCGCTTGCCACCTGCTTGATGGCGGAATTCTTGGAGTCACCGTTAGCCAGCGGGGTCTCGCGGCGCGGATCCTCGCCGCCCTCGCCGGAGTTGGAACGGCCGTGCAGGCGGTTCATGGCGATGGCCATGCACTCGTGTGCCTCTTTGCTGATGGAACCGTACGACATGGCGCCGGTGTTAAAGCGGCGGACGATGTTGAGCGCGGGCTCCACCTCGTCGAGCGAAACCGGCGTGCGACCGTTGGCATTAAAGTCCAGCAGGTCACGCAGGCGCACGGCACGGCCGGTGCGGTGCAGGCGGGCGCTGTACTCCTTAAAGGTGTCGTAGCTGTCCTCGCGGCAGGCGGTCTGCAGCAGGTAGACGGTCTGCGGGTCGATAAGGTGATCCTCGCCGCCGAGCGGGCGCCACTTGGTCAGACCCAGCGTGGGCAGCTGATCGGGAGCCGGGCTCTTAAGGATAGCGAGCGCGGCGTCATAGCGTTCATTCTGCTCGCGCTCGACGTCCTCGACACCCATACCGCCCACACGGCTCACCGTGCCGGCGAAGTACGTGTTGACGAACTCCGGCGTAAAGCCCACGGCCTCGAAGATCTGCGCGGAGTGGTAGCTCTGCACCGTGGAGATGCCCATCTTGGACATGATGGAGACGATGCCGGCGGTCGCAGCCTTGTTGTAGTTGGCGATGCCCTGCTCGGCTGTCACGTCCAGATCGCCGTGCGCCGCCAAGTCGCGAATGCACGCATGCGCGTTGTACGGATAAATGCCGCTCGCGGAGTAGCCCACCAGCGCCGCAAAGTCGTGCGGGGACACGGCATCACCACACTCCACCACGATGTCGGCAAAGGTACGCACGCCGGCGCGGATCAGGTGGTTGTGCACGCAGCCCACGGCGAGCAGCGACGGCACGGGCACCTCGCCCGCAGCGGCACGATCGCTCAACACCACGATGTTCACGCCGTCGCGGACCGCAGCCTCAACGTCCTCTGCAAGCTGCTTGAGCGCAGCCTGCAGTGCGCCCTCGCCGGCATCGCGGCGATAGACAGCGCGAAAACGGCGGGGCTTAAAGCCCACGCGGTCGATGGCGCAGATGCGGTCGAACTCCTCCTCGCTCAGCAGCGGACGCTCCAAGCGCACCAGCTGGCAGGCCGTGCGGGAATCCTCGAGCAGGTTGCCGTGGTTGCCCAGGTAGAGCGTGGTCGAAGTCACCATGTGCTCGCGCAGGGCATCGATCGGCGGGTTCGTGACCTGGGCGAACAGCTGATAGAAGTAGTCGAAGAACGAACGCGTCTTCTTGGACAGGCAGGCCAGCGGCGCATCGATGCCCATCGAGGCGAGCGGGGCCTTGCCCTGCTGGGCCATGGGACGCACGACTTCGTCAACATCATCCCAGTGATACCCGAGCTTGGCCATGCGCACGGCGGCGGGCACCTCGGCGTCCTCGGCGGGCGCGGGCGCGACGGGCTTGTCGAGCGCGTCGACGGTCAGCGTCTCCTCGGCGATCCAGTCGCGATAGGGCTTTTCCTTGGCGTAACGGGCGCGCAGCTCGTCGTTGTAGATGACGCGGCCGCGGGCAAAATCGACCTCGAGCATCTGGCCCGGTCCCAGACAGCCGCTCGTCAGGATGTTCTCGGGGCTCACCTCGATGGTGCCCACCTCGCTCGCCAGCATAAAGCGGCCGTCGCGCGTCACGTAGTAGCGAGCCGGACGCAGGCCGTTACGGTCGAGGGCGGCACCCAGGGTACGGCCGTCGGTAAAGGCGATAGCGGCAGGACCGTCCCACGGCTCCATGAGCATGGACTGGTAAGCGTCGTAGGCGCGGCGCTCCTCACTCAGGCTGTCGTTGTGGTCCCACGGCTCGGGCAGCAACATGGACGCGGCACGCGTGAGCGGGCGACCGTTCATGACCAAAAACTCGAGCACGTTGTCCAGAATCGCGGAATCGGAGCCCTCACGGTTGATGATGGGCATCACGCGCTCAAGATCATGCTGCAACACGGGGCTGTACAGGTTGGGCTCGCGGGCACGAATCCAGTTGACGTTGCCCTTGAGGGTGTTGATCTCGCCGTTGTGGATGATAAAGCGGTTGGGGTGCGCACGCTCCCAACTGGGCGTGGTGTTGGTGGAGTAGCGCGAGTGTACGAGCGCCACGGCCGTCTTGACGGCGGCGTCGTTGAGGTCGATGAAGAAGCGGCGCATCTGTGTGGCGACCAGCATGCCCTTGTACACGATGGTGCGCGAGCTCATGGAGCACACATAGAAGATCTTGTTGCGCAGGGCAAACTCGGCGTCAGCCTTCTTCTCGATGGTGCGGCGGCACACGTACAGGCGGCGCTCGAAGGCGTCGCCGGCGGGCGTGTCGTCCGGACGGCCCAGGAAAGCCTGCAAAATGGTGGGCATGCAGGCGCGGGCTGTCTCGCCCAGGTCGTGCGGGTCGACCGGCACCTCGCGCCAAAAGAGCAGCGGCACGCCGGCCTCGGCGCAGCCCTCCTCAAACACGCGACGGGCATCCTCTACGCCCTTGTCGTCCTGCGGGAAGAACAGCATGGCCACGCCATAGTCGCCCTCTGCCGGCAGAATCTGGCCGCACTTTTGAGCCTCTTTGCGGAAAAAATGATGCGGAACCTGGAACAGGATGCCGGCGCCGTCGCCGGTGTTCTTCTCGAGTCCCGTACCGCCGCGGTGCTCCAAGTTGACCAGAATGGACAGCGCATCGTCCAGAATCTGGTGATGGCGCTCACCGTTGATATCGGCAAGCGCGCCGATGCCACATGCATCGTGGTCGAATTCGGGGCGATAAAGGCCCTGCTGCTGAGCGGAATCTGCCTGCATCGCGATCCTCCCCTAGATATTAGACAGTCAGTTGAATAGGCATACTAGGAGCATCGCCGGCCCGTTGTGTTTCCCGCCCGTTTCGAAACAATCGCGTAACGCACGCCCTACGAGTGGACACCGCCGACCTCAAGGACGACGACAAGGCCCCCAGGTTCGACCTGTAAGCTCACCGCTTCAAACATCTCAATCTGTAACAGTAAGACCCAATTTCGACGACTAACTGTTACAGATCGAGATTTTCCATAGGACCATTTCTTCCTGTCTCGATCTGTAACACCTAGGTCCAATTTCCATCCCTAGTTGTTACAGATCAAGACATTTCGGCAACTCCTTTCCCCATCCTATTCAAATACAACAATTTTGTTAGTCTCGGTTAACCTTTAAGCCTAAAACGGGTACCCTTTACGGCGTCAAACAAACGGCACGCAGGAGTGCACCATGCTCAACCATCTCAAACAACACTTTGGTTCCCGGCACACCGGTGGTCACGGAGGCCTAGACATTGCGCGGCATATCGGCCCCGGGCTGCTCGTGACCGTCGGCTTTATCGATCCGGGCAACTGGGCCTCCAATATGGCCGCCGGCTCGCAGTTTGGCTACGCGCTGCTGTGGATCGTCACGCTGTCCACGATCATGCTCATCGTGCTGCAGCACAACGCGGCGCACTTGGGCATCGCCACGGGCACCTGTCTTGCCGAGGCCACGACACGCTACCTCCCCCGCATCGTGGGACGCGCGGTACTCGCCAGCGCCTATCTCGCGGCCATCGCCACCGCCATGGCCGAAGTCCTGGGTGGCGCGATTGCCCTTCAAATGCTCTTTGGGCTGCCCGTGCGCGCGGGCTGCGTCATCGTGGCGGCAGTATCGATGGCGATGCTCATGACGAGCTCCTACAAGCGCGCCGAGCGATGGATCATCGCCTTCGTAGGCGTGGTAGGACTCTCGTTTTTGGCCGAGCTCACGCTGGTCAAGGTCGACTGGCCGCAGGCCGCCGCAAGCTGGATCACACCCAGTATGCCCACCGGCTCGGCCGCGATTATCGTAAGTGTCCTAGGCGCGGTCGTTATGCCTCACAACCTCTTCCTGCACTCCGAGGTCATCCAATCCATGCACTTCGAAGGCCAAGGCGAGCAGATTATCGAGGAACGTCTGCGCTACGAACTCTTCGACACGCTCTTTTCGATGGGCGTGGGCTGGGCGATCAACTCGGCCATGGTCATCCTGGCCGCAACGACCTTCTTTGCGCATGGCATTGTCGTAGACGACCTCGCCGTCGCAGCGGACACGCTCTCCCCCATTCTGGGCCCGGCAAGCTCGACCATCTTTGCGGTGGCACTGCTGTTTGCGGGCATATCGAGTAGTGTGACGGTGGGCATGGCGGCAGGCACCATCACCGCGGGCATGTTCGACGAGGAATACGACATCCACGACCGACATTCCTCGATCGGGGTGGCGGCCTGTTTCGTCGGCGCAGTGACGGCGTGCCTGGTCGTCCCAAATCCTTTTGAAGGTCTCATCTGGAGTCAGGCATTGTTGTCGCTTCAGTTGCCGATTACGGTCTTTGTGCTCATACGACTCACCAGTTCGCGCCGCGTCATGGGCAAATACGCCAACTCGCGCCCGCTCAACGCGCTGCTCGTAGGGATCGGCGTCATCGTGACGATTCTCGACATCGTGCTGCTAACGGGAATGTAATTGAGATGGCGTGACTGTCCAGATATAACGTCTTAATCTGTAACACGTGAGACCGTTTTAAACCGTCAGATAAATCAAAAGGGTCCCGGCCGAGAATTCGACTGGGACCCTTGGACAGAGCTATGTTCGGCTTTCGCCGCGTGCCTGCGAGTTACTCCTCGACGAGCTCAAACTGATCGGGACCGACGCCGCACACCGGGCACACGTAATCCTCGGGCAGCTCGGGCGTGTCGACCTCAACCTCGTAACCGCAAACGGTGCACACAAACTTATACGTCTTCTTTTCCTCAGCCATGATGTTCTCCTCTCGAACGTGACTGCTGGTGTACTTACTTATTAGTATATATTCTCAATAGTATAATGCAAGTATTTTTAGAACATTTCTAGCCTTGATACGACAAGGCTTTGGGCGGCGTCTTGCCCTTCAGAACCTTGTGATAGTAGTCGTACGTCAGCGGCGTCTCGTCGCTCAGGCGCTCGGCATCCTCGACCTCGCCAATAAACAGCAGATGCGTGCCCACATCCACAGTGTCGATCAAACGGCAGCTAAACAGGGCCGCCGCGTGCTCGGGCACATAGGGCATGCCCAGAGCCGTCTCGCGGGTCTCGTATTTGGCAAACTTGTCATAATCGCTGCTGGTGCGGAACCCAAAGTTACCGATGTAGAGCATGTCGGCGGTCTGATCGATCACGGTCAGCGCGAACGCTTTGGCCGATGCGATGACGCCCGAGGTGACATTGTCCTTGTTCACGGCAACCGAAATACGCGGCGGCATGGACGTCACCTGCACCGCAGTGTTGATGACGCAGCCGGCGCGCAACCCGTCTGCCGCAGCGCTCACCACGTACAGACCGCTCGGCATGGTAAAGAACGCAGTTTTGTCCATAACAATCACTCCCCTAGCTCGGGTTGGAACCTCATGAATGTATGTACCCACAAAAAAGGCGGCACCCATAACGGACGCCGCCTTTGAGACATATGTGTCAGAACAGTAAGAAAGATGAGACGCCCGCAGTTGCGGTGAAATAGGGACTGAATAGCCCCTCAAACAGGAAAAACAGTCCGTATTCCACCGCAACTTATACAGAGTGCCTAGCGGTTGCGCTCCTTAAGGGCGCGGTCGATCTCGCGTTGGACATCACGCTTGGCCATGTCCTCGCGCTTGTCGTAGAGCTTCTTGCCGCGACCCAGACCCAGCAGCAGCTTTACGCGGCCGTCGGTATTAAAGTAGAGCTCCAACGGAACCAGCGCATAACCACGGTTGCGAAGTTTGCCGTCAAGAAAGTCGATCTCCTTGCGGTGCAGAAGCAGACGACGCCGACGGTCGGGATCGCGATTCCACACGCCACCATGGCTATAAGGGTGGATATGCAGTCCGACGAGCCAGCACTCGCCGCCACGAATCAGCGCAAAAGTGTCTGTGATCTGACAGGCGCGCTCGCGAATCGACTTGACCTCGGTGCCGCTCAGCTCAATACCGCACTCAAACGTCTCATCGATAAAGTACTCGTGATGTGCCGAGCGATTCTTGGAAATGAGTTTGCGCTCGCGCTTACTGGGCATCGCCGGCCTCCTTGGCGCCATCGGAACCCTTGCCCGTAGCTTCGCGCTTTGCCTTGCGCTCGGCATTGAGCTCGGCATCGCTCTCGCGCACCAGTTTAATAATCGCCGCGCAGGCCTCCTCGCCCACCAAGTCGCGAGCACGCACCGTCAGGCGCGTCGCCTCCTGCTTGTCGCCGTCGCTTGCAGCATCGGTCGCACACATGATCAGGCAGATGGCGATCTCGGCCGAAGGTGAGGTCGGCACGCCTTGCAGGGCCAATTCACCCATCACGTGGTCGTCGCTCTCATCAGCGGCATCCGGATAGGTGGTACGGATCTTGTTGAGCAGGCGCGTCGTATGCGCATCGTTGGGCGCCAGGCGCAGCGCCAGACGCGCGCAGCCCACGGCAGCCGAAACGTTCTCGGTCTCGGGCTCCAAGAAGTACTGACCTAGATTGGCGTAAGCGCGGGCGGCGCACTTGCCATCGCTTGCACGCTCCAGCACCGAGAACGAGAGCGATGCCCATTCCTGCTTGTCCTCGAGTGCGCGGAACAGCTCGGCCAGATCCAGGCGATAGTTGCAGTTCATGGGGTCCCAACGCACAGCCTGCATCAGGGCATTACGAGCGCTCACATAATCCTGCTGGCGAATGTAGGCAAACGCCATGTCAGAGTACAGGCGGTCAAACGGCACCTCGACCTGCACGAGCTCGCGCGGATCCTTCTCCACGCGGCGATAGGCCAAGCGCTCAAACTTGCTATCGAAGCTAAAGTATTGGCGCTTCTCCTCCGTCTTGCACTCAGCGTCGATATACTCCTCGGCGAGCTCCACCAGACGCTCCAGCAGCGGTGTCGCCGTAGCCAGGTCGCCCTGCGCCAGATAGTTCTCGGCATACGTGATGTCTTGCAAGCTGATGGGCAGATCCATGGCTACTCCTCGATCTGAGCGAAACACGGCAGGCGCCGTATATACGGTCAATACACAAAACCCGGGTCTCTTACGAGGCCCGGGCGTTCAATTTTGGTAGCCCGTACCAGATTCGAACTGGTGATCTCCGCCTTGAGAGGGCGGCGTCCTAAACCGCTAGACGAACGGGCCATATGTAGCAAATGCAATGGCTGGGATGGAGGGAGTCGAACCCCCATTGACGGAACCAGAATCCGCTGTCCTGCCATTAGACGACATCCCAATGACTGCATCACTGCGCTCGGCTGTGCCTTTGCGCAAGAAAGAAATATACGGGAAGTCTCGCCGTGACGCAAGCCCCAATTTTGACTTTTTTGAAATTCAGTCAAATTGGCCTAATTTAGTCCAACCCGTGAAGGACCTGTGAAGCCGACCGCTGTACACGAGGGGCAAAACGCCGCGAGCGGTAGCCGTCAACCGTTGGCAGATTCTACCGCGAAAACGATAGCACCAGGCAACACAATCGAAGTATCAATGATCGCGTAGATATCGAGGCGCCATGGACGAAGAGCTTGATTACCTATGGGAGACCCTGGGCCTCGAGATCACTGCCGACCTTTGGCCCGAACGGGACAAAATTCACCCCACGTTACGCCCCGCCATTACTGTGGTGCAGGCAAAATACCGCCGTGCATCCTTTTTGATCATGCGGATGTCATGGCACGCGGGACTACCCGACCTTAAGCGAATCCAGGCAAGTCTCGTCGAGCTGTCCGGCATGCCGACCGTCATATCCGAGGCGCACCTGGAACAGCGTCAGCGCGAGCGACTGCAACAGCAGCGGATTCCCTTTATCTGCCCTGGCGTTCAGGCATATCTGCCCTTTATGGACGAGGAGTACTGGAGTGGCAAGCCCAACAAGCACGTAAAAGTCTACGATCCGCACGAATGGGCACAGTTGGCGGACTGACTGAGGCAGGCCCGCCGGCGGAAAGTGCGTCCCACCCTGAGCACTCAAAACGGGTCGCACTTTCCGCAGCCGCTACAGCAACGCCTCGGCCCAAGCCGATTCCCTAAAGCCGGGAATCGTAAAGTCGTCGCCCACCAGCAGCGGACGCTTGACCAGCATGCCGTCGGTCGCCAGCAGCTCGTAGCACTCCCGATCCGTCATGCCCGCGTCCAGACGCGCCTTCAGGCCCAGCTCTCGATATTTCATGCCCGACGAATTAAAGAAACGCCGCACCGGCAGCCCCGAACGAGCAATCCAGGTCGCAAGCTCATCAGCCGTGGGATTGTCCAAAACGATATCGCGGTCGATATACTCAACCCCATGTTCGTCCAGCCATGCCTTGGCCTTCTTACAGGTCGAGCACTTGGGATATTCAACAAACAGTACGGTCATGGAAATCCTCCGAATATAGATCGGCCAACGCAGGCACACGCCACACGAGGCGCCTTCGTATGATGGGCCAATTGTAGCCCACGGGTCACACGCTAAACGAACCGTACCCCGAATCCGCGTTTGATGAACGGCAGCAGCTCCATTGCCTCGGGCGTGATATGGCCCGCAACGTTCATGCGCTCGTCACCGGGAAGATCGACCCGCGCAATCTCAAGCTCGCCTTCGTAGCGCCCATATCCGCTATTGCTCACAGCGATCGACCCCGCCTTTCGCGGCAGGCCGGCTCCGGAATCCGTCGGCACGGAATCCGGCTTAAGCGTCGTACGTGACTCCTGAGACCTAAAGATGAGGACGCTCGAGTCGGGCCGGTCGTGATGAATCTGCCCGCGCACATAGGCATAACCGGGCTCAAGCTCGCATTGCAGGTCCACGTATCCGGCGGAAACTTGAGCAAACTGCGCCCAGCCCGCATCGGAAAGATCGGGGTCGCCGACCAACACAATGTCGCAATCGGCGCCATGTGCAAGCTCAAGCATATTGAGGGCAACCTTTGACGCGCGACCGCGCTGCGCCTCGACCGTCGGCAGTCCCTCGAATACCGGCCCGCGAACGTTAGCATCACCCGGCACAAAAGCCATGATTTCGAATCCAAGCGCCGCAAGACGAAGATTCACCCGAGCAATGTCCTCCAGAGCTAAACCGGTATAAGGCTTGGGGTAAAAATTGTGGCAGGCGGCAAAACGAGTCACATCGGCGCCGGCTTCACGCCACGATGCGATTTCATCAGAACTCACCGTCGATGCATTGACCACAATGCGAAATACACCGGACAGCTCCGCGACCCGCTGGGCGCTAAAGCCATAGTCCAAACGAAGGTATTCCAACCCCAGATCGCGCAGGTCCTCGATGCGCTCAAGCCCGAGCAAATCGCACGTGCGAGGCCCCACATCGGCAATGAGCGCAATGCCGCGGGCGGAAAGCAGCGACAGCACATGACGGACTTTATCGGCATACGCCGCTCCCCCATCCTCGGGAATATGCAGCGAGGTGAACGCATAGCGCGCACCCGCCGCGGCACCGCACTCAATCGTCCGCTCAATATCCTGCAGAGGGCTGGAAAGATAAATCGAAATACCCGTTTTCACGCTTCAACGCTCCTTTAAAAAAGGCCGGCGGAGCAGTTAACCCCGCCGGCACAACCATAGCATCAAGAAATCTGCCGCGCTCCGCGAGCCCCGAGCAACACGGCTCGCGATATCAAACTACTCGCCAAAGAACTCGTTGATCTTCTGCTCGTCGACGCCAAAGAACCACGTCAGGACAAAGCCGGCGGCATAGGCAAGCAGCATAGCGGCAACGTAGCCGAGCTGCTGGCCAGGAACGACGATCAGCAGGCCAAACAGACCGGAAACGCCCTGAGAAACCGTGCCGATGTGAAGCAGCGCCGCGAGCGCGCCGCCAAACCCGGCACCCAGGCAGGCCGTCACAAACGGACGAACGAGCGGCAGCGTAACAGCATACATCAGAGGCTCGCCCACACCCAGGATTCCAACGGGAATGGACTCTGCGACGTACTTCTTGAGCTTGGCGTTCTTGGTCTTAAAGTACAGCGCCAAACCGGCACCGACCTGGCCGCCGCCAGCCATCATAAGGATGGGAAGCAGGTAATTGATGCCCTTGGTAGCTCCGTCGGGATCGTTGAGCATAGCGTGGATCGGCGTGAGCGCCTGATGCAGGCCGACGGACACCAGCGGCAAGAAGCCTGCCGACAGGATATAGCCGCCCAGGACGCCCAGCTTCTCGAAGATAAAGGTCAAAACGCTAAAGATGGCAGTCGTCAGCCATGCGCCAACCGGCTGGATGACGAGCATCAGAGCAAAGGCGCCGATGATGAGCACCAGCAGCGGGGACAAGAACGTGTCGAGTGCGTTGGGCATAACCTTGCGAATCTGACGCTCCATCCAGGCAAAAAATGCGCCAGCGATGAGAGCCGCGATCATGCCACCCGCCGCGGGGTTGTACTGCGCATTGGTGAGCGGCAGCAGAATGGCAGTGGCAGGATCAGCCGCGCCAGGCGCAAGCAGGGGCATGGCACTGTTGGCGATACACATCATGCCGGCGATGCCGCCCAGCGCAGCGGAGCCACCAAACTCACGTGCCGCGTTATAGCCCACCAAGATGGGCAGATAGGCAAACAGGGCCCAGCCCATGGAACGAATGCCCTGGTACCACCACTCGCCTGCAAGCGCGCCTGCCGTCGAGACGTTAATGACGTTGCAGATACCGTTGATGAGGCCAGCCGCAATGATGCCGGGAAGCAGGGCGACGAAGACATTGGAAATCTTCTTGAGGAAGGCCTGAACCGGCTTGGACTCGTACTTGGCTTTCTGCGCGGCCTTGTTTGTGGCCGCAGCGTCAACCACGCTCTCGTCGGCAACGCCTTTCGCAAGGCCGGTGAGCTTGGAGAACTCCTCGAGCACCTTATTCACCTTGCCCGGACCCAGCACGATCTGCATCGTGTCGTCCTCGACCAGGCCCATCACGCCGTCGAGCGCCTTAATACCCTCCGTGTCGACGTTGCCCGTGTCTTTGACGGTCACGCGCAGGCGCGTCATGCACGCCGCGTTTGCGAGCACGTTGTCTTTACCGCCCAAAAGGTCCAGCAGCTTTTGAGCCAGCTCTTTGTTCGTCATAACTCCTCCTTATATTGGGTATCTCGTCTAGATGTCATATCAGCTCACGCCGTGCACCTATTGGACATCGGCATTGCTCTTCTCATGGCCACTCACCGCAGTACGGACATGGCCGTGCGCCCGTTCAAGAGCTACCGCAGCCTGCTCGGCATCGCAGTCCAACAGCACCGAGACAATAGCGGTTTTTACGTGGCCGCCGGCATCCGCAAGCGCCTGAACAGCGCGCTCGCGCGTGCAGCCGGTCGCCTCCATCACGATGTTCTGGCCGCGCACCACCAACTTCTCGTTCGTCTGCTGCACATCGACCATCAGGTTTTGGTATACCTTGCCGATCTTGACCATGGCACCGGTCGAAATCATGTTGAGAATGAGCTTTTGAACCGTTCCCGCCTTGAGCCTCGTTGAGCCGGTCAGCACCTCGGGACCGGGCACGGGCTCAATGGCAAGATCTGCGCTCTCCCCGATCTTCGACCCTTGGTTGCAGGCAATTGCAATGGTCTTGCACCCAGTTGCCTTGGCGTACGCAAGGCCGCCCACCACATAAGGAGTACGGCCGCTTGCCGCCAGGCCAACGACAAGATCCTTGTCCGAGAGTCCACGCTCCCGCAGGTCGCTCGCGCCAAGCTCCTCGCTGTCTTCGGCACCTTCGACAGCCTTGATAAACGCCGTCTCGCCTCCGGCAATGAGCCCGACAATCAGATCGGGTGACACGCCAAACGTGGGCGGACACTCCGAAGCGTCGAGTACGCCCAGACGACCGCTGGTGCCTGCGCCCATGTAAAAGACGCGCCCGCCGCGCTCGAGTGTCTCAGCAGCCCAGTCGATTGCCATGGCAACCTGGGGCAACACTTTCGTGACCGACTGGACGGCACGAAGATCCTCATCGTTCATCGTCGTGACGATTTGCAGCGATGTCATCGTATCGAGGTCCATTGACCTTTGATTACGCTGTTCGGTCGTGAATTTTGTTAAATCGAGCATTTCATTCACCTCATCTTTCCTGTTTCTCGATGTAGTTTTGCTTTATGACATGCGTCGCCCGTTCGTAGTCGCTGGCAACGTAAGCAGCGTACAGGGCATCGACAACCATAAGCTGGGCCATACGCGAAGCCATGGCACCGCTGCGGACCAAGGGTTCACTCGCAGCGACGCCGAGCACGGCATCGGCCATGGTGGCAAGCTTGGATGATCCATCTACTTTGGTAACGGCCACAACGGGACAGTTGTGACGTTGAGCCTCGGCGGTGCAGTCCAGCACCTCTTGCGTCAAGCCCGAGTAGCTAAAGGCGATTGCCATATCGCCCTCATGCATGTTCTTGGCACATAAGAGCTGATCATGCCAGTCGTCGTACAGATGGCACTCTTTGTCGACACGCATGAGCTTTTGCGCCAGGTCGTGCGCGACCAAACGAGAGGCACCAATACCGAACAGATTGACCGCGCGTGCCCGCTTAAGACGGGCCGCGCATCGCTCCAAGACGGTGTAATCGAGCGTTCGCGCCGTCGCCTCGATTGTGCGCACGTTGCTTTTCATCACCTTCCCCACGATACGTTCGACGCTGTCATCCATGGAGATGTCCTCGAGGGCTATGTCTTTCTTGTCACCTAAGAGCGCCTGCTCGGCAATCAGTTCGCGCTGGAACTCCTTGTAGCCCGCAAAACCCAAACGCTTGCAAAAGCGCAAAATGCTCGAGGGCGAGGAGAACGTGACATCGGCAAGACCGCGGACGGACAGCCCGACCACCTCGTGCGGATGAGCGCTTACATATGCGATGACATTGCGTTCCGCCGGGCTCGCGCTGAGCTCACGCTCGCGAAGCCGCAAAAGCAATCCGTTTGCCATCTCAAACACCTCCGTTGAGAAGAATTAAAGACCAACGAACGATTCGTACCGGATACAAACAGCTTTTGCGGTACATTGTGCCGCATCGTGGCGCACAAAGGGCGAGCGTTCTACCGCTCGCCCCTCAAATCCGACCGCTCGGAAATACGCGCGACACAAAATAATTCAACAAGGTCGCATTATCAGAAACGGGTTTGTTACCGGCTAGCGCCTCGCATGGGCGCCGATCGGCCGAGTCGCATGGCGCACTAACGCCGCCGCCAGCAATACCAACAGCATGGCGGTGACATAGCCCGCAGCATCGAATCCTAAATCGATAACGTCGAAATGCCTGCCGGGAACAAAGATCTTATGTACCTGATCGCCAACGGAGCAGGCGGCGCAAAAGAGCAATACGGGCACGCAACGGGAGCATACGCTCCACGGACGCCTGGAAAAGCAAACCACGACCACGGAGGCGAATAATCCGACGAAGAAAAACTCTACGGTATGGGCAACGCGACGGACGTTTGTGCCCACCCGCATGCGAATGGAAGCAAGTCGGCCAGACCGGACATTCGAGGCAGCCGAATCGGCGCCTCCGGTCATTCCGTTCTCCGTCTGGGCTTCACCCGTGGCATCGGCAGCCTGAACGCCCGTAGCCTGACCCTCCACCACACGCGCGGTGGACTCGCTCAGCAACGACGTCTGCACCGCGTTTTGCTCCGTCAGCACCCAGATGCCCGCCAGCGTTGCAGCGAACAGAACGATCGCGGTCCATCCGATTATTTGTTTTACGCGAGCCAAGGGCCAACCTCCTTTTTTGAATATCAGCGAGTGTAGCCACAAATGGCATCGTCACCGTATCAAAATTTGAATCGCAACAGGAAGCGACAAAGCGACGCAAACCCCTACCCCGCCTCGCGCATCCAGCGATCGAACGTCCCCACGCACACGCCCAGGCATTTTGCTGCCTGGCTGCGGGTAATATCGCCTGCCTCATAGCTATCGCGCACCAGCTCAAACTGAGGAGGGCACGGCTTGCGAGGTCGACCGAAACGGACCCCTCGCGCTCGCGCCGCTGCAATCCCCTCCGCCTGGCGCCGATGGATATTCTCGCGCTCCACCTGCGCCACGTAGCTCAGCAGTTGCAGCACAATATCGGCAATCAGGGTGTTGGTCACATCCGGCGCGCCGCTGGCCCTGACGCGCGTGTCAAGCAATGGCATGTCCAACACCACAATGGCAACCCCGAGCTCCTTGGTAATGCGTCGCCATTCCTCAAGAATCTCGGAGTAATTACGGCCAAGTCGGTCGATAGAAAGCACCACCAGTACGTCCCCGTCTCCCAGGACGTGCAGCAGCTCGCGATAACGCGGTCGATCGAAGTCCTTGCCGCTCGCATGGTCGGCATAAATATTCGCCGAGCCCACGCCATAGGCGCCCAGCGCATCCAGCTGCCGATTAAGGTTCTGATCGCGCGAACTCACCCGCGCATAACCGTACACCGTCGCCATCTCATCCCCGCTTTCTTGTAAACCTGCCAAAAGGGACAGGTTTATTTTGGTAGGTTTTACCTCTCAAATAGCAGGTAAGCGGGCGGCCGAGCAGACGGCAAGGTAGCCACGATTCAAATGCGAAGGGCGGTCCCGAAAGGCCGCCCTCCGCTCTCTCACCATGAGTCGGGATTTGGCTAATGGATAAGCTTAAAGTCCAAGTGCCCACGCGTGGTATTGACGCGCGAGACCTCGACAATCACGCGCTGACCCAGTTCATAGCGAGTCCCCGTGTCGGCGCCCGTCAGCGTAAGCGCGTCCTCGTCAAACTCGAACCACTCGTTGCCCAGGCTCTTGATCGAAACCAAGCCTTCGACCTGCGTTAGGTCCAAGCGCACAAAGAGGCCCATGCTGCTAACCCACGAGACGGTTCCGGCATAGCGCTCGCCCAGACGGTCCTCATAGTACTGGGCAATCTTGATCTTTTGCGTCGCATGGCTGGCGGCATCTGCCGCGCGCTCGGCATCGCTACATGCGCGGCAGATCTGCGGCAGAATGCGCGGCAGCGACTCGCGCCCCTTGCCGATCAGCCGCGGCGTACGGACCAAGGCGTCCTTGCCGCCGAGCTGCTCATAGGCCAACTGCAGTTTGAGCACGCGGTGCACCACCAGATCGGGGTAGCGACGGATGGGACTCGTAAAGTGACAGTAGCACGGCGCGGCGAGCGCAAAGTGGCCCTCGTTGCGCGGCTTGTACAGCGCGCGCTGCATGCTGCGCAGAAGCAGCGTGTTGACGAGCGGTGCGTTGGCCGTACCGGCGGCAGCATCAACTGCAGCCTGCAGCTCATCGGGGCTCCCCAGGGCAATACCGGCAGCACGGCGATCGTCGATGATGCCTAGCTGCGCCAGCGCAACGGCAGCACCGTGCAGGCTATCGGGGCTCGGATCCTCATGCACGCGATAGCAGGCCTCGATATCACGGTCTGCCAGCCACTCTGCAACGCACTCGTTGGCGAGCAGCATAGCTTCCTCGATAAGCGACGTGGCACACGAACGTTCACGCGCCACAATCTGCACGGGCACTCCGTCCTCATCCAATAGAGCGCGAATCTCGACCGTGTCAAAATCGACTGAGCCGCGGGCGCGACGAATGCGACGGCGAAGTTCGGCGAGTTCGTTGGCGGCGACAAGGAAATCGCCGAGGTCGACGTTGTAGCCGCGGGCGGCCTCCTCGCACGCAAGACCGCGCTCAAGCGCTTCCTCGCGCGAGGCCTCGGCAGCCGCAACATCCTCGGCTGCACCCTCCAGCACCGAATACTCAACCGCGCCGGCACGCACCAGCAGCGCCTCGGCGCCGTCATAGTCCATACGCACACGCGAGCGAATCACGCTGGGATACGGATCGTAATGCCGCACGCGACCCTGCGCATCGAGCTCGATATCGACGGTAAACGCAAGACGGTCCTCGTCAGGGCGAAGCGAGCACAGGTCATTGGACAGGCGTTCGGGCAGCATGGGAAGCACGCGATCGGCCAGATACACCGATGTCGTACGATGGCGAGCCTCAAGATCGATATGCCCGTCCCAAGCCACATAGTGTGAAACGTCGGCGATATGCACACCCAGCTTGTAGCCACCCTCGGGCGTGCGCTCCAATGAAATGGCATCGTCAAAGTCGCGCGCGTCGACCGGGTCGATCGTGATGACAAAGCGGTCGCGCAGATCGCGGCGGAGCGGGTCCTTAAGCGCCGCGGACACATCGAGCGAAAGCCCCTCGGCCTCGTCTAGCGCGGCCTCGGGATAGCTATCGGTATAGCCGTAACGCGCCATCACATATTGAACGCCCAAATCGGGCGCGTCATCTCCGCCAATGCGGCGTTCGATCGTCACGGTGCCCGATTCCAGGCGCGTCGGGTAGGTCAAAATGCGTGCGACAACGGCATCACCCGGGTGGACGCCCAGACGATCCGCCGAGGTATCCTCGGGCAGAATGAAGAAGTCGGCCTTCAGACGCGAATCGAGCGGCTCGATCACACCGAGCGGACCGGCGGTCTGGTACGTGCCCACCACGCTTATGGCTGCGCGCTCAACCACGCCTTCGATCACGGCGCGACGCTCGCCATGCGGGCTGTTCTTAATGCTCACGGCAACGGTATCGCCGTCCATGATCTCACGCTTACCGCGGCCCATGACCTTGTAGTCGCCGTTTTCGGTTACAACGTAGGCACTGTGCTCATGGAGCTGCACACGCCCGGTCAGGCTCGGACGGCGTTCGCTGCGCACCGGCCCGCGCTTATTGCGAGCTCCACGCTTATGCTTGTTATTGCGCCCCATGGCGCCTCCTAACTATCGATTGCGAACTCCAAAGAGTCTACCCAAATGATTCGCTTTCCTGCCGTCCCCTAGGGATCAAAAAACGGGCCGCCCCATAAGAGACGACCCGTTGGAAGGGGTGAATTCCAGGCATGCTTACACGCGCAGGTAGCGGCGCATGGCGATGGCAGAACCAAAGAGACCGATAATCACGCCGACCAGAATCAGCGCAGCATAGGTCACCAGGTAGTACTGCATCGGCAGGGCAAACGACATCCAGCCGATGCTCTCCTGCAGACGCGGAATCATCAGATTGCGCAGCAGCTCCAGAACGCCGATGGAAAGCAGCGAGCCCAAAATGGCCTGCAGCACGCCCTCGGTGATAAACGGGCCACGAATGAAGCCGTTGCTGGCGCCGACCAGACGCATAATCGCAATCTCACGACGACGCGCCGTGATGGACAGGCGAATCGTGTTGTTGATGAAGATGAATGCGATAAAGGTCAGAAGGCCAACGAGCACCACGGCGGCGATGCGGATGTAGTTGGTCACCTGGAACAGGCGGCTCACTTCCTCCTGGCCGTACAGCACGCTCGCGTTGACGTCGCCGTCATCCGCGATCTTCTGGAAATCGGCATCCTTCTTGAGCTTCTTGGCCGTGCTCTCGACCTTGGACGGATCGTCCATCTCAATAGCGAAGGAAGCCGGCAGCGGGTTCTGGCCATCGAGCGCGCTCATGGTGGCATCGGCGTTGCCCGACATCTTGCTCGTATACTCGGCCAGCGCGTCGTCCTTGTCCTTATAGGTCACGGACTTGACGTTATTCCACGTCTTAAGCTCGGCCTCAAAAGCCTGAACATCGGCCTGATCGGCGTCATCACTAATGAACGCGTTGATGACAACCTGATCCTCGACGGTGCCGATCACGGAGTTCAGCATCGCAGAGCCCATGATGAACAGGCCGATGATAAACAGCGAAAGGAAGATCGTGATGACGGCGCCGAGCGAGGTAGTCCAGTTACGGAAGAAGTGGCTGATTGCCTCTTTGAAGGAGTAGCCTACGTTAGTTGGTGCCATAGTTGCCGTAACCTCCCCTCTCCTGGTCGCGGATGACGTGGCCGCCCTCGAGGGCGATCACGCGACGGTGCATGCTATCGACCATCTCGCGGTCGTGTGTGGCGACGATCACGGTGGTGCCGGTGCGGTTAATACGCTCAAGCAGCTTCATGATGCCCAGCGAGATCGCCGGGTCGAGGTTGCCCGTGGGCTCGTCGCAGATCAGCAGCGGCGGACGGTTGACCATAGCACGGGCGACGGCAACGCGCTGCTGCTCGCCACCGGAAAGCTGGTCGGGCAGCGAGTCCATCTGATCGGCCAGACCGACCAGGCGCAGCACCTCGGGCACCTGGCTGCGAATGACGCCCTTGGGCTTGCCGATGCACTGCAGGGCAAACGCCACGTTTTCGTAGGCGGTCTTTTGCGGCAGAAGCTTAAAGTCCTGGAACACGGCGCCAATCTGGCGGCGCAGGAACGGAACCTTGCGGTTCTTGATCTTCATGAGGTCCTGACCGGCAACCAGGATGCGGCCGCTCGTCGGCTTGACGTCGCGGTTGAGCGTCGACAGCAGCGTGGTCTTACCCGAGCCGGAGTGACCAACCAGGAAGACGAACTCGCCCGGATAGATCTCGATGTTGATGTCGTCGAGTGCAGGCTTGTTGGGCTGTGCCGGATAGATCTTGGTGACATGCTCCATAAGGATGACGGGCTCGACACCGGCCTGCTTGGCCATCTTCTTGCGGCTGGCCTGCGGATCGATGGGCGCAAACACCGACGTAAAATCGGGGTTGTTGAGCGCGTTATCGAGGCTTGCGACCTCGGCGGCCTGATCGCTCTCGACCACCGGGGCAGCAGGCTGCGTGGGGTCGGGAATAGCGGCAAAGAGACCGGACTGCGCAGGCTGAGGAGCCGGCGTCGCAGGGGCCATGGGGTCGGGAATGCCGGCCATGGTAGGCTGCGGCGTGGCGGCGCCAGCCTGAGGCTGCTCCACGCGAGCGGTCACGGCCTGAACGGGCTCAAAACCCGCCGCGCCGGAAAGCGCGACATCGCTGGTTGGATTGTAGGCAAAGGGATCGGATGCCGGCTGTGCCTGATCTGCCGGCTGAGCGGGGGCCTGAGCAACAGGCTGGCCCTCTGAATCCGGAGTGGCGAAACGACTGCCCTGGACGC
Source organism: uncultured Collinsella sp. (assembly GCA_958353395.1). GTDB lineage: Bacteria > Actinomycetota > Coriobacteriia > Coriobacteriales > Coriobacteriaceae > Collinsella. The sequence continues at coordinate 54,123 of CATWSG010000007.1, forward strand.
CTGCCTGCGTCTTGGGGGCATCATCGCCCGCACCGGAGGTACGGAAGTGGTTACCCACTGGTGCTCCTTATCGTCGTGCGTTTAAACTACATGAGCGCTTTGTATTTTAGCAGTATTAGCTTTGCTGCACATAAGAAGCATGGCGTGCTTAGGGATCCCGTCGGCCGGGCACAGGGCTACTCTCCAAATCGTCCTCGGACATGTCGGAGCCCCCGCTGCGCGCTTCGCGCGGCGGGGGCTCCTCCGTCCTGCGGAAAGATTTGGGAGGTAACCTTGTACGCGGCCTGCGGCTACTAAGGAGCCGCCGCGTTTTACTTGGGTGCAGCAGCGCCGCGCTCGTGGGTTGTCTGAATTGCGCTTTGCCGATATATGCCCTTTTCCCTGATGGGACCGTGCTTGAGGAGCGTCTTCATGAGTTGCGGTGAAATAGGGACTGTTGAGCCTTTAAGCTGGCAAAACAGTCCTTATTTCACCGCAACTGAAACAGGGGCGCTCTCCAAGAGAGCGCCCCTGCCGGGTTTCCATAGTTCTGGCGAAGCAGTCCTTGAGATCCGCCTTGCCTTATGCCAAGAACTCCTTGGTGGTCGCCACGATGTTGGCGGCGTCCAGGCCGTACTTGTGCAGGAGCTCGGCGCCCGGGCCGGACTCACCGAAGGTGTCGTTGACGCCGATCTTCTTGAGCGGCGTCGGGCACTGCTCGCACAGGACGTCGGCAACGGCGCTGCCCAGGCCGCCGATCACGGAGTGCTCCTCGACGGTCACGACGTGGCCGGTCTTGGTGGCGCTCTTGACGATCAGGTCGGCGTCGATGGGCTTGATGGTGTGCATGTTGATGACCTCGGCGTCGATGCCCTCGGCAGCGAGCTGCTCGGCGGCCTCGAGAGCCTCGCCGACCATCAGGCCGCAGGCGATGATGGTCACATCGGCGCCCTCGCGCATGACAATGCCCTTACCCAACTCGAACTTGTAGGTCTCGGGGTCGTTGATAACCGGCGAGGCCAAACGGGCGAAGCGCATGTACACCGGACCGTCGCACTCGTAGGCGGCGCGCGTCACAGCGCGGGCCTCCACGTCGTCGGCGGGAACAATCACGGTCATGCCAGGGATGACGCGCATCAGGGCGATATCCTCGCAGCACTGGTGCGTGGCGCCATCCTCGCCCACCGAGATACCGGCGTGCGTGGCACCGATCTTAACGTTGAGGTGCGGGTAGCCGATGGAGTTGCGGACCTGCTCAAAGGCGCGGCCGGCGGCGAACATGGCAAAGGTGCTCGCGAAGGCAACGCGGCCGGTGGTCGCGATACCGGCGGCGACGCCCATCAGGTTGCTCTCGGCAATGCCCACATCGAAGAAACGATCGGGGCAGGCGGCCTTGAACTTGCCGGTCTGCGTGGCGGCGGCCAGGTCGGCGTCGAGGACCACAAAGTCATCGTGCTCGTTGGCGAGCTCGACGAGGGCCTCGCCGTAGCTTACGCGCGTGGCGATTTTTTTGACGTCTGCCATCCTAGAGCTCCTCTCCGGCGGCCGTGAGCTCTGCCATGGCCTGCTCAAACTGTTCATCGTTGGGGGCCTTGCCGTGCCAACCAACCTGGTTCTCCATAAAGGAAACGCCCTTGCCCTTCATGGTCTCGGCGATGATGGCGGTCGGCTGACCCTTGGTGGCGCGGGCCTCGGCAAAGGCGGCGCGGATCTGATCGAAATCGTTGCCGTCGGCAAGCTCCACCACGTGGAACTTAAAGGCGCGGAACTTGTCGGCGAGCGGCATGGGGTCGTTGACCTCCTCGACGGGGCCGTCGATCTGCAGGCCGTTGTGGTCGACGATCACGCAGAGGTTATCGAGCTGCTGGTTGCCGGCAAACATGGCTGCCTCCCAGACCTGGCCCTCCTCGCTCTCGCCATCACCCAGCAGGGCGTACGTGCGGTAAGTATCGCCCCAGTGCTTGGCGGCAACCGCCATGCCCACGGCGGCGGAGATGCCCTGGCCGAGCGAGCCGGTGGACATATCGACGCCCGGGGTGTCGTTCATGTTGGGATGACCTTGCAGGTGGCTGCCGATATGGCGCAGCGTCTCGAGATCCTCCTTGGGGAAGAACCCACGCTCGGCGAGCACGGCGTACAGGCCCGGAGCGCAATGGCCCTTGGAGAGCACAAAACGGTCGCGATCGGCCTTGCGGGGATCGGCCGGGTCGACGTTCATTTCCTCAAAGTACAGATAGGTCATGATGTCGGCAGCGCCGAGCGAACCGCCCGGATGGCCGGACTTGGCAGCGTGCACGCCGGTGACGATGCCCTTCCTTACCTCGTTGGCAACCTTTTTGAGCTCTTCGTCGCTCATTGTGCCTTCCTTTCATCCTCATTAGACAAAATGCGCACGGCACGGAAAGGTAATCCCAACACAGCCGCAATGCACGTACGTCATTCATTATGCTGGAAACTGATGGCTTTACCAGAGTTTTTATCATTATTTGAACAATTTAGCAGGCAGAACCGCTGATGAAACGGTTTATCAATGTGAACGTCTTTTGGATGGAACGCGATCGACCCTACGCGCTAATGTCCTTGAATCCCTCGCCGAAGGCTTCCGTAACGTCGGCAACCGTCACGATGGCATGAGGATCGCGCTCGCGCACGATCGTCTTGAGGGTATTGAGCTCTCGACGGCTCACGATGACCATAATCACTGGCTTCTCGGCACCCGAATACATGCCAGTCGCCTTAAACTTGGTACAACCACGACCCAGGCCATACATGATATCGGCAGCGATATCAGGGAACTTGTCCGAGATGATGAGTACCATACGGCGTTTGTTGCCACCATCGACCACGGCATCGATCACGTAGCCGCTAATGACCATCGAAAGGCCTGCATACAGTGCGTTTTCGATTGAAAAGACCGGAGCCGATAGCGCGCATACGGCAACATCGATCGCCATGACGGTCGAGCCCACCGGCAGCGAGGTGTTACGCGAGATGATTTGGCCAATCGTGTCCGAGCCGCCGGTGTTGGCGCCGGCGCGCAACACCATGCCGTAACCGATGCCCGTAATAATGCCGCCCCACATGGCAGGGAGCATCAGGTCCGCATCCGCCAGAGGTGCTACAAACGGGGCGAACAGATCGGTAAAGAAGCCCAGCAGCACAAAGCCCGTCGCGGTCTGCACCACGTAGAACATGCCGCCCTCGCGCATAACGACCAACAACAGCAAGGCGTTCATCACGATCGTCTGAATACCAACGGGAAGCGATAGGCCGCGCGCCGCGCCGACCGCCTGGATAATGGTGGCAAGGCCCGTAACGCCACCGGCGGCAAGACCGTTGGGAATCAAAAACAAGTCGGTCGCGATGGCGGCCAAGGCACACCCCAACATGATCTGGGGCAGGTCGTGAAAGAAGTTCATCGAAAGAATGCGCTTGATGTCCAGACGATATGCCATGCTGCCTCCCTCAAAAAAGCGCACACAAACGGATGCGCTTTGAACTTCTTCTTGTATTCGATTCTACCGATTCGCCGGACAAAAACCACCCCTGCGCAGGGTTTATTCTGGATACAAACCCGTCCAACCGTTGGGCTTAGCATCGGCTTGAAACTGCCCGATGTTTTAGACCTCCGAGCCTTCTGCATCGGCGTTGCCGGTGGCCCAGCGATGGTAGCCAATAACAAACGGGTCCAGGTCGCCATCGTCAAGAACGGCCTCGACATTGCTGGTCTCCACGCCCGTGCGTAGGTCCTTGACCATCTGGTACGGGTAGAGCACGTAGCTGCGAATCTGGTTGCCAAAACCAATCGTGGTCTTGGGTCCGCGGATCTCATCCAGGGCCTCGGCGCGCTTCTCGAGCTCAATCTCGTACAGGCGAGCCTTGAGGATCTGCATGCACGCGGCCTTGTTCTGAATCTGGCTGCGCTCGTTTTGGCAGGTAACCACAATGCCGCTGGGGAAATGCGTCACGCGCACGGCGGAGTCGGTGGTGTTGACGCCCTGACCGCCCGGGCCGCTCGCGTGGTACACGTCCACGCGGATGTCATCGGGACTGATCTCGATGTCGATATCATCGGGTAGCACGGGGATGACCTCGACGCCGGCAAACGTGGTCTGGCGGCGCTTCTTGTCGTCGGTGGGGCTAATGCGAACCAAGCGGTGGACGCCGGCCTCGGCGCGCAGCATGCCAAATGCGTCCTTGCCCTCGACGGTAAAGGTCGCGCGGTCGATGCCGATGACCTCGGCCGCGGGACAGTCGTTGATGGTGACCTTCCAGCCGCGACGCTGGCAGTACTTCATGTACATCTTAAAGAGCATGAAGGTCCAGTCCTGCGCCTCCAGACCACCCTGTCCGGGCTTGATGGTCACAATGGCATCGCCGTGATCGAACTCACCGGTAAACCAGCTCGAAAGCTCAAGCTCATCGATGGCACGGGCCAGGCGCTCAGCCGTGGCTGCAGCCTCCTCGCGAAGGGCGGCGGCGTCGGGGTCATCCCCCATCTCCTCGGCAAGCTCCAGCGCGGCGCGGGCATCGGAAAGCTCGCCGCGCGCGGTGTCCACGGCAGCGATATCTTCCTTGGTGCGCGCAATCTCCTCCATGGTGGCACGGGCGGCGTCGGCGTCATCCCAAAAGCCAGGGGCAACACTTTTGGCCTCGAGCTCGGACACGCGGGTACGCTTCTCGTCCAGGTGGAGATATGACTCGACCTCACCGAGCCGGTCCGCAAACGCGTCCAGCTCGGCGGGCGTTACCCCTAAAGCCTCAGCCATTAACGATTCCTGCCGTGGCAGTACTTAAACTTCTTGCCGCTACCGCAGGGGCACGGGTCGTTGCGGCCCACGTTGACGTACGGATCGTCGCTCTCGGACTTGCGATAGGTGGTCACCTTGCCACCGTTGTTGACGGCAGCCGGACCACCCTGGACAGCCGTGCGGGCCTGCACCTGCGCCTGCTTGCGCAGCACCGAGTCGCCGTTGTCACCATCGACCTCGGCAGGGCCGGAGAAGCGCGCGCCCTCGAGCGCGGGCTCCTCCTTGTGCTCCACGGCACGCGGGGCAGCCTTGATCTCGATGCGCAGAACCGTGCGCAGGTAATCCTCATACATGGTATCGACGAGTATCTGGAACGCGCCGTAGGCCTCGGTCTTGTACTCAACCAGCGGGTCGCGCTGACCAAAGCCACGCAGGCCGATGCCGGTCTTGAGGTAGTCCATCTCCTGCAGGTAGTTCATCCAACGGGTATCGATGACGCGCAGCATGACCTGGGTGTTGAGCTCGCGCATGAGGTCCTCACCCAGGCGCTCGGCCTTCATGTTGTAGCACTTCTCAACGTAGGCCAGGACATCGGCGGCCAGGGCCTCGTAATCCTCGTCGGGGAACTTGGGCGTATCGATGTGGCCGGTGAGCTCCACGACCCACTTGCGCAGGCCCTCGAGATCGCGCTCGCCATCGTGGCTGTCCTTGGTGCAGAACTCCTGCACGCAGCGGTACACGGTGTCGTGCATGACCTCGGTGATGTGGTCGGTCAGGTCCTTGCCATCCAGAATCTTGTTACGCTCGGCGTAGATGACCTGGCGCTGCTTGTTCATGACGTCATCGTACTCGAGGACGCTCTTACGCATGGAGAAGTTGATGCTCTCGACCTTGTGCTGGGCGCTCTCGACGGCCTTGGAGATAATCTTGTGCTGGATGGGCATGTCGTCGCCCATGTCGGCCGTGACCATCATTTTGGAGACGCGGTCCATCTTGTCGCCGCCGAACAGGCGCATGAGGTCGTCCTCGAGCGACAGGTAGAACTGGGTCTCGCCCGGATCGCCCTGACGACCGGAGCGGCCGCGCAGCTGGTTGTCGATACGACGGGACTCATGGCGCTCGGTGCCGATGACGGTCAGGCCACCGGCGGCAAGCACGCGCTCGCGCTCGGCCTTGCAGGTCTCCTTGGCCTCGGCGTTAAACTGCTCGAGCTGCTCGGGCGTCACGTCCTCCATGGTCAGGCCCTCGTGCTCAAGGCGCTCGCGCACCAGCTCGTCGGGGTTGCCGCCCAGCAGGATGTCGGTACCACGACCGGCCATGTTAGTAGCGATGGTCACGGCGCCGTAGCGTCCGGCCTGGGCAACGATATGGGCCTCGCGCTCGTGATGCTTAGCGTTGAGGACCTCGTGCGCGATGCCGCGCTTGGTAAGGGCGGCCGACAGCTTCTCGGAGCTTTCGATGGAGACGGTGCCCACCAGGACCGGCTGGCCTTTGGCGTGACGTCGCTCGACGTCGTCGGCAACGGCGTTGTACTTGGCCTGGATGGTGCGGTACACCAGGTCCTCGTGGTCAACACGCTGGACGGGCTTGTTGGAGGGGATGACCTCGACGGGCAGCTTGTAGATCTCGCGGAACTCGGCATCCTCGGTGAGTGCCGTACCGGTCATGCCGGAGAGCTTGTCATATAGACGGAAGTAGTTCTGCAAGGTGATGGTGGCCAGCGTCTGGTTCTCCTCGCGCACGAGCACGCCCTCTTTGGCCTCGATGGCCTGGTGCAGGCCCTCGGAATAGCGGCGGCCCTCCATGATGCGACCGGTGAACTCGTCGACGATCTTGACCTCGCCGTTCGTGACCACGTACTGCTTGTCGCGATGGAACATGTACTGGGCCTTCAACGCCTGCTGTAGGTGGTTGACCAGCTGGCCCGAAAGGTCGGCGTAGATGTCCTCGATGCCCAGGCGGCGCTCGATCTTCTTAAGGCCGCGCTCGGTGGCGGCGATGGTGTGCTTGGCCTCGTCCATGACGTAGTCGCCCGTAGGCTCGACGTCCTCGGTGGCGGTGAGCATGTCGTGCGACACGTCCTCACCGCGCTCCAGGCCGCGCACGGCACGCGCGAAGTCCTTGTAGGTGCTGGCGGACTTGGTGCCGGCGCCCGAGATAATGAGCGGCGTCCTGGCCTCATCGATCAGGATGGAGTCAACCTCGTCGACGATGGCGTAGTTGTGGCCGCGCTGCACGCGCTGCTCGGGACGGGTGACCATGTTGTCGCGCAGGTAGTCGAAACCGAACTCGGAGTTGGTGCCGTAAGTGACGTCTGCCTGGTAGGCCGGGCGCTTGAGCTCGAGCGGCATGTTGTTCTGGAGCAGACCGACGGTCATGCCCAGGTACTTGTAGATGCGGCCCATCCACTCGGAGTCGCGCTTTGCCAGGTAATCGTTGACGGTAACGACATGCACGCCCTTGCCGGCGATAGCGTTGAGGTAGCCGGCCAAGGTGGAGACGAGCGTCTTGCCCTCGCCGGTCTTCATCTCGGCAATATGACCCTCATGAAGCGCCATGGCGCCGATGAGCTGTACGTCAAAGTGGCGCATGCCCGTGATGCGCTTGGAAGCCTCGCGCACGGTGGCAAAGGCCTCGGGAAGCATGTCGTCGAGCGACTCGCCGTTGGCGTAACGCTCGCGGAACTTATCGGTCTGGGCGCGGAGTTCCTCCTCGGTCATCTTCTCAAACTGGGGCTCAAGACCGTTGATCTGGTCGACGATCTTGTAGTAGCGCTTAAGGTCCTTATCGGATCCAAAGGACAGCAGCTTTGACATGAATCCCATGTGGTTTTCCTTTTTGGCCATCGCCCACGCCGTGCAGCTGCGGGCGAGTTAAACACAGATGATTGTACTTTAGCCAAACAAGGCACGGCCTATACGGTCGACCTCGACCGCCACGTAATAACTACGACCCGACCGACCTGCCAAAAAGGGACTGGTTTATTTTGGCAGGTTTTATCTGGGAAAACGCCGTCACTCTGCCATTTGGTGCAAACCAACCCGTCCCCTTCGCACCAATCTGGTGCAATGGGAACGGGTTAGCCTGCACCAATAAAAAGAAAAGGGCCGCGCACCCAAACGGATGCACGGCCCTTTTGCCATGAATGCGAGCGATTCCTCGGCGAGCTATTTACTCAGCAGCCTCGGTGGTCTCGGCCTCGGCAGCGGCCTCCTCGACGGGAGCCTCTGCGGGAGCCTCGGCGGCCTGCTTGGCAGCCTCCTCGGCAAACTTAGCAGCACGCTTGGCCTTCTCGGCAGCCTTAGCCTCAGCGGCGGCCTTGCGAGCGGCCTCGGCCTCAGCAGCCTTGGCAGCCTTGGCAGCCTTGGCCTCCTCGGCCTTCTTGAGCTGGGCGGCAGCGGCGCCACCGAACTTGTCGGCGAAGCGCTGGACGCGTCCACCGGTGTCGACGAACTTCTGCTGGCCGGTGTAGAACGGGTGGCACTCGTTGCAAAGCTCAACCTTCATCTCGGACACGGTAGCGTGCGTCTTGAAGGTGTTGCCGCAGGAGCACGTCACCGTGCACTCGACATACTGGGGATGGATACCCTGCTTCATGGTAGGACTCCTTATTGGTCAGGCGCTGGTTACCGATCAGCGCATAAGGCGTCTTGGTTTCCGACCAAGACAACAAACTCGGCTATGGTACCACGGCGCCGCGTGTCCCACAAAAGGTTCACGGTCTTTTCGGAACGACACGAATCTGACCCATCGAAACACATCTCCACCGTTCCTTCAACTGGGAAAATGCCGTCCCCGGGGCCTGAGAAGGGCCCCGGGGACGTTCGACTGACTGCGGGAACGGCCTTTCCGCTCAATGTGTTCGGCTGAGATCGGAAATCAACCAAACTGAACTAGGTTCAGTTGACATGGTTAAAAACGAGGGGCGACGCTTTTGCGTCACCCCTCGTCCCGGCCGGTTGCTTTAGTTGTACACACGGTAGTTACACTTGAACTGGGTTATGTGTCCATAGTTGGAGCGGTACCAACCCGACGTATAGCTGATTGCCTCTGCGACTAGATAGTCGTAGCCCTTGTTGTAGCGAAGCTGACGGTAGGTCGTGTCGTACTCTGCTACGTAAAACGTGTCTCCAGAGAAGGCTTTGTACCGGTCCTTAACCGTCGAAGCCATGTACGCGGGTTCGACATCGCCTTTCTCCCCGTTGAGCGCATAGACGGGTGCCGCGATTCCGCATAAAGCCGTTGCCACGAGGATGGCGTAGACAGCCATGCGCGACGCATTGGACTTCAGCTGTTCAAATAGTTTCATGTCATTCACCTCCTTCGTATGTATCGAGGTATTCCTGCTTGAGCGTCTGCGAGGACGACTTGATCTTTTCCACGAGCGTGCCGGCTTCGATGAAGTAGAACGAGTTGGTAAGGTCTGCCAGGTCGTCGAGTAGATGGCTTGAAATGAGCACGCTGCGTCCCCGCGCCACTTCGCTGCGCATCGCGTCGCAGGAGGTTTTCCGTTTTCCCGGATCGAGGCCGTTCAGCGGTTCATCGAGGATGAGGTACGGGCAATCGGTCGCTATCGCCATGGCAAGCTTTACCTGCTGCTTCATTCCTGTCGAGAGTTTACGGGTCGGCTTGTCGAGATATGGGGAGATTCCGAGGGAGTCGCAGAGCGAGTCGATGTCGGCGGCCGATTTCCACGCCTCCCTAACGAAAGCAAGGTGCTCGATGGCCGATAGCGTGGGATAGAGATCCGTGCCGCCTGAAGAGCTCAGGTAGACGAGTTCTGCAAATTCGGCTGATCGACGTTGGCTGATTCCGTCTGCCGCCAGGCTTCCCGAGCGGATGCGGGTGGGAAATTGGCCCGACAGCGCTTCAAGAAGGGTGGTTTTCCCCGAGCCGTTGGGGGCAACGAGGCCCGCCGCCGTTCCCGGGCTCAGGAAAAGCGACCCGATTGAAAGTATCGTCGTGCTTCCGTATCCCACGCTCGCGTCCAGAAGCTCGAGCCCATGGTGCTTTTTCGCGGGTCCAGGCTGTTTGGGGGAACGTGTCGCAACGGCGCCGACCGTAAAAAAGACCGCGACGTATGCCAGGGCCACGGCAAGCATCGATGCGCTGCCCGAACCGGAGCCAATGAATTCTGTCGGGAAGCATCCTACGTAACCCGTTGCCTCGATAGGCGAGAATACGGCCAGCGGCAGGAGATTGAGCGCGGCGTTATGCTCCAGTGCCGAATCGGACAGTAACGGGAATACCGGGGCCGCGACAAGCAGCGCGGAGGTAAGGGGGCCTGCGAGGACGCGCCTCGTTGCGGTCGATAGGACGGCGGAGCAAACGGATATTAAGGTTCCGCCCGCAAGAAGCGCGATAAGCAGGGCTGTGAAGACGTTTCCCGCGGTCGTGGTGGTAAGCGCGCCGTCATGGAAGAAGGCGATCGGGTACCCAATTTGCCCGAAGCCGTTTAGGGCCAAGGCGTAAATGCCCCCGGGTGCAAGGCCGGCGAGGAGCATCGCGGTCCCCGCGGCGATTATCGAAAACACGGTCTGGATAAGGCGCCGGAATTTGGGCACGGGCGCCTTCGCCGCCAGGGTCCCGGGCCTTGTGGCCCCGAGCAGGAGTATCGACGAGAGAAGGAAGGGGATGAAGGGAAGGAAAGACGGCACCATGGCAATGGCGTAAGGCAGGAAGGAAAGGAATGGCAGGTCGCTTGCGGAGGCCGGGATATCCGTGATGCCGGAGCTGCTCAGGGCACGGCAATATGCGAGCTCCGCGTCATTGGTCTCTCGGTCTCCCACGATGGATCCGGATTGGAAGCCTTCGTCCATGAGCGCGTAGTAGCTCTCGGCAGAATCGAGAAAGGCGGCGTCGGTTTGAGCGGCAAGGGCGGCGTTCGCGTATCTTGCAAGCTCCGCGTCGACTTGCTGCTCTGGCGATAGGTCTATGCCGTTGGCTTGGGGTGCGCGCGTATTGAATGCGTTGACAAAGCTCTGCATGCCCTGTTTCATAAAGAAGGGCCCGTAGATGGGTGAATTGAACGCAATGGGGACGGAAAAGGCTGCAGCGAGAACGAGCGTACAAATCCATACGGCCTTGTCTCTTAGGATTAGTTTGAGAAGAAGTCGACAGTACATTTAGAAGCACCTACGCTCCTCAAAGAATTGTTAGATTAAAAGTAACAGACCGGATGAAGATACGTGCGACGGGGGCGAGGCGAATGGCTGAGCGGTATCGATATGCGGGTTCAACGGTATCACATTGGCCACATAGATTTTTAACTTGCATTTCTACCCGCCCTTTTCGTAGAGTCGCCGATACGTGCTTAGCGCACCCTCGGCGCGTCCGGCAGGCTTTGCGAAATGGGATCCAGGAGACTTCGGCGCAGCATCATCTTGCGGAATGCTTCTAATGAGCCTCCCATCCTTCAAAAACAGAATCTCATCGCACAGCCTATCGACCGAATCCAAGATGTGGGATGACATGATGATGCACGTACCAGAATCGGCCAGCTTCCTGAGAATCTCGGAATGCAAGTCCACCCTGCTGGGGTCGAGCGCGTTCATGGGCTCATCTAATAGAAGGTACCGCGCGCCCGTCGCATACGCAATCGCCAGGGTAAGCTGCTGCTTCATGCCCTGGCTCAGAGTGCGGATCCTCATCTTCGCGAACTCGCCTATCTGCGTTTGTTCCACTATCTCTTCGATATCGCGAGCATGCGGCCACATATCGCAAACCATCTTGAGGTGATCTTCCGCACGCAATCCGGGATACAGCAGCGTCCCCTCACCAGGTGCATAGAAGATCATAGAACGGACCTCTCTCGCACCCGTACCCTGCACCTCATCCAGAACGATGCTCCCGTCCACGCGAGGACCCGGCAAACCTGCCATCGCACGCAGCAACGTCGTCTTTCCATGCCCGTTCGGAGCGACGAGACCGTAGACCGTACCCGGGGCAAACTCAGCGTTCACCGAATCTACGAGCACCTTCTTTCCATAAGAGATCGTCAGCGTTTGAAGGTCAATCATCGAGATCATCCCCTTTCGATCTTTGGAACACTCAGGCGCACCATCAACGGAGATACGGCGCCCAAGACCACCAGCAGAGCGCCCGATGCGCCGACGACCTCTCCAAAAGGCATCGCGTTCGTCCCTCGCCCAAGGAACCCAATCGTCCCCACCTGGGAAGCGGGATCAAACGAGGCGAATGGAGCCAGCAGCGCGACGCCCATGCCCACGCTTTCAACATGAGCGCTCAACGAACCCAACACCAAGAGAACCGCGCAAACCATTCCGGTGACAACGGGGTTGCGGCTAATCGCTGCTGTCAACGCAGCGACGACGGAAATCACGCCGTATGCCATGACCAGCAACGGAATACTGCACAACACCGCCTCCCCCACCATGGACGTTGTCGAAGCTCCCGCCCGAATGAGAGCGACGGGATACTCCGATCCACCCGCACCGTTCTTAATCACGGACACAACGACAGCGGGAACCATCGACACCAAAAGCAGCACCAAGCCAAGCAGGAGAGCCAGCGCAACAGCCGTCAGAAAACGCACATGCGCTGTTGCGGGGATCTGGAGAACCAGAAGGGAACGACACTGCAGGTGGGTGCACGCGAGCGATGTGACAACCACGGGCAACAGCAAAAATAAGGAGGGAAGCGCTGCCTGGAGATACGAAAGGAGGATTAATGGGGGCATCTTCGTACTTAACTCGTAAACCTTGGGGTCCGGCAAGCTCGCGATCGACTCAAGCAGAAGGGCGCGCGCCTCCGCACGAGAAGGAGTCTCCGGCTCGATTCCGATCGATTGCAGGAGAGTCGCATCTGCCGCGCCCAGCTCACCTCGAGCGCGCTCGTACGTCGCGAGGCTTCGAAACCCCTCCGCAGGCATAGGCGCGTACACGAAACCCGAAAGAGCATCCCGCATGTCTTCCAGGGCCGCTTTGCCCTCGACGTCCATATTCGCAGCGTTCTGCTCTAGATACCGATCTATTGAACGGAGCTCCCCATCCCTATACCGAACAGCGGAAACGTTATCAGCGTCAGGAAACATCTCGACCAGAGCCGGGGCCAGCATCGTCGTCGACATTGCAATCGCGCATACGGCGAGGGTAGGAGAACGCAGGAGCAGTTTCCCCATCGTTCTTACGTATGCAACGGCGGAGGCACAAGCGCTCGAACGAGTTGCCGTTCTCGATGCAGTGAAGGAACCTCTCTCAAGACAAATCGGGGATATCGGGCACGCGCAGCCGCTCTTTCCAGCAACGCAAAGCAGGCTAATTGCCAGCACCTCGATCCCGATTGCGCATACGAGGGCAATCGCGCCACGCTCGAAGCAAAGTCCAGGCAGATTCACTATCTGCGTTGTCGGGTACGGGCTATAGGCGCCGACGGTCAACTCAGTGTTCGCATACGTAAGGGGATTCAACAGGGCGAACTCACGTAAAGCGATGGATCTTCCGTAATACCCGGGAACCATCGTCACCCCCATCAGGGCACATACGAACACGATTCCAAGCGTAGGGTTATTGGCAATCTTCACGGCCAGGTGAACGACAAGCGAGATGAACGCTGCCACCAAGAATTGCATGATGGCCGTCTGCGCGAACACCAGCCAAGCCGGTTTGATAACCGGAGTCGCATATTGAATGTAGCCTATCGGATAGAACGGCGAGCCCGGGCCATTCTTCACAAGCGCGGCGATTATCCCTGGAAGATTGATGGCGAGGACGGCAAGCATTGCAAAAACACTCGCCCATACGCTCGATGCAACAAGTCTACCCAGCTCGCCCATCGGTGCCTGGATGATGAGCTTTTCACGTTTGTTAAGACGCGCGGCAAGGAACGAGACGGCAACGGCCGTTGCGACCCATAGCAAGTACTCCTTCGATCCGTCATAATAGGTGTACTCTCCATCCGATATCTGCAGAAACGGAAGTAGGGGAGAGAGCGGTGCCAAGATAAGACGTCCCGCGGCAAGAGGGTACAGAAGCGCGGGCATGCTTGATGAAGAGGTATAGACACCGTCCTCCCCCGCATTCACAAGCGCATCCGCATAGGATGCTGACAATTCCTGCTCAACACGGGTTATTCCCGACTCGAGGTATTCGACCCGTCCGTCGATGCCAGCCGCGCTCCTGAAGACGGGCAGAGCACAAAGAACCATCAACGCAACAACGACAACACAGAGCGACCTGGAGGAGAGAAGCGACCTAAAGATCGCCTTCGAGATTTTGAGCATATTCATCGCCAACCTTAACCTCATCCAGTCGGAACAGAGGGGCCGAACAAAATGCTCGGCCCTTGTTACTTGCCGGCAAAGTCAATTTAACATAAACTGTTAAAAAGTAACCTGAGTTTTTTAAATTCTTCGGAGGTTATTATGAGTTCCGACAATCGCACTCCCCGGCTTCATTCCTTCCGCATCGCATGTGCGATAGCCTCTGCGACCCTTTGCGCCACCGCCATCGCACAAGTGGCGTTCTCCTTAAAGCCAGCAATCGAAGTGCTCGACAACCCTGTAATTGCAGACTCCCCCGCGTATCCAGCCCTTGCGATCTCGACATTGGTCCCTGCCGTCATCGGTATCGCTACGACCATCCTCAGCGCCGTTCTCGTGTGGACGATCAAGAGCGGAGACCCCTTCAAGAAAGGGTCTGCGACATGCTTGAAGGTGCTCGGCATTCTCTTCGTTGTTCAAGCTGCCACCAGCCTCTACGCCGGCTCACTCAAAACCTCCGTTTCGATGTTTGGCGGCGAGGGGGCCGTCGGCGCCCAAGAGATCGCTTCATCATTCGATTGGACCTCTCTGGTTCTCGGCATCGTCCTGTTCATGCTTTCCCAGCTCTTCTTGTACGCCCGAGAGCTGTACCTCGACTCCGACGAGATTGCGTAAGGAAACGCCATGCCCGTAATTGTTCGCCTCGACAAGATCATGGCCGAGCGAAAGATTTCCTCGAACGAACTTGCCGAAAGGATTGGAACCACGCCCGTGAACCTGTCCCGTATTAAAAAAGGGCATATTCGCGGCATTCGCTTCAACACACTCGAGCAGCTATGCCTCGCCCTTCGTTGCCAACCCGGAGACCTTCTCGAAGTCATGAGCGAAGAGGATGCCCGAAAGGAGTTCGGACTCGATTGGTCCGCCGAGGATTAGAGGGCGGTCGTACTCGCCCTGCACACGGGGATGCGAATCGGCGAGGTCTGCGGCCTTCGGTGGTGCGATGTGGATTTCGAGACGGGCCTGATCTCGATCAGACACTCGGTGGCGTACGCGAAGGGAATGGGTTCGTTCATCAAGGACACCAAGACCCATGACGCCAGGGGTATCCCCATCGACCCGGTCGGCCTACCCCCCTTCCTGAAGGAGACCCACGAGATCGACTGCGGAAAGCTGCGCTTGCGCGGCCTTACCGGGGCGGTCGAGATCGGGGACTGCTACATCCTGTCGGAGCCGGGCGCGACCTTCGCGACGACAAGCTATATCCGCAGGGCGTTCAAGACGTTCTCGGAGACCAACGGCCTCATGGGCACCAACGACGAGCTGATCACGTTCCACGGCCTTCGCCACACGTTCGCAACGCAGTGGATCCGCCAAGGCGGCGATATCAAGGCGCTCCAATCGATCCTCGGCCACAAGGACGCCATGGCGACGCTCAACGTCTACGCCGACATCGAGCCCATCTCCAAAATCCATAACATGCTGCGCGCCACGCCGTGCCTTTGGCGCGGGCACCTCGGGCCGAGGGTCGATCCGGGTCCCATGTTCCAACAGAGGATCCAGGAGTCCATCGAGACGCTCCAGGCGTTCGGCTACGGCATCACCGAGCCGGACGACCGAAATATCGCCATACGCGACGTGAAGATGAACAGTTGGCTCTAGCTCACCGAGTACGCGGCAGTGCTGGGCCCATCCCAACTGAGGTCACGGTGGTCCGATAGGGGCGCCGCCCGCGGCATGCGCCGCGGAGCGGTATCCCCTACCGAAGGGCGGGGATGCCCTCCGCTTCCAGTTCGGAATCAGCCGTCGGAGGCGTTCGGCTGACTGCGGGAACGGCCTGTCCGCTCAATGTGTTCGGCTGAGATCGGAAATCAACCCAACACGAGCCGGACACGCGCCAGACGGCTCTTCCCCGTACGGCCTTCCCCCTTACGCTCATGTTGCAGGCATGTAACGCCGCAGCGAGCGCGCCTTTTTTGCGCCAGACAGGTACAATGATGAACACTGTACCGTAGCGGAGCGCCCCGCGCGCGCCGCAACCACGCGAAAGGGTTTCCCATGGCCGAGATCTCGTCCTCCCGTATCGTCATCACCGTCCTTGGCAAGAACCGCCCCGGCATCGTCGCCGGCGTCACCCGCGTTCTGGGCGAGGCCAACGTCGACATCCGCGACATCACGCAGTCCATTATCGAGGACATCTTCACCATGACCATGCTGGCCGACACCGCCGAGTCCAAGCTCGACTTCGCCGAGCTGCAGAAGGCCCTGGCCGAGGCCGGCGAGCTTTCGGGCGTCAACGTGTCCATCCAGCGCGAGGACGTCTTTAACTTTATGTACCGCCTGTAGCGAACAAGCCGCTCGGGGCAGCTTGACGTCATATCGTCCAAGCGCGCGGCCCCAAAGCGGACCGGAGAGGAGCGCGCATGGCCTACGACGCCAAGAAAATCTACTACCGCTTCGACGATCACCTGAGCCGCCTGGTTCTGGATTACGAGGCGAGCCGTCAGATTTCGCCCGAAAGCGAAAACCTCTACCACGGCCTGCCGACCGCCCCGTACGACGAGGGCCTGTTCGTAGAGCATAACGTCAAGCGCGGCCTGCGCAATGCCGATGGCTCGGGCGTGGTCGCGGGCCTTACCCGCATCTCGGACGTGCACGGCTACAACAAGGTCGACGGCAAAGTCGTGCCCGACCAGGGCAAGCTTACGCTGCGCGGCTACAGCATCGAGGACCTGGTCAACAACGCCCAGGCCGAGAATCGCTATGGCTACGAAGAGGTCGCCTACCTGCTCATCACGGGCTCGCTGCCCAACAAGGAAGAGCTCGACGGCTTTTGCGAGCGCCTGGGCGCCTTTAGACATCTGAGCGACGAGTACGTTAAAGAGTTCCCCATGACCACGGTGTCGTCGAGCATCATGAATGTGCTTCAGCGCGCCGTGCTGCTGCTCTACGCCTTCGACGCCGAGCCCGACGCCATTACGCCCGAGCACGAAATCGACGTCGCCATCTCCATGCTCGCCCGTCTCCCCCGCATCGCCGCCTTCGCGCATATGGCCTCGGTCGCCAAGCGCCGCGGCTCCGAGGTTCATGTACCGCACCCCACACCCGGTCTCTCCACCGCCGAGACCATCCTGCAGGTGTTGCGCGGC
This sequence comes from uncultured Collinsella sp., assembly GCA_958353395.1. Lineage (GTDB taxonomy): Bacteria > Actinomycetota > Coriobacteriia > Coriobacteriales > Coriobacteriaceae > Collinsella. The sequence continues at coordinate 71,222 of CATWSG010000007.1, forward strand.
GGCATGGCATTCACCCGCGACGAAGCCATGCTGCTCGACGTGATGCTCATGCTGCATGCCGAACACGGAGGCGGCAACAACTCCACGTTTGCCTGCCGCGTGCTGTCCTCCTCGGCCACCGACCCGTATTCCGCCTACGCCGCGGCTATCGGCTCACTCAAGGGCCCGCGCCACGGTGGCGCCAACGCCAAGGTTGTCTCCATGCACGAGGACATCCGCGCGCATGTCTCCAATTGGGAGGACGAGGACGAGGTCGCAGCCTACCTGGGCAAGATCCTCGACAAGCAGGCCTTCGACGGCACGGGTCTCATCTACGGTATGGGCCACGCCGTCTACACGCTGAGCGACCCGCGTGCCGAGGTGTGCCGTCGTTACGCGCGCACGCTTGCCGCCAAGAAGGACCTGGGCGAGGAGTTCGCGCTCATCGAGCGCATCGAGCGCCTGGCACCCCAGGTCATGCGCGACCACGGCATGACCAAGCCCATCTGCGCCAACATCGACCTGTACACGGGCTTTATCTACAAGATGCTCGGCGTGCCCGAGACGCTCTTTACGCCGCTGTTCGCCGTCGCCCGCATGGCCGGCTGGTCGGCACACCGCATGGAAGAGCTCTTCTGCGCGCACCGTATTATTCGCCCGGCCTATCGTCCGGTGATCGAGCCGCTGGAGTACAAGCCGCTCGCTGACCGCTAGGACGCGGACCGTTATAGAACTCGAGCGTGGCCAGGGACCCAAGCCCTTGGCCACACTTTTTATGCCAGTAGAAAGGATCGCAACGAATGATTGTGTTTTCCGATATGGATGGGACGCTGCTGACGAGCGATAAGCAGATGAGCGACGCCACTTGGGCAATGCTCGACGAGCTCGCACGTCGTGGCATCGAGTTTGTTCCCTGCACGGGGCGCCCGCTGTCGGGCATCTTTGAGCCCATTCTCGCCCATCCCGCCGTGCACTACGCGGTCTGCGCCAACGGCGCCAGCGTCTGGCGGCTCGACGAAGATACGCCCACCGACACCTCACGTGCTACGCGCATTTTGAGCCGACCGCTCGATTGCGGCATTGCCCACCGCATCCATCGCATTGCCGCCGGCCACGATGTGACCTTCGATATCTTCGCGGATGGACAGTGCTTCCTCCCCCGCTCGCTATACGGGCGCCTGGATGAGTTCTGCGGCGGTGACCCCCACATCGCGGCTTCACTCAAGCGCACACGAACGCCGATCGACATGGATATCGACAGCAAGATCGACGAGGTCGAGACGCTCGAACGTATCGCCATGTACTGGCACAACCCGGCCGATCGCGACGCCATCGCGACGGCGCTCGACACGCTCGGAGGCATTGAGGTCACGCGTTCGTACGCCATGAATATCGAGGTCATGGGCGAGGGCGCCACCAAGGGGACGGCCCTCACGTGGCTATGCGAATACCTGGGCAAGCGTCTCGCCGACGCCTGGGCGTTCGGCGACAACATCAACGACATCCCCATGCTGCAGGCAGCGGGCCACGGCATGGCCATGATCAACGCCGAGTCCGAAGACCGCGAGGCCGCCGACGCCATCACCGAATACGACAACGACCACGACGGCGTCGCCCGCACCATCATGGCCGCCCTTGCCTAGTCATTGGTCAGTCATTGGGTGTTCCTATAGTTTTGTCAACCGTCGGGGCTACTCCCGGTAGGGCACCCG
>CATWSG010000008.1 GCA_958353395.1 uncultured Collinsella sp.
CTCAGGCTCAGGCTCAGGCTCAGGCTCAGGCGCAGGCTCGGGCTCAGATGCCGTCTCAGACTCGGGCGCCGGCTCAGGCTCGGTCGCGGGAGCGGGTGCAGGTGCCGGCGAAGCATCCGGAGCACCGTAACCCGAAGGAGCGGACTTCTTCTCGAAGGGCAACACAAAAGTCAGGACGTCGTCCTTATCCTCATCGGCCCACTCGCTTGCATAGCGTGCGGCCCAATAGCCAACGGCACGGTGCTTGAGCATCTTGCCAAAGACCGTAAGAAATACGGTGACGAAAGCGACCAGCACCAAGAACAGCGCGAGCGTGACGCCACCGCCGGTAACGATTGCCTCAATACCCGTAGGACGATAGTAGTAGCTATACATACCGACAGAGGCAATGGCGCCAAAGACGACCGTCAAGATCCATGTGACAACGTTGGCAACCAGGCCCGTCAAAAACTCGGGAAGGAACGAAGCACAGAACAGCTTGGTCTTGTTGTGCTTAAAGGCCGCCCAGACCTTATCGAGCGAAAACACGCTCTCGACGCGCCCGGTCACCGCAAAGTGCATCACGGCAATGTCGGCGAACATCTTAAAGAAGACACCCAGAATCGCCGAGGCAATTAGCGCCAGGACAAGCAGGCCGAGCGAACCGAACAGCGCAGCCTCGAGCGCATAAGAGCCGTAATAAGAATACGAGCCCGCGGCGCCAATTACCACGCCCTCCACCAGCGAAAGCACTACACCGATAACGGGAATGGCAGCGATAACCTCGAGCACGACCGAAATAACGCTCGAAAAGACTCCAAGGCCAAACGATGTGGAACGCATCAACGGACGATCCATGCCGTCATCGACCTTGAGCGAAAGATCACGGCCCCACTCAATACCAAAGCCGGAACCGCACACGCTCGCAATGCAAGCTGCCAAAAAGCCGATGGCAGCCGCAATGCCGCCAATAACGGGAATAAACAACACGAGCACCGACACAACGCAAATCAGCGCCGGCAAAAACGCGATTTGGCATACACGCTGAAGCACGCCCGGAGTCTTGGTCATATCTTGGAACGCCTGAGCCACACAGCCCTTTGGCGCATTCGCCACGGGCGGTTGCGGAACAAACTGCTGGGGCTGAGGCTGTCCCTGGGGAGCGGGGCCAGCGGCACCGGCATTAGGAGCACCACACACGCCGCAGAACTTGTCGTTATCGCCCATGGGGGCGCCACACTGCGAGCAGAACATAGAATCATCCCTTCGTATCTTGAACGAATCACTTGGATCGCAAACGATGTCTTTAGCATCATTATTGCCCAATGTAGGGTCAAATACTCAAAGATGACCGATTTGCAAGGTACACGGCGCCAGCAGGCGGTTCGTTGAATACGTCTGTGCTAGTTCGTTCCGCGGAAGCCCTTGCCGACGATCTCGGAGCTGTCGACGATCGTGATAAAGGCACCTGGATCGACTTCGCGCGCATAGCGGCGCAGCTGCACGGCCTCGCGACGGCTCAGCACGCTCATGATCACCGTCACGCACTTGCCCGAGAAGGCACCGTAGCCGCGGCTGATGGTCGCCGTGCGGTTGAGATGCTTGACGATAAACTCCTCGACCTTAAGGGGCTCGGAACAAATGACCGTGCAGACTTTGCGCAGATGAATGCTCTCAATGGCTTTGTCGACCACAAGCGTCTTGGCAAACAGGCCGAGCACGCAATACAGACCGACACGCGGGCCATACAAAAAGGCCGCGATGGTCACGATGCCGATATCGACCAGCAGCAGGGCGCGACCAATCTCGAGCGTGGTGCGGCGCTTGAGAATCATGGCAAGAATGTCCGTGCCACCCGTCGAGGCGCCGATGTCAAAGACAATAGCGCTGCCGAGCGCCGGCAAGATGACGGCAAAGCACAGGTCGAGCCACATATCACCCGTCAGAGAGACATCGGTCGGAATGAAGAGCTCAAACAGCGAGACGTAGGCGGACAGCGCAAACGAGGCGAAGACGCTCCAAAGAATCGCCTTGCGCTCCAAAAAGATAAAGCCCAAAACGACGAGAACCGCGTTGATAATCCACATAAAGACGCCGACGGGCAGGGTCGGGAACAGCGTGGACAGAATGACCGACACGCCCGAGGTGCCGCCAAAAGCAAAGTGATTAGGGGTTTTAAACGCAACGATGGCAAAGGCCGTAAGAATCAGGCCCAGATTGAGCTCAGCAAAAAAGCGCGGGAAACCCGGCTCCTGGCTGCGCTTTTGGCCGGCACGCTCGCCGCGCTCGATATCGGTGCGATCAACCACGCGCTCCATCGGCACTACGGGAGGACGATGCACCTCTTCGGCAGCACGCGATGCCGCCTCTGCCGCGGCGGCCTCAATCGCCCATGCCTTGCTTTCTGTTTCGTGCTCGTCAGCCATTACGGCAACCCCTCGTTAACAATTTGGAAACAATGCGCCCATTAGGGTAACGCGGAACGCGACGATTGCAACCCCTAGTTAGACGAGCGGTATGCCTACATCGGGGGGCATACAAATAACGGCCGGCCACGCTTTTGCTTGCGCGGTCGGCCGTTTAATGTTTTCGCAGATAAAACCTGCCAAAACAAACCTGTCCCTTTTTGGAAGGTTATTCGTGCTGGCTGGTGCGGTGCTCGTACTCCTCGGGGGTGATGACGTCCTCGATGCGCAGGTTGACGCCCGCCACCTCAAGGCCGGTCATCGCGGCAAGGCGCTCGGTGACACGTGCCTTGACATCGTCGAAGATCGCGGGCGCATAGGCGCCGTACTCGATAATGACGGAGATGTTGACGACCACGCGATTGTCATCGGTGACCTCGACCGTCACGCCCTTGGTCAGATTCTCGGCACCAAACTGCTCCTGCACAAAGTGCATGAGGTTACCCTTCATGCCCAGAACGTGCGGAACCTCGCGGGTGGCCATGGCGACGATCTTCTCGATCACACCGTTGGAATAGGTCAGCGAGTCCTCGGACTCGTCCGCTTCCTCGTCATCCTCATCCACATCGGACTCGGCCTCGACGAGAGCCTCGTCCTCGAGCGTCACATCCTCGGCTTCGGCGACGACCGCTTCGTTCTCCTCGAGCTCGGTATCGGCCACATCGACCTTCGTATTAAAAGCCATGGTTCCTCCTTATGCCTGCCGCGGATGCGACAGTCGAATACATATTAGCGGCCGCTAAACAGACGGCCGAAGAAGTTGACGATCCCGTTCTCGCCGTCGCGAATTTGGCCGATCACAGCGCCGATCAGCACGAAGAATGCAATGACGAGCGTGTCCCACAGGCCCAACGTGAGCACCAACACGGCGAGGACAAAGCCAGCGACGGCGCCGAGCGTGGTGTTGGGATGGCGCACAGCATAGCTCCAGATGGCAGCGCCCGTACCCTTGATGAGACCCATAGCCTCGTCAAAATCCGCGGCTGCCGCGTCTTGCAACTCGGTTGCCTCTGCTTTGGAATCAACAGGTTCGCTCGCCGGCGTGGCGCTCTGGTCAATCGTCAGGCGCGGCGTACGAGCGGTCTTATCTTGATTGGTATCACTCACCGGAAACCTCCACGGTCTGGACGGTAGTCTTGGACGGCAAAAAACTGACGCGCGTAGTCGTACCCGGCGTGCCGAGCATGGTGTCGCAAGCTTCCTCGATGCGCTGCTGCATCGCGGTAGCCAGAGATGCCACGTCCTTATCGTCAAGCGCGATAGCCTCGACCTTAAATCGAACGTGCGAATCGTCGGAGCCTTGGACGCGGGCCTCGACATGCTCGACCATCACGCGGTCGTCGCGCTCGGCAGCAGCCCTGGCACACGAAGAAAGCGCCGCGAGCGTGACCTCGATATTGCGCTCCCCCGCCGGATGCACGCAGGACGGCTCGCGACGAGCAAACATCAGGCGGAAGAAGCTTACCAGCACGCCGATCGCCACGACGCCGGCACACGCCGTGACGACGACGCGCGGCATGGGGTCGCGCATCAGCAGCATAAAGCGATACGTATACGGCCCCCAAAACTGACAGACAAGCGTACCCAGCGCCACGATGGCGGCGGCAAGATACACGATCGCTAGGGCTCGTTTGAGTACGCGCACGTGGCGCTCCCTTCAAATCTCGGCTCTCGAAATGCAAAACGGTTCGCATCATTATAAAAGAGCCGGGTCCGGTGCTCTACGCACGCGGATCCGGCTCATCTATTCCACGAGGCTTGCATGCTCGCTTCATTATGCCCAGATATGCACGGCTTAACCCGTGCGGGCGCTACTCCTCCTCGAGGGCAGCGATAACCTCGTCGGTCATGTCCATGGTGCTGTAAACATCCTGGACGTCGTCGAGCTCCTCAAGACGGTCGATGAGGCGCTGAACCTTCTTGGCGTCGGCGCCGGAGACCTCGGTCGGGGTGGTCGGGACCATGGTGGTCTCGGAGCCCTTGACCTGGACGCCCTGCTCCTCGAGCGCCTTGGAGACAGCCATGACCTCGTTGGCAGTAGTCCAGACGATCCACTCCTCGCCGGCGTCCTCGTAGTCCTCGCCGCCGGCCTCGGCGATGGCCATCATGAACTCATCCTCGTCACCGGCAGCACCGTTGGCGATCATGGTCTCCTTCTTAGCGTTCTCGTCCAGGATCTCCTTGGCGACGACGATCTGGCCCTTGCGCTCAAACTGGAAGGCGACGGAGCCGGAGGTGCCCAGGTTGCCACCAGCATGGGAGAAGGCGGAACGGACATCAGCGGCGGTGCGGTTGCGGTTGTCGGTCAGGCAGTCGACGTAGACGGCGACACCGGCAGGACCGTAGCCCTCGTACACGATGTTCTCGTAGACGGCGGCATCGGCACCCGAGCCAAAAGCCTTGTCGATAGCGGACTTGATCTTGTCCTTAGGCATGGACTGAGCCTTGGCCTTGGCAACGGCAGCGGCGAGGCTGGCGTTGTTCTCGGGCAGCGGGTCACCGCCGAGACGGGCGGCAACGGTGATGTTGCGGCTGAGCTTGGAGAAGAGGGCGGAACGCTTGGCGTCCTGCGCGCCCTTACGATGCTTGGTTGTGGCCCACTTAGAGTGTCCGGACATACGTGTCTCCTATCGGTTTCGACCTAAAGCCCAGCGCAGATGCTCGGGCAATATAAACAAACGTCGTTATGATATACCTACTGGCCTGCGAGATAAACCCCAAAATGAAGGCGTCGTGATGATGGCCCCTTTGGTGCAAAGAAACCTGACCTCAATGCACCAAGTTAGGACCAGAGGAAGTCGCTGCGGGTGACGGTGGCGCCGATGGCGAAGGGCATGCAGGCGATGACCGGATACAGATAGCGCATGTAGGTCGAGCCGTTGCACGGGCCAATCAGGCACACGGCGAGTACGCCCAACAGCGGCACCCAGATCGCCAGCGCACGCCATGAATGACGACGCAGCAGGTAGACCACCACGGCGATCATGATCCACACATAGGTGGCCGAGCTCATGGTGAGCGAGATAAAGGGAACACGCTGCACCGCCACACGGTACAAATTGATCAGGTGGTCGCACCAGCGCACCACGTTGCTGTCAACCGGATGGAAGTCGAAGTATTTGAGGTTGTCGGGGCGCGCCATGATCTCGGCACTACGCGCCGTGCTGTAGACCCAGGCATCGCGGGCACTCGGATAAAAATAACCATAGTAGTTATTGATAAGCGCCGAAATATAGCACTCGGGATCCTTCTTAAACATCTGGGCCCATACCGCAAAATAGGCATCGATGTCCTCCTGCGAGGCGTACTCGTTAAAACAGTTCTTGACGGCATCGGACTTGTCGGGGTTGTAGCGGCGGCCCAGGTTCTCGTACTTGAGCACCCGGTCGATCACGGCACGCTCTTCGTCGGTCACCAAGCCGTCGCAAGGAGCCTCCACGATGGTACCGTCCTCCTTAACCGTGGGGTTGACGCCCGAGTTGAGGCCGTCGTGCTTTTGGACGAAACGAGCCGTCTGCTGGAACGGAATCGAGAGGATTTCGCGCTTGGAGCCGGGCGTAATGTCGTGCGCCGGCATAAAGACCTTGGTGAAGTACATATTAGAGGCAAGGCAGAGCGCGAGCACCGCGAGAACGCCAACCCAGCGGAAACGCGGGATGGCGCCCGAAGGCGCAGCACCAGTCTGCTTGGCTGCACGACGAGCCACATGCACGTCCCATACGCAAAACGCCGCCGCGATTACGCATGCCGCCAGGGGAAACACCAGGCCGCCGTTGCGCAGAAACGTGGAACCCATGGCGCCCAGAGCGAGCAGCAGCCAGTCGTGGCGCGCAAAGAGCACGGGGGCTTTCTCGCCCGCTCGCTCGACATTGGCATCACGACGGGGCAAGCCACATGCCACGAGCTTGACGGTCTGTACCAGCAGCACCAAGAACGCGTCGGCAAAGAGCACGTCTTTGGTGAGCAACGCCGCGTAGTTAGAGAACATCGGCATAAACGCAAAGAACAACAGGATCGCACCGCGAACCGGCAGGCTCACGCCCAGTTTGCGCAGCGACGAAATGGAATACGCCATGCAGGCGGCCGTGATGACGAACTGAGCACAGGTGTAGATGGCAAGACCTGCGTTAGCGCTGTTGAACAGTGAAAGCCCCAGCTGGACGCACGAACCGATGATAGCCGTGTGCACCACGGGGTGATGTCCGTTGAGCAGCACGTTGGGGTTGAGTAGGCGCAGGTAGTCGCTCGTGCCGTTGGGATAGTTGAACCACTGGCGAATCTGCGCGCCCGTATCTCCCATAAAAAGACCGGGCAGCGAAGCGATAAGCGTGGGCGCCCAAGCGATCATAAGCACCAGGAAGGGCCCGGCAAAGGGATGGACCGAGAGCACGGCGTGAGTCACACGCCATACGCGGCCAAAGTGCGCTTCGGAAAACGGGATGCGTCGGGAGCTCAGCCAATCTAGACACTCAAAGACAAGGTAGAAGGCAACGACCGCCAAGAGCATCCAGCCCGCGCCGCCAATCCAGGCGCAGATGATGCGGGCTTTGTCGCCAAGGACAATCTCGGCCGAGTCGGTGAGATCGTAGCTGCGGCCAAACACCATGCAGATGGCAAAGAACAGCGACGGCAGAATGATCGATGGACGCCAGGTGTCGCCACGGCCAAAGAACACGTAGCGAAACGGCAAGGTGAGCAGGCAGGCAAGTGCAAGCAGCATGACCGCGTCGGTATGGCCGGCAAACGAGAGGAGCACCTCGTAGCACACGTACAGCATGCCCGAGGCTTTGGGGTCAATCGCCAAGACTGCGTTGCTCGACACCGGGGAGGGATCGATGGAAAACGCCGTGGTCGCCAACAGCGCGAGCAAAAATGCGATGAGCGTCTGCTTGGCGGGGTAGCGCTTAAACCAGACGATGCGGGCAGCGTCGCGCGCAGCCGTTGTGGAGAGATCGGAATCCTTCACAGTCCGAAAGCCTTTCTAGAAACCTATCAAACTCGGCAAAACCACCACAAAGGTGCCTGTCCCCTTTGTGGTGGTTTTGGTGGCTAGGCGTCCAGGTAGACGCGCTGGGGTTGGTTGCGGTGTCGGGCGAAGATGATGAGCGCCAGGCCGGCGATCACAAGCGGCAGGCTCAGCAGCTGACCCATGGTGATGACGCCACCCAGCAGATAGCCCAGCTGCGCATCGGGCACGCGCACGAACTCAACGAGAAAGCGAACGATACCGTAGCCCATCACAAAGACGCCCATAAACGTGCCTTGGGGCAGTAGCGGCTTTTTGCGGCTGAGCACCTGCAGAATGCAAAAGAGCACGATGCCCTCAAGAAATGCCTCGTAGAGCTGGGAGGGGTGACGCGGCATATCGCCCGCGGTGCCACCGAAGACCACGCCCCAGGGCAGATCGGTCGGCTTGCCCCACAGCTCACCGTTGACAAAGTTGGCACAACGGCCCAGGCACAAGGCCAGCGGAGCACCGATAACGGCAAGGTCGGCGATGGTCCAGGCGTCGAGCTTGTACATGCGGCACACGAGCACGCCGCCGATGATGCCGCCCACCAAACCGCCATGGAAGCTCATGCCGCCCTCGTTGGTGGCAAAGATCTCGAGCGGATGCGCCCAGTAGTAGCCGTCGCCGTAAAAGATGACGTAGAACAGGCGGGCGCCAATGATAAGGCCAAAGACCACGCCGACCACGACACTCGTCAGGTCGTCGACCGTAATGTCAAAACCCCAACGGCGCTGCGTGCGGTACATGACAACCGCCGTGAGCAGGGCGCCGACCACATAGGCCAAGCCGTACCAGTAGATGGTGATGGGCCCCGCCGAAATCGCGACGGGATCAAGCATATGGTAGAAGTCGTTGAGCATGTCGACCCTCCTACTCCCTACATACAAATGCGGCCGCGGGCCTTGCGCTCGCAGCCGCATATTTGGGCGTAACGTCTATGCGGAGTATGCCGTCCGCAGCTTTCGCAGCTTAGAACGGCGCGTACTCGTCGTACAGGTCCTCGGCCTCGCCGGAGGCATTGACCTGCTCAACTCGGGTAACGCCGGGCACATGCTCCTTCAGGATGCGCTCAATACCCATGGACAGGGTCAGCGAGCTCATGGGGCAGCCGGCGCAAGCGCCCTGCAGCTCCAGTTTGACGACGCCCTCGTCGTCAACGCCCACATACTCCATATCGCCGCCATCGGCCTGCAGGTTGGGGCGAATCTCTTCAAGAACCTTCTTAAGCAGCTCTTCGTTAACAGCCACAGGGGCTCCTTTCTCACAATTACGCGGGCGCGCCCGCGGACAGAAGCTATGTTACTACAGCCGTGTACCCGCTCACGAGCCGTCCATGCGCGCAGACGCGACTTTCACGAGTAGTCAATTTGGGACGGGGCTCTTTGGCTGCCTTTTGTTGCCAGCTGGCGTTGCCACGCGCTACTGCTGAGCCCGCCCCTCGGTGCCGATGTGCACATCGACGATGACCTGGCGGTAGCTGATGCCACAGGAGTCGAGAATGCGGCGGCTGATGCGCCCATCATCGGTGTCGGCGTACTTGTTGTCCAGGTAGACGACCTCGCCCACGCCCACCTGAGCCAAAATCTTGGCGCAGTCGTGGCACGGGAACAGCGTGACGTAGACCGTGGAACCCTCGAGGTCCTTGAGCGAGCCACGGTAGTTGAGCACGGCGTTGGCCTCGGCATGGACCACGTAGTTGTGCTTGTCCTGCAGCGGGTCGTCGCTCGTACCCCACGGAAAAAAGTCGTCGTTGAGCGCCGAGGGTGTACCGTTGTAGCCCACCGAAAGGATGCGGTGGTTGGTGTTGGCGATGCACGCACCCACCTGCGTGTTGGGGTCCTTGCTGCGGCGCTGCGCGGCGATGGCCACGCTCATAAAGAACTCGTCCCAGCTAATGACGTCCAGGCGCTTGCCTGACGAAGTTTGATGAAGATCGTCCGACATGGCAGACACCTCCGTAATCGCAATAGTTTGACCCATTGTAGCAGGTGAAAGGTGGAGGCGTTTGTCCCACCGGCGCCCTCACTTTTACACGCGGCGGGGCTTTTGGTTGATGCGGTAGAGCTCGGCGAGACCCCGCAGCGTCAGCGCGTCGTCTACCGTCAGGCTATGGCCAACCAACGCCGCGAGCGCCTCGGCATCATCGCCGGTGATGATGATGGGCACGCTGCCCTCGCCCGCCGCCTTGGTCGAGCGCATCTCGGCAAGCACCATATCGAGCATGCCGTCGATGCGGGCCACCTCGCCCAGAACCACGCCCGAGCGCATGGCCTCGCGCGTGTTGCGACCGATGACGTGCGTTGGCGCCGAAGGCTCGACCTGAGGCAAACGCGCCGCAGCAGCCGAAAGCGAGCGGGCGCCAAGCGCCAGACCCGGCGCGATGACGCCGCCCACAAAGGTACCGTGCGCGTCGATGACCTCGATATTGGTCGTCGTGCCCAGGTCGATCACGATGCACGGAGAGCCGTAGACGGCACGGGCCGCCACGGCGTCGGCGATGCGGTCGGGGCCGATCTCGGCCGGGTCGTCGTAGTGGACGGGCATGCCAGTCTTGAGGCCCGGCCCCACGGTGAGCACGCGCCCCGTGCAGGTACGGGAAAGCGCCGCCTTCCACGGGCGCTCGAGCGCCGGCACCACGCAGCTCAGCACAGCAGCCGCGGGCACAAGCGCGCCGGGCATGCCCGCATCGGCCGCCAGCGCGGCCATGACTTGAGCGAGACGCATACGCGCTTCGTCGGCCGTAATGCTCGACGGCGTCGTGATCTCGCACGTCGCAAGCGGGCATTCCTGCGCCGCGGCCGAATCCTCGGCAAACAGACCAAAGCGAATGAACGTGTTGCCCACGTCGACCGTCAATATATATGCGCACCCATTATGCATCGTCGGCGCTCCTTTCGTCTGCCCAGCAGTATATCGCCTACCTAAACCAGTCATCCCAAAATGACTAGCTTGCGGCTATACTGGTGCGCGGTCGCGCGCGAGCTCACGCGGTGGCCCTTGGTAACCCGACTTCCCGCGCCGTATCCGTAGCGGCGCTCCCGGGGGAAGCGGATATACGCAAAGGAGTTCTATATGAGCAATCCCTCGAACCGTGCTTCGATGCGCGGGCAACTCACGCTGCGCGGCGTCGTCATCGGCGTCCTTGGCTGCGCGATCATCACGGCAAGCTCGGCCTACACCGCCCTCAAGATGGGCGCTCTCCCCTGGCCGATCGTCTTCGCTGCCGTCATCTCGCTGTTCTTCCTGAAGCTCATGGGCAATGCCAGCCTCAACGAGGCCAACGTCACCCACACCATCATGTCCGCGGGCGCCATGGTCGCCGGCGGCTTGGCGTTTACCATCCCGGGCGCCTGGATGCTGGGCTATGCCGACCAGATCAGCTGGCTTGACATGTTTATCGTGGCACTCGCCGGCACCATCCTGGGCCTGTTGGCCACGGCACTCATCCACCGTCACTTTATCGTGGATGCCGCGCTTGAGTTCCCTACCGGCAACGCCGCAGCTCAGACCCTGCGCGCGACCGAGGCTGGCGGCAAAACCGGCAAGCAGCTCTTTGGCTCCATGGCCATCGCCGGCATCTATAGCGTGCTGCGCGACGCCCTGGGCGTGGTGCCCAGCATGCTATGCACGCTCAACATCCCCGGCGTGACCTTTGGCATCTACAACTCGCCCATGCTGCTCTCCGTCGGCTTCCTCGTGGGCTTCGCCCCCGTCGCCTTCTGGTTTGCCGGCGCGCTGCTGGGCAACTTTGGCATCATCGTGGGCGGCACCGCTGCCGGTCTGTTCGACGTTGTGACTGCACAGGGCATCGTCAAGTCCCTGGGCATGGGCCTCATGATGGGCTTTGGCGTCGCCGTCGTCCTCAAGGACATCCTGCCACAGGTCGCCGGTATCGTCCGCGGTCTAGCCGCCGACAGCTCCACCGACACCGACGAGCAGTCGCTCATCTCGGGCTCCCTTAAGCTCGACGCCGGCATCATCGGCCTGGGCGCTGCCGCCATCGCTGTGATCGTCGCCATCGCGCTCGACCTTGGTCCCGTCCCGGCCGTCATCGTGACGCTGTTCACCTTTGTCACCACCATCATGAGCGCACAGAGCTGCGGCCAGACGGGCATCGACCCCATGGAGATCTTTGGCCTCATCGTTATGCTCATCGTGGCTGCCTTTGCACAGATCGCCCAGGTCAAGCTGTTCTTTATCGCCGGCATCGTTGCCGTGGCGTGCGGCCTTGCGGGCGACGTCATGAACGACTTTAAGGCCGGCGCCGTGCTGGGCACCAACCCGCGTGCGCAGTGGATCGGCCAAGCCATTGGCGGCATCGTGGGCGCCCTGGTCGCCGCAGCCGTCATGGTCGCGCTCGTCACCGCCTATGGCCCGGACGCCTTTGGCCCCGACAAGAGCTTTGTTGCCGCGCAGGCAAGCGTCGTCGCCACCATGGTCTCGGGCATCCCGAGCGTGCCGTGGTTCGTTGGCGGCTTTATCGCCGGCATCGTCATGTACTGGCTCGGCATTCCGGCCATGATGATCGGCCTGGGTGTGTACCTGCCGTTCTACATGTCACTCACGGCATTCCTGGGCTCCTGCGTTAAGCTCGCCTACGACAAGTGGTCCGCCCACCGCGACGCCACCGCTGGTCTTTCTGACGAGGAGAGGGCTGCCAAGGACGCCGCCTTCCAAGAGCAGGGCCTGGTTGTCGCCAGCGGCCTGCTCGGCGGCGAGTCCATCGTCGGCGTTATCCTGGCGTTTGTCTCCGTGGGCTTGAGCCTGCTGGGCTAAGTCGAGCAGCTGCTCGACAGCAACCATATTGCCTACGGCTTGCCCGGTCGGCAGCTTTTGCGGCTGCTGACCGGGCTTTTTGATATCGAAACAAAGAAAAGCCGGCGCGCTGCGTTTAACAGCGCGCCGGCCTTATCGTTTGGCTAACGAGACGGTCCCGTTATGAATTGAAGTTCGTTGCAGAAACTACGCTCGAAACGCTACATCTGCTTGCGACGACGATCGCTCAGCGTCACACCAGCGGCCACGAGAGTGATACCGCCGATGACGAACACCTCGCCCGCAAGAGCGGAGTCATCGCCAGTCTGGGCGAGCGCGGTCGACGTGGCCTTCTTCTTGGCGACAGGAGCCTTTGCAGCAGCCTGCGCAACCTGATCCTTGGCCTGCGGCTCAGCCTTGGGATGACACTTGTCGTACTCGGCCTGCGCGGCAGCCAGGGCATCCTTGGCATCGCCAAGCTCAGCCAGCGCGGCGGCATAGGCGTCGTTGGCATCGGACAGCTTGGCATCGGCATCGCTCAGAGCAGCCTTGAGACCAGCGGCGGCATCGACGGCAGCCTTATAGCGAGCGTAGGCAGCGTTCAGCTTGACCAGCTTCTCGTTGCCCGTCGTGCCCGCGGCAAGGGATGCCTTGTGGTCGACAGCCTCAAGATCAGCCTTGAGCGCCTCGTCGCTGGCAAGCTCGGCCTTGGCCTTGACGATCTCGAAGTTCGCATCGACGACGGCTTCGTTGGCGGCCTCGAGCTGCTTCTGGGCATCGGCGACACCGGCGACGGCAGCGTCATAGGCGGCCTTGGCGTCGTCGACCGCCTTCTGGGCACCGGCGAAGCGCTCGAAGGCCTTGTTTGCGCCGGCCAGCTCGTCCTCGGCGGCCTTGGCCTTCGCCTGTGCGTCGGACAGGGTCTGCGTCTTGGCGGCAACTGCCTGCTTGGCGCCCGAAAGAGCGGTCGCGGCCTGGACATCTGCGGCCTGAGCCTTGTCAACGCCAGCCTGGGCAGTGTCGTCGGCCTTCTTGGCATCGTTAAGCGTGCCCTGCTTGTTCGCAAGATCCGTCTTGGCGGCATCGCACTTGGCGGCAAGGTCCTTGACCGAAGCCGTGGCGTTGTCATACGCCTCGCTGGCCTGGTCGGACTTTACCTTGGCAGCATCGCGGGCGCTGAGAGCCTTCGCCTTACGAGCAGCGGCGTCGGCTGCGTTCGTCTGGCAATCGGAGAGCTTGGAGTTAGCCTCGTCGAGTGCAGCCTGCGCGGCGGTCGCCTCGGACTTGGCGGCATCGAGGTTCTGCTTGAGGGACTCGATGTCGATTCCGCCGAGTGCGTCCTTCGCGGCGTCATATGCCGTCTTTGCGGCGGCGGTTCCGGACTTAGCCTTCTCGTACTCGCCCTTGGCGGTGTTCATGTTCGTGTCGGCCGCGGTATAGGCGTCGCGAGCGCTTTCCTGCTTATCCAACGCGTTAGAATAAGCCGTTCCAGCGGTCCCGAAGTTCTTCTGCGCATCTGCCAGCTTGTTCTGAAGCTGCTTCAGCTGCTCCTTCTGCTCCTGCGTGCCGCCTGCATTGTAGGCGGATTCGATGTAGTCGTTGACGAGCTTCTTGAACTCGGAGACAGTGAAATCCTTCTGCCCCGTGCTCCCGCTATAGTCGAAAACGGTTACCTCGGAATCGGTATTCTTACCGCTACCGGTCGCGATGCCG
Organism: uncultured Collinsella sp.; assembly: GCA_958353395.1. Taxonomy (GTDB): domain Bacteria; phylum Actinomycetota; class Coriobacteriia; order Coriobacteriales; family Coriobacteriaceae; genus Collinsella. Next base: position 13,924 of record CATWSG010000008.1, read on the forward strand.
ATAGCCTTCGCGCCGGCATCGATGATGTTGAGATAGTGCCCGCACTCATGGTAGATGCTGTTGTAGTGCTGATAGATATAGTAGGAATCATATCGATGGCTACCGAGCGCGTCGCCATACTGCGCGACGTACTTATCGAATGCCTCTTTCTCCTGGGTATAGAGGCCGGTATATGGCCAGCCAAGCGTATCCTCGGTCTCGCCTCCGGTGTATGCCCCGCCGCCGCCTGCAAGGTTCTCACCTTGATCGAAATAGCAGTTCGAGTGCCCCCAGATGTTCGATGAATATGATGTATTGAGGGCGGCTGCCGCAGTCATGCGGAGGCTGACGCTAAGCTCAGACTGACCGTTCGCCTTGCGGAGGTTGTTCTGGGTATCGAGATAGGTCAGGGCGTTACGCATCTGCTCCAAGGAGAGCGGATTGGTGTCGCGAGACATGTCCTGATCGACGTAAGTATCATACCAGCTCTGTTTATCTGTCGTCCCCATGAGCATCGACGCGGCAGTGCTTGCATTCGACTTCTGCGTGGCTGTGAACTGGCTGCCGCCAATGATGTAGTTCAAGAAGCCGAACATACCTTGGTTGATGACATTCTGGTCTACGGTCATGTGCGACTTGAGGTCGGCAATCTGCTGGTTGAGCTTCTCGACCTCGGCGTTTGCGGCGTCGTATGCATTGTGTGCGTCGGTTACTTCAGCACGAGCCTGATCGAACTCGTTGCTCTTCTGCTGGCGAATCTCGACGAGACGGTCGTACTCCGCCTTCTTGTCGGCCTCGGTCTGCTGGGCCTGCCCGTATGCCGACTTCGCGGCGTCACGCTTACTGGCCGCGTCCTTGTACTCCTTGTTTGCAGCATCGTATGCAGACTGGGCAGATGCCACGGCAGCGTTGGCGGCGTTGGCCTTCTCCTGCGCGGCGGTGGCGGTATTCTGGGCCGCCTGCAGGTTCGCCTGGGCGGTAGCGTCGGCATCCGTCGCGGCATTGAGCTCCGCCTGCGCGGTCTTGAGCTCACCAGCAGCAGCGTTCTTGGCGGCCTCAAGCGCACTCAGGTCAACACCCGTACCCGAGACGGCAGCATCGAGCGCGGCCTGCGCCTGGTTGAACTTCTGCTGGGCGTTATCGCGCGCGGTGGTTGCGGCTGTGAGAGCAGCGGCAGTCTCCTGCTTCTTGGCCTGGGCAGTCGTCAAAGCTGCCTCGGTATTCTGCTTTTCCTGCTGGGCGCTGGCCTCGGCAGCCTTGGCCTGGTCCAGATTGGCCTGTGCAGTAGTAACGGCCTTATTGGCGTCATCGAGCTTTGCCTGCGCGTCCTCGACGGCCTTCTTGGCGGCCTCGTACTCGTCCATACCCATGGCCTCGAGCTTGGCCTGGGCATCATCGAGGGCCTTCTTGGCCTCATCCTGCTTTGCCTTGGCGTCCTTGAGCGCCTGGGTCTTATCCTCGACACTCTTGTTGGCCTGTTCGAGCTGATCGTTCAGGTCGCCCAGCTTCTTCTGCTGCTGCTCGGTCTTTTCGACGGCTGCCTTAAGCTCGTCGATCTTCTCCTGGAGCGCGGCGACTTCTGCTGCGTTCTGCTCGATTTCGTTGTCGCTCACAGCCTGCGAGGCCTGATTCTTTTGCTGCTGCGTCTGCTTTTGAGACTGGCCCGCCGCATCGGCGTTCTTCTGGGCGGCATCGTAGGCGGCCTGAGCGTCCTTGAGCTGCTTTGCCGACTCCTCGGCCAGCTGGGCAGCCGTCTTTACGACCGCTTGGTTACCGGCGGCAACGGTGTTCTCTACAGAACTACCCCCCCCCTGAACAGAATCGCCGTTATCGGTTGACGGTGCGGCGATTGCCGCCAGCGGCGACATGAGCGGCTGAGCGATGAGGCCCGCCGTCAAAACGGTTGCGACGGCGCGGTTAGCAACGCCCTTGACGTTGACAGTCTTGGCCCGAGGCTCAAAGTGTTGTGGACTGTAGTTTGCCATGGCTTTCTCCCTTTGACACGGATGTATCCATACGTATCAAACGGTAGCTGTCGATTTTTGAATTCTGTTGCGCAACATTGGCGACCAGCGTATTTTTTGAAATTCACGCTCTCGTGCTTCACAGTTTCGTCACATTTGAAGGAGCTGGTGCATCATATTCTCGCGGGATGGAATTGAGCCTGTGATTTGCATTTGCTCCCGCGTCATCCGCCCTATCGGATTCCGCATCCAACAGACACCCCGCCCGCCACGGTGTAGAGTTAGGACAACGGGCGCGTTGCGCGGACCGCGCTGGAACGAGGTGGACATGGAACTCGACAAACAACAGATCAAGCGACTGCGCGAACGCCATCACCGGCGCCACGGCATCCGCCCTGCCCATAGTGAGGCCATGGAGAACGCAAGCCGCTTCCTCAAGCGCGCATTCAACATTCGCGAGGGTCGCGCGCCCTACCACGTGATCCGCAAGCGTTTTGTAAACGGGGCGCGTCTGACTGGCTCTCACCTGTGTATCCTCATCATCGCCATGCTCATCGCAAGCATCGGCCTCGATATCGATTCGGACATTGCCATCGTGGGCGCCATGCTCATCTGCCCGCTTATGGGCTCGGTCCTTGCCATGGCATACGGTATTGCAACGCTCGACCGCGAGATCACCGTCGAGGCCATTGCCAGCCTCGCACTGCAGATGGTCTTTTGCCTGGTCACGTCCACGCTGTACTTTAAGCTCTCGCCCCTTGGCACCACCACGGCGGCCATCATCGACAATTCGACACCGACTGTGTGGGACCTTGCCGTCGCGCTCGCGGGCGGCTTTGCGGGCGGGCTCGGCAACTCGCGCGATCAGGAACCCGCCACGCTCATCGCCGGCGTGGCCGTGGCGACCGCGCTCATGCCGCCCCTGTGCGCGGCGGGCTACGGCATCGCCATCGCAAGCGGGTCACTGTTTCTCTCGGCGCTTTATGAGTTTGGCATCAACGTGGTCTTTATCGCACTGGCTACCGAAGCCGTGCTGCTTCTTTTGCGCGTGCCGCTCAAGCGTGATCTCAACGGCGACGGCATTGTGACCGCCGAGGAAAATGCCGAGGTCGACGAGCTGTCACGCAAGGTGCGCCGCCGCATCATCGTGGGCACGGTGATCTTTGCCATCCCCTGCATCGTTATGACCGCGGGGTCTATTGGCTCGGCGCAGGCCGGCGTGCAGGACGGCTACGGCGTCACCGAGACCACGCGTGAGCTCGCCGCGGTGCTACCGGGCTTTAAGGATTACACCGTCGCCGTCGAGACCTCGGCTACTGAAGGCGAGGAGGAGGGCATCGTCGAGCGTGAGATTGTCGCCCATGTGACGACAGGCGAGGCGCTTGGGGCACACGACCGTCACGTCGCCCGCAAGCTCATCGACCTCAACGTGCCTGAACTCGACCGCGTGGAGTTTGATGTGGAGTAATGCGGAGCATGGAATGGCTCCCGCGCACAGGCGCAAGTCGCGGCGAGGCTCAGACGCGACGCAGGCACAAGCAAAAAGCGGGACGTAGTTCACGTCCGCGCCCCGCTCGCTGTTTTATTGCCGTGAATCAGACGTCCGCATCGACATCGCCAAACTCCACCGTAAACGCCGGATCGGTGCTCACAAGATAAAATCGGGTCACCTCAGTATTTCTAATTAGGTAAATCTGCCCCTGATTGCGTCGGCGCGATATATATGCAACGTGAACCGTGCCGAACTCTTCGCCGTTTTCCTTCTTTAATACCAGGATATTGGGATCGTCCGTACGCTTAAACTGCCCGTCAACGCAGCTACCGTCTTTGTCGACCAGTTGCCACCGATGGTTATCCTCTTCAAGAAAGGCCAGGGTTTCCAGACTCGTCTTGTCGTCCCGATAGTAACCGTCAATGGCAAACCCTTCGGAAGCGCATTCCTGCATATAGGACGTTTCTCGGCTTATAGCAAACAGCCCTGTAGCGCCCAGGAGCACAGCCAGGCAGACCACTGCAAGGGTTATCGAAATAGCACGGCGACCCATGTTAGCCCAGCCGATAGTTGCTTAACGGAGCGCGAAACATACCTGGAACCTCCGATATCAGGGGGAAGGTCGCCAGCAGGCTGGCGACAACTATATGTTTCTGACATCAAACCATATGGCTGCCACTCGCGGAGGGGGCATCGGCGAACGGCGTGTTTTCATACTCCATTGGTCAAACCTAAGCGCGGCCCTACAGCTCGTACTTGTACACACGGTAGATGTACTTCTCGGCTTCCATCTCGTAGGTGGCGATGGGCAGACCGTAGCGGTCGTCTCGTCGTTTGGCAGATAGGTCACGCTGTGCCGGCCTGCATTGAGCGAAAAATCGCCCTGAGCCTGCAGCGGCTTGTCCCCAGAACCCGAGCCGACCCAAAAATCGGGCAGCCCACGGAAGGCTGTAGCAAGGTCATTTGCGCAACATATGTCCAGCAAAAACGGGTGGTAGCCGCTACGGCCACCACCCGTTTGTCTCATATCTAGCCCATAGCAGGCCAGCTACTTCTTAATGCCGTGTCCCAGACGCTTGGCGACCGATGCAACGGCCTCCTCGCTGGCCGGTCCGCAGCTCACGCAGCCATCATGGGCACGCATCTGGCCGGTGACCTCGTCCATCGCGAGCGGCGCCACCTTCTCGAGCTTAAAGCCCTTGCCGGCGCGCATGTTTTCCTTGGCAACGCTGATCATGAGCTTAATACGGTTGAGCTGGTTGACCTCGGACGCGCCGGGGTCGTAGTCCACCGCGACGATGTTGCTCTCGGGGTGCTGACGGCGCAGCTCCTTGATCACAGCCTTACCCACCACGTGGTTGGGCAGGCACGCGAAGGGCTGCGTGCAGATGATGTTGGGCGCACCGTGATCGATCAGGTCGAGCATCTCGGCCGTGAGCAGCCAGCCCTCGCCCATGTTGTTGCACACCGAAAGCACCGTACGGGCCTTGTCGGCCATGGTGCCGATACGCTCGGGCGCCTCAAAGCGGCGGGACTTTTCGAGCATCTCCTCCACCGGCGTGCGCATCCAGTCCACGAGCTTGATGAGCGCCTGCATACCAGCGCGCGTGGTAGCAGAGCTTCCCAGCTCGTCCTTCTGTAGCTCGGCGTTGCTCATGGAGTACAGGAAGAAGTCGAGCAGGCCCGGCACCACGGCCTCGCAGCCCTCGCGCTCGATGACATCGACCACGTGGTTGTTGGCTGTGGGGTGGAACTTGACCAAGATCTCACCGACCACGCCCACGCGCGGCTTGGTGCCCTCGCCCACGAGCGGCATGGTGTCGAACGCGCGGATGGCCTCGCGGCACAGCTTGGTGTAGTTGTGGCGGTTGAACTTGGGCGCCAGCTTGCGGGCGCGCGCCATGTACTCCTCATAGAGTGCGTTGGCGGCGCCGGGCGTGGCCTCGTACGGGCGGCAGCGGTAGAGCATCTGCATCATCACGTCGCCAAAGAGCACCGCGTAGACTGCCTGCTTAAGCAGCGCCGGCGTAATCTTAAAGCCGGGGTTGTCCTCGCCGAGCGCCACGGCCGAAAGCGAGATTACCGGAATCTCGGGGTGGCCGCTCTCGCGCAGCGCCTTGCGGATGAGCGCGATGTAGTTAGTGGCACGGCAGCCGCCGCCGGTCTGGCTGATGACCACGGCCGTCTTGGACAGGTCGTACCGACCGCTCTCGATGGCCTCCATGATCTGGCCCGTCACCAGGATCGACGGATAGCAGATGTCGTTGTTCACGTAGCGCAGGCCGGCCTCGACGGCATCGTGGTCAGTCGAGGGCAGCAGCTCCAGGTTGTAGCCGGCACCGCGGAATACCTCTTTGACCAGGTCAAAGTGGATCGGCGCCATCTGCGGGCACAGGATGGTATAGCCCTCCTCGCGCATCTGCTCGGTAAAGGGCACCTTGGGCCACGCGGTCGAAGCACTCTCGCGCTGCGCCTCGAACGTGTACTTGCGGCTCGCAAACGCGGGGGCATCCGTAGAGGGCGCCACCGGCGCGGCGTCGCCTTGCTCGTATGCCTCGCCCGCGGCCGTGGCCTCGGCCAAGCGCTCGGCCTCCTGGTCCTTAAGCGCGGCCATGAGCGAGCGGATGCGGATGCGCGCGGCGCCCAGATTGGACACCTCGTCGATCTTGAGCACGGTGTAGATCTTGCCGCTGGCCTCCAGGATCTCCTGCACCTGGTCGGTAGTCAGGGCATCGAGACCGCAGCCGAAAGAGTTGAGCTGAATCAGGTCCAGGTCGTTGCGCATCGTCACAAAACGGGCGACCGCGTACAGGCGGCTGTGGTACATCCACTGGTCGACGACGCGAATCGGACGCTCGGGCTTCACGAGATGCGCGAGCGAATCCTCGGTAAAGACCGCAAAGCCAAAGCTCGAGATAAGCTCAGGCAGGGCGTGGTTGATCTCGGGGTCATTGTGGTAAGGACGGCCGGCGAGCACAATGCCGTGACCGCCGTGATCCTCAACCCACTTAAGAGCCTCCTCGCCCATGGTCTGGATATCCTCGTGGAAACGCGCATCGGCCTCAAAGGCAGCGTTGACGGCGGCATCGACCTCGGAGCGCGTGATCTTGGGACCGCGCACGCGACCGCGACCGGCTTGCGCATCGGCCACACGGTCGACGGCGAGCACCTGGTACAGACGGCGCTTGAGCTCGGTCTTATCGTGATAGGGCACAAACGGGTACAGGAACTCGATGTTCCGCTCGCGGATCTCGTCGATGTTGAGTGCCAGCGCCGTGGGGTAGCTCATGACGATAGGGCAGTTATAGCAGTTGCCAGCCGTCGGATCCTCCTTGCGCTCCCAGCGCACGCACGGCATCCAAATGAAGTCGACATCGCGGTCGATAAGGTTCATCACGTGGCCGTGGCTCATCTTGGCCGGATAGCACACGCTCTCGGACGGCATGGACTCGATGCCCGCCTGGTAGGTCTTTTTGCTCGACTGGTCGGACAGCTGCACGCTAAAGCCCAAGCGCGTAAAGAACGCGTGCCAGAAGGGGTAGTTCTCGTACATGTTGAGTGCGCGCGGGATGCCGACGGTGCCGCGCGGGGCCTCGTCGGGGCTCAGCACCTCGCGGTTAAAGAGCAGCTCGTTTTTCTTTTTGAAGAGGTTGGGGGCCTCGGTCTTCTGCTTTTTGTGGCCGGCGCCCTTCTCGCAGCGGTTGCCGGTGATAAAGCGCCTGCCGCCGCCAAAGTCGTTGACGGTAAGCTGGCAGTTGTTGGAGCAACGGCCGCAGCGGACATGCTTTTGCGTCACGGTGAGGTGCGCGATGTCCTCGGCAGAAAGAATGGTCGAAGTGCCGTCGGCGCCGGCGCGATCGCGGGCGAGCAGGGCAGCGCCATAGGCGCCCATGCAGCCGGCGATGTCGGGGCGCACGGCGTGGACGCCGGTGAGCTGCTCAAACGCGCGCAGCGTGGCGTCGGACATAAAGGTGCCGCCCTGGACGATCACCTGGCTGCCGATTTCCTTGGGGTCGCGCAGCTTAATGACCTTGAACAGGGCATTCTTGATGACGGAATAGGACAGGCCGGCCGCGATGTCGCCCACCGTGGCGCCTTCCTTTTGCGCCTGCTTGACGCGCGAGTTCATAAAGACCGTGCAGCGGCTACCCAGATCGACGGGGGCCTTGGCGTGGATGGCGGCGTCGGCGAACGCGCGCACATCCATGTTCATAGAGACGGCAAAGCTCTCGATAAAGCTGCCGCAGCCTGACGAGCAGGCCTCGTTGAGCATGATGTGCTCGATGACGCCATCCTTGACGCGCAGGCACTTCATGTCCTGACCGCCGATGTCCAAGATAAACTCGACGCCGGGCAGGAACGCCTTGGCGCCGCGCAGGTGCGCGACGGTCTCAATCTCGCCGGAATCGGCCTTGAGGGCCTCGATGAGCAGTGCCTCGCCGTAGCCCGTGGTGGTCACGTGGCCGATGGTGCAGCCTGCAGGGATATGGTTGTAGAAATCGGCCATGATGACCTTGGCCGTGCCCAGGATGTCACCGTTGTTGTTGCCGTACCAGGTGTGCAACAGCTGGCCGTCCTCGCCCACGAGCGCGGCCTTCATGGTGGTGGAACCGGCGTCGATGCCGATGAACACGCGGCCGGTGTAGCCGTCGAGCTTGCCCTTGGGGACGACTTCCTGGTCGTGGCGGGTTTTGAACTCGGCAAAGTCCTCGTCAGTGGCAAAGAGCGGGTCCAGACGCTCGACCTCGGCGCCCTGCGTGTCACCCAGGCTGTCGATGGCCTCGATGAGCTGCGGGAACGAGCTGAGCTTATTGGACTCGTGCGCCATGGCGGCACCGCTCGCCACAAACAGGTGGGCGTTTTGGGGCACGATACGGTGCTCCTCGTCCAGGTTGAGCGTGAGGTAGAAGCGGTGGCGCAGCTCGGAGAGATACTGCAGCGGGCCGCCCAGGAAGGCGACGTTGCCGCGGATGGGACGGCCGCACGCCAGGCCCGAGATGGTCTGGGTCACGACGGCCTGGAAGATGGAGGCGGCCACGTCCTCGGGGCGGGCGCCCTCGTTGAGCAGCGGCTGCACGTCGGTCTTGGCAAAGACGCCGCAGCGGCTGGCAATGGGATAGATGGCGGTGGCGTTGGCCGCGAGCTCGTTGAGGCCGCTCGCGTCGGTGTGCAGCAGGGTTGCCATCTGGTCGATAAACGCGCCCGTGCCGCCGGCGCAGGTGCCGTTCATGCGCTGCTCGATGCCGTTGTCGAAGTAGATGATCTTGGCGTCCTCGCCGCCCAGCTCGATGGCGACATCGGTGGCCGGGATGAGGGTCTCGACGGCACGCTTGCTGGCAATGACCTCTTGGACAAACTCCAAGTCGAGCCACTGGGACAGCAGCAGACCGCCCGAGCCGGTAATGGCGCAGGTCATCTGAGCCGTCGGCAACACGGTCGCGGCGCCTTCGAACAAGTCGCGGGCACAGGCGCGGACATCGGTGTGATGGCGCTGGTACTTGGCGTACACGATCTGGTTGTCGTCGTTGAGCACGGCGAGCTTAACAGTGGTGGAGCCCACGTCGATGCCCAGGTGTAGGTTGCCGCGGGCGGCCTCGGGGTTGAAGATCGCGCCTTCGGGGGCGTGGGCGGCGGTGACGGCTACGGGGGCGGCGGCGGGCTCGCTGGCGGCGGACGTCTCCCCTGCCGCGTTCTTGGCATCGGCAACTGCCTCGGCAACTTTCTCGGCAGCTGCGGTCGCGGCCTTCTGCGCGGCATCCACCACGACGGGCGCGGCCTCACGCGCGGCAGCGACCATACGGTCCTTAATGCCCTCGACGAGTTTGCTCATTGTCTCTCCTCTTAGTTGTTGGACTCGACGGCTGCGGCGGTGTCGGCTGCGTCCTCGAGCTGCAGGTTCAATAGCTTCAAGCCGTATTCCGGCACGTTGATATCGATGGGTTGGCCATACAGGTCGCCGGGGCGCACAAAGGCGATAACCGTCATGATGCGCGCCATGGTCTCAGGCGATTCGGAAAGGTCACGCTCAAACCAACGTTGGATCATGCCGACCTCGGCACTAACGACATAGGTGACGTAGTAGTCAAAGAAGGTGCCCAGCGCCAAGCCCAAAATGCCCGTCTGTGCACGCGGCACCACGGCCTCGCGTGCGGTATCGATGATCTTTTTAATAAAGGCGGGGTCGCCGCCCGGGCCCAGCAGGGCCCCGATAAGGTCGCGATTAGCCGCAAGATAGCGAAGCAGCTCAACCGAACCGGGTGCCGGCTCGAGCTCGTCGATGTTGCGGTAAAGATCGGGTAATTGAGCTGCGGTGATAAGCTCCACCCGCTCACGAATCTCGGCAAGCAGGCCGTCCTCGATCTGGCTGATAAAGTCGGGGATATCGCGGTAGTGCGAATAGAACGTGCGGCGCGTAAGGCCGGCACGCTCGGTGAGCGACGCGACGTTAATGCGCGAAAGGTCGCCGCTTTCGGCAAGCTCGCTGGCAAGTGCCTGGCGAAGGGCACGCTGCGAGCGAAGGGACCGGCGATCGCATTTCTCGAGCTGGGACAAGCGTCCTCCTTGTTACTCAGCCTGTGCGCTATTGCACAGTGCGAGTATTATTGCACACCGTGTGCATCAACACGTAAAGGCAATATTTTAGATGTGACAAAGGGGCTGTCCCTTTGTCACATCCAGCGACCGCCTAGGTTGTGCCAGTTGTGCCTGGCTTTTGGAGCGGCATTGCCGATTGTCCAAAATGTCATTCGTGGGTAGAATAGTGTCGACGGCAGCCCAAGTTCTGGAAAGCTGGGCAGCGCCGTTGTTTGCATTAGGGGGTCAACGCCTTAGCGGCGGCGACCCCTTTTACGTTGCTTCGAACGTTGCTTGAGTGCCTCGGAAAGCCCGACGAGCGCTGTGAAGAACGAGACCAAAGCGGTCAGAAGTCTCACAAAATCAATCAGATCGGTCATGGGCATCACCTCCCATCAGATGGAGGGCGTTGCCCGGCACATGGAACTGCCGCCAACAGTATCAATTCTATCAAAGCGCAGTTAGATATGCGAATGTTTGTTCGCATTTCAAGAGACCAGCGTCACCTGTGACAAAGGGGCTGTCCCTTTGTCACATTATTCGATGACAGTGCGGGAGTTTTGCTTGTGCATGGTGGCGAGCATGTGTTTGGGGACGGCGTGGACCATGCAACTGCCGATAGTCGCGCTCGCGGCGGCCTTGGCCGCGTCACTGCCATTCTTGGTGGCATAGCTGTGACGGAAACGCTTGAGCATGGCGATGTCGTTGCCGCCGTCGCCGTAGACCGCAACCTCGTCCTCGGCAATACCGTAGTAGCCCGCCAGCCAGGCCACGCTCTCGCCCTTGTTGCACGCCGCGTCCGTGATCTCGAACATCACCGGGTCAAACGGCGCGTTGACTACACGGTCCGAGCGCTCGGCCAAATATGCCTTAAGGTCGCGCTCCAGCTCGGGCGAGGTCACGCGGCAGTTGATCTTACACACATCGTGGCGCAGGATGTCGCCGATTGACTGATCGAAATACTGCTCCTCGTGATACCCGCCACGCGCGCGCATGCCGTGCATCACGATGCGCTTGATAGGGCTGTCCTTCTTAAAGCCCGCCTGGTGCATCTCGAACGAACCGCTCGAGAACATGCCGTCGGGCGTGGAGCAGTCGAAGCAAATGTTCGGAAACGCCTTGAGCAGCTCCTCGGTAACCTGCGGGTCGATGGTCCAGGTCTTGAGCACCTCGCCGTGGCTGTTGCGCACGATGGATCCGTTGGAGCAGCAGGCGTCGAGTGCCAGACCTGTAAAGCCATGCTCGCCGATTGGCAACGTCGAGCGTCCGGTCGCGGGAACCACATGCAGGCCAGCCTCGGTCAGCTCGCGAATGGCACGGCGGATGGTCCCATCCGCCTCGTGCAGGGCGTTCAGCAGCGTTCCGTCTAAATCACTCGCAAACATCTTGATCATGGATACGCCTCTCCTTCGTCTGCACGATATTGTAGACGAGAACGGGCGCGCCCCGAGAGAGGCGCGCCCGTCAGGCGAAAGATTGTCCTACACCGCGGCGGGGCCGTGTTCGCCGGTACGGATGCGGATGACTTCCTCGACCGGCTCGACCCAGATCTTGCCATCGCCGACGGCTCCGGTGCGGGCGGCGTTGCAGATGATGTCGGCAATGCCATCGACGTGCTCTTCGGCGCAGATAAGGGTGAACTGCACCTTAGGGATCGTGTTGACAAGCAACTCGTTGCCGCGCACGTATTCCTTCCAGCCATGCTGTGCACCGCAGCCCTGCACCTGGTTGATAGTCATGCCGCGAACATCGGCAGCAAACAGCGCGTCTTTAAGAACCTCAAGCTTCTCGGCACGAACGATCGCCGTAATTTTCTTCATAGTGAATTCCTCTCTTTAATAAAGAAATGAATTGCTCATTCATGTGGCACGGGTTTTCCAAATGCCGCAAACCAACCTCAGAGATCAAAAAGTTCAACTGACTGGTCTTAGCAGGTTTCCCAAGTGCCGCAGATTGCCGTGAAAGAGGAGCGAAGCGTACTTAAGTACGTGAGCGACGATTGAACGGCAAGGTGCGGTGCTTGGGGAAGCTGCTAGTCGAGTCCGGAGAACGAGGGGTATGCGCTCTCGCCGTGTTGACTCGCATCCAGGCCCAGCGCCTCGTCGGCCTCGTCCACGCGCAGGCTACCGTGGAACAGCGCCTTGACCACTGCGGCGATAACCAGATCGAGCACCAGCACAATCACGACCGTCACCACAATACCCAAGATCTGCGAGACGAGCAGCGACGCGTCGCCCGTGTAGAACAGGCCGCCCTTACCGGTCCACGAAAGCTCCGGCACGCAGAACAGGCCCGTGAGCACGCCGCCCAAGATGCCGCCGATACCGTGGCAGCCAAACGCGTCGAGCGCATCGTCGTAACCGAACTTGGTCTTAAGATGACTGATGTCCAAGTAGCAGACGGGCGAGACGATCAGGCCCATGACCAGCGCTGCCCACGGCTCGACAAAGCCCGCGCCCGGCGTGACCACCACAAGGCCCGCAACCAGACCGGTGCTGGCACCCACCAGCGTGGGGCGACCGGTGTGCACGCGCTCGACGGCAAGCCACGAGACCATGCCCGCCGCGCTGGCCGTCACGGTGTTGAGGATGGCGAGTGCCGCCACGGCATCGGCCTTGAACTCGCTGCCGCCGTTAAAGCCAAACCAGCCAAACCAAAGCAGCCCGGCGCCCAGCGCCACAAACGGCACGTTATGCGGACGGTAGCTCACCATGCCAAAACCGCGACGACGGCCGAGCATCAAGCAAAGAATCAGACCCGTCAGACCGGACGAGATGTGCACCACGTCGCCGCCGGCAAAGTCGAGTGCGCCGATGATGTCGCCGATAAAGGAGCCCTCGCCGCCCCAAACCATGTGAGCAAGCGGCGCATAGACCACAAGCAGCCAAATGCCCAGGAAGGCCGCCATGGCACCAAACTTAACGCGGCTGGCCAGGCTGCCCGTGACGATAGCGGCGGTGATCATGGCAAACGCCATCTGGAAAGCGATGTTGATAATCTGAGGGTAGACGGCACCGTCCGCGGCATTGCCCTCGGCCGCCTGCAGCACCTGGTTGAGCACAGGCAGGCACAGCAGCTGGTCAAGGCCTCCAATAAACGGGTTGGAACCGTCGCCGCCGTAGGCCAGCGACCAGCCGGCAACAATCCACAGCACACCAACCAGGCCAATAGCGCCAAAGCACATAAGCATGGTGTTGATGACATTTTTGCGCCTGGACAGGCCGCCATAGAAAAACGCCAGGCCCGGTGTCATTAAAAACACGAGCATGGTGCAGACGAGCATAAACGTTGTCGATCCCGTATCGTACATTCGCTCTCCCTTGGTCGCATGAACGTTGTCGGCGCCCATAATGCGGCCGAGGGGCAACTGGTGTAGACCAGATACGGCGTTGTTAAACACAGCGTTGTCGAATGGAAACGGTGCCGCAATCTTGGAAACGGCGCGGCAACGGACGCGAAACGGACGGGAAATACGCGAGCAAGGAAGCCGTGAGCGCGCCCGTCCCGGCTAGCGGCGGAACAGCTCGCGGGCTCGGTCGCGGAGGTCGGTAGCTCGGATGACGCCCTCGTAGCGGTTGATGCGCAAGCGCGGGAAGGCATTGAAGAAGCGCAGGTCGCGTCGGCTGAGCGACACGCTTGGCACCGGACGGCTCATGCGCTTGCCGGCAAGGCGACGACTGAGCGACGGACGCGGCATGTTCGGCGCGGCATCGGCCACGCGGCGGGCGGCAAGCGCCAGGCCGCGAGCACCATCCGCGATAAACGTCGGCATCGAAGCCTTCTCGCGCAGGGCATCGAGCGCGGCGTCACCCAGCTCGGCCAGCCACGCGTTAACGGCACGGCTACGGATGTGCGTCTGTGCCACCGAGTCAATCGTAGAATCGGGAATGCGCTCGAGCATTGAGTCGGACGCGTCGGCAAGCGACTCGTTGATGCGGTCGGCAAGGTCGGCCCGGACGCGCTCCAGCTGATCAGACAGACGCCGCCAGCTCGCCAATGAGCACAACGCGTCGACCATCATCGCGACCGCGACGATAAAGGCGGACAACCGCACAATCAGCACCGGCAGATGGCCAAGCAGCCCCAGCAATGCCGGCTCCACTAAACGGCAAATGCACAACGCACCCAGGCCAAACGCGCAGGCCCAGTACAGACAGATACGTCCGTGCAGGTTAAACGGCAGATGCGAATAGTCCCAAAAGCGAGCGCCCGTTGTTTTTTCCAACAGCACGCCTACGCTGTACTCAATCACGCTGCATACGAGCGCTGCAGCGACAAACTGGCTCGGGGCATCCGGAATCCCGCGCAACAGCAGCCAGCAGGCAATGCCGCCCGCGCCATAGATAGGGCAACACGGTCCCAGCAAAAAGCCGCTGTTGGCAAAGCGTCCGTGGTTGAGCATGGCGCAGACTGTCGATTCCCATGCCCAGCCGCAAAAACCGTAGAAGGCAAACGAGAGCACCAGTGCCGAAAGCGGGCAGGCGGCAAGCGTCGCGCCGTCAAAGGACATGTCGATTGCGGTCCCCACCGTCTACCCTCTCCTCTTTTCACTCGATGCTTTACTCACGCTATCGTCCGTCTCGTCCTTGCGCGGCAGGCGGCCGGCGACCGTCTCACGCAGAGCACACCATTTATCCGCCAGACAAACAATCCACGCCTCGCGACACGTCGGCGGCACCGGCACCAGCGGAAACATATGCCGCACGATAATATTCCGCTCTCGCGGCGTCAGCTCAAAATCTTCCTCGGCACGCGCCAGGGCAAAAAACGGATGTCGAAATCCGTGCAGTCGATGGCTCGGGTCGGGGTCGTGCCAATCATAGAGAAAGTAGTCGTGCAGCAAGGCCCCGCGCAGCAGCGAGGCACGGTCGATCGAAATGCCAGCACGGCCCAAGTGCTCGGCAAAGGACAGACTTGCCCGTGCCACCGAGGTCACATGTGCATAGACCGTCACGTCGCCATGCTGGATAAACTCGCGCGTCAGGTCCAAGCGGCCCGCCTGGGCAAGCTGGCGGGCGGCATCGTCGACCTCGTGCGCGATTTTCTCGGCACGAACGGCATCGGACATGCTGCCTCCTTCCAGCGGCTCACGGCGGCAAGCCACGGCCTGCACGTATTGAAAAAATCATCATCGAATCTACCAGTATGGCATCGGACAAAACGTTTTGCCCCACCAGTTGTCGAATTACCGCGCCGCCGTCACATATCAAACGCCAAAATGTGCGAGACTGTCTTGTGCAATTGTGTCGGCCGAGGGAGCGCCGGCGCTCGATTCGCATGGAGTAACCCACAACGATGCTGCTTACGCAAACGACAACGCCCGAGGACGTCAAGGCTCTCGACCGCGCCGAGCTTCCGCTGCTCTGCGGCGAGATTCGCCACGCCATCCTCGAAAGCTCCGCCGCTGTCGGCGGACACGTTGCCCCCAACCTGGGCGTCGTTGAGCTTACGGTTGCGCTTCATCGCGTGTTTAACTCCCCTATCGACAAGATTGTCTTTGACGTTTCGCACCAGACCTACGCCCACAAGGCGCTGACCGGGCGCGCGTATACCTATATCGATCCGGAACGTTTTGGCGAGGCTTCTGGCTTTGCCAATCCCGACGAGTCCGAGCACGACCTGTTCGCCATGGGCCACACCTCCACATCGGTGAGCCTGGGCTGCGGCTTGGCACACGCCCGCGATCTGGCGGGCGATACGTACAACGTCATCACCATCATTGGCGACGGATCGCTTTCGGGCGGCCTGGCGTTTGAGGGCTTTAACAATGCCGCCGATCTCGACAGCAACCTGATCATCATCGTCAACGATAACGACCAGTCCATCGCCGAGAACCACGGTGGCCTCTATCGCAATCTGGCCGAGCTGCGCACCAGCAACGGCACCTGTGAGCGCAACGTTTTCCGCGCGATGGGACTCGACTACCGTTATTTGGACGCCGGCAACGACGTGTTGGCCCTGGTCGACACGCTGCAGGAACTGCGCAATATCGATCATCCCATCGTGCTGCACGTCTCCACCGCCAAGGGCAAGGGCTTTGAGCCGGCCCAGAGCGACCCCGAACGCTGGCACCACGTGGGTCCGTTTGACATGGCGACTGGGCGCAAGCTCTGCCCGGGCCATCCGAGCGAGCCTGCACCGCGCACCTATGCCGACATTACGGGCGAGGCGCTCAGCGCCGCCATCGAGCGCGATCCACAGGTCGTTGGCATCACGGCCGCCACGCCCTACATTATGGGCTTTACACCCGAGCTTCGCGCTGCCGCCGGCAAACAGTTCGTCGATGTGGGCATTGCCGAGGAGCACGCCGTGACCTTTGCCACCGCGCTTGCGCGCTCGGGCGCCAAGCCAGTCTTTGGTGTGTACGGTACGTTTTTGCAGCGCGCCTACGACGAGCTGTGGCACGACCTGTGCCTCAACGACGCCCCCGCAACCATTTTGGTGTTTGGTGCGTCAATCTTTGGCACCACGTCCGAGACGCATCTTTCGTTCTTTGATATTTCCATGCTGGGCGGTCTTCCCAACATGCACTACCTGGCGCCGGCCTGCATGGAGGAATATCTGTCCATGCTGAGCTGGTCGCTCGACCACCGCGAGCATCCCGTGGCAATCCGCGTACCGGGCATCGGCCTGGTAAGCCGCCCCGACCTTGCGCCCGCCGAAGACACCGACTACAGCGCCGTTCGCTACAACGTGGTGCGTCAGGGCCGCGACGTTGCCGTGCTCGCACTTGGCGATTTCTTTGAGCTGGGCGAGCGCGTGGCAAACCGCTTGGCCGCCGAGTACGGCATCGAGGCCACACTCGTCAACCCGCGCTTTGCAACCGAGCTCGACCGCGAGTTCCTCGACAGTCTTGCCGCCGAGCATCGCGTTGTCGTCACCCTCGAGGACGGCATCTTGGACGGCGGCTGGGGCGAGCGCGTGGCGTGCTACCTGGCCTGCACGCCCGTGCGCACGCGCACCTTCGGCATCGCCAAGGGCTTCCCCGACCGCTACGACCCCAACGAACTGCTCGCTCAAAACGGCATGACGGTCGAGAACATGGCCGCCGAAGCCGTAAGACTACTCAACGAGTAAGAAAACCTCCGCAAGGAAAGCATCCCTGCGGAGTTTTTTATTTTCGCGACTCAATTGTCTCGATCTGTAACATCTAGGGCCCGAATTCCCGTCTAACTGTTACAGATCGAGACAAACCGTCTTTGCCCCTGTTGTTTGTCTCGATCTGTAACTGATAGAGACCTTTTGGCCGTCTAGCTGTTACAGATCGAGACATTCGAATTCCCCTGAAGAGAAAATCTCGATCTGTAACAGGTAGAACCCATTTCCTCGTCTAACTGTTACAGATTGAGACAAAGCAGCAAGGCATGCCGCCGCACCGACCATGCCGTCTGCAAAGCGCTATCTCAGCTGCAATAAGCGACGTTTACCCAGATAAAACCTGCCAAAATAAACCTGTCCCTTTTTGGTAGGTAGAATAACCCATAAGGTAAGTATGTTTCTGAGTTATTTCGTGTTGACCCATTTGAGCGCGATAGGGTATAACTCTGCTCAACCGCTAGGGATTTTATTGAGAAAGGTGTTCTACCATGAGCAAGAACCTCTCCCAGCAGGTCGTTCTCGACCGCCGCGGCTTCGTTGCCGCCACCTTCGCAACCGTCGCCGGCCTTGGTCTTGCCGGCTGCTCCGACACCAGCGCCGAGGCCGACAAGGGTTCCGCCGCCGGCTCTTCCAAGAGCTCCGAGGATACCGAGGTTTCCGCTACGCTCGATGCCAAGGCATTCGACAAGCTCGTCAACGACGGCCCCAAGGCCGATGACGACGCCATCGCCGCCAGCACCTGGGCCACGGCCGTCAAGGACGCCGGCGTCTTTAAGATCGGCGGCGTTCAGACCTCTACGCTCTTCTCCCTCCTCAACGAGAAAGACGGTCAGACCCGCGGCTTCGACGCCGGTATCGCGCAGCTCCTGTCCAACTACATTCTGGGCGAGAACAAGGTCGAGATCACCCAGGTGACCTCGGACACGCGCGAGTCCGTCCTGCAGAACGGCCAGGTCGACGCTGTCTTTGCCACCTACACCATCACTGACGAACGCAAGAAGCTCGTCTCCTTCGCCGGCCCCTACTACTACACCCAGCAGGCCATCCTGGTGCTCGCCGATAACGACGACATCAAGAGCGTCGACGACCTGGCCGACAAGAACGTTGCCGTCCAGTCCGGCTCCAACGGCCCCGCCATTCTGGAGGAGTTCGCCCCCAAGGCCAGCCAACAAGAGTTCAAGACCGACGAGGAGGCACGCCAGGCACTCCAACAAGGCCGCGTTGACGCCTACGTCATCGATAACAACATGCAGCAGAGCGCCCTGGTCCGCGAGCCCGGCAAGTACAAGATCGCCGGCAAGCCCTTCGGCAGCAAGGAGCCTTACGGCATCGGCCTGCCGCTCGATTCCGACGGCGTCGCCTTCGTCAACGACTTCCTTAAGAAGATCGAGGACGACGGCACCTGGACCGAGCTGTGGCAGATCTGCATCGGCGACCGTACGGGCGACACCAATGTTCCCGAGCTGCCCGAGATCGGCGCCTAGGCAGCGAGCCTGGTAACGACCGCAACGAAACCATACGGAAACGCATGATGCGCTTTATTGCGGTAAACTGTTTCCTCACTGAGTTGTCGGGGCTTCCGTACACACGGGAGCCCCTTTCCTTACCGGCGGGAGGTCCGCATGAGTCTCTCCGAGCTCTGGTCGCTCTATGGCCAGAACTATATCGACGCGCTGCTAGCAACCTGGGGCATGACGCTTGAGTCGTTTGCCATCGCCATGGTGCTGGCCGTCGTCGTCACCGTGATGCGCGTGTCGCCGCTCAAGCCGCTGCGCGTCTTTGGCGACCTGTATGTCCAGGTCTTCCGTAACATCCCCGGCATCGCGCTGCTCATTATCGTCGTCTACGCGCTGCCGCCGCTCAAGGTCGTTCTGCCCTACCGCACCTGCGTTATCGTCGCTACGGTGCTCTTGGGCTCGGCCTTTGGCTCCGAAAACTTTATGAGCGGCATCAACACCGTCGGCGTCGGTCAGGTCGAAGCCGCACGTTCGCTCGGCATGAGCTTTAACCGCATCCTCGCCAAGATCGTGATTCCGCAGGCGCTGCGCTCGAGCGTGCTGCCCATGACCAACCTCTTTATCGCCGTCATGCTCACCACTGCGCTCGGCAGCCAGGTGCCGCTTAAGCCGCAAGAGCTCACCGGCGTGGTGAGCTACATCAACACGCGCTCACTTGGCGGCGTCGCCGCGTTCTTTATCTCGGCGCTCGGCTACCTGGGCACGGCCTTTGTGGTGAGCCACATTGGCAACTATATCGATAAGAAGGTGAGGATCCTCCGATGAGCAAGCACTCCACCTCCGCACTCACCATGCGCGATGCGCTCTACGAGGCTCCCGGCCCCAAGATGCGCGCCAAGATTCGCATCGGCACCGCTATCTCGCTCGTTGCCGTCGCCGTGCTCGTCGCCCTGGTACTGCAGCGCTTTTATGTGACCGGCCAGCTTTCGGTCCACTATTGGTATTTCTTTACGCACCTCACCACCTGGAAGTTCTTGCTTGCCGGCTTTGAGGGCACCGTTAAAGTCGCACTCACCGCTGGCGCCATCGCGCTGGTGCTGGGCCTAGCCCTTATGCTCGGCCGCACCAGCGACATTAAGCCGCTCCAGCTGGTTTGCCGTGTGCTCACCGATTTCTTCCGCGGTGTGCCGAGCCTGCTGTTTATCTACTTCTTCTTTTTGGTGCTGCCCCAGTACAAGATCTCGCTGCCGTCGTTTTGGATGCTCACGCTGCCTGTCGCGCTCGCTGCGGCCGGCGTGCTGGCCGAGATTTTCCGCGCCGGCGTCAATGCCGTGCCGCGCGGTCAGGTCGAGGCAGCCCAGGCGCTCGGTCTCTCCAAGGCCAAAATCACCTTTAAAATCGTGTTGCCGCAGGCTATTCGGTTTATCATTCCGTCGTTGATTTCGCAGCTCGTGGTCGTAGTCAAAGACACCACCGTCGCCTATGTGGTGAGCTACCCCGACCTCATGCAAAACGCCCGCGTGCTCATTACCAACTACGACGCCCTCGTGTCGGTCTACCTGGTTATCGCGGTCATCTACATCCTCATCAACGTCGCGATCAACAAGGCCGCTGTCTACGTTTCGCACAAGACCGGTGCGACCATCATCCGCTAACGCTTTACCATTTCGAATCATAAGGAGCCGAGCACCATGGCACAGAGCACCTCTTCAACCGGCAATCAGCCGCTGATCGAGCTCAGACACGTCGATAAGCACTATGGCGATCTACATGTCCTCAACGACATCAATCTCTCGGTCGACCGCGGCGAGGTCGTCGTCGTGATCGGGCCCTCGGGCTCGGGCAAGTCGACCATGTGCCGCACCATCAACCGCTTGGAGACCATCGACTCGGGCGAGATCCTCATCGAAGGTCAGCCGCTTCCGCAGGAAGGCAAAGACCTTGCCCGCATGCGCGCCGAGCTGGGCATGGTATTTCAACAGTTCAACCTGTTTGCACATATGACGGTGCTGCAGAACGTCATGCTGGGGCCGGTCGACGTGCTGGGCGTCCCCAAGGAGGAGGCCCGTGAGCGCGCCATGGACCTGCTGAGCCGCGTGGGCGTGGCCGAGCAGGCCGACAAGGTGCCCGCACAGCTCTCGGGCGGTCAGCAGCAGCGCGTAGCTATCGCCCGTTCACTCGCCATGCAGCCCAAGGCCATGCTCTTTGACGAGCCCACAAGCGCCCTTGACCCCGAGATGATCAACGAGGTGCTCGAAGTCATGGTTCGCCTGGCCCAGCAGGGCATGACGATGATCGTCATCACGCACGAGATGAACTTCGCCCGCCGCGTAGCCGACCGTGTCGTGTTTATGGCCGACGGCCAGATCGTGGAAACCGGCACGCCCGACGAGTTCTTCGACCATCCCCAGACCAAGCGCGCCCAGGACTTCCTCAACTCCATTAAGGGCCACTAACCAGACCGCCCACCCACCCGCCATGCCCATCCAAACTCGAAAGCAACACCCATGATCGGAACTCGCACTTCATCGTCCTACACCCCGCACGTCGACGTCGCCCCCGCCGACCGCCCACTCATCCTCGTCGCACCGCGCTGGGAAGAGGCAGAGCCGTTTTTAACCGAGATGCTCTCCCCCAACGAGGAAATCGCAAGTGTCTTTGTCGATGCCATCCTTGCCGCTGGCGGCCTGCCGCTGCAGATGTCCATCACCGAGGACATTGAGGTCATCCGTCATTACGTCGATATCGCCGACGGCATCGCCATTCCCGGCGGCCCCGATGTCAATCCCAAACGCTGGGGCGATGATCGACCCTACGACCCCACCCTCTGCTGCGAGATCCGCGATAGCTTTGAGTTTAAGCTGGTCGGCGAGGTGCTCCGCGCCAAAAAGCCGCTCTTTACCACCTGCCGCGGCACGCAGCTGCTCAACGTCGCCACCGGCGGCACCCTGTGCATGGACGTGCCGAGCCTGGGTGCTCGCGAGGGCCGCACGCAGTGGCGCCATACCCACGTGCTCAACGACCCCGTGCATCCCGTCGAGGTCGTGCCGGGTTCGCTGTTGGAGCGCGCGCTTGGCGGGCACAGGCTGATCCAGACCAACTCCGCACACCACTGCTGCGTCGATCGTCTGGGTAAAAGCACGCGCTTGGTCGCCAAGGCAACCGATGGCGTTCCCGAGTGCATCGAAGTCGAAGGCCAGCCTTTCTGCCTGGGCGTACAATGGCACCCTGAGTACACGTGGAAGACGCTCGAGACCGACTTTAACCTGTGGAAGTCGTTTGTCGAGGCAGCGGCCAAGGTTAAGCAGGCCCGTTAGTTCACGGACGGCACAACACAAAAGGGCTCCCCGCCGGCCACATGGTCCGACGGGGAGCCCTTTTACCTATATGTGGCCGGCACACAGCCCAAGGCTCGCAAGCTCTTATTCGGCCGCCTCGCGCAGGGCCGACATCGTTGCCGCATATTGCTGCTGCAACGCATGCATTCCCTCGCGAGCGCCGTCAACGGCATCGGCGCCGCGCAGCGCCTCGGTCACCACGACCGCCGGCTCGTACAGATTATCGAATCCCAGGTTCTGGCTCACGCCCTTGAGCGTGTGCGCTGCCATAAACGCACCTTCGGCGTCTCCCGCCGCCATGGCGGCCTCCAGCTTGTCCATGCTCTCGTCATCCAAAAACTTGAGGGCAAAGCGGGCAAGCATTTCCTCGCCCATCAGCCGAGCGCACGCGTCATCATAATTGGCGCCGATCTTCTCATACGCCTCACGCATGGAAATCATGGATTAAAACTCCTTTGGTCAAACTAAATCGTGGGAAACGCGACGACGTCGGCGGGGCGTGCCAACGTCTCGGCAATACGATCTTGCACCTCGAGCAGGCAGTCGAGCAACAGCGGGTTAAAGGTGCCGCACTTACCGTCCAGGATCATCTGGATTGCCTCCTTGTGCGGGATAGCGTCCTTGTACACGCGCACGCTCGTCAGAGCATCGTACACGTCGGCCACCGAGACCACCTGCGCGGCAATGGGAATCTCGTCGCCCTTAAGGCCATCGGGATAACCCTTGCCGTCCCAGCGCTCGTGATGCCAACGCGCAATCTGGTACGCATATTCCATAAGCGCATTGCCGACGTGATGGCGGCCCAGCTCAAGCAACATGTCGGCGCCCATCGTGGTATGCGTCTTCATAATCTCGAACTCCTCGGGCGTAAGGCGCCCGGGCTTGTTGAGAATCGCATCGTCAATCGACATCTTGCCGATATCGTGCAGCGCCGAAGCCAGGGCAATCGTAGAGCGTTCCTCATTGTCGAGGGAGATGGTATCGCTACGCTGGACCAGACAGCCAAGCAGCAGCTCGGTCAGCTTCTCGATGTTCGTAACGTGCCTGCCGCTCTCGCCGTTGCGAAGCTCCATGACGCCGGCCATGATGTCGATGAGCATGCGACTGTTCTTGACGCGCTCGTTGTACTGCTGGGACAGCAGGCTCGTCAGGCGGCGCTGTTTGGCGTACAGACGGATGGTGTTGCTTACACGGCGGCGCACGACACGGGAGTCAAACGGGCGGTTGATATAGTCCGAGGCGCCCAGCTCGTACGCGCGCAGAACCACATCGTCGGAATCTTCGCTCGAGATCATGATGACAGGTAGTTTGTCAACAACCGATCGGCGCGACAGATCGGCCAGCACCTCAAAGCCGCTCACGTCCGGCATGACAATGTCCAGTAGCACGAGCGACAACTCATCGCCATAGCGGTCGACCATATCGAGCGCCGTACGACCGTTATCAGCCTCGAGGATGCAATACTCGTCCTTGAGCATCTCGTTGAGAATGGCTCGGTTCATCTCGGAGTCATCGACAATAAGCACCAAAGGCTTTTCGTTTTGGAAGGCCTCGATGAAATCGCCATCGGTCACGACCGTACCGGCTTTTGCCTTAGCACGGCTCAGTAACTGGACAGCGCGGCCAACACCCTCATCAACCGTCTCGCCATGAATGCGAACGCCACCAACACATGCCGTCAAGCTCACGTACTCATGGCCCGGAACAATCGTGGCATGAACGGCATCGGACACCTGATGCAGGCGACGGGTGAAGTCATCGGAGGGAATATTGGGCATGACAACCACAAACTTGTCGCAGCCATAGCGTACAAGCTCGTCAGTCGAACGAATTCCGCTGCGTATGGCTGTCGCCACAGCACCGAGCGCAAGGTCGCCGGCATGACGGCCACACGTATCGTTGAAGACCCTAAAATCATCAAGGTCGATCACCGCAACGCCGGCATTCATGCGGGCGCTACGGAGCTTTTCCTCGTAATATCGGCGATTGCGCACACTCGTCAGCACGTCGGTGTAGACAAGGTCCTCTTCTGCAGTCTCTTGTTCATCGATCGGACGCACCATCAGCAGGACGTGAGGCTCGCCCTCGACCTTCAGAGGGCGTAGGCGAGCGCGGTACTCAACACCATCGTTGAGCAGTTGCTCCGACAACTCATCGGAGTCTGCCAAAGCCTCAAGACTCGACTGACGCAGACAAGGGCAGCGATCGCCGGCGAGCAGGCAGTTAGGCTCGCTCTTAATCTGATCGGCCGACAGCAAACGCACCACGGGGTAGGTCTTCGCGACGCGGGCGACCTCAGCGGCAGCCTCCTCGTCGGTTAGATTGACCTCGTGATTATTGAGCATATGGGGCCCTTCCTATCGTTACGCACGGCAACGGTGCATATCAATTGGTACAAGGGTAACATCTAACAGCTGAAGGCAAACGCGCGATTATCGTTACATTTTTATGACCTGGCAAACGGCGGTAATGGAGCCGCGGGTGCGCGGTTATGGGCGCATTCGTTAACAATGACGAAACGCTAACAGCCCCTCTCCCCGCAGGTCATCGAGCGCGCTAACGCTCCAAGACATCGCGAACGGCGTTTGCCGCCGTAACGGGGCGATCGCGCAGACCGTTATGCGCGCCGGGAACCATTACGAGTGGACAGCCCAAAAGCTCAGCCGCCATCCTCGTACCAGCCTCGCGGGGCGTGCCGACCGAAAGCTCGCCCAAAAACACGGCCGACACCGCCTTTGACGCGCGGGCGCGCTCCCAGTCGGGAGCATATGTCATATTTGTTCCATATTCGTTCGCCATAAAGCAACGACCATTGCGCAGGGCATGTTTGGCTTCCGCTTCGGTCGTCCCGGGAGCCTCGGGGTCCAAGTCGCCGAGGGCTCCCAAGAAAAGCCGGAGCGCCCTTGAAACCTTTCCAGCCGCAATCATATCGAGCAAAACCGGAGCTGCGCCCATACCGACGCCTTCGGCCGACACAGCCGGCTCATGCAGAATCGCACGGGCGACGAGATTGGGTTCGGTGCGAAGAAGCTCCAGCGCCACCAACGTACCGGCGCTATGCGCAAGCACATTTGCCGGAGCGCCAACGTGTTCGATCACGGCTTGCAGGTCGGCGGCCTGGGCGGCAAGATCATAGCTGCCGTCTGCCGCATCGCTACTGCCACCGCAGCCGCGGCGGTCGTAGGCAATTACACGGTAGTTGCGGCTGAGCTCGCAAGCGATACCGTCAAAAAATGTGCCGTCGACACAAGCGCCGTGTACGCACACCAAGGCAGGAGTATCAGGCGACACATCCGGGCCGGCATATTCGCGACAGGCAATCGTGGTGCCCGCATTCTCGACCGTAAAATCCATGTTGTGCCCCCATCATCAATGCTCATCCAGTTGCACGTCGGTGCGGTTGGATGGACCCGCATTGCCTTACGCCTTGTTAACAGATTAACTGTACCCGACCCGAGGCTTTTCATGGCACGGCATAATGAGCGACGTGAAAAAACGAAACTTGTAAAGCAAGGGCCCGCACCTTGCTTTGGAGCCGATGCTATGCTTAGGCACAATTGTCTTGAGGAGCATATGCCTATGTCTACGTTTTTGAATGCCAGCCCCATCTTTGGGCCCGTTCGCAGCCGTCGCCTTGGTCTCTCGCTCGGCGTCAACATGATGCCGGCCAGCGGCAAAATCTGCACGTTCGACTGCATTTACTGCGAAAACGGCCTCAACGCCGAGCGCCCCTGTCATGAGCCGTACAACACAGCTGCCGTGGTACTCGACGCGCTCGAGGCAAAGCTGCGCGAGATGGCAGCCGAGGGCGAGCTCCCCGATGTGATCACCTTCGCAGGCAACGGCGAGCCCACCGCCGCGCCGGAGTTTCCGCAGGCCATCGCCGGCGCCGTCGCGCTGCGCGACGAGCTTGCCCCAAACTCCAAGATCGCCGTGCTTTCCAACGGCACGCGCGCCGACCGTCCCGAGGCGCACGACGCGCTCATGATGGTCGACGACAACATCCTCAAGCTCGATACGGTCGACCCGGCATTTATCCAGCTGCTCGACCAGCCCGTTGGCCCCTACGACGTCGAGCACCAGATTGAGACGTTCGCAAGCTTTGAAGGTCACGTTATTATCCAGACGATCTTTTTGACCGGCGAGTATCAGGGCAAGCTCATCGACAACACCGGCGAGGAGTACGTCGACCCCTGGCTCGCGGCGCTTGAGCGCATTCGCCCACAAGAAGCAACCATCTACACGGTGGCGCGCGAGACACCGATCGCCGGCCTTGCCAAAGCGGCACCTGAGGTGCTCGACGCCATTGCCGCGCGCGTCCAAGCCCTCGGCATTCCCTGCCAGGTGAGCTACTAGCAAAACCACGCAGCAGCCAGTGTCCGCCATCCCGCTCCATCAGTTGCGGTGATATAGTTCCTGTTTATGCTGTTAAACCGCTTAAATCGGAACTATATCACCGCAACTTTTATGGACGCGTGAGTGGGCTATACTAGCTGCGGATGAAAGGAAGTTAGCCATGTATGACAAAGGACCCGTACCCGGCCGCAACGACGCCTGCTGGTGCGGCAGCGGCAAAAAATATAAGAAATGTCACAGCGCCTTCGACGAGCGCCTCGAGCGCCTGTGGGAGGAGGGCTGGGAGGTTCTGCCCCGTACGCTCTACAAGACGCCCGCCGATATCGAGGGCATTAAGCGCTCCGCCGCCATCAACGTGGGCGTGCTCGATTATGTGGGCGAGCATATCGCCGCAGGCATGACCACCAACCAGATCGACCAGATGATCTACGACTACACCGTCGAGCACGGCGGCACGCCGGCCGACCTCAACTACGAGGGCTATCCCAAGAGCGTGTGCACCTCGATCAACGACGTCGTCTGCCACGGCATCCCCTGCGATACGGACGTGCTGCACGATGGCGACATCATCAACGTGGACTGTTCCACGATCCTGGACGGTTACTTTAGTGATTCGAGCCGTATGTTCTGCATCGGCGAGGTCTCGGCCGAGCGCCAGCGTCTGGTCGACGTCACTCGCGCCAGCGTGGAGGCGGGTCTGGCCACCGTCAAGCCGTGGCTGCCGCTGTCCGTGATGGCCGAGGCCGTACAAAAGACGGTCGAGGACGCCGGCTTTAGCGTGGTGCGCGAGTACGGCGGACACGGCATCGGTAAGGAGTTCCACGAGGACCCGTTTGTGGGCTTTACCACCGAGGCGCCCGATGTGGACACCATTATGGCTCCGGGCATGGTCTTTACCATCGAGCCCATGGTCAATGCCGGAGCGCCCGACATCACGATTAGCAAGGGCGACGGCTGGTGCGTGCGCACCAAGGACGGCAGCGATTCGGCCCAGTGCGAGGTACAGCTCGTGGTGACCGAGGACGGCTACGAGCTGCTCAGCTGGTAGCCGTGGATGCGCCGGGCTTCGCGATGGATATGTTAGCCATCGCGAAGCCCGGCGTTTTTATAGCGTTTTGCCTGATAAAACCTGCCAAAATAAACCTGTCCCTTTTGGCAGGTCAAGCGGAGAGGACTGCTTGTGAACATCCTGGTTTTGCTGCCCGTCAACGACCGTCACCGCGCGATTCTTGAATCGAGTGCTCCGGGCGAGGACTTTATCTACACGAGCGCCGACGCCGCCACGCGCGAGCAGGTCGCCGATGCCGACGTGATCCTGGGCAACATCGACCCTAACATGCTCACGGCATGCGAGCACCTCCAGCTGTTGCAATTGCAGACCGCCGGCTATGACGACTACCTTGCCGCCGGCACCGTGCCGGCCGACGCTAAGCTTTCCTGCTCGGTGGGTGCCTACGGCCAGGCTGTGAGCGAGCACATGTTTGCCATGGTGCTGTCTATGATGAAGCGCCTGCCCGGCTACCAGGACCTGCAGCGCGAGCATCGCTGGGAGGACTTAGGGCCGGTCACCTCGCTCAAAAATGCCAACGTGCTGGTGCTGGGCGCGGGCGATATCGGCAGCCACTTTGCCACGCTCTGCCGCAGCATGGGCGCGCACGTCCGCGGCATCAAGCGCCATCCGCTCGTCTATCCCATTGTGTTTGAGGACATGGACGGCATGGACGCCCTGTCCGAGCGCCTGGCCGAGGCTGACATCGTCGCTTCCTTTATGCCCAGCACACCCGAGACCCGCGGCCTGGCGAACGCCGAGTTCTTCGCCGCGATGAAACCGGGCGCCTTCTTTGCCAACGGCGGCCGCGGCGACCTTGTGGTCGCCGACGACTTGGTTGCCGCCCTGGAGTCGGGACATCTCGCCGGCGCCGCGGTCGACGTCACCGACCCCGAACCGTTGCCTGAGACAAGCCCACTGTGGGATGCGCCCAACATGCTCATCACGCCACACGTCTCCGGCTGGTTCCACCTGGCAGCCACGCTCAACAATGTGGTCGACATTGCCGCGGAGAATCTGCGTCACCTGCAGGCAGGCGAGACCCTGCGCTGCTGGATCGAACATTAGGGTTCCGCCGTTCTAACGAACGGCGGACCGGTCGACGCTGCGCGCCGCCCAGAGCGACAATTTGTCATTCAAAAGGCGAGGCATGACCAGAAGGTCTATGCCTCGCCTTTTTCATGCCAACTTGTTCGCTCTGGACATCGCTCGCTGACGTTTGCTCAACCTGCGGTGTCATAACAATTCTGTCCAGCTGTTGGCATTGCGGCATTTGCCCAAATAAAACCTGCCAAAGTAAACCTGTCCCTTTTTGGCAGATTTTAGAGCTCCACGCTTTCGGCGCCGTTGATGGTTAGGTTGCGCTCGTAGAAGGCGGTGAGGGCGCGGATAGCATACATCACGTCGCGCACGCCGCCGGTCTCGTAGCTCGAGTGCATGGCCAGCTGCGGCAGGCCCACGTCCACGGCATGCATGCTCACCTGCATATTCGACAGGTTGCCCAGGGTGGAACCGCCGGCCATGTCGCTCTTGTTAGCGAAAGCCTGCGTTGGCACGTCGGCGTCATCGCAGATGGCCTGGAACATCGCACGACTAAAGGCATCGGTGCAGTAGTGCTGGTTGGCGGCTTCCTTGATAACGATGCCGCCGTTGAGCACGACCTGGTTGCGGGCATCGCACTTCTCGGCGTGGTTAGGATGCACGGCATGCGCATTATCGCAGCTCACGAGCATCGAGGCGGTAAGGGCGCGATGGTACGACTCGTCGTCAAAGCCCAGCGATCCGTTAATGCGGCGCAGCGCATCGGCCAAGAACGTCGACATGGCGCCCTGCTTGGTCTCAGAGCCAACCTCCTCGTTATCAAAGCAGCAAAAGACCGAAACGTCGTGCGCGTTCTCGGCACCCAAAAATGCCTGCAGCGAGGTGTAGGCGCAGGCCAGGTCGTCGAGCTTGGGCGTCGAGATAAACTCGTCGGCCCAACCCCAAATGCGCGCATCCTGACGATTGACCAAGAACAGATCGCGGCCCAAAATTTGCTCGGGCTCAACGTCCAGCTCATCGGCAATCAGAGCGTCAAAATCTCCCTGCTTGAGTTCACCGGCGCTGATGAGCGGGCACAGGTCAACGGCTCGGTTGGGAGCAAAGCTCTCGTTAACGCCACGGTTCATATGGATGGCAAGGCTCGGAATAATGGCAACCTCGCGCTCGGTGGTAAGCAGGCGGCTCTCAATACGGTCGCCCTCGCGCACCAGTACGCGGCCCGCGAGCGCCAGCGGACGATCGAACCAGGTGTAGTCGATCATGCCGCCGTAGGCCTCGGTGTTCAGACGCAGCGTCTCGCCTGCGCCGTCGAGCTCGGGGACGGCCTTAACCTTAAACGTAGGCGAGTCGCTGTGCGACGCCGTCAGCTGAAAATGGTAGTCGCCGGCAACGCCGTCCTCGCCCCACGTCGCGGCCAGGTCCTCGCCCACCTTAAAGGCAACAACGCTCGAGGTGTTGCGCTGCGTGTAATAACGCCCGCCCGGCTCGATGTCCCACGCCGCATTCTCGGGCAGGTAGGTAAAGCCCGCCTCGTCGAGCTCGGCCATAATGGTCGCTGCCGTATGGAACATGCTGGGGCATGCCTCGATAAAGTCGATAAGGTCGTTGGCAGCCTCGATATCGTCGGCCGTCACGTGCGCGCGCTCGGGCGTTTCCTGATCCGTCATGCTCTCCCCTTTCGCTGGGTTGATGGTCCCCTCCAGCATACCCCGCCACGCCAGCGCCGCACTCTTCATTCCATGTTTAATCCCGCGCCGCCCACCAAGTTGAGCCATCATGCCCGCGCTCCTTTTGCGACAATTACGCTAACAGGACGAGAGGAGCCGTCATGAAGCCACGTAACATTGCCATCGCCTGCGGTGTCGCGGGAGTCGCCGTCGGCCTTGCCGCTGCCACCGGTATCGTTTACCGCAAGCAAATCAAGTCCGCCGCGTCGCTCAAACGCTTGACCGGCTACGCGGATAGCTATGACCTGTACGCAATCGACATCGCCTACGACTACGATCTTGATCGCATCATCGCCGCTGGCGTGCGCGACGACCAGGCCTACATCGATGCCGTGGTGGCGCAGGTGCTGCCCGGTGTGCCGGTACATGTCCAGGCGCCCCAGTTTGCCTGCAGCGCTTTTGTCGCCGTAGATGCCGAAGGCCGCGTGCGCACCGGTCGCAATTACGACTTTAAGGACGACACCTCGGCACTGCTGGTGCGCAATCACCCACGCGACGGCTATGCCTCCATCGGGTTTGCCGCCCTTAACAACCTGGGCGATAACACTCCGCTTGACTCCGTCGGCGGACGCGCCGCCGCACTCATGGGCCCGTTTGCCCAGCTCGACGGTGTTAACGAATGCGGCGTGTCCATTGCCGTACTCACTCTGGACTCCAAGCCCTGTGACCAGGACACGCAGCGCCCCGTCATCAATACCTCGCTCGCCATCCGCCTGGTGCTCGACCGTGCCGCCACCACGCAAGAAGCTGTCGACCTGCTTTCCGCCTACGACATGCACGCCATGGCAGGACGCGATTACCACTTCTTTATCAACGACGCCGCCGGTGACGCGCGCGTAGTAGAGTGGGATCCGCGCGATCCGGACCGTGCTTTCAAAGCGACTCCTGTACGCCAGGTTACGAACTTCTACGCCTGCTATGGCGACGAAGTGCTGCCCAACCAAAAGAATGGCGAGCTGGGCCATGGTAAAGAGCGCGCCGTCGCAATCGCCGATGTCCTTGACGCCCATGTCGGTGCCCAGGACGAAACGATTGTCTGGAAAGCCCTGCGTGCCGCAGCGCAAGAACCCAATCCGGAAGATATCACCAGCAATACGCAATGGTCGGTCGTCTTTGACAATACCGAACCCGCCGCCGCCATTACGCTGCGCCGCCACTGGGGCGACGTCGACGCCTTCGCACTGTAAGGACCCAGGCTCGTCGACCTTACGCTCGCCTGACGTTGTTTACATTTCTATACGCTTGAGCTAACACGTTTTACCCCCGTATCAACAGTGTGCGGGGGTAAACTTATGCGCATGTTATAACTTGCCCGGAAGGATTCATCATGCTTAGGATCGGTCTTCTTACCAGTGGCGGCGACTGCCAAGCGCTCAACGCCACCATGCGCGGCATCGTCAAAACGCTTATGACCAATAGCGAAGAACCTATCGAGATCTATGGTTTTGAGGACGGCTACCAGGGCCTTATCTACAGCAGGTTCCGCGTCATGACGCCCGCCGATTTTAGCGGCATCCTCACCCGCGGCGGCACCATCCTTGGCACGAGCCGCACGCCGTTCAAGCGCCTGGATATTCCCGAGGCCGACGGCGTCGAGAAAGTGCCGGCAATGGTCCACACCTATCACAAGCTACAGCTCGACTGTCTGTTTATGCTGGGCGGCAACGGCTCCACCAAGACCGCCAACCGTCTGCGCGAAGAGGGCCTAAACGTTATCGCCCTGCCCAAGACCATCGATAACGACACATGGGGCACCGAGCTGACGTTTGGCTTTACG
This sequence comes from uncultured Collinsella sp., assembly GCA_958353395.1. GTDB lineage: Bacteria > Actinomycetota > Coriobacteriia > Coriobacteriales > Coriobacteriaceae > Collinsella. The sequence continues at coordinate 45,774 of CATWSG010000008.1, forward strand.
AGCGCCATCGACGTCGCCACCAAGTGCATCGACGACATCCACACCACCGCTTCGAGCCACGGCCGCGTGTTCGTTATCGAGATCATGGGCCACAAGGTTGGCTGGATTCCACTGTACGCCGGCGTCGCGGGCGGCGCGGATGTCATCCTGATTCCCGAGATCCCCTACGACATGGATAACGTCATCAAGACCATCGAGCATCGCATGGAAACCGGCAGCCGCTTTACCATCGTGGCCGTCGCCGAGGGCGCCATCTCCAAGGAGGACGCGGCGCTGTCCAAGAAGGAGTACAAGAAGAAGCTCGCCGAGCGTACGAGCCCCTCGATTGTCTACGACATCGCCAAGGAGATCGAAGCCAAGACTGGTCGCGAGACCCGTGTCGCCATCCCCGGCCACACGCAGCGCGGCGGCCAGCCCGACGCCCAGGACCGCATCTTTGCGACCCAGTGCGGCGTCGAGGCGGCACTCGGCTGCCTACGCGGTGAGTTTGGCTACATGATCGCCCTGCGTGACGGCAAGATGTGCCACATGCCGCTCGAGGAAGTCGCCGGCAAGCTCAAGTATGTCGACCCCCAGAGTGATCTGGTGCGCGAGGCCAAGGCGTTGGGCATCAGCTTCGGCGACGAATAGCCTCAGCCGAAATTCATCCCATCGGGCCCTCCGACCCCGCCCGACGTATTTCGATTTGGCTCCTCCCTTGACTCCGTCAAAGGTCGCCAATCGAAATCGTCGGGCGGGGTCGGAGGGCCCTGCGTTTACATACTCGCCGAGGTTATTCGTCTTCTTGCTGCGGGTGCCTGGCCTGAAATTCAGTTGCGGTGAAATAGTTCCTGCTTAGCCCGCAAATGGCTGAATCTAGGAACTATTCCACCGCAACTTACGTATGATCGGAGCGGCTACAGCACAAGCATCGGCGTTCGTTTGATGGTCCGCCACGAAATGGGGCCATCTACTACGTTTAACTCGATGGGGCCAACCATGACCGCCTTTTCGAAAATCGGCAGGCCTTCTACCTGCGGTTTTGTTTTTTGTTTTCCCGGCATGGTTGAGGGTATCCAATTAAACATAGTAGATAGGCCCATTTTGTGGCATACGACCCATTCAAGCCCTATCTCGAAGGCTAAAGAGAGCCTCTCATCCACGCTTGCGAGCGAAAACCAAATAGAATGAAAGGCAAATGAAAAGCCCGTTTGACGAGCGGAGGACATATGCGCGACGTAGCCGAAAGCGACTGGAAGCTGTTTAAGAAAATGCTTCCTCAATGGCAAGAACGTTATATGGAAAAGCTCATCGGCCAGTACGTTGAGATACTGAATGGCGACAGCGAAGCGTCCAGTAGATTTTGGGCACTAGAAGAGAGCCTCAATAGAAACAAGCTGTCCTCAGGCGTAATTGCAAACGACATTCGCCGCAGCACAATGCACCGCGAGATAGCCAATTTGCTTATCGACAGCGTGATTACCCTTGACGACCTTGACGGTTTTACCGAGGACATTAAGAGCTATGCGCAGCACTGGATTGGCCAGTAAGGGCACTGAGCGACAAATATCCCCAGCAAAACGGGGCAAACGCCGGACCACCTAATGGTTGTCCGGCGTTTGCCCAGATAAAACCTGCCAAAATAAACCTGTCCCTTTTTGGCAGGTTACTCGGCGCTCTTGAGGGCGCCGACCATGTCGATCTTGTTGAGCGTTCGGTTGGTGGCGAGGTTGACGATAAACGTAAAGCCAAAGGAAAGCACCACGGCAAGCACGTAGCTTAGCGGCTCGACTTCGACGTCAAAGTACAGCGACGGCATCTGCAGGATGTACGTAAAGCTCTCGGCCAACGCACCACCCAGTGGAACGCCCAGCGCAGCGCCGATCGCCGTGAGGATCAACGTCTCCTTGTTGACGTAATGGTGCACCTCACCGCGACGGAAGCCCAACACCTTAATGGTCGCCAGCTCGCGCTCGCGCTCGGAGATATTCGTGTTGGACAGCGTAAACACCACCACAAACGACAGGCACGCCGCCATAAAGGTCACGAGCACCACGACCGAATTGATAATCGTAAAGTTCGCCTCATAGTTTTCCCAATGCTCGGCCGTACTCGAAATCGTAAGCCAACCGTCACTCTTAAGATTCTTGCTAAACGCAATCTGGTCGGCCGACGAACCCTTGAGCAGTGCAAAGATGCCGTTAAGACGCGCGCTTCGGCCGAACGTGCGCTCATAGGTGCCCTGCGTCATGTAAAGCGTGTTGCCCAGATAGTTAAGCGAAATGTCGCTGACTTTGACCTTGGCAACATTGAGCGACGAATCCTGGACGTGAGCCGTATCGCCCGGCTGAATCCCCAGCACCAGCTGTGAACTTTTGCTCAGATACACGTCTCCGTCACGCAAAGGCAGCGGTTCTTTGGACTCATCCTCCAGACGCACGTAATCGCCCAAGTCACTCGTGCGGTCATCGGGCACCACGATCAGCTGCACAGTCTCGCTCTTGCCGCCAAATGTAAAGGTGACGTTGTCGGTCATAATCGGCAGCGTCGAAGTCACGGTCACGTTGGAATCATTGGACGCGCTGCGCCCATCCAATGCCGCGCACGTCTGTGAAAAATCGTCGGGATTGGCGACCGCCAGCAGGTCGTAGCGCGTGATATGCCCGTACTGCTTGGGCGAAAGCGCCACCGACGTATCGCGGATGCCCATACCGCAGATCACAAGCGCCGTACAGCCCGCGATACCGAAGATGGTCATAAAGGCGCGCTTTTTGTAGCGGAATAGGTTGCGTGCAGCGACCTTGTTTAAGAAGCCCATGCGGCGCCAGATAAAGCCGATATGCTCGAGCAGAATGCGCGAGCCGGCGCGCGGGGCCTTGGGACGCATGAGCGAGGCTGGGGTCTCGGCCATCTCGTGGCGGCAGGCGATAATCGTAGCGCCCACCACGCCCACGGCAAACAGCGCCACCGACACGAGCGAAGACACGATATCGTACGAAAGCAGCATCTGGGGCAGCGAGTACATGTCGTCGAACACCGTAAACAAGAACAGTGGCAGGCCCACAAAGCCGATGATGTTGCCGAGCACGCCGCCGATCAGACATGCCCACAGCGCATAGTCCACGTATTTGGACAGGATGCGCTCGCGTGAATAGCCAAGCGCCTTGTACAGGCCAATAAGCGTGCGCTCCTCCTCGACCATGCGCGTGGCGGTGGTGAGGCTGATGAGCACGGCGACGATAAAGAAGATAAACGGGAACACCGTGGCGATGGCCTCGATCGAAGAACTGTCGCTCTCGACGCTCGAGTAGCTTGCGATGTTACCGCGGTCCTGAATGTACCAAGTGCATTCACCCAGATTGGAAAGCTCGGCGCGGGCATCGGCGAATTGCTGATCGGCGGCGGCGCGGCGCTGGTCCAACTCGGCCTGAGCTTGGACGCGCTCCTCGCTGCCCTCGGCCATGCGGTTGATGCTATCCTGCTCAATCCCAAAGAGCATGGCGGCCTGGCGCTCAGCCGCATCCAAGCTTGCCGGCGTGTCAACCGTCAGCTCCTGGACGCGCGCCTTTTCACGCTCCACGCGGATCTTCTCGATATTGCCCTTGACCTCATTGATCTTTGCCGTGTAGGCATCCGAGTAGGAGTTGAGGCTCTTGGCTCCCTCGACGATCACGTGGACCGCGGAGTAGGACGATGATGTCGCGGCATCCTCGCTCACATAGAACTTATAGTCCGCAGCCGAAGCGGCACGGAAGGCGTTGACTGTCGAGTCGGAGCTCACATCAGTGGGGTCGAGGACCTCGGCCGTAATGGTGTAATCGCCCGCGGCAAACTGATCCTTGGCACTTTGGTTGGACGAGCTCGCGTCATTGGCGGCAAAACTCACGGTATCGCCGAGCTTTTTGCCCGAAGCCTTCAGGAACTTCGAAGTTACCGCCACCTCATCGGCGCTCTCGGGCAAATCGCCGTTCACGAGCACTGGCTGATCGATGTTCTCCTTGGAGAGACTTTGCACGACCACGCGCTCGCGCGTTGTGCCCACGGCGGTGTAGGCGGTCTCGGTGTAGATACCCTCGGCCGTCTCGACCCCGTCGATCTCTTGGATAGCCGCGAGATCGTCGCGCGTAAGGCCACAGGTCGACTGCACGTTAATGTCATAGACATTCTGCTGGTCAAAATAGGCGTCGACCGAATCGCACAAATCCTCGCAGCCCGCCTTAAGGCCGCACATCACACTCACGCCGAGCGCGGTGATGACCACGATGGACAAGAAGCGCTTAAGACTGCCGCGGATTGTGCGGTAGATGCCACGGCGAAATACCGTCGGCACCATATCGTTTGAGCTTTGGGCGGTACGGTAGGTCGCGAACTCCCGGTCCCGACTCACGTGCTCCGTATCGTGGTTTTGGCTGTTTTGGCGGTCCTGGTCCATGGGCGCTACCACTCGATCGTCTCGATAGGCACGGGATTTTGCTGGACCGTCTCGCTCTCCACACGACCACTCTTAAAGCGGATCAGGCGATCGGCCATGGGCGCGAGCGCGGAGTTGTGCGTGATGATGATGACCGTAATGCCCTGCTTGCGGCAGGTATCCTGCAGCAGCTTCAATATCTGCTTGCCGGTTTTGTAGTCGAGCGCGCCCGTGGGCTCGTCGCACAGAAGCAGCTTGGGGTTCTTTGCCAGTGCGCGGGCGATGGACACGCGCTGCTGCTCGCCGCCCGAAAGCTGTGCCGGAAAGTTGCCCAGGCGCTCGCCCAGGCCAACCTGGCGAAGCGTCTGTTCGGCATCGAGCGAATCGGGGCAAATTTGCGCCGCGAGCTCGACGTTTTCGAGCGCCGTCAGGTTGGGGACCAGATTGTAGAACTGGAAGACAAAGCCGACATCGGCGCGGCGGTATTCCACGAGCTGTGCCTCGTTAGCAGAGCTCACGTCGCGCCCGTCCACCGTCACGGTGCCGGAGGTCGCCGTATCCATGCCGCCCAGAATGTTGAGCGCCGTGGTCTTGCCGGCACCCGAAGCGCCCAGAATGATGGCGAGCTCACCGCGCTCGACCGTAAAACTCGCACCGTCGAGCGCGTGAATACGGGCGTCGCCCTCGCCGTATGCTTTGATGACGTCTTTGAATTCGATATAGGCCATCGATTAATTCCCATCTGGTCGGATAACTCTTTAGTATTACCCATTTCGCACCGACCAAAAAGGGACAGGTTTATTTTGGCAGGTTTTATATGGGGAAACGGCAGCTATAGATGAGGCGCCGGGGAGGCAGAGAAATCATCGACGGGGTCAGGCCGACCGCCAAACACAACGCACGCATCTCAATCTGTCAGCCAACTCATTCGAACAGCTGTTCGTTTCTATGATATGATTCAGCTATCTAAGCAGGCCAATACGCAGAAAGGCGGCCAACATGGCGTTCGACTTTAAGAAGGAATGCAAGGAGCTCTACAGACCTGCAAGCAAGCCGAGTATCGTAACTGTCCCGCCTATGAACTACGTAGCCGTTCGCGGAAAGGGTGACCCAAATACCGAAGGTGGCGAGTATCAAAACGCCCTGCCGTTGCTTTACGGCATCGCCTATACCGTCAAGATGTCGAAGAAAGGCTCAAGGAGTATCGAGGGCTATTTCGACTTTGTGGTACCGCCGCTCGAGGGTTTCTGGTGGCAAGACTCCCCGAGCGGCGACATCGACTATGTACGCAAGGACGATTTCAACTTTACCTCGTGCATCCGCCTGCCCGATTTCGTCACCCAAGATGACTTTGACTGGGCAGTCGCGGAAGCCACGACCAAGAAGAAACTGGACTTTTCCGCCGTTGAGCTGCTTAAAGTTGACGAGGGTCTCTGCGTTCAATGCATGCACACCGGGCCCTACGACAACGAACCGGCGACTGTAAACGCTATGCATGAATACATGACCGAGCAGGGCTATGTCCCCGACTTCTCAGACTCCCGTTTACATCACGAAATCTATCTCTCCGATCCACGCAAATGTGCACCGGAGAAACTTAAGACTGTGGTTCGTCATCCTATCAAGCGCGCTGAATAGCGTGGGGCGCCGTCCCGCGCATCAGGTTTTAGGCCAGGCAATCAGCCGCTCCAAGGTCATCTGGCAGCTTCCTTGACGCAGGTCATCGTATCTTATAATTTTATGTCTCTAAAGCTGGAAAGCCTCTCAACGATGCGCAACTCCAGCTCTTTTTATATCAAGAGGCTTAAATGAAATACCAGAAGTCGTGGATATCCATCAACGAACAGATAGTACTATTGACAGCTAACAAGGGTCTTAAGTGCTCTGATCAAAGCGAACTCGAGCGAGCTTTGGTCGAAGTCGGCTACTACAGGCAAAGTGTTCAAGCGTTACTCCTCGTACGCGCCCTCAAGCCGCAGCAGCCACTCCTTGCGGTCAAGCCCGCCGGCATATCCGTTGAGCGATCCGTCGGCTGCCACCACGCGATGGCACGGCACGATAATCGAAATGGGATTACGCGCGACCGCAGCCCCCACAGCACGGGGAGACACAACGGGCGCCTCGTTTCCCGGTACACGATGTCGGGCGGCGACACGCTGGGCGATCTCACCATACGTAGCGACCTCACCACGCGGAATAGAAAGCAGCTCAAACCAAACCTCGCGCTGAAACGCCGTACCGATCATATGCAACGGCGGCGTAAACCGAGGCTCCTGCCCTGCAAAATAAGCATTCAGCCAAGCCCAGGAACGCTCAAGCACCGAAGAGGCCGCACCATTTGCCGGATTCGCCGACAACATGCCACCAATACCGGAAACCGCGTCGGCGCCTTCAACGTGCTCCGCATCTTCTTTGAGCAGCGTAGAGCCAAAATGCTCCTGCCCCTCAAACCAAAGCCCTGTCAAACCGCGGCCATCAGCGGCAAGCAGAATCTCGCCCAAAGGCGAAGCAAACGTCGTCGTGACCACCAGCGGCTCCTTTCAAAACTCCGCACCATGATACCGCGAATTGTGCAGACAACCTGCCTGATACGCCCGGGCAGGCTCGTAATTGTTTAAGCGAGACCGCTTTCCCCAATCAAGCGAAGATGACGCGGGGGCTCGACGCCAAAGCGGTACCTCTACCAGCTGAGCTCTAATACTTTTCCCGAGAAGTGAACGAGTAAAAACGAAGCCCCGGAGCATCCACACCTTTAGACCGCAAAACCGCAGGATTCGCACAGCAAAACCGCAGGAAATAGCGGTCAAAATATGCCAATGCTTCAGGGGTCAAAATAAGGTCGTTCACTTCTCGGGAAAAGTATTAGACCCCGATTCACCCCAACCCCAAAGTCACCTCAGGCGGCAGGCGCAGCGCGCCGCAGCTGCCGTCACGGCCCCGCAGTCACCCCAGGCAGCAGGCGCGACAGCGCCGCAGCTGCCGACCGCGCTCCGCAGTCCCCAAAGGCGGCAGGCGCAAAGCGCCGAGGCCGCCGCCGGGACCAGGGCCTGCAACGGCCACGTGCCCCCATATCAGCCCAGCGGCCCCAACCAACAACGGCCCCATCGCAGGTCGCTTGCAGCAGCGTCACCGAAGGCGGGGGCCGGGCTTAGTTTTCAGAACACTCCGCAGACCAGTGTGGCGCCTTGTCCGCGGCTCCGAAGGAGCAGGACAAGGCGCCACACATGGTCGAGGACGTTCTGAAAACTAAGCCCGGCCCCCGCCGGACAGGTCACACTACTCGCAGAGCAGCTTAGCAATCTGGACGGCGTTGGTTGCCGCGCCCTTACGGATTTGATCGCCGCAGCACCAGAAGGTGATGCCACGCGCGGCCTCGGGGTTCGAGATATCGCGGCGCACACGACCGACCCAAATCAGGTCCTGGTCGGACGTATCCATCGGCATGGGGAAGCGATCGTGCGCATCCTCGGCGCTCATGTCGTCAACCAGCTTCACGCCCGGAGCGGCGGCCAGCGCAGCACGGGCCTCGTCAACCGTAATGTCGCGCTCAAACTCGAGCGTAATGCTCTCAGAGTGCGAGCGCAGCACGGGCACGCGCACGCAGGTGCAGTTCACGCGCAGCTCGGGCAGGTGCATGATCTTGCGGCCCTCGTTTTGCAGCTTCATCTCCTCGGAGGTAAAGCCCTCCTCCTTGACGCCGCCAATCTGCGGAATCAGGTTACTCGCGAGCTGGGCGGCAAATGCGCGCGGCTCGGGAATCTCCTCGCCACGGCCCAGAGCGGCCAGCTGAGCCTCGAGCTCGGCCATACCGGGAGCGCCAGCACCCGAAGCCGCCTGGTACGTCGAGACGATCATGCGCTTCACGCCGGCGAGCTGATGCAGCGGCCAGGTGGGAACCAGGCCGATAATGGTCGCGCAGTTGGGGTTGGCGATCAGGCCGTGGTGCCACTTGATGTCGTCGGCATTGATCTCGGGCACGACCAGCGGTACCTCGGGATCCATACGGAAGGCATGGCTGTTGTCGACCACGACGGCGCCGCGCTTGACGGCCTCGGGCAGTAGCTCCTTCGCAATGTCGTCGCCGGCGGCTCCAAGCACAATGTCACAGCCCTCAAAGGCCTCGGGGCAAGCCTCTTCGATCACGATCTGCTCGCCGCGGAACTCGACGGTTTTGCCCGCAGAACGAGCGCTCGCCAGCAGCTTGAGCTTGCCAACCGGAAACTCCTGCTCGTTTAAGCACTCGAGCATCTGGGTGCCCACGGCTCCCGTCGCGCCCAAAATAGCAACCGTGTACTGTTTCATGCTTCCCCCTTTAAAGGTTATGGCTTTTGCCTGCACGCCGAGCAGGCCGATTGTTGTTGCCAGTGTATACAAGAACGGGGCGGACACGAAACCCGCCCCGTCGAAACGAAACCGAAACGAAACGCCCCGTGCTAGATTTTTGGCACTTGTCCCAAAAATATACCGAGCAGTCGCTACTTTTTGAGCGCGGCCAGGGTGGGATCGACCGGCGTGGGAGCCTCCAAATCGGAGACCTTCACAATGCCGTTCTCATCGGAGAAGGCACGGTAAATGGTCCGAATCGCCAGGTCGAAGTCTTTCTCCTCGACACCGATAATGATGTTGATCTCGTCGCAGCTCTGCGAAATCATGCGCACGCTCACGCCGGCCTGGCCGAGCATGCCAAACAGATGCCCCGAGATACCCGCACGGCCGCGCAGGTTACGACCGACGGTCGCGATGAGCGCCAAGCCCTCGACAACCTCGATCTCGAGCGGCTCGACCTCCTGCTGAATGTCGCCCACAAGCGAGTACAGCGAGTCGTGCACATCCTGCTCCTGCACCACAGCGCCAAAGCGGTCGACACCGGTGGGCATGTGCTCGACGGAAACGTCATAGCGTTCGAACACCGAAAGTGCACGGCGCATAAAGCCAACGCGGGGCTTGGTGCGGTCGCGGGCAACGTTGATGGCGACAAAGCCGCGCTTGCCGGTCACGCCGGTAATGATGGGCTCGGCCTCACCCTCGTCAGCCGTCTCGCTAATGATGGTGCCAGGATCCTGCGGCGCATTGGTGTTCTTGATGACCAGCGGAATACCCGCCTCGCGCACGGGGAACACGGCCTCCTCGTGCAGGACACTTGCGCCCATGTACGAAAGCTCGCGCAGCTCCTCGTAGGTAACGCGCGCAATGGGCTGAGCCTCGGGAACAATACGCGGATCGGCAGAATAGAAACCCGAGACGTCGGTCCAGTTCTCGTACAGGTCGGCACCCAGGCACTTGGCCAGGATCGAGCCCGAGATATCGCCGCCGCCACGATCGAGCAGCTTGATCTGACCCTCACGCGTCGCGCCGTAGAAACCGGGCATAACAAAGCCGCCCTGCTGGCCGTACTCCTGCACCAGCTCGGAGGTACGGTTCATGCTGAGCGTACCGTCGTGATGGAATGCCACAACCGTCGCAGCGTCCAGGAACGGCAGACCCAGGTATTCGGCCATCAGGCGAGCGGTGAAGTACTCGCCGCGGCTCACGAGCTCCTCGGTGGAGTAGCCGCCCGAGCGGGCGCGCTCGGCAAAGGCCGCGAACTCCTTACGGATGGGATAGGTGAGCTCCAACTCGTCAGCGATATCAAAATAGCGCTGACCAATGTCCTCGAGCAGCTCCTCACACGACACGTGATACTTAACGTGCGCGTTAACCAGGTAGAGCAGGTCGGTCACCTTGGTGTCGCCCTTAAAGCGACGACCGCAGGCAGAAACCACCACAAAACGGCGGGCAGGGTCGGCATCGACGATGGCCTTGATCTTCTTGAAGTGTTCAGCGTCGGCGACCGACGAGCCGCCAAACTTGGCAATTTTTATCATGGCGTGGAGGTTACCTTTCTAAAAGCCTCTGCAAACCTGTTTTGCGCGCTCTGATACCATGGGTTCACCGATTGGGACCAAGGTATCCGAGGAGCACTGTTATATGGGAACTTATCATAGTACACGAGGACGCACTTTATCATGCTCAAGTAAGGTGGCAATCCGCACCGGCATCGCTCCCGACGGGGGTTTGTTTGTCTCGGACGAGCTTGGCACCCAGCAGGTCGATATCAGCTCGCTTGCCGATAAATCGTACTTTGAAATCGCTCAAAATGTGTTGGGAATGTTACTGAACGATTACACGGACGAAGAAATTTCGGCCTGTGTGAATGAGGCTTACCGCGGTACGTTTGCGAGTGATGAGGTCACGCCGCTCGTCAAACTCGACGCAGCGCCGGGCACCGACGCTCCTCAAACCTATGTGATGGAGCTCTTTGGCGGTCCCACGAGCGCCTTTAAGGACGTCGCCTTGCAGATGCTCCCCCGCCTGATGGCCCGCACCTCTGCCAAGGACGGTGGCGCCGAGCGCATCATGATCGTCACCGCCACGTCGGGCGACACGGGCAAGGCAGCGCTCGCCGGCTTTGCCGACGCTCCGGGCACGGGCATCACCGTCTTTTATCCCGAAGGCAAAGTCAGCCGCGTGCAGAATCTGCAGATGTCCACGCAGGAGGGCGGCAACGTCGCCGTCTGCGGCATCCGCGGCAACTTCGACGACGCCCAGAGCGCCGTCAAGCGCATCTTTGCCGATAAGGAGCTGGCCGAGCGCCTTGAAGCCGCCGGCACGGTGCTTTCGAGCGCCAACTCCATCAACGTCGGGCGCCTGGTGCCGCAGGTCGTCTACTACTTTGCCGCCTATGCGCAGCTGCTGCGCGCCGGTGCCATCGAGGCCGGCAATGCCGTGGAGTTCTGCGTGCCGACCGGCAACTTTGGCGATATCCTGGCCGGCTACTACGCCAAGCGCATGGGTCTGCCCGTTGCCAAGCTCATCGTCGCGAGCGACAAGAACAACGTTCTGGCTGACTTCCTGACCACCGGCGTCTACGACCGCAACCGTCCGTTCTTCACGACCATCTCGCCGTCGATGGACATCCTCATCAGCTCCAACCTGGAGCGCATGCTGTACTTCCTGTCCGATGGCGACTGCGAGCTCGTTGCCGGCCTTATGGAGCAGCTGGCACAGACTGGTCGCTATGAGGTTCCCGCCGACCTGCTGGCAAAGATTCAGAGCGTGTTTGGCTGCGGCTGGGCCAGCGAGGACGAGGTCCGCGCCGCCATCAAGAGCTGCTGGGACGCCAACGGCTACGTGATCGACCCGCACACCGCCTGCGGCTATCACGTCTTTGAGCAGGTCGCCCCCGCCGAGGGCGCTAAGGCTCGCGTGCTGCTTTCGACCGCCAGCCCCTACAAGTTCCCACGCGCCTGCTGCGACGCCCTGGGCCTCGACGTTCCCGAGGATGATTTTGAGGCCATGCGTGTACTCGAGCAGGCCACCAACACGGTCGCCCCGACCCAGCTCGCCGAGCTCGAGTCCAAACCCGTCCGCTTCGAAGACGTCTGCGACGTAGCCGACATGGCCAACTACGTAGAGTCTGCAGCAAAAAAGATGGCTACCAACTAAACCCCATATAAGGCGCCGGCGAAAGCCGGCGCACCTTCTTTTATCAGATACCTACCGGGATGATGACGAACGTGCATAGCGTGCCTGGCTGTTTAGTTCGTCGCGAGTTCCGCACGCAAAGGAAAGCACTTAATGTGCTTTCCGTCTTGCGCAGGACTGCCCGAGCAGCGAACTAAACAGCCAGGCACGCCAGGAGGACTCACATGATCAAGATCACCGTCCCAGCAACAAGCGCCAACTTGGGCATTGGCTACGATACCCTCGGCATGGCCGTCAGCCTCTACTCGCACTTTACCTTTGAGCGCGCCGACAAGCTCACCATCACGGGCTGCCCCGAAGAGTTCCAAAACGAGAATAACCTGGTCTATGTAAGCTTTGTCGATGCTCTGGCCGCCTGGGGCGAGCCGGCTTTTCCCGTTGCCATCGACATCCAGACCGACGTGCCCGTCGCCCGCGGCCTGGGCTCCAGCTCCACCTGCGTCGTCGCCGGCATTATGGCCGCCGCCGCACTGACAGGCCACACCGTCGACCGCGCCGAGCTGGTTCGCATCGCCACCGAGGTCGAGGGCCATCCCGATAACGTCGCCCCCGCTATCCTGGGCGGCGCCGTCTGCTCCTTTACGCCGACCGATTCGCTCCCCCAGTGCCTGCGCTACGAGGTGAGCGATCGCCTGCGTTTTATTACCGTGATTCCGCCCTACGAGGTACACACGAGCGAGGCGCGCAAGGTCGTGCCGCAGGAGATTCCGCTCTCCACCGCCGTGTGGCAGATGGGCCGCATCGCCGGTATGACGCGCGGCTTGGAGACCGGTGACCTCAACCTGATTGCCGCCGCCAATGACGACCGCATTCAGGAGCCCTATCGTCGCCGCCTGATTCCCGACTACAACGCCGTGCGCGACACCTGCCTTAACGGCGGCGCTAAGACCATCTGGATTAGCGGCTCGGGCTCGACCCTCATGGCTGTGACCGACGATACCATCGTGGCAAAGTTCCTGCAGGTCAAGCTGCGCGAGCAGTTCCCTAAGTGTGATACGCATATTCTGACGTGCGACACGGAAGGCGCCCAGATCGAATACCTGTAGTCGCCGTCCCGTATACTCGCCGGGGAGGCCAGGGGGCTTTGCCCCCAAATCGTCCTCGGACATGGCAGGACCCCCGCTGCGCACTTCGTGCGGCGGGGGTCCTGCCGTCCTGCGGAAAGATTTGGGGGCAAAGCCCCCTAGCCTCCCCTATGTTAACTTCACCGGCGGCGGCTACAGGGACCTACGCTCTGGAAAGTCGCCGGGCTGATAGTTTGGATTTTTATTGATAGGGGCTCTTGCTAGGCTGGAGCACTTCCTAGAGGCGGGCATCGGCTGTGTGCTTGGCTTAGACGGCGCCGGTTTCTTTGTATTCGAAGACTGGTTCTAGGAGGTCCTCGATGTTGCAGTGGAGGGCTTTTGCTATGGCTCGTACGCTTGTTACCGAGGCTTCATTGATGTTTCTCTGACGCTGCTCGTACATTTGGATTGAGCGGAGTGACACACCCGATTCGTATGCCAGATCTTGTTGGGTTTTCTTGAGTCTCTTTCTTGCTAACGCAAGTTTGGTTTGCCTGGACGCTTTTTTCGCCATATCGCAGACGAGACGAGCCACGCGTTCCTCCGAGGCTTCGTGCCAGGGGCAATACAGACTGCGCAGCACATCAAATGGAACGACATGCAGCAAATCTTCGAAAGACTCTCCTAAGCGCCACTGCAGGTATGCCAGCATCCAGCCTGTCCAGTATTCCGGTGTCTTTTCGAATCGGTAGGTTCGATTTGGCATCGGCCTTGATTGATAGCCGGACCTTTCGGCAATGAGCGCGAACAGCTCAACGCCCGATTTTCCCGACACTACCCATGCATTGCCGCGCTCAAACTCTCGAGCAACCCCGCTCAGGCAAAAGAGTTCAGCAACTTCCGATCCTTCTGCTCCATAGTCATTGACGGCATAGTCAAAGCAGTCGCCGAGGTTGTTCATTGCATCCTCGAGGTAGTAGACGGGGTATGTCCTACTCGGCCCACAATCCGTTAACTCTTGGATCATTCAAATCAACCCTCCCTGCCATCAAATCCCTAATGTCAACACCATCAGAGTCAAATCCGTTTACCGTATCCAGATACTTACGTCGAGCGTTCTGTTCTCGCTCAAATCGTTTGGGATAAAACTCAGCTCCCGAGACCTGCTTCCAATCGCAGAACCTGATCGCCGAGAACGCGCGCTCACTCATAAGCGCATATTGAGTGCCCAAATCCCCCAAAAACATAATGCGCTGCAATTGCCTGAGCGAGATCATGCCGTTGACAAACTGTCTTGCAAACGAGAAATAGGAATCGTCTGCACGATAGCCTCGAATAACGTCATAGGGAGAAATATCAATCAGGCAGTTATCCAGCAGATAACGAAGCCCCTCGCGTGCTACTGGCGTTGAAACATTGAACTCTCTGTTATTCGCCAGAATTGCAAGCCAGTTGAGAATCGAGAACTCACCTGATTCCAAATCCAAAATCGCAAGGCCATCTAAATCAAGCTCATATCGATTGGCAATGCCATCAGACTCGGTCCGACATGCCCACTCCATTGCCATTTCCTCATGCGGTGTGCAATAAAACCCGCGCCCATAGTCATTGAATTGCCTGCATTTATCCAACGATGGATGCTCGACAACAACCTCCGACCCGTGCCAAAGCTCCATATCGACCTCCTAAAAAATATCACCCCAGTGATAGTTTACCAATAACTATCACTGGGGTGATATAGATGGGAGCTTTTGAGGGGCTGCAGCCCGATTAGAGGCAGGCCTCGGCGATGCGCTTTTTGAGTTCGTCGATGCCGGTACCGGTCTGGGAGCTTGTGATGATCACGTTTTCGGCCGGGACGTTGAGCTGCTTTTTGATGGCTGCTGCCTGGCGGGCCTGCTGGGTGCGGCTGAGCTTATCGGCTTTGGTGAGGCAGACGATAAAGTTGAACTCGTTGCCCTGTAGATAGTCGATCATGTCGTGGTCGAGCTTGCTGGGGTCGTGGCGAATGTCCACCAGCGAGACGACCAAGTTAAAGCTGCGCTCGGAGTCGAAAAAGTCGCCAATGAGCTCGGCCCAACGATCGCGCTCGGCCTTGGAGCGACGCGCGAAACCGTAGCCCGGCAGGTCCACAAAGTGCACGTCGTCGGCCTCGAAGAAATTGATATTGCTCGTCTTGCCCGGCGTGCTGGAAACCTTGACCAGGTTCTTGCGGCCAAAGAGCTTGTTCATGATCGACGACTTGCCCACGTTGGAGCGGCCGACAAAGCTCACCTCGGGGCAGGTGGACTCGGGAATCTGCGAAACCTTGCCGTAGCTGGCAACGAACTTGGCAAGCTGATAGTTAATGGAATCGGCCATGGACACTCCTTGGTCGTAGGTTCTTACAAATAGACGCGCTATTGCGCAGCGGCAATGCGGCGGACGATATCGAGCGTGATGCCGCTCGCGGTGCGAGCGTACTCGTCCAGATCGAACTCGCGCTCGCAAAACGCGTCATATGCCTCGTCGCAATTATCGCTGATAGCGCGCAGCACCAGGCAATCGACACCATTCTTGGCCGCGATGTGCGCAATTGCCGCGCCCTCCATCTCGACGCAATCGGCATGCGTGGCCTCAATCGCAGCGTTACGCATGGCATCACCAGTAACAAAGCGGTCACCCGTGGCGATAGTGCCACACAGGAACTGCTTGGGGTCCTTCTCCGCAGAAGTCTCATCCGCCGAGACATCCACAAATCCACGCTCGGCAAGCACGGCGGCGGCGACATCAGCCAACACCGGCGTCGAGACAAACTCCTCGAGCCCCGGCGCGGACTCGGCGATGAGTGCCGTATCGGTATCCAGATAGCGCAGGCACTTGCCTATAACCACGTCGTTAATATGCAGTTTAGGGTTAAGGCCACCCGCAATGCCCGAAAACACTACGGCCTGCGGGGCGTATTTGCTGATGAGATGCTGCGTTGCGGCAGCGGCGTTCACGGTCCCCATGCCCGCCGTCGTGGCGACTACTGTCAGACCCGAAAGCCCACCGTTCACAACGGTCAAGCCCGCCTCCTGCGACTCATGCGCGCCACTCAGCTCTTCCTTAATCTGCGCAACCTCTTTTTCGAGCGCACCGATGATTGCGATGGTAGGCATACCATCCCCCAAACCTGTGAAAACTGCTTATCCACGGTATGGTACCAGCATTTTGACTCAACCGTGTCTGCACCAAGCCGTTAGGCCAGTACAGCTCGGATATCATAAAGGGGCAAAAATGGCTTGTTAGCCGATGGCCGACCTGAGCTCCGCACGGCGCTTTTTCATGCCGGTCATAACGGCATTGCGCAGCTCGGGCATGCGCGCGGTATCCATCTGGGGCACGCCCTCGAGCTTATAGGGAATGCCCAGTTGCTCGTACTTGACGACACCCATCGTGTGATATGGCAGCATTTCCAGGCCCACCACGTTGTGCCATGGAGCGATGAGGCGACCGAGCTTCTCGCACTCCTCCACCGTGTCGGTAATGCCCGGCACCACCACGTGACGGATAACAACCTTGATCTTGCGACGTGCAAGCTCATCGCCAAACGCCAAGATGCGTGCGGGATCGCAACCAGTCAGCTTTTTATGCTCGACCGGGTCGGCATGCTTAATATCGAGCAGCACCATGTCGGTCTCGTTGAGAACGGCATCGAACTTCTCGGGGTGATTGGGATCAAACGCATATCCGCAGCTGTCAAGGCAGGTATGCACGCGGCCATCGGGGTTATTGTGCATGGCGCGGAACAGGTCGGCCAAAAACTCAGGCTGTAGGAGCGGCTCGCCGCCCGAAACCGTAATTCCGCCGCTGCGATAGAACTCGTGGTTACTCTGGAACTCATCCATCAGGTGTTCGACGGTCACCATGGTGCCGCCGTTAACCGACCAGGTATCGGGATTGTGACAATACGCGCAGCGCATGGGACAGCCCTGGACAAACACCACAAAGCGAATGCCGGGTCCGTCGACCGTTCCCATCGTCTCGATTGAATGCACGCGGCCTAGGGCAAATGCGGAATCCTCAGGACGAGCGTCCACACCCTCAAGCGTCATCTCAGCCATTCCCGCTACCTTGCCTCTCCTTGGATGCAACCAATTAAAATGCCAGAGCCATTCTAGCCCATGCGCTTGCGTTTAAACGTCTCGGGCTAGAATGGCACGTTTTAATCTATCCCCCATCACCATGGCTGGGGTCTACGTCGAGATGTCAGGCTGAAGAACGCTCACCTGCGGCCTTTACGCCTTAAGCGTGAGCACCGCACCGAAGGCGGTCGGGCCGCAGTGGCTCGAGATGACGCCACCAACCTGAGTCCAGGTAATGTCCTTAAAGCCCAGGTCGCGCGCATAGATTTCCATGTCGTCGCGCAACTCCTCGGAAAGACCCACCGAATACGCCAGGCCAATATGCGAGTAGTCGATCTCGCCCTTGGCAACCATGTGGTCAATAAAGGCACGGGCGCACTTGAGCATAGAACCGCGGAACTTCTTGGTCGCCACGAACTTGCCGCCCGTCACCTCAATGCAGGGCTTAATCTTGAGCAGGTGGGCACCGAGGAATGCCACGTTGGACAGACGACCGCCTGCCTTAAGGAAGGCAAGGTCCGTAGGAACAAAGCCCAGCAGCACACGGTCCATGACGGAGTTCGTAAATGCAAAGATCTCGTCGACGGTGGCATCGGGGTGAGCCTCGATGTATTTGGCGGTCTCGACGACAACAAGCGACTGGCCCACCGAGACAAAGCGCGTGTCCATGGAGAACACGTAGTCGCGGCCCTTAGCTGCAATCTTGGAGGACTGATGCGAGCAGGTCGTGGCCTCGGAGTACGCAAGATGCAGAATGGTCGCATCGGGCTGCTCGGCATGGATACGGTCGTACACGTGAGCAAAATCCGCAGGCGCGCAGCCGCTGGTCTTGGGCATTACGCCAAACTCGTTGCAGCGTGAATAAATCTCGAGCGGATCGATCGAGCCGTCCTCGACGGTCTCGTCACCAATCATGACATGCATGGGCACGCGCACGATGCCGTAGCGTTCGCAAAGCTCCGGCGTCACATCCGACCCAGACTCAACCACGATTACGTACTTGCCCATTATTATCACGACCCATCTCAACATTGGCTTTTCAATACATGGCACGCGCCGCCGCACTGTTGCACAACGGCGTCCAAGCGCCAAAGAGACGCCGCCCCTTGCACACAACAAAGGACAGCGTCTCCCTGGAAAACTCCGTGCATCCTGAGATTCTACACGGTTTATTAAGGAGTGTTACTTATTCCGCAAACGGTCGCTATACGCGATAAACGGTAGCTGGCCGCGGTAACTGCGACACATTCCGCCCAGCAAGTCCAATCGTACTCCATGCACGGTTAATGCACGAGGCGGTAGAAATTCATCGATACCGCACCCTCGGCGTGCAGCTCCATCGCCGGAACCGCCGGCGAATAGGTACGGCTCGTAAGTGCCGCCTCGCCGCCATTTGCAAAAATCTCGACCATCGTAGTGTCCGAAAGCACGCGTAGGTCGCGAAGCTCGCCGAGCTCAATCGACCTCTGGTCGCGCCCATAGCCTTCGTCACCCATATCGAGGGTAAGCATCCCGTCCGTATAACGCACAAAGACACCCTTGCGGATTTCGAGCTCGACCATCTTGGCGCCCTCACAGGAAACCACAAGATCAAACAGGCGGCCCGGCTCCTCAACGGTTTCACCGCCTGTCGCGCGAACGCAGTCGCCGCGCACCTTCTCAATCTCGTGCGCCGGCTGCTGACAGAGCTTACCATCGCGTATGCTCAGCTCTCGCGGCACCGTCAACGCGCACTGCCACCCGCGTGCCACCGTCGGGTTTTCTGCCGTCGCATCGGGGCAACCAGACCACCCGATCATCAAACGCCGACCCGCAGCATCCTCAAAGGACTGCGGTGCGTAGAAATCAAAGCCGGCATCGACCATCGGGGGCATGCCCTGCCCGGTGATCTTAAAGCTCGGCGCCTCCCAATCGGCCTCGATGGAGAACCACACGCACTGGTGCGGATTGCGGTAACACCAACCATCGGCGGGCACACCCTGCGGACAGCAAACGAGAATAAGCTCGCCATCAAGCTCAAATAGATCAGGGCACTCCCACATAAAGCCAAACTTCTCGCCCGGCTCAATGCGCGTCGCATAGCTCCAGTCCTCTAGATCGTGCGAGGCATAGACAAGCACGCAGCCACGATTGTCTTTCGTACGAGCGCCGAGAACCATGTAGTAGATACCGTCGTGTTCAAGGATTTTGGGGTCGCGCACGTGCGTACCGATATCGTCGGGGTAATCGACCGGCCCAACAGCCATGCGCTTCTCGCCCAATTCGTCGGGATTCTCGGCAACCATATGAATTTGGTTTTGCTCACGGCCCGTCAACACGTAGTCGTAATCATCGCGGTCAAAATGCTTGACGTTGCCGGTATAGAAGTAGTGAATCTTACCATCACGTACAAAGGCAGAACCAGAATACGCTCCACTCGAATCCAAATCGGAATCGGGAAACAGCACGGGACCGTGATTCTCGTAGGTCACAAAATCCTTTGTCGTCAGATGGTTCCAAAGCACTGGACCGCCATGCGCAGCATCGAACGGATCGTATTGATGATAGATGTGATACGTATCACCAATCTGAACCAAACCGTTGGGGTCGTTGAGCCAGCCAAGCTCAGGCTCCACATGGAACAGGAGCCTATCGGGGTCGGACGCGATGCGAGCCGCCGTCTCGTCCTGTCCAGCTCGCCACTGCTCATAGTCCGCGCGTGTCACCTTATTTTTTTGATTAAACATCGCCGTTGACTTTCTCGTCTATGGGGAAGGACGCTCGACTCACACGAGTCGAACGCCCTTCCTCAAATGGACTTATCCTCAGATTACGCTGAACGGCTCAACTAGAAGCTAACGTCGAAGCCAGCGCCAGCGCCCTCTTCATCGGTGGTCGGCACGCCCTTTGCCTTGTTGTAGGCAAAGATCAAGACGATCGGCACGATAAAGGCGATGAGATTGCCGGCCACATACCACACGAGCGTCTCGGGCGTAACGATGAGCAGGCCAAGCACACCGGTCAGACCCTGACCGATAGCGCGCACCTCAAAGAGCTTCACGAAGGCACCGCCGCAGCCTGCACCGATGCAAGCGCAGACGAACGGGATGATCGAGTAGCGCATGTTTGCAGCAAAGATTGCGGGCTCGGAGATACCGACCAGCGTCGGGATAAAGGACGACATGCAGATGTTGCGCTCTTTGGAGTGCTTCTTGTGGATGAGATACATGCCGATGGCGCCGCCGCCCTGGGCGATGATGGAAACCGACCAGATGGCCTGGATGTAGTTGAAGCCGGTCGTGGCAACGAGGTTGGCCTCAATACCCTGGATGAACTGATGCGTACCAGTAACGACGAGCGGCTGCAGGAACGCGGCGAAGACAAAGGCGCCAAAGACGCCCATCCTGTTGTACAGGACATCGATTACGCCAGCGAGGACGTCGCCGATCAGGTTGCCGAGCGGGCCGAACACGGTGAACAGGGCAACGTTAGCAAGAATCAGGGTAACGGTCGGGACAAAGACAAACGAGACGACCTCGGGGATGTACTTCTGGGCAATCTTTTCGACCTTGGCCATAAACCAGGCAGTCAGGATTGCAGGGAACACGCCGCCCTGGAAAGCAACCATGGGAATGGAGAGCGGACCAAAGTTCCAGTACTCAGCACCCGTCGGATCCATAACGAACGTGTTGCGGTTATAAGGCTCGGGTGAACCATGACGATACCGACGAGGATGCCCAGAATCGGGTTACCGCCAAAACGCTTCACCGCGCTGTACATAACCAGGACAGGCAGGTAGTCAAACGTGGTGGCGATAATGGCAAAGAAGCTTGCGAGGTTCTTGAGGAACTCGCTGTGGTCGGCAAGGCTACCCTCCATGCCAAAGAGGCCGTTGGCAACGATCAGCGACTTAAGGCCGATGATGATAGCAGCGCCGACGAAAGCGGGAATGATGGGGATAAAGATATCCGAGAATACCTTGAGGACCGAGAAGAACTTGCCCTTCTTGTCCGCCTCGGCGCCCTTGACCTCGGAAGCGCTGATCTCCTTAACGCCCGTCAGAGCCATAAACTCATCGTAGACCTTGTTGACGGTACCGGTACCGAAGATGATCATGAGCTGGCCGCTGTTGTACAGCACGCCCTTGACGCCATCGATGTTCTCGAGCTCGGCCTTGTTGTACTTGCTCGTATCCTTGAGCACCAGACGCAGACGCGTAACGCAATGCGTGGCGCCCTCGATGTTCTCCAGACCGCCGACGTTATCGACGACTTGCTGAGACACTACTTTGTAGTCCATGTTCCTCTCCATTCCCTTACGAAATCATAAAACGTTTTGATGCCATTACAGAGACGCGATCGTTGCATTTGCGCACTTGAGCGTACCGTCGGTGACCGTCAGTGCCACACCCTGGCCCTGCTTATTGCAGAAGCGCGCGTTAAGCGCAACATCATCGACAAAGATGGTCGCGATATCGTCGTCAACGACCAGACGCACATGATGAGTGCCCTCGCCCTTAAAGAACAACGGACGCTCGAGGCCCATGTTGTTGACCTGGAACCACGGATACTGGGGGGCCGCCGTAAACTCGAGCTTGCCCTCACGCAGGTTGGCGCGGAACTCATAGGCAAGACCGGACTCGGCGTCCTCGGCAAGCTTCACCGAGAAGCCGGCAGCGTCACCGGCGAGCTCGATGTCGGCATCGAGCATATAGGTGGAACCGGCATCCGCGGCGAGCACCTGCTCGACCTTGCCCGACTCGCAGGAAAGCTCAAAGGCCTCGACTGCCTTAGCCTCGCCAAAGGCGCCAAGCATGCTGTCGGGGAGCTTGGTGCCGAGCGTTCCGTCAGCACGCTGAACGATCTCGAGAGGCATAAAGGTGCCACCCCACAGGTAAGAGCTGGGGTCACCGCCCTCGTCACGCGTAGGAACCCAACCAAAGAGAACGCGGCGCTCGCCATCAAATGCGGTACGCGCGGCATAGTACGCGCGGCCATCGAAGGAATCGTCCGCAGGAGTGATCCAAGGACCGTTGATAGAGCGAGACATGCGGTAACGGGTCTTGTTGCCATCACTGTACTCGGAGAACACCAGATACCACCAGTCGCCCATCTTAAAGAGATCAGGCATCTCGAACATGGTGTACAGGCCCGGATTCCACCAGTCGCCCTGGAACTCCCAGGTATCCAGGTCCTTGGAGGTGAACTTGACCAGACGACCGGTCATCAGACGCTTGTCCTCGCCCACACGCGTGCCGAGGATGAGCATGTACTCTTCGTTCTCCTCATCCCAAAGCACAAAGGGATCGCGCCAGTTGCGGTCATCGTAACCCTCCTGGGGCGGAAGCAGCGTCTCGGCGATGTTCTTCTCCCACTTGACGGCGTCGTCACTCGTTGCGTGAAGAAGAACCTGCTTCATCAAGCGTGCCTTGACCTTATCGCGATTGCAACCAGTGTAGAGCGCATGGTACTTGTCGCCCACCTTAAACACCGTGCCGGCATAAACATACTGGTCGACTTCCTCGTCGCCGCCACGCTCAAGGCTCTCGCCAAAGTCTTTGTAATTGACGAAGTCCTTGGTTGTCGCGAGTGCCCAGCCAAACGGCTCTCCGAAAGGTCCGGGGTTTCGCGTGTCACGCTGATGATAGAGATAGAACGTGCCGTCCTCGCCGTACGGCATGATGTCGCCTACCCAAATTCCCTCAGGCTGGTAATACACCTTGTGCATCCGAGACTTCCTTTCTCACGAGATACTAACTCGGTACAACTGCAAGATATGTCAATCGTTTTCATATGTCAAACGTTTTCACACCAATACGTCTTTTCGCAGTTCCAGTCGTCGGCAAACGGTTGACATATGCCGGCGAACGGTCATCAGAGGTGTTTGAGGAATTCTTTTGGCACGGGATGAACTACGCGGTTTTGCCCTCAATGAGTTCAACGGGGAGCTTGATATTCGATTCGGGCTTTTCGCCGTTAATAAGAGCAATGATGGATTGCGCCGCGAGCTCTCCGATGCGATCGATATCTTGGCGAACGGTTGTTAAGTCAGGCATAAACGTCATAGTGCGGCGGGCACCATCCGCGCCCACGACCTTAATATCGCCCGGAGCGCTCAAGCCGCGCTGCTTCATCACGTTAAGACAGATAGCCGCCATCGTGTCGTCTCCCGCAAAGATGCCGTCAATATCGGGGTTCTCATCGAGGATCTTCGCAACGACCGCGCTCTTTTCGTCGTCGGGCTTAACGAACTCGACCTCACGGACAAGCGCGGGCAAACCGGCCTGCTCAACAACATCGAGGTAGGCATCGGTACGCTTATTGGCAGGCATGCGCATGCGGCTATTGCTGCGCAGGCACAGGATGCGCGAACACCCGTCATCGATCAGGCGACGCGTGGCAAGTTCGCCGATACTATAGCTGTCGCTCGCAATCTGAACAGAGGCCTCGCCAAGGTCGCAGTCGATACCAACCAGACTCAAACCCATCTCGGCATACGCCTCGGCACCGATATTAAGCGAGTTGACAATGACGCCATCAACCATATTGCGCCGAAGCATATCGATATAAGAACGCTCAAGATCAGGTCGATTGGCACTATTGCACAGCAGCATCTTAAAACCGATTTCGGCCAGGGTACGCTCAACGGCTTGAACCGCTTGTGCATGAAACGGGCTGCTGACATAGGGGACGATCATACCGATAAGATTCAGGCGACCGTTGAGCATGGCACGAGCGATATCGTTGGGCGTATAGTTGATGCGCTTCATCGCGGCATGGACCTTATCGCGGGTCTCTTGGCTAATATAGCCACGATTATTAAGCACACGAGATACCGTAGTAGGCGAAACCCCCGCCACCGCCGCAACTTCCTTGATGCCAGGCTTAGCCGTATCCTTAGAACGAGCACTCTCGCGAGCCATAGCACCCTCCCCCATCAACATGTCATACGTTTACATACGAACAAAGCATACCCCAACAACAGCGGGAAGACGGTAACAGCACAAGTAAGTAAACGACTCATCCAAATAATTAGGAGAGTTCCGCCTAAAGGGTGACTCCAAAGGACCCCACATGGCCGGTTTTGGGTTATTTTCCAAAACATCCCGCACTGATATTTTCTGTATTGAAGACGTCGATGATGCACCCGTATACCATTGA
>CATWSG010000009.1 GCA_958353395.1 uncultured Collinsella sp.
ATGCAGCAGGGGCTCTCAATGTTTTTATGTCCTGCTCATATCGTCTGTGCCGGCAGTTAAGGAACGTCCCTAAGTGCCGGGTTTTGAGGAGGTTGGCATGCTCAATGCGATGATTTGGGCGCTTGCCTGTTTTGGTGTTGTTGCTGCCGATATTGCCCTGAGCATGGTTCTGTTTTCAGTTCTCGATGCCGTGTCGGTGCTGACGGGCTATCCGATCGACAATCTCGATATCCAATGGTTCCAGGCTGCCGCTCAGACGGCGTCATTTTTGATGGCGCTGCTGTGGTGGCGTTATCTGTGGCCCCGCTCCTTCATGGCGCGCCGGCAAGGCGAGCGCCCGCTCGGTGGGGGAGCAAGCGCGGCATGGAAGCGCATTGCCTGCGTTGTTGTGACCGGCCTATCCATGCAGGTGGTCATTAGCTACCTATGCGACGGCGTGCTGTCGCTGCTGCCCGAGGTCGCGGCAGACTATAGCGAGCTCGTCGAGGAAACGGGCATGGGCGATACCAGCCTTCTTGCCGTCCTGACTACGGTGCTTGGCGCGCCGTTTTGCGAGGAACTGCTGGTGCGCGGCATCATCTTTGAGTTTTCGCTGCGTGCGTTTAATCCACAGTGCCGTTCGCTCTGGAAGCGCCGGCGCCGCGCGAACGCGCAAGACGGCGCCATGGTGCCCTGGGCGGCCCCGAGTACCTGGGGCGTCGCCGCGGCAATCGTGCTGCAGGCGGCGGTCTTCGGCTTTATGCATATGAACTGGGTACAGGGCTGCTATGCGGGCGCTGCCGGCCTCATTTTTGGCTGGGTGCTCGTGACGACTGGAAAGCTTCGCTACACGATCCTGCTGCACTTTGTCTTTAATGCCGGGTCGTATCTCATGGGGCTGCTGTGGTTTGTGAGCACACCGCTCGACCTTGTGGTCACGGTTGGCATCGCCGGCTTTCTGCTGGTAGAGGCGATGCGCTCGCTGCTTCGATTGTGCATTCCCGTGTCGCGCGAAGCTGATCGGTCTGAGTAATAACGCCTTTAATTAGACCGATGCGTCCTGAACGCACCTGGCGTTTCGCCGAATGCTTCTTTAAATTTTGAGTAAAAGAATGACATGTTGGAGATGCCGACTTTTCGGGCTACATACTGCACGCTGCGCTCGGTGTTATTGAGAAGATATGCCGCCTCTGTGAGCTGCTGGTTGAGCTTTATTTGCGAAAACGTTTTGCCGGTTTTTTGCTTGATCAAGCTGCTGAGATAGCTGGTGCTATAACCCGTATCGCTCGCAATGCTTTCGAGTGTGCAGTCGCCGTAGCTTCGCTCAATATGATTCAGAATCGACACGATGCGTTCGTCCGACATGATCGCCTGGTTATCAGTTGCGGAGCGTCGGTACAGTCCTCGAATGAGAACAAGGAATAGGCTGACGGCGAGGTGCCTCATGAGTTCATTGGAATAGGCATCTTTAAAGTGATATTCGATAAAGAGCATCTCGATGAGGCGTCGCGCATGTCGGGCGTATTCCTCTGGAAGAATGAGATATTTTCGGGCCTCGCGGTTTTTGGACACAAAATCAAATAGAAGATTCGTTAATGGTGACGCGCCGGGTAGCTGGCTCAGGAACAACGAATCGAACATTTCTTTTTTGAAGACGATCGAAATGACGATATCATGCTCGCCCTTAACGTATGGAACGCTTCTGACTACGCCGGTGTTGCAAATGAGCACATCGCCCTTTTTAAGGAGTAGTCGCCGTCCGTTGACGATAAACGTGCAGACGCCGTCGTACACGTAGTTAAGCTCCATATCCCGATTGATATGAGGAGGAATATCGGTAAAGCGCGACTCCTTGATAAGGCCCACGGGGTTTTCGTCGAGAGTTTCTTTCCAATCAAACAGATAGACCTCTTCGCCGTTAATGGTTGTGGTTTCCACCCTGTTATATCGCGGGCTGAGCTCTCCCGGATGTGTGCGATGCCACTCTTCGGTCTCGGTATGCGTATAGAGCAGCTGTTTGAGATTCGAATCCATGGGGTGCTCCAGGGGTGAACGGTAGAATCGATGCTTTAAACGGTATTATATCTAAAAAAATGTTATAAACTCACGCTTTCTATGCGATATCTTATGCATCTTGTTCTTCCTAGTATTGGGTTATCCGCTGGAGCATCCGATCAAGGAGGGCAAATGAGTAAGTTAAAACATGGGTTTGACTCCGACTTTTTATGGGGCGGAGCCATATCGTGCTCGCAGGCCGATGGCGCCTGGAATGAGGGCGGAAAGGGAAAGTCGACACAGGATTGTCGATGGCTGGATGGTACCTGGACTCATGACCAGATTGAGGACAAGCATCAAAACAACCCCTTCTGCCATGACGAACTAATGAACGCTCTCGCAGATGATGGTGTTGAGTTCTACCCGTTTAGGCGCGGTAACGACTTCTATCATCACTACCGTGAGGACATCGCGCTTTTTGCGGAGATGGGTCTCAAGCTGTTCCGCACCTCTATTTGCTGGAGCCGGATCTATCCTAACGGAGATGACCTTGAGCCTAACCGCGAAGGCATCGAGTGGTATCGAAGCATGCTGGGTGAGTGCAAAAAGCACGGCATTAAGACCTTCGTCACCATGCTCCACTATGACATCCCGGTAAATCTTGTCACCACATATGGGGGATGGAAGAATCGTAAGACGATTGATTTCTTCGCCCGCTATGTCGAGACAATCGTTACGGAATTGGGAGATCTGGTCGATTTCTGGCTGCCTTTTAACGAGTTCAATGCAGCGCGTTTTTCGCCTTGGGACGGGGTCTGTCTGGTCAAAGACGAAGAGGGGGAGAACTTCGATCGAGCCATCTTCCAGTGCCTGCACCACGAGTTCGTTGCCAATGCGCGTGCCGTCGAGATTGTCCATCGTCTTTCGCCCGATACTCCCGTTGGCGGCATGATCGCTCGATTCTGTACGTATCCCGCCACCTGCCGTCCCGAAGATAACATGCAGGCTATTCACGACGACCAGTATTCCAACTGGTTCTATACGGACGTGATGGCTCGTGGAAAATACCCCGCTTATATGAATCGCTATTTCGATGCGTGCGATATCGAGATTCAAATGGAACCGGGCGATGAAGAGCTCATCGCTCGCAACACGGTCGACTTCCTGGCCTTTTCGTACTACTTTTCCCAGGTATCCACCTGCGATCAGGGATGGGAGAAGACTGCGGGTAATCTGGTCATGGCAAACAAGAACCCTTATCTCGAGACGAGTGAGTGGGGCTGGCAGCTCGATCCCATTGGTCTGAGGGTTACCCTTAACCAGATGTATGACCGCTATGGGCTGCCCCTGTATATCGCCGAGAACGGCCTCGGTACATCTGATGTAGTCGAGGAGGATGGCAGCATCCACGACGAGTATCGAATCGATTATTTGCGCCAGCACATAAAGTGCCTTAAGGAAGCAGTGATCGATGGCGTTGACGTGCGCGGATATATGATCTGGGGATTCATTGACCTTGTTGCCTGCGGTCCTCTTACGATGGACAAGCGCTACGGGCTTATCTATGTCGATTTGGATAATTGCGGCAACGGCACTGCGGAGCGCTCGCGTAAAGACTCTTTCTATTGGTATCAGAAATGTATCGCCACTAATGGCGAGGATCTTGGGTAGGAGTGATTGTCGTGGCAGACAAGAAGGAACTGGCCGCTCGCGTCCTCGAGCTCGTGGGCGGCGCCGATAACGTTGTTATGGCAACGCACTGCATTACAAGGCTCAGATTCAACCTGAAGGACGATAGCAAGGCAGATCTGGAGGCCCTTAAGACGCTTGACGGCGCCTTGGGCGCGCAGGTTAAAGACGGGCAGTGGCAGGTTATCATCGGCGCCAGCGTGGGGTCGGTATATGACGAATTGGAGCCCATGCTAGGTGACAGGATGGGTGGCGAGGTCTCCGCCGACGCCGAGCAGCCTGAGCTCCAAAAAGGTTCGGCTCGCGTATTCGATATCATCACCGGCATCTTCTCCGCTATCATTCCCGCACTGGTGGCGGGAGGCATCGTAAAGGGCATCCTGGCTGCTATCGCGGCTTTTGGAATCGACACGGGTGCCGGCGACTTTGCGATATTCAATATGATTTCGGATATCCCGTTCTACTTCTTGCCGTTTTTGCTGGCAATGTCTACAGCTGATAAGTTCCGAGTCAACCGTTCGCTTGCGCTTTGTGTTGCCGGATCGCTGATGTACCCGACCATTGTCAACGCTGTCGGTACGGGCGAGACGCCTCTTGCGCTGTTCGGTTTTACGGTGCCGATTTTTAGCTACGCCGATTCCGTGTTCCCGGTCATCTTTGGCGTCATTGGCTTGTCCTTTGTATATCGCGCAATCGACAAGGTCGTGCCGGATCTTTTTAAGCTCGTTGTCGTCCCGGCACTCTCCCTTGCTATCGTGATTCCGGTCAACCTGTTTGTGCTCGCTCCGATTGGTGCCTGGTGCGGTCTTGGTCTCGCCAACGGTATCGTTTGGCTATTCTCGACGTTGGGCCCTGTTGCCGGTTTTCTGCTGGGCTTCTTTATGCCGCTTATTGTGCTCTTCGGCATGCATCAGTCAACGAGCCCTATCCAGATTTCCAATATCGCAACGCTTGGGTATGACTATCTGCTCCCGATCTCTTTCTGCCATAACCTCGCCGAAAGCGGTGCGTCTTTTGGTGCGGCCCTGCGCATGACCGACGAAAAGCTCAAGTCCGCTGCAATGACGTGCGCCTTCTCAGCATTTATGGGAATTTCCGAGCCCGCCTTGTTTACCGTTCAGGTTCCTAACAGGACTCCGCTTATCGCTGCGATGATCGCGGATGGTATTGGCGGTGCGCTTACCGTTGTTCTCGGCGCAAAGTGCTTCGGCTTTGTTATGCCCGGCATTACCTCGTTGCCCGTTTATGCCGATCCAAGCGGCAATCCCATGAACCTGATCATGATTGTCGTCTGCATCGCTTTGACTTGGGTTATTTCCGCGACGCTCTCGTTTGCGCTCTATGGTCGTTTTGACAAAAAGTAACGACGTTTTGAGATAGACACTATTAATCGGCCGCTCGCCGGGGAATCGTTCTGCGACGCCCCGGCGAGCGGCATTTTATTGGTGGGGCGTGTCGTGTCGCCAACGGCGGCATGCCGCCTCGCCTCGCTAGTTGCGTCTGCCGCCTCCGTTGGCGCCCTGACGCCCCTGTGCCGCGCGATTGCGACCGGCAGTGTTCTGCGCGCGGGACATACCGCCGTGACCCTTGCTGCCCTTGGGCCCCTTGCCGGCGGCGCCACCGTGGGCCTTGCCGCCCTTCTTGCCGGTGCCATGCCCACCGCCGGCAGACGTCTC
This sequence comes from uncultured Collinsella sp., assembly GCA_958353395.1. Classification (GTDB taxonomy): domain Bacteria; phylum Actinomycetota; class Coriobacteriia; order Coriobacteriales; family Coriobacteriaceae; genus Collinsella. The sequence continues at coordinate 5,340 of CATWSG010000009.1, forward strand.
GCCCGGGCGTGGCGGCACGGGGCGGATCAGGCAATGCTTGGTATAGCCGATCAGGTCACGACGCCCGGCCTTCTCTAGCGCCTCGCGCACCAGCTTGTAGTTCTCGGGCTTGCGATACTGGATGAGCGCGCGCTGCATGGCCTTCTCATGCGGGTCGCGCGCCACGTAGATCGGTTGCATGGTGCGCGGATCTACACCGGTGTAGTACATGCAGGTCGACATGGTGGACGGGGTGGGGTAGAAGTCCTGCACCTGCTCGGGCATGTAGCCCATGTCGCGCACGGCCTCGGCAAGGTCCACGGCTTCCTTCATGGTCGAGCCGGGGTGGCTCGAGATCAGATACGGCACCACGTACTGCTTGAGTCCGTATTCGCGATTCAAGCGTTCAAATTTACGGCAGAATGCGTCGTAGACAGCTCGGCTCGGCTTGCCCATCACGGACAGTACCGCATCGCTCACGTGCTCGGGCGCTACGCGCAGCTGGCCCGAGACATGGTGTTCCAGCAGCTCGCGCAAAAACTCGTCCGAGGCATCGGCCATGGTGTAGTCAAAGCGGATGCCGCTGCGCACGAAGACCTTCTTGACGCCCGGCAGCTGGCGCAGGTCGCGCAACAGCTGCGTGTAGCCGCTTTCGTCGACCACCATGTTCTTGCATACGCTCGGCCACAGACAGCGCTTGTTCTTGCACACACCGTGCTTGAGCTGCTTGTCGCAGGCGGGGCGGCTAAAGTTGGCCGTTGGTCCACCCACGTCGTTGATGTAGCCCTTAAACTCGGGATCTCGCGTGAGCAGCTCGGCCTCGCGCATGATCGAGTCGTGGCTGCGCATCTGCAACACGCGGCCCTGGTGGAAGGTGAGCGCGCAAAACGAGCACTCGCCAAAACAGCCGCGGTTGGAGCTAATGGAAAACTTGATCTCAGCAAAGGCCGGCACGCCGCCTGCCGCGTCGTAGTCGGGATGCCAATCGCGTGCGTAGGGGAGTTCGGCAACCTCGTCCATCTCGTCGGTGGTGAGTGTTGCCGACGGCGGGTTCTGCACCACGTACACGCTGTTGGGATATGGCTCTACCAGGCGATGCCCGGTGATGGGGTCCATATTCTGCTGCTGCACGTTAAAGCTGCGCGCGTAGTTGAGCTTGTCGGCGGCAAGGTCATCCCAGCTGGGCAGCAGGTCGTAGTCGTAGACCTCGTCGAGCGAGCTGGTGCGGTAGACGGTGCCGTTGATATAGGTAATCTGATCGACGGGCAGTCCCGCGTCGAGCGCGTCGGCGATCTCGACGATCGCGTGCTCGCCCATGCCGTAGATGAGGATGTCGGCGCCCGAGTCGAGCAGTACCGAGCGCTTGAGTTTGTCCTGCCAGTAGTCGTAGTGGGCCAGGCGACGCAGGCTTGCCTCGATACCGCCGATAATGATGGGGGCATCCTTGAAGGTCTGGCGGATGAGGTTGCCGTAGACCGTGACGGCGCGATTGGGACGGCGCCCCTCCTCGCCACCGGGGGTATAGGCGTCGGTGTGGCGGCGGTGCTTGGTTACCGAATAGTGGTTGACCATGGAGTCCATGTTGCCGGCGCTGACGAGAAAGCCCAGCCGCGGCTCGCCGAGCACGGTGATGCTGGCGGGGTCGGTCCAGTCGGGCTGGCAGATGATGCCCACCTTGTAGCCGTGCGCGTCGAGGACGCGGCTGACGATGGCCATGCCAAAGCTGGGATGGTCCACGTAGGCGTCGCCGCAGATGTAGACAAAGTCACACTGGTCCCAGCCGCGCGCATCCATGTCGGCGCGACTGACGGGGAGGAACTTATCGCGGCCTGGACGCCAAGGACGCGAGGGCGCTGCTGAGGCATGCGTGGGTCGCGAGCCCTGCGCCTTACCGCCGCGCTTTTGCTGCTGGCCCTGTTTGCCCTGCTGACTGCGCTGGTTGTTCTGAGCGTGCTGAGGCTTTTTTGCCACGATCCCTCCCGGTGTCTGTATGCTGCACGTAATTGTAACCAGTCTTTTTGGGACGGCGCTAAAAAGACTGGTGGAGTACATGAGCTGGTGAGTGAGAGCGTCGCTGAGCCAGTCGTTTGTTTCCAGACTGTGTATCTGCGCGTTGGAGAACCCGTCTCGCGCGCACGCCATGTTGTCAATGGGTTACAGTATGAACGGCGGTTATGTTTCCGCCAACGCACGAGAGAGTCGTCAACAAGGAGGATGCACGACGATGCAGCGTGCCAAACAGATATCGGAGTCCATCGAGCTGGGCATCATCTTGGCGCTCGCCGGTGGCTTTATGGACGTGTATTCGTACATTGGGCGCGACCATGTTTTCGCCAACGCGCAGACAGGCAACATCCTGCTCGTGGGCGTGAGCATCTCGGAGGGCAACTGGGCACTTGCGGAGCGCTACTTCTTCCCTGTGGTGTCGTTTGCCGTGGGTATTATGCTTGCCGATCTGGTACACGAGCGGTTTGGCAGCGTGATCCACTGGCGTCAGGTGACGGTGTTCTTTGAAGCCGTCATCTTACTGGGCGTGAGCTTTATCCCGGGCGGCAATTTCAACCTGCTCGCCAACTGCCTCACCTCGTTTGCCTGCGGCATGCAGGTCGAGAGCTTCCGCAAGATCCACGGTCACGGCATCGCTACGACCATGTGCATCGGCAACTTGCGCAACGCGCTGCAAAACGTGGACGATTACATCATCACCCACAGGCGCGGCTTTTTGGAAAACGGCCTGCTGTATTTCGGCGTGATCTTTACCTTTGTGTTTGGCGCCGTGTTGGGCAACTGGTGCATTGAGCGCATGGGCCTGCACGCCATCGTCGTGGCGAGCTTGCTGCTGTTTGTCGCGTTTGCCATCATGTTCATCGACCGCGAGCGCGACTTGCGCTTACGCTGGAAGGTTGCGGCCGAGGCTTGGAAAGAGGGCTGCCGAAAGTAACCGAATGCGGCAAAGGGGCTGTCCCTTTGCCGCATTATTTTTCATCATCTGTTGAAACGCTTTAACAATTTTGACGTTCTCACGCGTTTTTTTGTTTCAAAAGCGTTAGGATGGGACTCATAGCGTGGGGCGTAATGGGTGCCCCGCACACGATGGGAGGCTATCAATGGCTAATCGTTTCGTTCTCAATACCATCTCTTATCATGGTTCCGGCGCCATCAAGGAGATCCCCGGCGAGCTCCAGCGTCGCGGCTACAAGAAGATCTTCGTCTGCTCCGACCCCGATCTGGTCAAGTTTGGCGTTACCGCTAAGGTGACCGACGAGCTCGACGCTGCCGGCATCGCTTGGAGCCTCTACTCCGAGATCAAGCCCAACCCCACTATCCAGAACGTCAAGGACGGCGTCGAGGCCTTCAAGGCCGCCGAGGCTGACGCTATCGTGACCATCGGTGGTGGCTCCTCCATGGACACTGCTAAGGCCATCGGCATCATCATCAACAACCCCGAGTTCGCCGATGTCCGCAGCCTCGAGGGCGTTGCTCCCACTAAGAACCACGCCGTGTTCACCATCGCTGTGCCGACGACCGCCGGTACCGCCGCCGAGGTGACCATCAACTACGTCATCACCGACCCCGAGAAGGTCCGCAAGTTCGTGTGCGTCGACACCAACGACGCCCCCGAGGTCGCCGTCGTCGATCCCGACATGATGGCCTCCATGCCCGCCGGCCTGACCGCTTCCACTGGCATGGACGCTCTGACCCACGCCATCGAGGGCTACACCACCAAGGGCGCTTGGGAGCTCTCCGACATGTTCCACTTTGAGGCTATTAAGCTGATCAGCGAGAACCTGCGTGACTCCGTCGCCGAGGCCAAGTCCGGTCAGCCCGGCTCCGGTCGCGAGGGCATGGCCCTTGGTCAGTATGTCGCCGGCATGGGCTTCTCCAACGTTGGCCTGGGCATCGACCACGCCATGGCTCACACCCTGTCAGCTCACTACGACACCCCGCACGGCGTCGCTTGCGCCATGCTGCTGCCGATCGCCATGGAGTTCAACAAGCCGGTTTGCGCTGAGCGCCTGGCCAAGGTTGCCGTTGCCATGGGTGTTGACACCACGGGCATGAGCACCGACGAGGCTGCCGACGCCGCTATCGCCGCCGTCAAGCAGCTTTCCGCCGACGTGAATATCCCGCACGTCTGCGAGGCCATGAAGGCTGACGAGATCGAGGTCCTGGCCAAGGACGCCATGGCCGACGCTTGCTTCCCGGGTAACCCGCGCGAGGCGACGCTCGACGACGTCATTGAGCTCTTCAAGAAGATCTGCCCGGCTGCCTAACTTGGTTCGGCGGGCCTCTGCCCGTTAGCCCCACAATCGTCCTCGGACATGTCGGAAGCCCCCGCTGCGCACTTCGTGCGGCGGGGGCTTCCTCCGTCCTGCGGGAAGATTGTGGGCTAACGGGCAGGGGCCCGCCGGCTCGTTATCGTGGCGGGCGCAGTTCTGAGGAGCTCAATGGGTTATCTCGCTAAGTAAAAAGATGGTTCGCGGTGGTATTGTTGCTGTGGGTTTAATTCGATATGAAAGGGTGACTTTGGTGTCCAAGATGGATTCTACGCTCTCCTATATTACTGACCAGCTGAAGGCGCTTACCTCGATTGCTTCGCCGACGGGCTATACCCGTGCGGCGACTGATTATCTGATGGAGACCCTGCGCGATATGGGGTTTGGGCCTGAGCGTTCCAATAAGGGTAACGTGCTCGTTGAGCTTGGTGGCGAGGGTGAGCCGCTCGTACTGGCGAGCCATGTCGATACCCTAGGCGCCATGGTGCGTTCCATTAAGGACAATGGTCGCCTGCGCCCCACGACCCTCGGCGGGCACCAGTGGTCCACGGCCGATGGCGAGAACTGCACCGTCTACACGCGTGACGGTAATGTCTACACGGGCGTGGTCCTCAATACCGAGCCTTCGGCGCATGTGGCCGATGAGCCGGTCAAGACCATCGAGAAGAACATGGAAATCCTGCTCGACGAGAACGTTGACAGCAAGGACGATGTGCTCGAGCTGGGTATTCAAACCGGCGACATCATCGCTATGGATCCGCGCACCACGGTGACGGAGAGCGGCTTCATCAAGAGTCGCTTCCTTGACGACAAGCTGTCCGCGTCGATTCTGCTGGGTTTGGCCTGCGCTGTCGCCGACGGCGAGGTGACCCTTTCGCGCAAGGTTTCGCTGCTCTTTACGGTGTACGAGGAGGTCGGCCACGGCGGTGCCTTTGTGCCGGCCGACACGCGCGAGATGATCAGCGTTGACATGGGCTGCGTGGGCGACGACCTGGGCTGCACCGAGCGCATGGTGTCGATTTGCGCCAAGGATTCGGGTGGTCCGTACAACTACGACCTGGTGACCACGCTGTCCAATATCGCGCGCGAGCTTGAACTTGACTACGCCATCGACGTGTACCCGCACTACGGCTCGGACGTTGAGGCCACGCTCTCTGCCGGCTACGACATCCGTCACGGCCTGATCGGCCCCGGCGTGTACGCGAGCCACAACTACGAGCGCAGCCACATGGACGGCGTGCGCAACACCTACGAGCTGGTCCGAGCCTACGTACAGCGCTAGCGATGCAGCGGCCTCGGCTGATACGGCAGTACCGACCGAGGCCGTCCTCTCTAAGTTGCGGTGAAATAGGGACTGTTTGGCGGTTTTAAACGCTTAAACAGTCCCTATTTCACCGCAATTTATGAAGGGGGTGGGACTACTTGATGGCGGCAGTCACGGTACCGCCGCCCAGGACAATGTCGCCGCGGTAGACGACGACGGCTTGTCCGGGGGCGATGGCTCGCTGCGACTCGTCAAAAGTCAGCAGCATTTGTCCGTCGGCGCCACGTGCAAGGGTTGCCGCCTGGTCCTTTTGACGGTAGCGGTATTTGGCACCCACGCGAATGCCGCCGGACGTGAGCTCTGCCTCCATGCGGTCGGCAGGGGCGCTCCAGATCCAGTCGTTGGCCGTGAGCGCTGTGGCCGTCAGGTCCTCGGCCTCGCCCAGATGCACAATGTTGCTGGCGGCGTCGACGCCCGTTACGTACACGGGATGGGCCATCGCGACGCCCAGACCCTTGCGCTGGCCGATGGTATAGCGCAGCGCGCCGTTGTGGCGACCGACCAGGCTGCCGTCGCGCCACACGATATCGCCCGGTGTAGCGGGATGTCCGCACCGACGTTCGATATAGCCCGCATAGTCACCGTCTGGAATAAAGCAGATGTCCTCGCTTTCGGCCTTCTGGGCGTTGGTAAAGCCTTGCTCGGCGGCTATGCGGCGCACGTCGCGCTCTTTGTCTAGGCCTGCCAGCGGAAAGATCGTGTGCGCCAGGCGCTCCTGCGTAAGCGAATATAAAAAGTAGCTCTGGTCCTTTTTGGGATCTTCGCCGCGATGCAGCTGCCAGGTGCCGTCTACTGTCTGGCTTGTTTTGGCGTAATGACCCGTTGCGATGTAGTCGCAGCCCATGTCCAGCGCCGCACCGAGCAACGCGCCAAACTTTATGTGGCGGTTGCAGATGATGCACGGGTTGGGCGTCAGCCCCTCCTGGTAGGCGTTCACAAAGCGCTCGATAACGCTGTGGTCGAAGGTCTGCTGCAAGTCGAGCACATGGTGGGGTATCCCCAGACGCTCGGCGACGGCCTTCGCATCGGCGATGTCGCGGTCGACCTTACTCATGCCCGTGGCGGGATCGGGCGCGGGACAGGTGAGGCGCATGGTGGCACCGACACATTCGTAACCCTGACTTTTGAGCAGATACGCGGTCACGCTGGAATCGACGCCGCCGCTCATGGCGACGAGCACGCGCTTGTTGTGCATGGGGAGGTTCTCCTTGGTGGCATGTGGCCAAAAAAGAAAAGCGGCGCGGGAGGCTGGTTCCGCGCCGCAGACATTGTAGCAAGTTCGGGCGTCCTGTGGGACACCCTGTTGGGATGAGCTCAGGCTGCCAGAAGAGAGGGGAGGCCGGCGCGCCTTGGACTCGTTCTAAGAACGAGAGCTCTAGTCCTGGAAGAGCGCCGTGGACAGGTAGCGCTCACCGGTGTCGGCGAGCAGCGCCACGATGGTCTTGCCCTCGTTCTCGGGGCGCTTGGCCAGCTGCAGTGCGGCCCACACGGCGGCGCCGGACGAAATGCCCACGAGCACGCCCTCCTTGTGGCCCACGGCGCGGCCGGTGGCAAAGGCGTCGTCGTTCTCGACGGGGATGATCTCGTCATAGACCTGGGTATCGAGGACGTCGGGCACAAAGCCAGCGCCGATGCCCTGGATCTTGTGCGGGCCGGCCTGGCCCTTAGAGAGCACCGGGGAGGTGGCGGGCTCGACGGCGACAACCTGAATCTGGGGGTTCTGCTCCTTGAGGAACTCGCCCACGCCGGTCACGGTACCACCGGTGCCGACGCCGGCGACGAAGATGTCGACCTTGCCGTCGGTGTCGTCCCAGATCTCGGGGCCGGTCGTGGCCTTGTGGATGGCGGGGTTGGCGGGGTTCACAAACTGGCCGGCGATGATGCTGTTGGGAGTCTCCTTCTGCAGTTCCTCTGCCTTGGCGATAGCGCCCTTCATGCCCTTGGAGCCGTCGGTGAGCACGAGCTGCGCACCGTATGCCTGCATCAGCTTGCGGCGCTCGACGGACATGGTCTCGGGCATGGTGATGATCACCTTGTAGCCGCGGGCGGCCGCCACCGAGGCGATGCCGACGCCGGTGTTGCCGCTCGTGGGCTCGATGATGGTGTAGTCGCCGCCGCGCACGAGCTTGCCTGCCTTCTCGGCCTCGTCAATCATGTTCTTGGCGACGCGGTCTTTAACTGACCCGGCGGGGTTGAAGTATTCGAGTTTGACGAGCACACGAGCCTTGAGGTCCTCGTCGGCCTCAAAGTGAGTGAGCTCCAGGAGCGGGGTGTGGCCGATAAGCTGATCGATGGACGTGTAAACCTTGCTCATGGTGAACCTCCAAAGTGTTCAAGTTGCTGGTTGCCGTGTGGTTTCACGGTGCGTGTAGCAGCTAAACCCATAAACCTTATAGGTTGTTCGTTTAGCTGTTGGGAAGCATACTAGACACTAAAGCCTAGTAATGCAATAGGAAATAGAAGATTATTACGAGCTGATTAACCATCTTGACCGGAACGGGTATTTTCAAAACCAATTTTTCGGCTAGAATTTCTACGGACTAAATGACCGAAAGGCAGCACTATACATGTTGGTTTCTACAAAGGGCAGATATGCCCTGCGCGTTATGGTCGATCTGGCCGAGCACCAGGCGGCCGGTCGCATCCCGCTCAAAGAGATCGCGGCGCGACAGGGGATTTCCGAGAAATATCTCGAGAACATCTTGGCTACGCTCGTGCGCGCCAACATGCTTTCGGGCATGCGCGGCAAGGGCGGCGGCTACGTGCTCACGCGCCCGCCCGAGCAGTACACGGTGGGCGAGATCCTGCGCCTGACCGAGGGCAGTCTGGCACCGGTTGCATGCCTGGATGGCGACTGCAAGGGCTGCTCACGCTCGGATGAGTGCCCCACGCTCGACGTGTGGAAGAACCTGGACAAGCTCATCAACGACTACCTCGACGGTGTGACACTCGATCAACTTGTCGCTCCCAACCATGGCTACGACTACGTCATCTAATCCCACCTGTCATGTGGGGACGGGGTAGAAATGGTAGATTCTCTCGCCCTTTGAGACTTGACAAATAAGAAGGCCGCCCATTTTTGCGATGGGCGGCCTTCGTTTTGGGCTGTTGAGACGGGCACGGCCGGAATGGCCGTTTTAGTCCTCGGCGATGCTGTCGAGGATGCTGCGCGTGATGGATACCAGGATACTGCCCATAAAGGCCGATCCAAAGCTGGCGATGGAGATGCCCGCGCCCAGCAGATTGACCGACAGGTAGCTGGCCAGCTCGAGCATAAAGCTGTTGACTACGAGCTGAAAAACACCAAGCGTAATAATAGTGAGCGGCAGTGAGATGACGGTCAGGAACGGCTTGACGAGCGAATCGACAATGTTCAGGAACAGTCCCACAAAGGCAAAGCAGACCCAGGTCTCGGCAAAGCCGAAGGGTTGGATACCGGGGACGAGGAACGTGGCGATCGCGATGGCGATCGAGGTGAAGAGCCAGTTAAGCATAAAGCGCATGGCGTGAATCCTTTCTTGCGCCGGGATTGCTGGCGTCGCGTGAAGCGGCTTACGGCGGCGACCTGGATGGTTGCGCGGGCGCGCCGCGGTGTTTGGGCGCCCATTGTCTCAAATATTCGTGGAGCTTACGTGCGCATATGGTTTCTAAACGGCGTCCGTCCTGAAAAACGCGCCGCTGGCAGAGAGTCTTGTCGCTTTAGTTTGGTGGTGTGCTACACTGCTACGGGCAAAAGCCACAGGCGTTGCCCTATTGCATAGAACGGGTGAACGATGCCCGATGTCAGTATCAACTTCGATGCCTTTTGGCGGGTTTGGCGGTGATCGATGAATATCGAGAACATGTTTGACAAGCCTGATGTCAAGCAGCTGGTCCACGCATTTAGCCTTTTGGACGACGAGAAGGATATCCAAGCGTTTTTGACCGATATCTGCACGCCGCGCGAGATTTGCGACCTTTCTCAGCGTTTGCAGGTTGCGCGCTATTTGGACGAGGGCGAGCCTTATGTTGAGGTTCAGGCCCGCACCGGCGCTTCGTCCACCACGGTGAGCCGCGTTTCAAAGGCGCTGAACGGCGAGTACGGTGGCTACCGCAAGATCCTCATTAAGTTGGAGGATGGCGAGTAGGCCAGCGACAACATTGAATTACGAAGAACCGTCCCTCCGGGGGCGGTTTTTATATGCCCGCAATCGGCTGGTGCGTTGGGGTCAGGTTGCTTTGCACCAAAAGATGGAGCTGCGGTGGCAATGTGTCCGCTTGGGCGGGTAGGATGGATGCATTGATTATTGCGAACAGTTTGAGCGGAGGACCATGCCTGTTCGAATCTATACCACCAATGCCGGCACGGATTTGAGTGATGCCGAGTCGGCGCTGCTTGCCGACCTTGTTGGCTGCCACGGACGTGCCGTGCTGCTGGCACCTACGTTTGCCGAGCTCGACCTGTGCCGTCATGATGCGGCGGAAGCCGGGATTTCGCTGGGTATTGACTACAAGACGCCTACATCGTGGATTCGCTCGCTTTGGGAGCTTTTGGGCGACGGGCGCGGTTTCGTTGACAACCTGCAGCGCCAGATGCTGTTCTCGGACATGGTCACGCGTCTCGACGATGCCGACCTGCAGCCGCTTTCGCGTAGCCAGGGCACGGTGCGCATGCTCGCGCGCATGGCCCGCGATGTGCTGCCGGGTGTGGCGGGGACGACGGCCGAGCGATGCGGTGGCAACAATTGCCAGCCTGAGCCAAAAAGCGATGCCGAGGCTCGTGTGTTTGAGCTTTTGCGTGCCTACGCGGGCGGTTTGGACCGTCGAGATATGGTCGAGCCCTGCGAGGCAGCTGACATTATGGCCGGTGCCCTGGCCGATAGCCTGCCGGCGTGCGCCCGCGCCGTATGCGTGCGCGGTACCACGTCGTTTACGCACGGTCTACTCGAGCTGCTGTCTGCCGTGGCGAACAATGGGGGAGAGGTCGTCGTGCTGCTTGCCCGCGAGCAGGCGGCGATGCGCGAGGAGCTTGCCACGGCATTTGATGCCCGCGGTGTGCTGTTTGAGATCGCGCCGCTGGGGGAGGACGCCGTCGCGTCTGATGTCGTTTGCGGGGCCGCCGCTCAGCCTGTCTTTATTGAGGTCGCCGGCCCCCATGCCCGTGCTCATGTCTATGCGGACGCCATCGATAAGTTGGTGAAAGCGCGCAAGGAGTCCAAGGCCGATAAAGCTACTGCAACGCCCGCCGACCCCGTGCGCGTGCTCGTCGTTTCTGCCCGGGCACCCCAGCTGTTCGGCGAGCTCGCCGCCCGTTTTGCGGCGCGTCACATTGCGGCCGAGACGACTGAGTTCACGGCGTTTTCCCAGTCCATCGCGGGCAGGCAGTTTACGGCGCTCGCCAACCTGATCGAGCGTATGAAAGCCGCTGACGAGGGCACCGCTTCCAAGACCGAGTGGTGGCCCGCGCCGGAGCTTTCCGACTGGATCTACAGTCCGCTTTCGGGCGCTGATGCCGTCAATGCCCGTACCTTCGATAAGAATATGCGTCTCTCGCGCAACAAGACTACCGCGGGCGTCAAGAGCCTGCTGCAGAGCGTTCAGGGCCAGGTGAGGGGCGCGCGCAAGGCGACGAGCGACGATAACTGGTTTAAGAACGTACCGTGTGTGGTCTCGGACGTGTTCCAGGCGCTGTGGCGTGACAAGCCCGTGACGGCGCTTAAGGCCATGCTTGCCGTTGCCGAGGCGTTGCCCGATCGCGCTCTAGGCGGCCTTGACGGCCAGGCCCGTCGCCAGGCAGAGACGGCTTTGCTGCGCCATGCCATCGACATCCTTATGAACGATGCTCGCGCGCTCGACGTGTCGCAGGCCGCGACCGTGCCGGTTCTCGACGGCGTTCGAACCAAGGTGGACAAGCGCAGTACCGCCTACGATTACGAGACCTACGAGGTCGATCGCACACCACGAGCACAAGTGCGCTTCGTGTCGCTTGCCGATGCGTCGGTTTTGCGTCCTGGCGGCTACGATGCCGTGCTGTTTGCCGATGTCGACCTGGACAGCTATCCGCTTTCGCACGAAGAGGGCCCGCTTGCCACGTTGACAGCCGAGCTGCGCCGCGACGGCGTGTCTTTGGAGCCCGCTGCCCTGCTGCGCGTGCGCTTTGGCCGTGCGATGCAGGCGGCGAGCGGTCCGGTCGCGCTCGCCCGTGTGACGCACGATCGCCAGGCACGCGAGTGCTACCCGGCAGCCGTATGGACCGAGCTGTGGGCACATGCCGAGGCCGCTGGCGCTGCCAAGCCCATGCGCGTGGGCGAAGGCGATATCATCGCCGACTTTGATCCCGCGGCAGGCGAAGGTCTCAAGCGCGAGCGCGTGACCTGTGAAGCCCCTCAGCATCTGAGTGCCGAGGCCGTGCCGTATTTGGTCCTGCGTCGCCGCGATGGCGAGGGCGAGAACGCGCCGCTCGTGCCGCGTCTGACGTCCGCCTCGCAGATTGAGGCGTACTCGACGTGCCCGCTGTGCTGGTTCGTGTCGTATCGCGTCAAGCCCCAGTCGATCGACGCGGGCTTTGGCAACATGGAGAAGGGCAACTTTGTCCACGACGTGCTGGAGCATCTGCATGCCCGTCTGCCCCAAGAGGGCATGAAGCGCGTGACGCCCGAGAATCTGCCGCGTGCACAGGAGCTGCTGCACGAGGTCTTTGACGAGACCTTGGCCGAGCACGCCGGCAAGCGCGGCGCCGAGGGCCCGCTGGTGCCGCTCTCCCCGGTGGAGGAGCGTCAGGTGGCCGAGATCTTGCCGCAGTTGGAGGGCGTGCTTGCCTACGAGTCCGAGGCACTTGCCCCCTTTGCCCCGCGCTACCTGGAGTTTGCGTTCAACGAGCTCCAGGTCGAGTATGCCGGTTGGCCGCTCGGCGGGCGCATCGACCGCGTAGATGTGGATGCCGAGAATCGCGCCGTGGTAATCGACTACAAGCATCGTTCGGGTGTCGAGGAGTTTAAGCTTGCCGACCCCACGGTGCGTGACGAGGAGACGGGCGAGGCTCCCATTGACGACCCGCGCTGGCTACCGCCCCATACCCAGACACTCATCTACGCGCAGGCCATGCGTCGGGCGCTGGGCCTAGATACCCGTGCTGCGCTCTATTTCTCGACCAAGGGCGGCAAGCCCGCGCTGCGCGGCGCGGCGAGTGCCGAGTTGCTCGAGGAAGAGCGTGGTGACGGTCGCATCCCGGGCCTCAAGAAGGGCTTCCCGGGCGAGGGCGGCAGCATGGACTTCGATGCCCTGCTCGACCGCGTGGAGACCGGCATTGCCGAGCGCCTGCGCGAGCTCGAGGCAGGTGACGTCGCCGCTGTCGACCCGACATCGGCGCAAGCCGCGCATGCGCGCTGTTCGTATAACCACCAAGGAACGTTTGTAAGGAGGGACGTGTAGACCATGGATCTTTCGACTTTGATGCCGCAACAGCTGCAGATTGTCAAAACGCTCGACCGTCCGCTGTTTGTCTCGGCGGGCGCCGGTTCGGGCAAGACCTTTACCCTTACGCGCCGCATCGTCTACGCGCTCTCGCCCGAATCCGGTCCGTTCGTTGAACATCTGGATCAGGTGCTCGCTATTACCTTTACCAAAGATGCCGCGGCCGAGATTCGCGACCGCGTGCGCCGTGCGCTTATCGACGAGGGCATGGACGAGGAGGCACTGACCGTCGACGACGCGTGGATCTCGACCATTCACGGCATGTGCTCGCGTATCCTGCGCGCGCATGCGCTGGAGCTGGGCATCGACCCCGAGTTCACGGTGCTCACCGATACCGACGAGCTCATGGACCAGGCTGTTGAGCATGTGTTGGCCCGCGCGACGGCGCCCGATGCCGCCCCCGAGCTCGCGGCATCGCTCAAGGCCCTCTATGCCTGGTATCCCATGGCGGGCGAGGGCGGTTCCTTTGGCGCTGGCGCGACCATCAAGGGCCTGGTGCGCGACCTGCTGGAGCTGTCGAGCCAGTTGCCGGGCGGTATGGACGACGTGTGCGTGGCGCGCGGGCAGGCCGATACCTCGGCACTCGCCGATGCCTATCGCGCGGCGCTGGGCGCAAGCAAGGCCGCGACCGAGAAGGCGCAGATGGCACTCGACGCCATTGACGCGTTCGAGGCGAGCGGCAAGACCATGGCCGATGCAGCGCGACTCATGATGTCGTGCACCATGCCGCGCGCGAGCAAGGCATTCCCTAAGGAGCAGGTCGAGCTGCTCAAGGCCGAGGCCGCCGATGCGTTTATCAATATCGTGCTTGCCTGCGGTGGCCCGGCGCTCGATGCGCTGGTGGGCCTGGCCCGTTCCGTGGAGGCTGAGTATCGCGCGCTGAAGGCTGCCCAGTCCGCCCTCGATAATAACGACCTGCTGCGTATGGCCTACGAGGCCCTGCGCGATTACCCTGCCATCCGTGCTGCGTACGAGGGCCGCTTTAAGATGGTCATGATCGATGAGTTTCAGGATACCGACCAGATGCAGGTCGATCTGATACGCTACCTGACGGGTGCGGGGGAGCGCGCGCTGTGCACCGTGGGCGATGCGCAGCAGTCCATCTATCGCTTCCGTGGCGCCGAGGTCGAGGTGTTCCGTCGTCAGGAGCGCAAGGTGGGCTCGTCTGCCGCGCCCGAGGCGACTGCCGTGGCCGATGCCCCTGCCGGCGAACTCGTCAAACTCGTGCGCAACTTCCGCAGCCATGACGAGGTGCTGCGTTACGTGGCACGCGTCTTCGACGGCGATGACGGCGGCCTGATGCAGGGCTTTTTGGATCTTGAGGCGAGCGACGGCCGCAAGGACACGCTGGTGGCGGACGCCTCGCGCCGCCAGGCCCTCTTTGTTGCCGGCGGCAGTATGCAGGAGCGCACACAGGCCAAGGCCCGCGCGATCGCCGAGCGCTTCCGCGCGCTTGCCGATGCCGGCCAGCCCCAGGGCGGCATGGTACTGCTGCTGGGCCGCATGACCAACGCCGATGTCTACGCCCAGGCCTTCCGCGATCAGGGGCTCGACTGCGTCATCGCAGGCGGCTCGGTCTTTGCCCAGGCAGCCGAGGTGCAGACGGTGCGTGCCCTGGTCTGCGCGCTCGCCAATCCGGCCGATACGGCGCAGGGCCTTATGCCGCTGCTCGCCTCGCCGATGTTTGCGCTCGGCGCCCAGGAGTTCCTGGCGCTGGCGACCAAGCTCGATGGCGAGACGGGGGAGACCTCGCGCCGGAATATCGACATGGGCATCATGAGCGATTCCGATGTGCCGGGCTTGCAGGGCTTGCCGCTTGTGACGCGTGCCCGCGAGGTGCTGCGCTACGCACTGCGTCGCGTGGGGCGTGATTCGTTCGCCGCCATCGCGCGCGACGCGGTCAATGCCTCCGGCTGGTTCGTGCGCCTGGCGCAGCGCGGCCCCGAGGGCAAGGCCATCGCCGCCAACGTGCTCAAGGCGCTCGACGCCGTGGCCGAGGAGGAGGCCGAGTTCGGCAACTCGCCGCGTTCCATCGCGCTGGCCTTCGACCGCTTCTTGGCGGGCAAGGAGGCCCCGGGTGCCCTCAACGAGGAGGGCGACGGCGCGGTGCGCATCATGACGGTGCATGCCTCCAAGGGTCTGGAATATCCGGTCGTGGCGGTCGCCGAGTGCTTTGGCGTGCGTAAGTCCTCGGGTGCGGCACAGATGGGTCGCGTCGAGGGCGGAGCGCAGGTCGTGGCACTGCCGGCACGCTTCGACGGCGTTAAGCTTGCCGACGGTACCTTTGTGAAGGGCGACGACGTCAAAAAGCAGTTTGAGCACGCGTTTAAGGGCAAGGGCACGTCGCTGTGGCTGCCGCCGGAGCTCATGGAGGACGTCTGTGCGACGGGTTCTCCCGCCGAGGCATTTGCTCGCCTGCGCAACGACGACCTACAGCTTTCGCTCGAGGAGCGGGCTCGTCTGCTCTATGTCGCCATGACGCGTGCGCGCGAGCTGGTGATCTTGGCGATGGATGCCGGCGTGAGCCGTGGCAAGGTGACGGCGCCGACCTTCGATGTCGAGACGGATCTGACCTACGATGTCCTGCGCCGCATTCTGCCGACGGACGCTCTGGACATGCCGCAGCTCGATGCCGACCGCCTGGTGTTCGACAACTCCCAACCGGGCGACTACGAGCTCATTTCGCTTTCGGACTTTACCTTTGGCGAGCAGGCGTTTGAGGCCAACGCTTCGCTGGATGTCGAGGGCAGGCTTGTTCGTGGCGATGCCGATACAGATGCTGCCGACGATTCGGCCAGTACAATCGTCCCCGGTCCTGCCGACCCCAAGCCCGATTCGTTTGAGCTTGTGTATCCCCAGGCAGTGGGCGTGCGCATGGGCATCTGTCCGTTCCCGGCGCGTGACTCGTATAGCTACTCGTCAATCGCCGCGGCGCTCCATGCCGAGACAGAAGACCGTGCCGCCGAGGCGCGTGTGCCCATGGACGAGTCCGGCGATGATGCGGAGTCGGATGGCTCGGAGATGGCCGATGCAGACGTGGCTGCTCTCGAGCCTGTCGGCAATCCCATGGCGCTGGGCTCGGCCTTCCACGCCGCCTGCCAGTGGCTCATCGAGATGGGTGCCGATGCGCTGCCTGCTGAGCGTGCCGACGCCCTGGCTCGCCTGTGGTGCCTGACGCCGGAGCAGCGCGAACGCTTCGATGTTGCCCTGGACCGCTGGCTCAAGTCGGCTGTTCGTGCCGACCTGCTCGCGTGGCCGTGCGTTCGCGCCGAGGTGCCGTTCTTTTCACTGGGCTGCGAGGACGAGGACATCGCTCGCTACGGTGCCTATGCCGAAGGCGCCATCGACGCTTTGGCGACGAACCCGGCGGATTCGTCACGCGCGCTGGTCATCGACTACAAGACGGGCGGCACACCGGACGAGACGCCGGACCAGCTGCTCGAGAAGCACGCCCTGCAGGCGCGCGTTTACGCCGACGTGTTGCACAAGGCGGGCTTTGAGACGGTGACGGTCAAGTTTGTTCGCGTGGAGCAGGCGAATCCAGCCATCTTCGTCGAACCCGCCGAACCTCAAGTAGTCATCTACAATCTCTAGCCCTCAGATAACTTGCGGTGGAATACGGGCTGTTTTGGCCAAAAAAGCCGCCAAACAGTCCGCATTTCACCGCAACTGCAAGAGGAGCCGTGTTGGTTTGGCTAGGTTCGGGTGCCGTCCGTGCCGTGCGGTAGAATCGTAACCCTAAGATCACGAACCCGCATCGGAGCTCATTACATGGCATTCGTCCATCTGCACAATCACACTGTTTTCTCCATGCTCGACGGCGCAACCCGTATCCAGGATATGGTCAATCGTGCCGTAGAGCTGGGCATGCCCGCCGTCGCCATTACCGACCACGGCTACATGTATGGCGTGCCCGACCTGGCGCTGGCCTGCGACGCCGTCAACCACAACACGCCCGAGTACAAAACCTGGAGCCACGACAAGGCCTTCCTGGAAAAGGACCGCCGCGACGAGCTGGTGGAGCCCGATCCCGAGGAAAACCCGCGCGAGCATGCCCAGTATGTGAAGGACATGGCCATGTGGGACGAGAAGGGCAACATCGACGAGCTCAAGCCGCCCCTGGTCATCAAGCCCATCTTTGGCTGCGAGGTCTACTTTACGCCGGACGAGACCCTTGCTCGCGACCACAAGCCCGAGCTCTACCACATGATCCTTCTGGCCAAGGACCAGGAGGGCTACGTCAACCTGATGCAGACGGTTTCCGAGGCCGCCGTGCAGGGCTTTTACTACAAGCCGCGCGTGACGCTCGACAACCTGCGCCGCCACGCCAAGGGCATGATCTGCACGAGCGCCTGCATCGCGGGCATCATCCCCAAGTACATCGACCGCGGTGACATGGAGGGCGCCATCAAGTGGGCCGAGACCTTCCGTGACACCTTCGAGCCCGGCGACTTCTACATCGAGATCCAGGAACACGGCATCACCACCGACAACGGCCTGACCGACGAGCAGATGGACCGCACGCTCATCGACATCGCCAAGCAGGTGGGCGTCAAGGTCATCGCCACCAACGACTTCCACTACCTGCGTCGCGAGGACGCGCCCGTGCAGGACGTCATCATGTGCATTGGCATGAACGCCAAGGTCGACGACCCCAACCGCATGCGCATGACCGGCTCGGAGTTTTACATGAAGACCGAGGAGGAGATGCGGGCGATGTTCCCGTATTGCCCCGAGGCCTGCGACAACACGCTCGAGATCGCCGACAAGTGCTACGTTGAGCTGGACTGGGACTCCATCATCCTGCCGCGCTTCCCGTTGCTCGATCCCGGCGAGACGCACGAGAGCCAGTTCCGCCGCGAGTGCGAGAAGGGCCTGCGCCAGCACTATGGTGACGACTGGGCCACGCGCGAGATCGGCGGCGTCAACATCAAAGAGCGCTTTGAGTACGAATACAAAGTCATCTGCGACAAGGGATTTGCCGCCTACTTCTTGATCGTTGCCGAGTACGTGCAATGGGCCAAGGACAACGGCATCGGCGTCGGCCCCGGCCGTGGCTCGGCCGCCGGCGCTATCGTCGCCTACGCCATGAACATCACCGCGTTCGACCCGCTCGAGAACGGCCTGATGTTCGAGAGGTTCCTGTCCCCGCAGCGTACCGAGATGCCCGATATCGATATGGACTTCGACGATGAGCGGCGCCTCGAGGTCGTGGAGCACGTTCGCCAGCTCTATGGCCCCGAGAAGGTCACCCACGTCATTACCTACTCGACCATTAAGGCCAAGCAGGCCATCAACGACGCCGCGCGCGTCCTGGACTACCCGGTCTACATGGGCCAGCGCCTGTCCAAGATGGTCTCGAGCGACCCCAAGGTCAAGCTCAAGCAAGTGCTCGAAAAGCAACCCGGCAAAGAGGATCTGTTTAACCCCGACTTTGCCGAGGCCTATAAAAAGGATGACGACGCCCGCCGCATCATCGACACGGCGCTCTCGATCGAGGGCCTCACCCGTGGCGAGGGTGTGCACGCGTGCGCCGTTCTGATCTGCCGCGATCCCGTCAACGAGCATGTGCCCACCAAGCTCGATACCAAGGGCGGCGTCGAGATTACCCAGTACGAGGGCCATACCGTTGCCGACATGGGCCTGCTCAAGATGGACTTCCTGGGCCTGCGCACGCTGACGGTTATCTCTAAGGCCAAGGCCAACATCAAAAAGAACTTCGGCATCGACATCAAAGAGGAAGAGATTCCCTTTGACGACCCCGAGATCTTTAAGCTCATGGGCTCCGGTCACACCGCCGGCGTCTTCCAGGTCGAGTCCGCCGGCATGACGGCCACGATCAAGAACATGAAGCCCACCGAGTACAAGCATGTCGTGGCATTGATCGCCCTGTACCGCCCGGGCCCGCTGGGCGCCGGCATGGTCTCGTCCTACATCAACCGCATGAACGGCAAGGAACCGGCCGTCTCCTACGACGACCGTCTGGACGACATCCTGGGCGAAACCTACGGCACCATGGTCTACCAGGAGCAGGTTATGCTCATCTCCGTCGAGATGTGCGGCTTCTCCAAGGGCGAATCGGACTCGCGTATCCGTAAGCCCGTGGCTAAGAAAAAGATCAAGCTGCTCACGTCGACGGTGCTCCACTGGGAGGATGGCTCGGACGAGACCACCTACGACCACTGGATGAACGGCGCCATCAAGAACAACTACACGCGCGAGGTCGCCCAGAAGATTTGGGACGATGTTCTTGAGTTCGCGTCCTACGCCTTTAACAAGTCGCACTCCGCCGGCTACGCCATCCTGGTTATGCAGACGGCGTGGCTCAAGGCGCACTATCCGCACGAGTACATGGCGGCCGTTCTGACGTCCTATACGGGCAAGACCGACAAGATCGTTCACTACGTCTCGGCGTGCCGCCACGACGGCATCCCCGTGCTGTCGCCAGATGTCAACGAGTCCGGTACCGAGTTCACGGCTACCAAGGAGGGCGTGCGCTTTGGTCTGGCCGGCATCCGCGGCGTGGGCACCGGCGTGGCGCAGGCGATTATCGCCGAGCGCGAGGCGGGCGGTCCGTTTAAGACGCTGCACGACTTTGTCGAGCGCGTGGACTCGAGCCAGGCCAACCGCCGTGTGATCGAATCGCTCATCAAGGCAGGCGCCTTCGACTCCACGGGGTATCCGCGTCGCCAGATGATGCACTTTGTGGATAAGAACAACCCTGAGAACATCATCGATGCCGCGGTAAAGCGCCAGAAGGATCGTGCGAGCGGCCAGACGTCGTTCTTCGACATGTTTGGCGACGTTGAGGGCTCGGGCTTTGAGGTGAGCGTGCCCGATCCGGACGGCCAGGAGTGGGACCGCCACCTTAAGCTGAGCCAGGAGAAGGAGGTTCTGGGCATCTATGTCTCGGACCACCCGCTGCGCCCGTTTGAGTATGCGCTAGCCAAGGCGCGCGACTTCTCGTTCTCGCAGATCGATACCGGCTACGAGGTGCAAAACCCCACGGGCGGTACCATCAACCAGGAGATTCCCGAGGGCAAGGCGCTGTGGTGGGCCGGTATGGTCTCGAGCGTGTCCAAGCGCGTAACCAAAAACGGCGACCCCATGGGTATTGTGCAGCTCGAGGACATGGAAGGCGAGGCCACGGTCGTGGTGTTCCCCAAGACCTACAAGGAGGCCGAGGGGTACCTGTACGGCGAGGTCGATCCCGAGACCGGCGCGCAGCTGTCCGATGCGTTTGTGCGCATTAAGGGCAAGCTCGAGCGCTCGGACCGCGGCGACCAGATCATCGCGCAGGAGATCGTGCCGCTGGAGCTCAACGAGGAGAACAACAAGCCCAAGGTGTTTGAGGTCATGGTGCCCAACAGCCGCTTTAGCCAGGGCAATATGGCGCGTCTTGCCACGGTGCTTACCGCCAACCCGGGCGGCGACCGCGTGGAGATCTTTATCGAGCAGGTGGACGGGCGTGTGCTGCGTGCCGAGGTGCCGGCCAAGGTCAACGCACGCTCGATTCCGCTGTTGGCAGAGGCAAAGGCCATCGTCGGCAACCAAGGCCGCGTGACGGTGATCTAGGGACGGCGTTGCTGGTCCGCGCGAGATTGGAGGAAGTGATGGCGCAGGGGACGTTTGCACAGGCGCTTCGTAAGGAGGCGGCGCTCAGCAGTACCTTTATGAAGGGGCGCTCGCTCATACTCAACGGCGCCGTGCTGTCGTTTGAGGACTCCGGCTCGCGCTTCTCCAAAAATGTGACTATTGAGGGCACGGTGCGCGGCTCGCGCGGCGACCTGTACAAGACGCACGTGGCGCTCGACATGGACGAGCACGAGGTGATCGACTACGACTGCGATTGCCCCGCCGCCTATCGTTACCCCGGTATGTGCAAGCACGCTATTGCCACGGCTCTGGCGTATTTGGATGCCAGCGGCGCCGAGCCCGTCGAAGGTTTGCGCACGCCGGTCCGCACGTTTACGGCGCAGCCGAAACAGCCCGCGCGCACCGCGCTCAAAGCGCCGGCCGTCAATCCCAACTTTCCCTTTCCGGCGCCCGTCCCCACGAGTCCCAGCCTCATGGCGGCGCTCTCCGATCTTTCGGACGCACGCATGGATGAGCTGGCGAGCATGCGCCGCAAGCTCGCTGGCAGTGTGGATCCCGATGCCCCCAAGGCGGTGTTGGAGCCCTCGTTGGTGCCGTACTACAATCCACTGTTTGCCGACCGCTTTAGCTGGGCGCTCGAGCTTCGC
Source organism: uncultured Collinsella sp. (assembly GCA_958353395.1). Taxonomy (GTDB): domain Bacteria; phylum Actinomycetota; class Coriobacteriia; order Coriobacteriales; family Coriobacteriaceae; genus Collinsella. The sequence goes on from CATWSG010000009.1 coordinate 26,615, forward strand.
ATTCGTTGTGGATCGGTCTCCTACGTGGTCAAGGATATCGACGGCATGGCCGACGCCTATGTCCGAGGCGGCACCTTCTCGTACGGCAAGAAGCTCACGTTTGTCCATACGCCCGAAGCCTTCGAGGACGTGTCGACAAAGCTGCTCAACCTTGTTGTGACGACAGTTGCCTATCTCGATGACATCACAAGCTCGCGTTCGGCGTCGTACGACTTTGCCCGCAGCGGTTTTGTCGCCGAGCGTCAGTTGCCGCTGTCCGAGCATAGCATCGTATATGTGCTGGACCTGCTGCGTGGCCAGACCATCTCCTTTGAGCCCGCCTGGTCGCGGGGGACGACGACGCATCGCACCTATGACGTGGCGGTTGAGATGCCTCCGGAAGGGGAGGACGAGGCTCTGTCTAAGCGCCCACCGCTCCTTGCCGCCAAAATCGCGCCGGCGGCTGGCGGCAGCTACGATCTACGCCTGCCGGCCGATGCATACTGCTTTGCTTCGGGCGACGTTGCCTATCTGGTCGACACCCGCCGTGCGCGCCGCGCCGATGTAGCGTTTGCCCAGCATGCGGCGCCGTTCCTATCGCGCTTACTGCCCTGTCGCACGCCGATCCATATCGCTGTCGACCAGGTGGGGGAGTTCTGTCGTATGGCGCTGCCCATTTTGCGCGACTACACCGACCTTACCGCGCCCGCCGTGCTCGACACCGTGGCGCCCGAGCCGAGCTTTGCCATGGCAATCGGTGTCGACGACGGGCTCGTGACCTGCAAGATTACGGTTTCCTACGGCGACTGGTCGGCAGATCTCTTTAGCCTGGGTGCTCCGGGAAGCCCCTTCGAAGAACAGCGCCCGGGCGTGCCGCCGCGCGACGAGATAGCAGAGTTTCGCGTTATGGACACGGCGGCCCTGTATTTCGACTTTTACGAGGGCGGCCTGGCGTTTGAGGAGCGCGACGACGAGAGCCTGTTCTGCTTGCTGACCGAGGGCCTGTCTGCCCTGTCCGAGCTGGGCGAGGTCATGCTCAGCGACCGCCTACGCCAGATCTCGGTGCGCCCTGCGCCCAAGCTTTCGGTGCGTGCCACCGTCAAGAGCAACCTGCTCGATGTTGAACTGGGCGCGAGCGGTCTTTCGGCGGCAGATCTTGCCATCTACCTCGACTCCTACAAGCGCCATCAAACGTTTGCGCGCCTTACGTCCGGCGACATCATTCGCCTGGACGAGGGCGCTCGAGCCGCGTTTGGCCTCGCCGAGGACCTGGGCGTCGATGCCGTCGACCTGCTCGACGGCGTGTCGCTTTCCGCATCGAGCACCCTGTTCGTCGATAGCATGCTCGCGCGCACGCCCGCGCTCGAGGCCGATCGTGACGCCGCGTTCCGCCGTACCGTCGAGCGTCTGGACACGCTCGGCAAGATGGACTTTACGGTGCCGGCATCGCTCAAGGCAACGATGCGCGGCTACCAGGTCGACGGCTACCAGTGGCTTGGCTCGCTCGAACACCTGGGCCTTGGCGGCATCTTGGCCGACGATATGGGCCTGGGCAAAACGCTCCAGATGATCGCGCATATCCTGGCGCGCGTGGAGGCGGGGGACACTAAACCCACGCTTGTGGTGTGTCCCGCGTCGCTTGTGTACAACTGGACCGCCGAGCTGGAGCGCTTCGCCCCGTCGCTCGATGTGTGCGCCATTGTGGGCGCCAAGGCGCAGCGCCGCGTGCAGATCGCCGGCGTGGCCGAGCATAACGTGGTCGTGACGTCGTATGACCTTATGCGGCGCGATATCGACGAGTACGTCGAGCAGGACTTTGCCCGCGTGGTGCTCGATGAGGCCCAGTACATTAAAAACCCGCTCACCCAGGTGGCGCGCGCCGCAAAGCGCCTGCCTGCCGGCGTGCGCTTTGCCCTGACGGGCACGCCCATCGAAAACCGCCTATCCGAGCTCTGGAGCATCTTCGACTTTTTGATGCCGGGCTTACTTGGCACGCGCGAGTCGTTTGCCAAGCGCTTCGAAAGCCCAGTCGAGCACGCCGAGGGCGACAGCGCCGCCCGCCTGCAGGCGCTCGTGTCGCCGTTTGTGCTGCGCCGCGTCAAGGAAGACGTGGTGGCAGACCTGCCCGAGAAGATCGAGGACACTGTCATGGCGCAGCTTGCCGGCGAGCAGCGCAAGCTTTACCTGGCAAACCAGGACCGCATCGCCCAGCAGGTGCAGCACCGCGAGGCATCCGAGTTTAAGAAAGACAAGCTCAAGGTGCTTGCCGAGCTCACCAAGTTGCGCCAGATCTGCTGCGACCCGCGTCTGCACTACGAGGATTACAAGGCGGGGAGCGCCAAACTCGATACGTGCATGGAGCTCGTGCACGGCGCACTCGACGGCGGACATCGCATCCTGTTGTTCAGCCAGTTTACGGGTATGCTCGATATTATCGGTAAGCGCCTGGCCAAGGAGGACATCGCCTTCCTTAAGCTCACGGGCGCTTCGTCTAAGGAGAGCCGCGCCAAGATGGTCGCGCAGTTCCAAGCGGGCGAGGTTCCGGTCTTTTTGATTTCGCTCAAGGCGGGCGGCGTGGGCCTTAACCTGACGGCTGCCGACGTGGTCATCCACTACGACCCGTGGTGGAACGTGGCGGCGCAGGACCAAGCAACTGATCGTGCACACCGTATTGGTCAGCAACATACCGTGACCGTGTACAAGCTCATCGCCAAGGACACGATCGAGGAACGCATTATGCAGATGCAGGAGTCCAAACGCGACCTGGTCAACAGCGTGCTCGGCGGCGACGGCATCTCGTCGGCGCTGTTTACCCGCGAAGATGTTCTGGCGCTGCTGGGCGGCGACGGTCGCTAGCCGCGCGCGGGGTGGGACTGCTGGAGTGGGCAGGACGGTCGACGCATTTTGGCCCGACCGCTTGCCTGATCCGTTATGTGTTCATTTGCAATGCCGTGGATGGTTTGTCTGCCTTTGGGCATAAGAACCATCAAGAACATTGGCACATCAGCAAAGGAGAACATCATGGCGAAATTCTTTAAGGACCCCGACGGTAAGCTCATTGCCGCCCTTGGCGACGACGTTGCGACCCCTGCCGGTTGCACGGAACTGACCGCAAACACTGAGGACGCGGCGCACGAGAAGCACGTGCCTGTTGTCGAGACCGAGCGTGACGGTCACGTGATTCGCGCCCGCGTTGGTTCGGTCGAGCACCCCAGCCTGCCCGAGCACTACATTGAGTGGATCGCCCTTGAGGCCGAGGGCCGCTTGGAGGTCCATTACCTTGAGCCCGGCATGAAACCCGCGACGTTTTTCGCGGGCGGCTCCAAGACCGGTACCGTCTATGCCTACTGCAACCTGCACGGGCTGTGGTCCGCGACATTCTAGGAGCGCGCCCCCGCTCGGGGTATCATAGCTAGCATATGCACATGCAAGCGCCGACTGCATTATGCGGCCGGCGCTTTTACTACGATTTCGATGGTTTACGACGGAAAGGGCTGGGCCATGAAGCTCGCGCTTGCACAGATCGATATGCGCCTGGGTGATATTGAGGGCATTTGCGGCCGCATCGAGGACCAGGCTCGTCTGGCCCACGAGCGCGGGGCGCGCGTGCTGTGCGTTCCGGCTCCGCTCTTTATGGGCGCCATGCCCGGTGGCCTGGTGGGCGCTGCCGACTTTGAGCACGACATGCTTGCCGGCTTGACCGGTGTCGCCGAGCGTATCCAAGAGCTTGACATGATCTGCATCGTGCCCGCGGCGGTTTCGTTTGAGGGCCAGCCGCTGCTCGACTACATGATGCTCAAGGACGGTCATGTGGTGCCGGCGCGTTCGAGCATTGCCCTGCAGCGTGGCGAGAACAACGACACGCGTTGGGCGCCGCCGGTGTTCGACGTGGACGGCGTGCGCATCGCCGTGATTTTTGACTTGGACCGCGAACTCGAGATGTTGCCGACCGGTGTTGACCTCATTGCGTATTTCCAATTCAACGCGTTTGACATGACCGACCGTGAGACTGCCGCCATTGCCGCCGTTCGCAGCGGCGCCTACCGCAAGATCGCATCCAAGCGCAGCGTGTGGTTTGCCTGCATGGCGCCGGTCGGTGCCTTTGACGAGTCGGTGTATACCGGCGGTTCGTTTGTGCTCGACGACTGCGGTCGCGTGGTGGCCCAGGCGCCGTGTTTTGAGGAGAGTCTGCTGGTTCAGGAGATTCAGCGCGGCGTGATGCTCGATGCCCTGGAAGATCACGAACTGCCCGAGTTCCGTTCCGAAGAGTGGCTGTGGCAGGCGCTGGTGTTCGCCGTGCGCGATAACGCCCGAGCTCACGGCGCTTCGCGTGCTGTGGTGGCACTCGAGGGTGACTTGCCGTCGTCCCTGCTGGCGGCGCTGGCCGTCGACGCTCTGGGCCCGCGCAATGTGATTGGCCTGGTGCTGGGGCGCAACCGTATCTTTACGCCGGCGCAGGAAGAGGCCGAGGCTGCCCGCTGTGCCGCCGTCCGCGCCATTGCCGAGCGCCTGCACATTCGCACTGTCGAGCGCGATGCACCGGATGCGGCGCGTGTGCTCGATCGCGACGTGTCGGCGGGCGATGCCGAGCGCCTACGCTCGCGCACGCTGGGTCTCATGCTGGAGGACACGGCGCTCGAGCTGGGTGCGATGACGCTGAGCCCGCTGTCCAAAACCGAGTATGCGCTGGCGGCGCCGGCGCTTTGCGGCGGCTACCAGGGCGACTTTGCGCCCTTTGGCGATGTGTACCTGTCGACGCTTGAGTTTGTGGCGCGTGTGCGCAACCGCACGTCTGCCGTGGTGCCCCAAGAGCTCGTGACGCTCAACGCAGTGGAAGATTGTATGGAGCGCGTGCTGGCGCAGGCGCTCTCGACGCTCGACGGCCCGGTTGATATGCTCGACCGCGCGGCACAGCTGCTCGGCGGGCTTGAGCCGGGTGAGGTCGATGGCGCGCTCGAGGCGCACGTGGACCGCAATCGATCTTTCGACGACATCCCAATGGCCGCCGGCAAGCCTGAGGCTTGCTCGCTGCTGCTGATGCTCGTGCGCCAGGGCGAGGCTGCCCGCCGCATGTTGCCGATGGCGCCGATCGTCTCGGCCCGTTCGTTTGCCGAGCGTGCCTGGCCGTACATGCTCGCGTGGTCCGACCTGGGGCTGAGCGGCAAGGAGCGCATGACGGTCGATTCGCTGGCTCGCGCCGAGGTGCGTCGTTTTGCCGACGAGGATACGAGCGAGCGCGTGCGAAACGAGATGATGGGCGTGCTGGGCGAGCTGCTGGGTATTTCGCCCGAGCAAATGGAGGAGTTGCGCTCCGAGGACGGTCAACGTCGTTTGCACGAGGGAATGAAAAAGTTCGAGGGCGAGGTTCAGGACGCCATCGATAAGATGATGGGCGGCCAGGGTGGCCCGCAGGGTGGGCCCCAGGGTGGCCCGATGCCGCATCCGCCGGTTGATCCCCGACAATTTCCGTTCTTCTCTCAGAACTAGGTCGCTGCGCGCCCGCCAGAGCGGCAATCTGCCTTTCAATCGTCGGACATGACCGCCAGGTCAATGCCCTCCTCTTTCAAGGCACCTTGCTCGCTCTGGCGGGCGCTCGCTTGCGTATCTCAACCTACAATTCGATCTCGGCTGACTTATAGGGCTAGCGTTGTGTTATTCTAGAACAGACGTTCGTGAATGATGCGTGGGGCCTTGTCTTGCGCTGTGCTTGTGGCGAGGGGAGGTCGGTTTGGTTATCTTGGGCATTGACCCCGGTTTGGCTCATACGGGTTGGGGGATTATCGAGGAGCGGCGTGGCGAGGTTCGCTGCCGTGCCTATGGCTGCATCGAGACCAGTGCCGGAAGTCCGCTCGCGGTGCGCCTGTCGCATATCGCCCATGACCTTAAGGATGTCGTTGAGCGTTATCGACCCGACACGGCTGCTGTCGAGAGCATCTACTTTGGCGCCAACGTTCGTTCGGCCATCCCCACGGCGCATGCCCGCGGTGCTGCACTCGTCGCACTTTCGGAATGCGCGCTCGAGATTGGCGAGTACACGCCCATGCAGATCAAACAGGCTGTGGTGGGCACTGGCGCCGCGGACAAGCGGCAGGTCGCCTACATGGTACGCACACTCACACAGCTCGATCACGACCCGCATCCCGACCATGCCGCCGATGCCCTGGCCTGCGCCATCTGCCACGTAAACCTCAGCCGCACCCGCGCCCTCACCGGTGGCGAGTTCTATCAACAGAGAGGAACCGGATACTGATGATTTCCCAGCTTCACGGAACGCTTGTCGAGGCCACGATGAGCTCTGCTGTCGTCGATGTGTCGGGCGTTGGCTTTGAGCTCGGCATCTCGGGCAGCACTGCGGCCACGTTGCCGACGCCCGGTGGCGAGGTCTGCCTCTACACGCGTATGCAGGTGCGCGAGGACGCCATGACACTTTTCGGTTTTTCCTCAAAGGATGAGCGCATGATGTTCGACCGGCTCGTGTCCGTTTCGGGCGTTGGCCCGCGCCTGGCGCTTGCCGTGCTTTCCACCTATACCGTGGGGCAGCTGTATTCGCTGGTGATGGCCGAGGATGACAAGGGCATGGCCAAGGTACCCGGTGTGGGCAAAAAGACAGCTCAGCGCCTGATCCTGGAACTCAAGAGCACCTTTGCCAAGGATAAGGGCTTTGTGCCGATCGACGTGATTCCCGGACAGGTTGCGATGCCCGTGCCCGCTGCCGCTCCCTCGGTGATCGATGATGCCCGTGCGGCGCTCCTTTCCATGGGCTTTAGCCCGCAGGAGACCGATGTTGCCCTGAGCGGGTATGATGGGCAGAATATGCGTGTCGAGGATCTGCTCGGCGCGGCGCTTAAGCGACTCGGAATGGATGCGTGATGTGGGAAGCCGATGACTCTCAGGACTTGTGGGCGACGCCCGGTAACTCGCCGGCGGCATCCATGGCGCACGGCGAGCGCATGGTGGGCTCGGAGCTGACGGCCGAGGATCTCGATGTCGACCGCACTTTGCGCCCTCAGCGCCTGGACGATTACTGCGGCCAGGAGCACATCAAGCAGAGCCTGCGCGTGTTGATCGAAGCGGCGCAGAGCCGTGGCGAGACGCTCGACCACGTGATCTTCTCGGGTCCTCCGGGCCTGGGCAAGACCACGCTGGCCACCGTTATCGCCAACGAGCTGGGCGCTCAGATCAAGACCACGAGTGGCCCTGCCATCGCGCGCACGGGCGACCTGGCGGCCATCCTTACTAACTTGCAGCCGGGCGATGTGCTGTTTATCGACGAGATCCACCGCCTCAACCGTTCGGTCGAGGAGGTCCTGTACCCCGCGATGGAGGACTTTGCCCTCGATATCGTGATTGGCAAGGGTCCGGCGGCGCGCTCGATTCGCCTGGATATCCCCAAGTTTACGCTGGTGGCGGCAACGACCCGCTCAGGCATGTTGACCGGCCCGTTGCGCGACCGCTTTGGCATTTCATATCGCCTGGATTACTACACGGTCGAGGAGCTCGCGCAGATTGTGACGCGCTCGGCGACTATCCTGGGCGTGACGATCGATCATCCCAGCGCGCTCGAGATTGGCTCGCGTTCGCGCGGCACGCCACGTCTTGCCAACCGTCTGCTCAAGCGCGTGCGCGATTACGCACAGGTGCGCGGCAACGGCCCCATCGAGCTCGATATCTGTCGCCAGGCGCTCGAGTTCTTCGAGATCGACGAGCTCGGTCTGGACTGGATGGATATTCGCATTTTGGAGACGCTCGCCAAGACGTTCTCCGGTCGCGCCGTGGGACTTACGACCCTTGCCAGCGCGGTGGGCGAGGACCCGGGCACGCTCGAGGATGTCTATGAGCCCTATTTGCTGCAGTGCGGATTGATGATTCGTACGCCGCAGGGCCGTCAGGCAACTCTCCGCACCTTTGAGCACCTGGGGATTGAACCTACCGTTTAGGGCGTTTTGTTTTGGCGGGCTGTTGGACTATCGCTGGGCATCGGGTAAACATATCGCCGTTCATCGGTTATGGGCGTTTTACTATTGCGCGCCCGTGCTATGCTGAATTGGTCTTTTTCTCATTCGGTAACGAAAGGACCGCCCATGCCTACTGACATCGAAATCGCACGTTCTGTCACGCCGCTGCCTATTACCGAGGTGGCCAAGAACGCCGGCGTCGACGTTAAGCACCTTATTCCGTACGGCTTCGACAAGGCTAAGGTCGACTATTCACTGCTCAACGAGCCGACTGATCACCAGGCCAAGCTCGTCCTCGTGACCGCTATCAACCCAACGCCCGCGGGCGAGGGCAAGACTACCACGACCATCGGTCTGGCCGATGGCCTGCGTCGTCGCGGTATCAAGAGCGCCGTGGCCCTGCGTGAGCCTTCGCTCGGTCCCGTCTTTGGCGTCAAGGGCGGTGCCGCTGGCGGCGGTTGGGCCCAGGTCATTCCCATGGAGGACATCAACCTGCACTTTACCGGCGACTTCCATGCCATCGGTGCTGCCAACAACCTGCTGGCCGCCATGCTCGATAACCACATCCAGCAGGGCAATCAGCTCGGTATTGACGTTAAGCGCATCACCTGGAAGCGCGTCGTCGACATGAACGACCGTCAGCTGCGCAATGTTATCGATGGCATTGGCGGTAAGGCCCAAGGTGTGCCGCGCGAGGACGGCTTCGACATCACCGTTGCCTCCGAGGTCATGGCAATCCTGTGCCTGTCTACGAGCATCAACGACCTCAAGGAACGCTTGGGTGAGATTGTCGTCGGCTATAGCTTTGCCGGCGAGCCCGTCCGTGCCCGCGACCTCAAGGCCCAGGGTGCCATGGCCGCGTTGCTTAAGGACGCGCTTAAGCCCAACCTGGTGCAAACGCTCGAGGGCACGCCCGCGTTTGTCCACGGCGGTCCCTTCGCCAACATTGCCCACGGCTGCAACTCTATTATGGCCACGCGTATGGCGATGCGCTTTGGCGATGTTGCCATTACCGAGGCCGGCTTCGGTGCCGATCTGGGTGCCGAGAAGTTCCTCGACATCAAGTGTCGCATGACGGGCGTTCGCCCCAGCGCCGTCGTGGTCGTCGCGACCGCTCGTGCGCTTAAGTACAACGGTGGCGTCGCCAAGGCCGACCTCAACGAGGAGAACCTCGAGGCACTCAAGGCTGGCATGCCCAACTTGCTGCGTCATGTCGACAACATCCAGAACGTTTATGGTCTGCCCTGCGTGGTCGCCATCAACCGCTTCCCGACGGACACCGAGGCTGAGCTTGCACTCATCGAGTCCGAGTGCCAGAAGCTCGGCGTCAACGTTAAGCTTTCCGAGGTCTGGGCCAAGGGCGGCGAGGGCGCGCTCGAGCTGGCCGATGAGGTCATGCGTCTGATTGAGCAGCCGAGCGAGCTCAAGTTTGCCTATGAGGACGGCGCTGATGTCGCTGATGCCCTCGAGGCCGTTGCCACCAAGGTCTACCGCGCCGACGGCGTTGACTTTACGCCGGCCGCCAAGCGCCAGCTCGCCGAGCTGCGCGAGAACGGCTTTGGCAACCTGCCGGTGTGCGTCGCCAAGACGCAGTACAGCTTTAGCGACAACGCCAAGGCCCTGGGCGCTCCCGAGAACTTCCGCATCACCGTGCGTGAGCTCAAGGTTTCCGCCGGTGCCCACTTTGTGGTCGCGCTGACCGGCAGCGTTCTGACCATGCCGGGTCTGCCCAAGGTGCCCGCGGCCGAGAACATCGACGTCGACAACGACGGCAACATCACCGGCCTGTTCTAAGTCTGCTGTCCATAGCTGCTTGTCCGCCCCGCCGTGCCCACAAGGCCCGGCGGGGCTTTTTGATCCTTAGGCCCGCGCATGTCTTGTAGATACCGACGGACTCTGCCCATCATAGGCTTTTGCGCGGGTAGAATGCATGGATAACTTGAGGCTCACGCGCGACGGAAAGGAATCGTTGCATGGATCAGGACAAGACAACCGTGATGGGCGGCTACGGTTCCGCGCAGGCTGGCGATAGCGCCGATGCGACCCGCGTTGTTCCCAACCCCGGTTATGCCGACCCCGCCGCGACGCAGCCTTCTGCCGAGCCCACCCGGGTTATGGGCTATGGCGACACGGCGCAGGATTCTTACGCTGCATCTTCGCAAGGCCCCTATGGCAACGCAGCTCCGGATCCGTTTGATTACACGCCGCAGGATTCTTATGCTGCCTCGACGCCGAATCCCTATGACAACCTGCCGCAGAATCCCATTCCGCAGCCTCAGCAGACGACGTATATGCCTCGCACGGCGCAGCCTCGCTACGAGTCGCGCGAGCCGTATCGCGAGTACCCCAAGTCGATTCCGCAATATAGCGAAGACGAGGAGAAGAGGCCGTCGCGTTCGTCGAGCGTGATCAAGAAGATCCTCATCGTGCTGGCGATTTTCTTTGCGCTGTCGGTTGTGTTTGCCATCGTGTCGGGCATGCTCAACAAGCGGGGGAGCTCAACGGCCGATACCGCTGCCGAGCAAACCGAGTCCGCCTCGTCTAGCACCGTCGATCTGAGCGATATCCCGGGGCAGTATTGGTCCAACGCCAAGAAGCTTCTCAAGTCGCGCGGCGCCGATCTTTCGAATGCCGTGGTCCTGACTGATGATGGCTCAACGCCCGTCGTCGATGCCAACTGGGTCGTTACTTCTGCCTACTATAACGACAGCGGCAACCTCGAAATTCAGCTCACGCACAAGGACGGCTCGTCGGGCAACGCGTCCGGCGACCAGGGCGGCGCGGACAGCTCGAGTTCCAATACGCTGGAGGACTTGAGCAACAAGGCGCAGGAGTTGGGAGACAAGGCGCAAGAGCTGGGCGACACGGCACAAAACCTGGGCGATACCGCGCAGAACTTGGGCGGCTTGGCGACGGATGCCTGGAACGCCCTGCAAAACGGCATCTCGGGCGCGCAGGGAAACTAGCTGTTAAGCAGGCTACAACTGCTCGGCCGGACGCTCGGGCGAGCTAAAGCCCGAATCAAACGTGACGACGCATGAGGCATCGGGTCGGCGCTCGTGCACGATGCGCGTGACGAGCTCCAGCAGCTCCTCGTCGGATATGTCAAAGCCGTCGGGACGCACCAGGTCAAACGAAACGAACCCGTCGTGCTCGTGCAGGTCGTGGATGGAGAGCGCGGGATCGATCTGCATGACGCCGCGCTTGACCCAGCTGCGCAGGTCGTCGCTGGTGGTGGCGATGGGGTCGCAGTGCAGCGTGATATCGATGCCCATTTGGCGCTTGATGTCGTGCTCGATGGTGTCCAAAATCTCGTGGTGCTCAAATGCGTCGCCCTCGCCGGGCATCTCCACGTGGGCGCTGGCAAACTGACGACCGGGGCCGTAGTCGTGCACCATCAGGTCGTGTGTGCCCAAGACCTGCGGATAGGACATGATCTTATCGCGGATTGCCTGGACGAGCTTGGGGTCGGGCGCTTGCCCCAGCAATGGGCTGATGGCGTCGCGCACTAGGCCCATGCCGCTGATGCAGATGAAGATGCCCACACCCAGGCCTGCCCAGCCATCGAGGTCAAAGCCGGTCGTCTGCGAAATAAGCGCCGCCACCAAGACCGAGCCCGAGGTGATGACGTCGTTTTTGGAGTCCTGCGCCGTGGCGATGAGCGTTTCGGAATCGATGCGGTTACCCAGCGTGCGGTTGAACGCGGCCATCCAGAGCTTTACGAGCATGGACGTAGCCAGTGCCGCAAGGGAAATGAACGTGTAAGCGGTGGGGGAAGGCTTGATGATCTTGGTGACCGACTCGAGGATCAGGTTGATGCCGACGGCGCAAACCAGGACGGCGACGAACAGGCCGGCTAGGTACTCATAGCGGCCGTGACCATAGGGGTGGCCTTCGTCTGCCGGGCGGCTGGCAAGGCGGAACCCGAGCAGGCTCACGATGTTGCTCGAGGCATCGGAGAGGTTGTTGAAAGCGTCGGCGATGAGGGAGACGGAGCCGGCGAGCAGGCCCGCGATGCCCTTGGCCAGGCACAGGGTGATGTTGAGTCCAATGCAGATGAGGCTTGCGGTAAAACCCGCGTTGGTGCGGCAAGATGCATCGACCGGCTCGTCCTCGCTGCCGGGAACAAGCGTATGTACCAGCCGATTTACAAATAGCATAGCGGTCGTCCTCACAATCATGTTTAAGGGGATAGTGTAGCTCGCGCGGGGGCGCCGTGCACCGATGCTCAGAAAATGCAGCAATAGTCTGCCGGTGCTAACGAGCGAGCCTTCTCGTCTGCCTGGGTGGTCCATTTTGGGCCACATGGGTATGGGCATGTGCCTGTTTGATCGACATACTTAATGCCGACAGCCCCTGTGCAAAGGAGGACGTTTCCATGGACGAGATGTTTGCCATTAAATGTCAAAACTGCGGCGGCCCTATGTACACACACCAAGCTAAGCGCAGCTTTGAGTGCGCTTATTGCGGTGCGGTCATTCCGTGGCAGGCGGACGCCGGAGAGCCCAAGAGCGCTTTGGGCATTCGCCATACGCCGTTGACGGTGGTGGATGGACTGCTCAAGCTCACGCATGTGTCGCAACTCGAGCGCCCGGAGGACCCGGACTGGTATTTCTTCAATTCGCACTGGCGCAATCAGTCGGTCCTGGAACATCTGCTGTGGGAGGATCGCGGCACGGCGCAAGAGTTCCAAGAGGCTACGCATGTGAGCATTCCTTGCCCCTTCTGCGGAGCGTCCTTTGAGGGCGAGTCAACGCAGCGTGTGTTTGAGTGCCCGTCCTGCGGCAACAAGATCGGCATTGCCGACCTGCTCAAGCCCGGTACCTTCAGCAAGCGTCTGACCATGGGCGTGGGTGCAGAGTATGTGCCGGAGCAGGGCATTCCCTGCGAAATCTCGCCGCAGCAGGCACGTGCCAACGCACTGCAGCTGGTGCGCCAGTACCCCGACGCCTTTGCCGGGCACGACGTGGAAGATGCGATCCAAAACGACATGATGCTCTTCTATTTCCCCATGGCGCTGGCGGACCTGCGCATGATGGCGTCCTTCCCGGTCAAGGGCCTGAGCAAGGAGACCCTGGTGTACTACGAGGTGCTCGACTGGGCGTATCCCAGGGCAAACTACCTGGACGTTCGCCTCCTGGGCATTTTGGAGCCGTGGGACTTTGCCAAGGTCGGTCCGTTCGATCCCGCCATGCAGGAAGGCGACTTTCGCGTCGTCTCCGTCGATGCGTCTACCAAGGACCAGGTGGTCATTGATAAGCTGGCGCTCGACGTTGCGGGCAACGACGCCGAGGCTGTACTGGGGCTCAATAAAAAGAGCATCCGCACCTGGGCGCGCAAGGCCCGCAAGCACAAGGACGGCCTAGTTATGGTGCCGGTGTACTTTGTCGACCGTCCGGCAACGGATAGCCGCGACGGCGAGCAGGTGCGCATCGCCGTAAACGGCCAGACGGGCCGCGCGGCCGCGGTGGTGTTTAGCGACAAGCGCGAGACGCATATTGTGGCGCCGCTCAGCCCGAGTCTGCATCTGTCCGGTGAGAGCACCGTGCACGCCACGCCCGTCGAGGTCAAATATGTTAAATCGCCGTTCCTGTACCAGATCGTGCGCCGTGGAGGCGGCGAGCAACCGCGCCAGGTTGCAGCCGCCGTCGAGGGTTCCTACCGAGAGGAGAAGCCCAAACGTCGCGGCCTGCTGGGTGCGCTATTTGGGAAGTAGGGGAGCGGTGCCGGTTGGCACCGTAACGTGATGGCCGGGGGTATGGGGCGGCTCTCAGGAGTGCGGGCTGCCGTCTGATTGTTTGAGGGTGCCAGATGTAAATAAACAGTGGAGCGGCTGCAAAAGAGCTGCCTCACTGGGTAAAATCAGGGTGTGCGGCGGAACCCGCTCCTCAGTCGGTCAACTTTGGAAGCGCGGGCAACGCAGGCGCTATCGTCTAAAGGGCCGGCTGCAACCGGCCCTTTTCTGTGGCAGCCAATGAACCCACATCAGACGAAGGCCGCGTCTTTGCCTGTCAGGTCACGCTCGCCAGCCACGGCTAGAATGTCGTTGCCGGCGTCCATGACCGGTATTGTTTCGTAGCAGCCGTCGCAACCGCGAGTGCGCCTGCGACGGCTGCGATGGTTTCGGTCGCAACGTGCTGCTACCCTTGCGTTTCGCCATTAGTCGCTTCGTTGATGGCGCGGTACTCGGCACTCAGCTCGCGCGCCAGCTCTTCCTTGCTTGGAAGATACGGCAGGTATTTGGCGGCAAACACTTGGTCGTTGTCTTCGGGCAGCGTGTACTCGACGATCGAATCGCTTTTGTCCGCGCAGAGCACGATGCCTATGGGCGGATTGTCGCCTTCGTTCATGAGCTCGCGCGTGTAGTAGTTCACATACATTTGCATCTGGCCCAGGTCCTGATGCGTAAGATCGTCCGTCTTAAGGTCGATGAGCACGAAGCAGCGCATCAGATAGTTGTAAAAAACAAGGTCAATATAGAAATGGCGCCCATCAAAGGTGATGCGCTTTTGGCGCGCCTCGAAAGCGAAGCCACGGCCAAGCTCCAGCAGGAACTTCTGAAGATGCGTGATGAGCGCCTGCTCTAGATCGTTCTCGCGAAACGCAGCATCGTCCGAGAAACCTAAAAACTCCAGTACATATGGGTCGCGGATGATATCCTCGGGGCGATGGGTCGGGGCGCTCTTTTGGATTTCCTGGGTGACGGCCTCTTTGTCTTTGCTGGCAAGTAGGCGCTCGCGGAACATGGTGTTGATCTGGCGTTCGAGCTGACGCGTGCTCCAGCGAGAATCGGCACATTCGTTCATGTACCATGTTCGAGCATCAGGGTCGGTTATACGCGATAACCTGCGGTAATGTGTCCAATTCAATTCGGAACGCAGCGCGTTCCGGATTGGGAACGCAAGATAAAACTGACGCATGTATCTTAAGCTTCTGGCGTTGAAGCCTCTGCCAAAATCCTTAGTCAATCTAACGGCAAGTTCGTCGATCAGTGCATCGCCATACTTGGCGCGCTCCTCTCCGCCCTGTTCATCAACAATACTCTTGCCGATCTCCCAATATGCCTCAACCATCGCAAAGTTAACAGCGGTATAGGCCTTGTCGCGAGCGGCGTTGAGAATCGAGGAGACCTGCTTGTAAAAACCTTCGGGCACGATTGCCGATTCTCCACGGTTTACCAGTTCGCCCATCACTGTCGCCCCGCTTTCCTCTTGTGGAATGCATCTTTATCGAATTTAGTTTAAAGCCTCGCGCGGACACGAATTGCTGTGCTGTCTGACATCATCGCATGGGGCCTTGCGGTGACTAAAATGTGGCCATAGAGACAGTTTTAGCGAGCCCCACGGGAGTGACGTGTATGGACAACAACACGCTGCTGTTCCAGGACAAAGGTTCGGGTAGGTTTAAAGACGTCAAGATCTACCTTAACCGCATCGAGGTGCTCAAGAAGGGCACTTTTGGTGGCAAGCACACCGAGATTGTTTATCTTAAGGACATTACGGGGGTCAGCAGGATCAAGGGCCGCGACGTTTTCCTACGTAACAGGCTGTTGACTGCCTGTGTCTTTAGTCTGAGCAGCCGCTCCCAAGCTCAGGAGTTCGTGAATGCGCTGAACATGGTGATGTAGCCGATAACGGTGTTCGGGCTAAGGTAAAAATCGGGGCGCAGAACGGTATTCTGCGCCCCCCCAATTGAGTCGATGTGTCTAAAAGGCGGGCTTGCCTATTCGCTGTCGTCCCCAACGTTTTCGCGGTCATTGGCAAGCATCGCCGCGCCGGCGACCGTTGTCGCCACGGCGGCGGCAGCGAGCCCGGCGGCAACGCCAGAGCCGTCGCCCGTGTCGGCGAGTTTTCCGGTCGAGCCCTTGCTCTTGTTGCCGCCGCCGTTCTTGTCGGCGCCGTCTGCGTTGGAACCCGTGCCGCTACCGGTGCCGCCTGCACTGCCCGAGGCCGCTACGGTAAAGCTTGCGGCTCCATCGCTGGCGAGCGTGTAGTTTTGCGCCGCGTCGCCCAACAGACCTTTCGCACGCACCCAATACGTCCCCGCGGCAAATGCCTCGCCCTCGGCCATTGCCGTGCCCGGAGCGCCGTCCGCGTCGTGCACAAACTCGAGCTGGGCGGTGCAGGCGTCGGTTTCGAGCTTGCCCTCGAGTGATGCCGCAATCTTGGCGCGCACGTCTTCGCCGGCCTTAAGGCCTTCGAGTCCCTCAAAATGGGGCGTCAGCGCGAACGGATCGATATCGATGGGCACGAAGCCCTGCAGTCCTGTAGCGGTCTCGTTGCCCAGGGCGTCGACATCCACGTATTCGATGGCAAACGCGCTGCCAGAAGCGGCCACGTTGAGTACGTTGCTGCTGTTAACGAGGCGGAAACGGCCCTCGCCAACGGTCTTGCCATCCTGGAATGAGGCATCGCTCAGCGAGTCGCCGTACGTCATGCGCATGCGGGTCGGGAGATAGTACGGGAGATAGTACGAAGCCGTCTGCTTGTGCTCCGTATCGTAATTGCGCTGATAGATGCTCCGGGCCAGCGCCGCATCAACAAAGTCGGATGCGATGATGCCAATGTGCTTGAGGTAATCTGACTTTGTATCCTCAATGCCGCTGGGATTGATGTACGGGCTCTTATACAGATGCTCGTTGACTACTCGTGCCGAGGTAAAAGGATTGCCTCCGTGCGACAAGCCCGTGCAGCTGGTGTAGTTGATAGACCAGCAACGCTCCAGGACTTTCTCCTTGGCCCTGTTATCGTCCTCGACATCTACCTCGTTGCGCGTGCGCCCGGACGTTTCCTTCAGCGCATTATCGACCCAGCTGAGCTTGTCGGTTCCCGTGAGTTTGTACTTGTCCTGGGCGTATACCTTGGTGCAATAGGGCTCTTTGTCGCCTGTTTCCCCCGCGGCTTCAAAGCCCCGCGCGTCTTGGACGAGACACATAGTGGCGCTGTCGGAGTGAGCCTTGATCTTGTCATCCCATTCGGTGAGGTCGAGTCCCCACGTGTGGCCGCTTACGCTGTCGCCGGCGAGTCCAAATCGACGTAACAGGACGATTTTTCCGCGCACCTCGCCCAGTGTGGGAACGCGGCTCGACGTATAGAACAGTTTGGGGTTATCGGCCATAACCTTGGCGAAGGCCGTCGTTATGCTTTCGTCGGTAGCCTCATCGTTGCCGCGCGATGCGAGCATGATGAGCGCTTCTGACGGGTTTTCGTTCAAAAACGTTTTGAAGTACCCGATGACATCGGAGAGATGCAGATAGTTCCCGTCTTTTTTGAGTAGGTAGAAAATCCCGTGGTCGATGCCGGGGTCATCGCCCTTTCCGAGCCGGATATCAAAATAGCGAATGCCTTCGAGCAACTGCGTGGGAATGTAATCCTGCTGGCATTTTACTTGCGAGGATTGGGGCTCAGTGTCGTTGTCCACGCTACAGGTGCCCGAATCGTGCGTACCCGGGATGCTCAGCTCGTCGAGGAACTTGTTGTCGTCGACGTATTTCATCCAACATGGCCCATCGACGTAGCTGCTGTACGTGATCCAGTCGAGGCTGCTAACCGTGGCATCGTTCTTTTTCATGTCGTAACCGATAAGTTCGAGCTCCCACGGAATGCTCTTACTCTTATGGCAGATCTTATTGTTGTCCTGGTCTTCGCCGTTCGATTCTATTGTCAGGTACTTAATGTCTTTTTTCTCGGTTTCTTTCTCGACCGTGCGGTCTCGGATGATATAGGTTCCGTTTGATTGCCGCTCGAACGCAAAAGAGCGGCTGGGCTTGCCGTCATGCTCGCCACTCCATACGTGGATGACCTTTCCGTCTTTGTCCGAGTCGCCATCGACCGACCAAATGCTGTAGCCCGTCTTTTTATGCTCTTCGAAATTGAGCAAGGTGCGGATAGCATACCAGTTTGTATCGTCATTCTTGGTCGTTACGTTCTCAAGGATGAGCTTGCTGGACGTGCCGTCATTAAACAGATGGCAGACGTTGCCGATGACGTTGCCGTCTTCGTTAACGCTTGCGGTACGAAAATAGCCCGCGGGCGAAGGCGAATGACGAAATTGTCGAGGCTGACTGCTGGCCCGGCCGTGCCGTCCGCAAAGGCTGCCCGCGGGCTAATGCCCAATGCCGCGGTTTCGGGCAGGCTTGCAAGTGGCGACAACGCCGCGAGTCCAAGGCCCAACGTAAATGCTCGGCGGCTGATGGCGTGGTGTTCGGTCATAACTTCTCCATTCGCAGAGTGCGGTTATGCGATAGTTTTGGTCACTATACTGCTCAGATGTTTAAAGATGCTGGTTTAATTGCCTGCGCGGCACAATAAATCGGCGGGCGGACGTGTTGGGGCGTTTGTCGTTTTCGTACTGATGCCACATTTGGGGCGGTTCCGACGTCCGGCATCCTCGCGTTCGTCGGCTACAGGCATAAGAAAGGGAGGGTCGGTTTACCGGCCCTCCCTGGGTACGAAGCACTGGGGTACCGTCGCTTGTTTGCACTGCGACCGTGTTTTCCGTTGCACTCGCCAGTCGCTTAGCGCTTGATCTCGATATCGTCGAGCTTGACGTCCATGGCCTCGGTCTTGGCCTCGGCGATGTCGTCGGCAAATTCCAGAGACTTCATCATGGTCTCGACGGCGTCCTTGTGCTCCTCGACGTTGTCGATACGCACATACACACTGCCCCCGTCAACGTCGGTGAAGTATTCGGTCGTTACGCCGCCCGAGTGCGTGAAGTAGGCACTGCGCCAGGTCTTGCCGTTGTACTTAACGGAATCGCCCTCGGTCCATCCGGAGTTGGCCTTCCACTTTGCCTCGTAGTCGAACAGCTCGTCGGCGTTCTTGTCAGAGTCGAAGACAGGGATGAAGCGATCGCTGGCGTGCTCGCTCTCGGTGAACTTAAACTGGGCCCTGTCGGCGGTGTCGCCTGCGACGTCGGTGATCTCGACGCCCTCGGGGACCTCGACCTTAAACCAAATGAAGTCGGTCCTCATATCCACGGCTGGCTTTTCTGCTCCACCGCCACCGCCACTTCCGGTAGCGCCGCCGCTGCCACCGCAGCCCACCAGGGCAACTGCGGCAAAGAGGCTTATGCAGAGGGTGAGAATCGCAAAGGCCTTCTTTTTCATGGTCGTGTCCTCCTCGATCTGTAACCGCCCATGGATTACCTGCCTTTACTGTACGCGTGGACGGCTCGCTAGGGTGGGCCATGTGTCCCATTCTGAGGGCCGGATTTGCGCCGTTAAGTGGCAATATGCACGGGTCCAAAAGAGGGGAGGGCCGGTGCTGTCGGCTCTCCCCGGGGTGAGGTGTCCGTTGTTTTAAAGGGGCGCGTGTACGCGGGCGTTGCCCCAACAGGTTCCTTGTTTATAGATATGCCCCAGTTTGTGACGTCCGGAAGTCCCGAAAGGCGGGCCATGTTTCCCATGTTTGCGGTGCCGACGCCTATCGTTCGTCATAGAAATCCGCGATGACCAGGTGCGCTGACGCTTATGTACTTATGGGCTAGACTATGCACCATTATGTGATCGATGCGGTCGGTCGGTGGTTGCCGCCCGACCGATGTATATGACTTGAAGGTGCATGCGTATGAGCCAAGAGATGATGGACAAGACCTGCCGCGGGTTTGCCGAGGCGCTGGCCGCGCGCGAGCCGGTTCCCGGTGGTGGCAGCGCGAGCGCTTTTGTGGGCGCGCTGGGCGCCTCGCTGTGCGGAATGGTTGCCCGCTACGGTGCGACCAATCCCGCGCTTGCTGATCGTGCGGATGACCTGACGCGCGCGTTTGCTCAGGCTGATGAGCTGTCCCAGGAGCTTGTCGAGTTGGTTGCCGAGGACGTTCGTGCCTACGGGCAGGTGTCCGCGGCGTACGGTATTCCGCGTGACGATCCGGCTCGAGCGACCGCGATTCAGGATGCGCTGCATGTGGCCGCTATGCCGCCGTATCGCATTATGGATGCCTGCGGGCGTGCGCTGGCGCTGCTCGAGGACATGGCCGACAAGGGCTCGCGTCAGCTGCTGTCCGATGTGGCGTGCGGCGCCGTGTTCTGCCGTGCTGCTATGCAGGGCGCGAGTTTGACGCTCTTTGCGAACACCACGTCTATGAAGGATCGCGCTCGTGCTGAGGAGCTTGAGACGGCGTGTGATGAGTTGCTCGACACATGGTTGCCGCGCGCCGATGCGCTGGCGCGTCGCGCCTCCGACGCTGCAAGGAAGAGAGGATAGCCATGGCTGAACTGCTGAAGGGTGCTCCCGTTGCTCGCGCTTTGACTGAGGAACTTGCTGCTCGCTGCGCAGCCCTGCGCGAGCGGGGCGTTGTTCCGACGTTGGCTATCGTGCGTGTAGGTGAACGCGAGGACGACCTATCCTACGAGCGCGGTGCGCTCAAGCGCTGCGAAAAAGTGGGGATTGAGGCTCGTCGCGTTTTGCTTTCTGCCGATGTTTCGCAGGACGAGCTGTTGACGGCCATCGAGGACATCAATACCGATTCGGCTGTTCATGGCTGCCTGATGTTCCGCCCGCTGCCCGTCGGCCTTGACGAGAATGCCGTCGCCGCAGCGCTCGATCCCGCCAAGGACGTTGACTCCATGACGCCGTTTTCGCTGCTTACCACGCTTTCGGGGCGCGGCGAGGGTTTTGCTCCCTGCACGGCCGAGGCAGTGTTAGCGTTGCTGGATCATTACGGCGTTGAGCTGGATGGAGCTAAGGTTGCTGTGGTCGGGCGCTCGCTGGTGATCGGGCGTCCTGTTGCCGTCATGCTTACGGCGCGCAATGCCACAGTGACGACGTGCCATACGCATACGCGCGACCTTGCTGCCGAGTGCCGTGCTGCCGACATTGTGGTTGCCGCCGTTGGACGCGCGCGTACGATTGGCGTGGATGCCGTTCGCGAGGACCAGACGATCATTGATGTGGGCATTAACTGGGATGAGGACGCTGGCAAGCTGGTCGGGGACGTCGATTTTGATGCTGTGGAGCCGGTTGTTGGTGCCATCACCCCCGTGCCGGGCGGCGTGGGAGCTGTGACGACGGCGATCCTCGCCAAACACGTGATCGAAGCGGCCGAGCGCGCATTGAAATAGGCATTTTTGCACACAGGGGCCCCGAGGGGTCCTGAAGGGTTGCGGTTTCGCCCTTTCTGCGCCGAAGCGATACACTGTTGCCGTTTGATTTCTTCGCTCAAGGAGGATGCGCATGCCGTGCACAACGATTCTGGTCGGTAAGAACGCAAGCTACGACGGGTCGACCCTGGTCGCCCGCAACGAGGACTCGTCCAACGGGGTGTTTGAGCCCAAGCGTATGCGCGTGGTGCATCCCGACGAGCAGCCGCGCGTCTACACGAGCGTCTTGAGTCACCTGACCGTTGAACTGCCCGATAACCCCATGCGCTACACGAGCGTCCCCGATGTTGTCCCGGGCCACGGCATCTGGGCCGAGGCCGGTTTCAACGAGCTCAATGTGGGCATGTCCGCAACCGAGACGCTCACCACCAACGAGCGCGTCCGCGGCGCCGATCCACTTGTGGACTACGTACCCGCCAAGGGTAACGAGGGCGAGGACGGCTATGTGCCTGCGCAGCCCGGCGGTCTGGGCGAGGAGGACATGGTGACCCTGGTGCTGCCGTACGCCAAGTCTGCCCGCGACGGTGTGCGCATTCTGGGCGACCTGCTCGAGCGTTACGGTACCTACGAGAACAACGGCATCGCCTTTAGTGACGTTGACGAGATCTGGTGGCTCGAGACCATCGGCGGCCACCACTGGATCGCCAAGCGCGTGCCCGACGACGCCTATGTGACCATGCCCAACCAGCTGGGTATCGACAGCTTTGACCTGGATGACGCCGAGGGCGCCCAGGCCGACCATATGTGCTCCGCCGACTTGCGCGCCTGGATGGCCGAGTGGCATCTGGACCTGACGCTGGGTGTTAAGGGCGACGGTCCCGCCGCGGTCTTTAACCCGCGCGAGGCCTTTGGCTCGCACAGCGACAGCGATCACGTCTACAACACGCCGCGCGCCTGGTACATGCAGCGCTGCCTCAATCCCAGCGATGTGTGGGACGGTCCCGAGGCCGACTACACGCCCGAGAGCGACGATATCCCCTGGAGCCGCGTGCCCGAGCGCAAGGTGACCATCGAGGACATTAAGTACGTACTCTCGAGCCACTACCAGGGCACGGAGTACGACTGCTACGGCAGCAAGGGCACGCCCGCTACGCGTGGCGCCTATCGCCCCATCGGCATCAACCGCAACAGCCAGCTCGCCGTGCTGCAGCTGCGCCCCTATGCGCAGCCGGCCTATCGCGCCGTGCAGTGGATGGCGTTTGGCTCCAACTCGTTTAACGCGCTGGTTCCGCTGTACGCCAACGTCGAGACCATGCCCGAGTACTATGCCGACACGCAGGCTCGCGTAACGTCCGAAAACTTCTACTGGGCCAACCGCCTGATCGGCGCCCTGGCCGACGTCCGTTTCCATGAGTGCGGCCGCGCTGTGGAGGACTATCAGGAGAAGGTCGGTGGCATGGGTCACAAGCAGATCCATGACGTCGACGCTGCCGTAGCCGCTCTGCCCGAGGCCGAGGTGCCTTCCGAGCTTGCACGCGCCAACGAGGCCTTTGCCGAGCGTGTTCGCGTGGAGACCGATGCCCTGCTGGGCAAGGTGCTCTTCACCACGAGCTGCGCCATGAAGAACTCTTTCGCGATGAACGACAACGTGAGGTAGGGATTTCTCGTCGATCGAATAGTGCTAAAACGCTTTGTCGCTTTCGCTCAATCTTGGGTACAAGAACGCCAATGCAGTTGTTTGTGATTGGAGACAACCATGGTTATGAAACTCGATCAGCTTGTTAACGGCGCCATTAACGTGGGCTTTGGCGCTGCCGCCGTTGCTGTCGAAGGCGGCAAGAAGGTCCTCGACGACCTTAATACCAAGGGCGAGCAGGTTCGCAAGGACGCCGGCACCCCCGATATCGCCCGTAGCGTGTCCGACATGTTCGAGCAGGCCGGCGGCACCATCTCCGACCTGACCGAGCGTCTGGGCATGCAGGGCGAGACCGCGGCCCAACGCGTGCTCGACGAGCTCATTCTGGCTCGCGTCCGCGTTATGACCGCGCCCGAGCGCACGGCCTTCCTGGCTCATGTGCGCGACATCGTCGATTCGGTCGAGGACAACGTGACCTCGGTGCCCGTCGAGTCTGTTGAGGCCGACGATGCGAAGGATACCGAAGAGGCCGAGTAGCAGCGCAGATGGCAGATTCCACCACCGATTACAACAATCTAGATCCTCTGGGTAACGAGGCGGCGGTTGTCGATGAGGTCGACGCTGCCGTCTCGGGCGCTCGCAAGAAGCCACGCGCTGTCGATATGGTGCCCGAGGAGCCCGACGCGATGGCACCGGACGAGGAATACCAGCTCACGCCGGCGGGTCGTCGCGAACGCATTGGGCAGATTGTTCGCCTGGTCAAAAAGTACCGCGTGTGGGATAACCTCACGCCGGTTCGTTTGCGCCGCCTGCTCGAGGAACTCGGCCCCATGTTCGTCAAGATGGGGCAGATTCTGGCCAACCGGTCCGAGATTCTGCCGCAACGCTTTTGCGACGAGCTGCGTCGTCTGCGCTCCGACGTGGAGCCGGTGCCGTACGAGGTGGTGCTTCGCTGCCTGGAGGAAGAATACGGCCTGCGCCTGGGGGAGATGTTCGATGCGATCGATCCCAATCCGCTTGGTAGCGCATCGCTCGCGCAGGTGCACCGCGCTCGTCTGGTGACGGGCGAGGACGTGGCCGTCAAGGTGCAGCGCCCCGGTGCGCAGCAGGTTATGGCACAGGACATCGATATCATCCGCTCGGTGGTGCGTATCGTTTCCAAGTTCGTCAACACCGATCAATTCGTTGACCTGCACGGCGTAGTCGAGGAGCTGTGGACCTCGTTTCGCGAGGAGACCAACTTTTTGGCCGAGGCCAAAAACCTCAACGACTTCTACGAGTTCCATAAGAGCGTTCATGGCGTGGCGTGCCCTAAATCCTATCTGGACCTGTGCACCGAGCACGTGGTGGTTATGGACTACGTCGACGGCATTTCGATCGCCGATCCTGAACGCTTGGTGGCCGAGGGTTATGACTTGGAAAAGATCGGTGCCGCGATTGTCGAGGACTACTCGACGCAGGTGCTCGATGACGGCTTTTTCCATGCCGACCCGCATGCGGGAAACATCATTCTCAAGGACGGCATCGTCTACTTTATCGACTTGGGCATGGTCGGACGCATGTCGAGTCACGATCGCGGTATCGTCAAGGACATGATTTTTGCCGTGGCCGAGGGTGACGTGCCCAAGCTCAAGGATTCGCTCATGCGCTTCGCCGTGACGCGTGGCGACTCGGCCGAGCTTGACCATTCGGCCTTTTTGTCCGACTTGGACTTTATTGTTGCCGACTTTGCCGGGCTCGACCTTAAAGACCTGGATATCGGCGAGTTTTTGACTTCGCTGTTAAACCTCGCGCGCAAAAATGACGTTGAGCTGCCGAGCGTGGTGACAATGTTCGCCCGCGGCATGGTGACGCTCGAGGGCCTGTTGACCGAGTACATGCCCAACGTCAACATGATCCAGATCATCCAGACGCACATCAAAAACGAGAAGAGCACCTACGCCCGCATGCGCGAGATGAGCCGCGACTTTGCAGCGAGCAGTTATCGCGCGGCGAAGGGCTCGCTCGAGGCGGCCGAGTATCTGGGCTTGGCTTCGCGCATGCTCACACGCGGCCAGCTTAAGGTGAACACGCAGATCATGAGCAGCGATAAGGCGCTGCGACAGCTGGGCGGAATTATCGACCGCATGTCGATGGCTATCGTGATCGCCGGTCTGTTTATCGGTTCGTCGGTGGTGTACTACGCGCGCATCGAACCGGTTGTCCTCGGCATTCCGGTCATCGGCTTCTTTGGCTACGTGAGCGCGCTGGTGCTGGCGCTTATGCTGGGCCGCGAGATCTGGCGCAACAGCCACGGCGGCAAGCACTAGAGGCTGCGACCGTCACCGCATTTTCCTTTCGCAAACAATAGCTTTTACCTTGGGCTTCGCCTGCGTGCGAGGCCCTTTTGCGTGATAGCATATTGACGGTTTTAATCGATGGCCTAGATGGTGGTGCGGAGACGCACGAATGCGCGGTTTTCCTGCGCGTTTGGGAGAATCGGGGTGCAAGTCCCCGGCTGTACCAGTAACCGTAATTCCTCTTGGCTCGGGATGTTCGCGTCGCAGATCGGACGGCGCGCCTGAGCCGTTAAGGTTAAGTCGGATCGCCTCCCATCTTGCATGCGGCTGCGGCGTATGCCGCCGGTGTGCATAGGGCTCTGGAGGGAAGGGGGACCCCGATGGGGGAACTCGAGCGCAACATGCGCGATGACGTGGGGCAGCCTCAAGGCAACGCTCCAAGTACAGACAATGGGGGACAAATGGATATGTTTGAGGACAAGCGTGAGCGCGCCTCGTTGCATCGCCGTGGCGCGATTGCACGCGGTGTAGCCAAGCGCGGCCTGGTGGCATTCCTGGCCTTCGCGATGGCCTTTGGCACCACGCCGGCTCAGCTGTGGGCCGAGGGCGCCGAGGGCATTGCCGAGGCTGTGGTTCAGACTGCGACGCCGAGTGAGGGCGCGGGGGCCGCGGACGGTACTGCCGACCAGGGCAAGGCCGAGGTTTCGGATTCCGGGAGCGCGCCTGCAGCTAGTGCCGCCACAACAGAGGCAGCAACTGGCGACGAAGGCTCGGCGACGGGGGAGAGCCCTGCCACGAGCGAGCAGTCTTCGACGGCATCCGCTGGCCAAGCGGGATCTGCCACCGCGGCTGTCGTCCAGACAGAGAACCCGACAGAAACCGGCGATGTCGCCAAGAAGCAAGTCGAGGTCTCGTTCTCGATTATCGGCACCGATGCCGACGGCAAGGCTCAGACCTGGGTGGCACCTACGCAGCTCAAGCTCGACGAGGGCGCGACGGCTGCGGATGCCTTCATTAAGCTGCAGGAGAAGACGGGCTTCAAGGCGAAGTACGATCCGAACACGGCATACGGTTTCTACCTCGAAAGCATCACATCCCCGAGCGATGGCCGCACGCTTGCCTACGATCCGACGACTTATGCCTACTGGCAGCTGTTCGTCGACGGCGCGTCTTCCTCGGTTGGCGCGAGCAGCGTTAAGCTCACCCAGGGGCAGAAGATTGAGTTTGCCTATACGGCTGGTAGCGCGTCCCCTGTCGTTAAGGACCAGGTTGCCGCAAATGTGACCGTCATTGGTCGCGATGCCCAGGGCAAGACTCAGACTTGGGTCGATAACGCACAGTATGTGGTGACGTCCGGCTCGAGCGCGCTTGACCTTACGAAGGTCGCGCTCGAGGCGAATGACATCGACGCCGTTGCTGCGGGCTCCTTCATTCTGAGCCTTAAGTACAACGGCGTTGAGCTGGGTACGCCGCTCGATTATTCGACCTATTGGCAGCTGTTCATCAACGGCAAGTCGAGCGACTACACGGCAGACAATGTCACCATCCACGCCGGCGATACCGTCACGTGGTTCTACGGTGGCTGGGGCGACCAGTTGCCGTCCGATTCTGTTCATGCTTCCGTTCAGGTACTTGGTAAGGACAAGGACGGCAAGCAGCAGGTTTGGGCTTCGACGGGCCAGACGAGCCTCAAGGCAGGCTCCACTGCCAAGGATCTCCTTGAGCAGACCGGCCTTACTCTCGATGCTGGCGAATCGTCTTGGGGCTGGTTCCTCAACGGCATTTATTCGCCGTTCGATGGTAAGTCCTATGGCTGGGATGCTGCGACCAATAGCTATTGGCGCTTCTACGTAAATGGCAAGTTCGCCGACGTTGGTGCCGGTGCCTACAAGCTCCAGGAGGGTGACGCCGTCACCTTTATGTATGGTGCTGACGCCGATGCCCTCCCCGGTCAGGTGCTTGGATCCGCCGATGTTATCGGTCCCGATGTCAACGGGAACAATACGCGTTGGGGCACGGCAAGCAATGTTTCTCTGCCCGAAGGCTCCACGGCCCAGAACCTTATTGAGGCAGTTCTGAAGGCCAAGGGCGTTACGTACAACGGCTCCCAGAGTGGTGAGTACTGGTTCCTGAATTCCATTACTTCGCCGTTCGATCACAAGCCGTATGGTTGGGATGCTGCGACCAATAAATATTGGCATCTGTATATCAACGGAGAGCCCTCCTTACTCTGCGCCAATCAGATTACGCTCAAGAGCGGCGATAAGGTCACGCTTGCCTATACCACCGATAATTCGCCCATGCCCGATCCCGACAAGATTGTCGTGGATCCGAGCGCGACGACTCCTGATTGGGATGCCGAGTGGGCCGGCTACGGCAACAGTGGCAACGGTTCGACCGTAACGGATGCCAAGACGCCTGCGCAGGCCGCCGGTCTTAAGTGGGCCTTCGATTGGAAGGCCGAGTCTGGTCAGCAGTATGCCAACTGCAGCGAGCCTGTCATTGCTAACGGCTTTGTGTACATCGCGACCGAGAACGAGCTCATTAAGATCGATTCGTCCACGGGCAAAAAGGTTGCCTCTGCGCCGCTTGCCTCCAAGGTGAGCTATACCTCTCGTCCGATCTATACCAATGGCCTTATCATCGTTCCGCTCAACGGCGGTGCGGTCCAGGCGATTACTGCAGACAAGCTGATCTGCAAGTGGCTGACGCCTGGTTTGACGGACTTGACGCAGAGCTCCTGCACCGTCGTTTCGGACGGCGAGTACGTCTATGTAGGCTCGGTCGATATTTCGTATGACGAGAATTACAACGCGACCTACGGCAACGGCTCCTTTGCGCGCATTAAGATTGCCACGGGCGAAGTTTCTTGGCAGAACATCGACCCTGCCGAGGGCTATTACTGGACTGGTGCGGCTTTGACGGATAAGTATGCCATCGTTCCTACGAGCGCGGGTACGCTTAAGTGCATTGATAAGACGACGGGCGATGTCGTTTCGACCATGAAGCTCGGCGCTGTCGCAAATGCCGATTGCATTGCCGATCCGTCCAATGGTTCGACCTTCTATCAGATGACGCACGACGGAAAGCTCCATGTGATTTCGCTTTCGTCTAAGGGCGTGCTGAGTGAACAGAAGACGGTTGATCTGGGCCTTACGAATAATCTGAGCGCCCCTGCGGTGTCCGGTGACAATCTGATTGTCGGCGGACAGACGGCTACTGGCTCTGCTCTGGTTCTCTATAACCTGAAGACGGGTAAGACCACGATGGTCGCTGCTGCCGACGGCAAGGCGCTGCCGGCTGGCCTCAACGGTATTGCTGCTACTCCGCTGGTGAGTGTTCGGGGCGGCAAGACCTATGTGTACTTCACCGTTAACAGCGCGGATAGCAAGGATTACGTCAACTACTCTGCTGGTGGTGGCGTGTATCGCTATACGCTCGGCGATGCAGAGGCGACGCAGATTTATGATGCGGCTGGCCATTACCAGTACTGTGACTCTCCGGTCATTGCCGATGCTTCTGGCAATCTCTACTACATTAATGATTCGGGCACGCTGTTTAAACTTGGAGCTGTCGAGTCTTGGACGGTTGCCTTTAACTCCAACGGCGGGTCTGCTTGCGACACTAAGTTTGTTGCTACGGCCGATGGCAAGCTGGTCAAGCCGGCCGATCCGACGCGCGATGGCTACACTTTCGGCGGTTGGTTCACCGATGAGGCTTGCACTCAGGCGTATGACTTTAGCACGCCGGTGACGGCC
Organism: uncultured Collinsella sp.; assembly: GCA_958353395.1. GTDB lineage: Bacteria > Actinomycetota > Coriobacteriia > Coriobacteriales > Coriobacteriaceae > Collinsella. Next base: position 55,261 of record CATWSG010000009.1, read on the forward strand.
GATCTGACGCTGTATGCCAAGTGGACCAAGAATGCCGTTAACCCTGGCGGCAATGGCGGCGCTGGTTCGAATGGCGGCGGCGGTTCTGGTACCGGTACTGGTTCCGGCACTGGCGCTGGCACTGGCACGGGTTCCGGCTCCGGCTCGAAGGGCGGCGCTGTCGCCCCGGGTCATAAGCCGACGACCAAGACGACGGTGTCGACCAAGACCGAGACCAAGGACAACAAGTCCGACAAGAAGGACTCCGATAAGTCCGATAAGAAGGACGAGAAGAAGTCTGACAAGAAGTCTGACAAGAAGGACAGCAAGTCCGACAAGAAGTCCGACAAGAAGTCCGATTCCAAGTCCGATACGGGTGCTGCTTCCACGACCACTGCTAAGAAGTCCTCTAGTGCTTCCGAGCAGGAGACTGGCACCAACCCGCTCGCCATTGTTGGCGTTGCCGCCGGCGTCATCGGTCTCGCCATCGTCGGCGTGTTCGTGTTCACCAAACGTCGGTAGGTGAGGGTTGTGTCCAATAAATCCAAGGACGCTGACCCCAAGCAACCAGATTTCTCGTTTATCCAGCTCGATGATCCAAAGCAAAAGGGCGCCGCTTCGGCGGCGTCCGCCTCTCGTCGCAAGGCGCTCCTTGGCGTTCTTGCTGCCGCGTGCACCATTCTGATCGTCGTCTCGCTGGGCTTCGTCCATCCTTCCGAGAGCGGCGCCTGGTCCATTGACTGGATCGTTCAGACCGTGACGGGGGAGAGCGTCGTCGCCAAGGACACCAAGGGGTCTGGCTCGTCTACCGCTTCGGGCGAGGCCAGTTCCAAGGATTCCAAATCTTCGGATGCTGCAAAAGATGAGTCCAAGGGCTCGAACGACGCCAAGGATGATTCCGAGTCTTCGCACAAGGAATCGGACAAAAGCTCGGATAGCAAGAAGTCCGATGGTCAGGACAGCAAGAGGTCTGGCGATAAATCCGCTGCCCAAAATACGGGAGCCGGTGATACTTCCAATGTGTCTGGCGGTGCTTCTTCGGGCGGCGGTCAGTCGTCTGATGGAGCCTCATCCTCTAATGGCGGAAGCGCTTCCTCGGGCGGTCAGGGCGGCTCGCAGGAGTCCAACTACGTAACGGTGACGGTTTCGGTCACATCGAGCGTTGTGGGCAATCCTGTGTCCTCTGGCGGCACCTTTACCTTTAACGAAGGCGCTACCGTTTACGATGCCCTGTGCGCGCTGGGCCTTTCTGTCAACGCACATGGCTCGTCGTACGGCACGTATGTTTCCGCGATTGGTGGTTTGGCCGAGAAACAGCGCGGCGGCACGAGCGGCTGGATGTACTCCGTCAACGGCATAACGCCCATGACGGCCTGCAGCAACTACGTTCTCTCAAACGGCGACAACGTAGTCTGGTATTACGTAACAGGCTAGAGGCCTCGACATAGCGCGCCAGACGGGCGGTTCGGACAAACATCCGGGCCGCCCGTTTTTCATGCGAATGGGACTGGGCCGCCGGGTCTCTCGGCAAACAAAAAACCGGTTGGAATGGGAATTCCAACCGGTTATACATGCAAGCAAATAGTGAATCGACTACGACCGTGCGCCCTCGAGGAAGAAGCGGCGGCTGAAGTAGTTGTACCAGGTGACGAGGAACGTTGCGATGGCCTTCATGGCTTGGTAGCCGATGCTCAAAAACGTGACACCCACAAACATGTACAGGTCGTTGAGGCCCAGGCCGATCACCGACAGGATGGTGAAGATCGTGAACTCGCGCTTGCGGCTCATGCCTTTGCGGTGGTCGAACACGTACTTCATGCTGAGCCAGTAGTTGACCACGACGGACGTGATAAACGAAACCGTGGTGCTCATCAAAAAGTCGAGGTGGAACAGCTCGACGAGCGCAATGAGCATGCCCCAGTCGATGCCAAAGGAGATAAGACCCACGACGGCAAACTTGAGGAACTGCTTGGTATGAGGTTGTGCCAGCGCCTTGCGCACGTAATCACATCCAATGCGTTGATGAATCGAGCAGAGGATACTTTAGAGCTTTTACAAGGGAAACGTAAGGTCTTTGCCAAGAACTATATGAACTCGCCAAATTTTCAAGAGCTAATCCGCAAACGTTGAAAATTTGCCCGTAAACGAGCGACACCCACGGACGATACTGCGCTGAGTGCGCGTCGTCCGTGGGCGCCGTAATGCTGCAGGGGTTTCGAGCTATTTTGTCTCGTCGCCCTCCAGGAAGATTTTTCGGGTCACAAAGTTGTAGACCATGACAAGCGCGGTGGCGCAGATCTTGGCGATATTGGCCTCGAGTCCCAGGCCGGCGTTGAGCGCCAGCACGATGCCGTCGTTGAGCACCAAACCGATCACGGACAGCACGACAAAGATGATGAACTCGCGGCGGCGGCTCATGCCTTCCTTGTGCGCAAACACGTACTTCATGCTTGCGAGGTAGTTAAAGATGAGTGAGATGATAAAGCCGCTGGTGTTGGCGATTAGGATGTTGAGGCCCAGACCGTAGTGGAGCAGATTCATAATGCCAAAGTCGATAACCGTGGCAATGACACCGACGACGCCAAATTTCATGATCTGCGCAAGGAGCTTTTGCATGGTACCTGCCTTAAGCTGGCGCCGAAGCGCCGCGGGGATGACAAACTCAGCAAGTTTAGCCAATCCCCGCGTGTGGTGCTAGGCGCGCTCCTCGATAGCACCGTTTCTATATGCATCGAGCAGCTGACGCAGGTCTTGGATTTGGCTGCGGATCTTGGCGCCAGTATCGGTGTCGCTCACCATGCGGCGACGGTCCGCTTGGTCAAAACGGTTGGTCTCGCTTTCGATGTCCACGTTGCGCGTGAGTGCCTCGGCAACCGTCGTAAAGGCCCGGTGCGACTTGAGGCGGCAGCCGCGCGAGCTCGAGATGAGCGTATAGCCGGCGATGCCCGTCTTGGGATGGTAAGCGCGGCAGAAGCCGCCATCGATGACCAGCAGCTTGCCCTCGGCGCGGATGGGCTGCTCGCCCTTGGTGGTTTTAACGGGCGTGTGGCCGTTGATGATGTGGCCGGTCGGCGAGCATGCCATGGGCGCGACGCCAAACTCGCGCATGATATCATCGCAGACCGAGGGCGACTTGGTAAGCGTAAAGTACGGGTCCATCGGCTCGACCCAGGTGCTCTTATCGGCGATATAGGCGCGCTCAAAGGTACGCACCAGGCGTCCGCTGGCGGGTGAGTTAAAGCCAATCCACAGGTACCACATCCAGTCGAGAGCGTCGCGGTCGCCCACGCGCCAGGCGCGGCGGGCGATGTGGTCGCAAAAATCGAGATAATCGCGGCCGGCGTGCCAGGTGCCCAGGCAGTTCATGCTGCTAAAGGTGCCGTCTTCGTTGAGCGGCACGCAGCCATGGAAGAGCAGGTTGCCGTTGGCGACCTTGTACATCGAGCCATGGGTGTAGAGGAAATCGATATGGCGATGCAGGTGATCGGCGGTGACAAACTCGGACACGAGCTTGTCGATGATGTGCTGCTCCTGAGACGTGAGCGTGTAGGGGTCCGCCGGGTCGACGGTGGGGAAGTCGTTGGTCGTGAGCGGCCACACGCTGCCGTCGGCGAGCGTGACCGTGCCGGTGTCGTGGTCGATCTTGTCGAGTAACAGGCGGTCGGTCATATCGAACTCGGGGTGGCGCTGGATAATCTGGCCCTCGAGCTTAAAGAGCAGCACGTTGATGGCCTTGATTAGCGGGGTGATGGGCTCACCGGCGGTGTAGGTGGCATCGGCAAAGGCAACAAGCTCGCGCAGCGAGATGCCGTAGTCGTTCTCGAGGATCTCGTAATTGTCGTAGCGTAGGTTGTTGCGCAGCACCGTGGCGATGCAGGCGGGCTCACCGGCCGCAGCGCCCATCCACAGCAGGTCGTGGTTGCCCCACTGGATATCGAGCGAATGGTAGGTGAGCAGGCGGTCCATAATCTTGGCCGCGCCGCCGCCTCGGTCGAAGATGTCGCCCACCAGGTGCAGGTGGTCGACGGCCAGCCGCTTGATGAGCGAGGCGAGCGACTCGATAAAGTCGTCGGCGCTGGCGGTCTCCAGGATGGACTCCACGATGCGCTCGTGATAGCGCACGCGATAGTTGTTCTCGTCCGGGTGCGTGTGCAACAACTCGTCAATGATATAGGCGTAATCGCGCGGAATGGCCTTACGCACTTTGGAGCGCGTGTAGCGGCTTGAAAGCGAACGAGCGACCATGATGAGCTGGTCAAGCATCGTCTTGTACCAGGTGGGCGAGTCCTCGCGCTGGCTGCGGACCAGCTCGATCTTCTCGCGCGGGTAGTAGATGAGCGTGCACAGCTCGCCCTTTTCGTCAAAGGAGAGCGTGTCGCCAAAGATCTCGTCGACATGTTCGCGCACGACGCCCGAGCAGTTGTTGAGGATGTGCATAAAGGCTTCGTACTCACCATGCACGTCGCTCATAAAATGCTCGGTGCCCTTGGGTAGGTTGAGGATGGCCGAGAGGTTGATAATTTCGGTAAATGCGGATTGTTCGGTGGGGAACTGTCTCGACAGCAGGCGCAGATACTTGAAGTCTTGCGGGTTGCGATCGAATGCGACCATGAAACACCTTCCGATGGGGCTGGTAAAACTGATAAACAGCGTCAAACGTTTACCAGTATGCGCCGCTTTTGTTTCGATTTTGCGCCAGCGGCTGAATTGTCGGCTGAACGGTTTGGTAAATCGATTTAGTGAAGGTAGATGTGTTGGTCGGGTGGAGACGACAGAGGGTGTTTTCTCAGATATTTATGCGTCGGGTCGGTGGAGACGATGGTGGTAAAGATGTTCACTATTTTTGGTTCGATTTGGTAAATAGTGGACATGTGTACCGCATGTAGGCTCACTGTGCGATAATTTGCGCAGCAATGAGTAAGGAGCCTCATATGAGTGATTTTGTCCTGACCTGTGAATCCGCCGCCGATCGAACCCGTGAGTTCTTTGCGTCGCGCAATATCCCTGTCGTGTGTTTTCATTACGAGATCGACGATGTTGTCTATACGGACGATCTGTATCAGTCGATTACGCCGGACGAGTTTTTTGCCCAGATTGCCGCGGGCGCCATGCCCAAGACGTCTCAGGTGAGCGTGGGTGAGTACGAGGAGTTTTGGGAGCCGTTTGTTGCCGAGGGTAAAGACGTGCTGCACCTGACGTTGTCGTCGGGTATTTCGGGCACGTATGGATCGGCCTGCGTCGCGGCGCAGATGCTTGCGGATCGCTATCCCGAGGGCGGCAAGGTGCGCGTCATCGATTCGCTGGCGGCGTCTTCGGGCTTTGGCCTGTTGTTGGAATATGCCGCCGATGTGCGCGATAGTGGGGCTTCACTCGACGAGACGGCTGCCTGGATCGAGGAGCACAAGCTCAACCTGCACCACTGGTTCTTCTCGACCGATCTGTCGAGCTACCTGCGCGGCGGTCGCATTTCGGCCGCGAGCGCGATCATCGGCACGGCGCTTAAGATTTGCCCGCTTATGACGGTCGATTGCGAAGGTAAGCTGTCGCCACGTGAGAAGATTCGCACTAAGAAGCGCGCGATTTCCGAGATGGCTAAGACCATGATGGCACACGTACAGGACGGTGCAGATTATTCGGGTAAGTGCATCATGTCGCAGTCGGCGTGCCGCGAGGATGCCGAGGCGGTCGCGGCGCTGATTGAGGAACAGGTTCCGCAGCTTAAAGGCAAGATTGAGATCAATGACATCGGTACTCTGATTGGCTCGCATACCGGACCTGGTACGGTGGCGCTCTTCTTTATGGGCGACAAGCGCGTGGATTAATTTGCCCCATCACGTCGCTGCATGATTGCTCAAACGAAAACGGCCCGCCTCACGTTTGTGGGGCGGGCCAAGATGTTTTGCTAGCGTTTCTTTCCGCGGAAGAAAAAGCCGTGCAGTGACGGCTTGAGGCCGCGGTTGGCGCGATGCTCCTCGACGCGCTCGTGGATCGAAGCGACGCGCTCGATGACTTCGTCGGGAATCGGCACATCGGGATTCATGTTCTCGACTTGGCTGACCTCGGCGGCGGCGACCTGGTCGATAATGGGCACGTCGTCGCGCGAGATGACAGGTGTGGCGTCTTCCTTCATCTTGCGATAACGCTGCATCATGTCGGTCTGTAGCTGCTGGGCCGAAGGCGGTGTCCAGATGATGGCGTTGGCGCCGGCGGCGATGGTCTCGCGAATGCTCTCGGGCGTCTTGCCGCCCGGCGCGATAAGCGGCAGGTTGGGATAGTGCTCGCGCAGCTCGCGTAGGACCTGGGGCGTGTTCTTGCCGGCGGCGATGTTGAGAATCTTGGCTCCAGCGCGCACCTTGGCGTGGGCATCGTCGTCGCAGCGAACGACCGTGGCGATGACGGGGATGTCGGCGATGTTGGTGATGTGCTCGACCATCTCGGCAGTAGCGGGGGAGTTGACCACGCAGCCCGCCGCGCCCTGCATCTCGGAGACGGCTGCCATCTGCACGGAGCGCTTACCGGTCGTAGTTCCGCCACCCACGCCTACAAAGACCGGGCACTCGGCGACGGTCAGCAGCGCTTGCGTAATGGCGGGCTGCGGCGTGAAAGGGTAGACCGCAAAGACGGCGTCGGCGTTGGAGTTGCGGATAACCGCGACATCGGTGGTGTAAATGAGCGACTTGATGCGTCGGCCAAAGAGCGTGAAGCCGCTGGCCTCCTCGATCTCGTCGGGCATGCGAAGGGCAGCCTTGCGCAGGCGTCCGTCGATGGGCAGGGGCTCCATAGGGAGCAGGCCGTTGGGCGTGACGGCTATTTGGGGCTCGGTGAACTCGTCTGCAAGCTCGACCTCGGAAAAATCGACCGAGGCGACGATGTCCTCGTGCACCTCGGCGGGCACATCGATGGGAGCTTGGTCGTTTGCCGCCGCAGGCGTGTCGAAGGAGCTGGTGCCGACGAAGGCGTCGACGCGCTCATTTAGATCGTTGAGGGTATCCATGGAGGCTCGATTCTATGTGATGATGGCCGGCGCGATGCAGCCGGAATTGCGAATGCTAAATCGTTTGACGAGTTGATTTTTCCCCGCCGCGCCATCCGTTAGACCGAAGGGCCGGCGAACGTGAAGGAGCTGTGGTGGCGGGTATCGAGGTGCTATCTTGAAAGCCCCGTTTAAAAGAGAGGTGACGCGGTATGGAATTGACGGCAATGTTTGGCTCGATCGGCCTGTGTGTGGCCGCAATCGTTGCCGCCGCGGTCATCTACTTTGTGGTCACGGCCATTAAGGGCAAAAGGGCCGAACGCAAGGAGCGCGCGATGCTTAAACAGCATCGCGACCAGCAGGGCAAACGCGCACAGAGATAGCTTGTTGAGTTTTGGATCCGTGCGCTAGCTGCGTTTTCGGATCAGGGCAATGTAGAAGCCCTCAAAGTCGCGGCTAGGCGGAATGGTGAGCGTGCCGGGCAGGCCGTTGACGATGGCCGATACCTGACCCGCGGCAATGGCCTCGGTGAGAGCGTTGCTCTCGATATGCGGCTCCTCGCCGGCGTCCTGGGTGCGTCGTGCTTCACTTTCGCTTGGCGTGCCGTCGAGGGGGATAAGCTCGCAGTCCATATGCTTGTCGAGGGCCTCTTGCAGGGCGTCCTCGTTTTCCTGCGGCAAGATCGAACAAGTGGAATAGACGAGCGTGCCGCCCGGTTTGAGGGCCCCCATGGCGCGGTCCAGAAGTGCTCGCTGCGAGCGGGCGCACTTGCTCAGCAACTGCTCGGTGAGGCCGCGCAGGCTTTTCTCGTTGCCACTGATGACGGTGCCCGTGCCGGTGCAGGGAGCGTCGAGCAGGATGCGGTCAAAGCGGAAGAACTCGTCGAGCTCGCGTGCGTCGATGCGCATGACGGGCACGTTTTTGGCACCCTGGCGATGGAGGTTCGACTCGAGCTTTTCGGCGCGGGGAATGCTCATCTCACAGGCGGTGAGGTGCGCCTGTCCCTGGGTGAGGGCGGCGATCTGCGTCGTCTTGCCGCCGGGGGCTGCGCACATGTCCAGGATGTCCTCGCCTGCCTGGGCGCCCAGGACCAACGGCGGCATCATGGATGACAGGCTCTGCAGGTAGATTTTGCCGTCGCGGTAGATGTCGAGATCCCACAGATCTGAAACCTGGGCCTCGGGCAGGATAAAGGCGTCCGGATACCAGGTAACGGTTTGGTGGGCGATGCAGGCGGCATCGAGCGCCGCAGCGATGTCCTCGGCGGTCGCCTTGAGCGTGTTGGCGCGCAGCGTGACCGGGCGTGTGGCCGCGGCGCCGAAGCCCTCGATCATGAGCTTGGCATCGGCGGGCGCATAGGCGCCGGCGACCGTGTCGACCATAAAGCGCGGCAGGTCGGCGGCGCAGGGAAGGGCGGCAAGCTGGTCGGAAAGCTCGGTAGCAGCAAACTGCCTGAGCTTGAGCTCGGCCTTGACCTGCTTTTTCTGCTTACGACGACGCGGCTTGGACATCCGTCTTTCCTTCCCGTCCCAAATTGACTACTTTCCGGGCACGCCGCTGCTGGCGTGCTTTAGTACTGGCTCTCGTGCTTGCTAAAGAAGTCGAAGCGCGGGGGCAGCGGCTTCACGCGGTGCTCGCCGGGCTTCTCGCCCAGGCTCTCCACAAACTCATCCGTGGAGGCAAAGATGTTATCCCAGCTAAAGAAGGCGACCGGGTCAACGTCGAAGTACTCGCTGATGAGCTCGCAGCCGGCCGGCACGATGCCGTGCATGAGCACGGTCGCTACGCGCAGCTCGGTAAAGGCGTCGACGAGGGCCTGCGTCATGGCGGCGTTGGCCGGCTCGCCCTCGAGCTTGTTGGCGACCTTGGAGGCATCGCTCCAGCGCTTGTTGGCGGCGCGCAGGTAGTCGTCGCACACAGCGAGCGCGTGGTGCGTCTCGAACTTGTACATGGCCTGCTCAAACGCGAGGGCGGCTTGCTCGGCGGCCTCGACCACGGTGGCCGAGGCGGCGCCAGCGGGAATGCAACCGTTGCGGTACGGGCTCTCGTCGCCTTCCTTGACGGCGACGCCGTAGAAGCAGCTGCGGGCCAGGCGGTTGAAGACGCCGGTCAAAAGGGCGCTTTCCTTAAGGGCCGGATCGATGACGCGCTTGTCGTCGCAGGCGTGTACCTCGTTGCCGTCCTTGTCCTTGCCGGTCACGCGGGTGTCGTATGCCTTGGGGCTAAAGCTCACCGGCTTCTCGGACAGGCCGAGCGACAGCCAATGCGCGCGCATCTGCTCGCAGGTGTAGTGGTTGAGCAGGTCGTCTGCCGGCGGGGGAGGAGTCTGCGAGGACGAGCTTGCCTTTTTGCCCATGTAGAGCAGGTGGTAGCAGGCGCTGACGGTGCTCTGCGTGAGGTTCCAACCCAGGGCCTCCCACATGGCGGTCTGCGCGATGCAATAGAAGTAGATGTTGTCCTGGCCAATGAACTGGTAGATCTGTGCGTCATCCGAGCACCACCAGTCGCGCCAGTCGAGCGAGCTGTGCTGGTAGGTGGGCGCGGGGACCTGCGTGGAATCGGCGGCGGGCTCGCCCATGAGGGCGGCATCCTGGGCGGCGACGCCCTCGGTCACGCCGGCGGCCTTGGCATCGCGTGCGAGCACGGTGCGCGTATAGCTGATGGGAGCCCACAGGCTCTCGGGCCAGCACCAGCAGGTGACGTCGGAGACGCCATCGACCTCGGGCACCGGAACGCCCCAGTCGATGTTGCCGGTGATGCGGAAGGGTACGAGCGCCTTGCCGCTGCGGAAGCGCACGCCGCCGTTGGCGAGCACCGCGTGGGCATCGTCGCGCTCCTTCCAGCTGGGGAAGGTGACGGTAAAGCTGCTCTTGTTGCCCTCGGGCTCCAGCACGGTGTGCTCGGGAAGCTGATCCTCGACGGCATCGAAGGCCTCGCGGAACTTGTTCTGGATGTAGAGCTGGGCCGGCAGCAGCCACTCTTCCATGGTCTTGGAGACCACGGAGCGAACCTGCGGGTTCTGGGCGAGCTTGGCGGTATAGGTTTTCATAAAGTCGAGGTAGGCCGGCAGGTCGAAGTAGAGGTTGTCGACCGGGCGCAGCTCGGGCACCTCGCCGGTGAGCTGGCTTTTGGGCGCGATGAGCTCCTCGGGCTCAAACTGGTGACCCAGGTCGCACTCGTCGGCATAAGCCTTCTCGGACTTGCAGCCCTGGATGGGGCAGCGGCCGATCACCTGGCGGCCGTTGAGGAACGTGCCGGCCTTGGCGTCGTAGAACTGCAGCGTGGAGCGCTTGGAGATGGTGCCCTGTTCGTGCAGACGCTCGATAATCTCGGCGGTCACCTCGTTGTGAATCTGCGCAGCCGGCTCAAGGCCCGAGCCGCCGTAGATATCGCAGCTGATGTTGTAGTTGTTGAGGGTCGCGGCCTGGCGGGAGTGATTGGACTCGACATACTCGGCGATGGACTTGTCGTAGCCCTCGTTCTCCTTGAGCTTGCGGTAGCTCTCCATGATGGGCGAGCCATAGCAGTCGGTGCCCGAGGTGAAGATGACGTTCTCGCGGCCCAGGCGGTCGCGCAGGAAGCGGGCGAAGAAGTCGGCAGGGACAAAGACGCCGCCAACATGGCCAAAGTGAAGGCCCTTGTTGCCGTAGGGCTCGCCGGCGGTAACGATGGCGCGGCGAGGCCAGTTGGGACGGTCGTTCATGGAGTATTTGGATGCCATGGGACTCCTTCGCATATGGTGAGAGCGCAGCCGGGCGTGGGGCTCGGCGGCGCGGTGGTCAATTCGTGCATATCGTTCGACATTATCGCACATGCGGACGGGTACGTGGCAGGGGCGCTATCCTAAGATGCTATGAATGAGATTTCCAACATACATGCGTTTGAAGACGAGGATTTTCTGCACGCCTGCTTTGTGTGGGGGATGGCCGTGCTTGGCGCATTTGCCGTGTGCCTAGTGCCGGTGTTTATGCTGCTGGGCGGACCCGCGGACCTGGATGCGGCTGACGCGGGCGGCTGGACCACGGTCGTGGGCTGGATAGTCGGCTTGGCTGCGATCTCAATGGCGTCGTTCGCCGTGCACGAGCTGGTGCACGGTGTGTTTTTTAAGCTGCTGGCGCCTGTGGGCGCGAAGGTGACCTTTGGGGCGAATCGCGAGACGGCGATGATCTATGCCTGCGCCGAGGGCGTGGTGTATTCGCGCCGGCGGTACGTGGCAGTTTGCCTGGCACCGACGGTTGTTGTGACGACAGCGTTTGCCCTGGGGTTTGCGTTCTCGGGCTATCCGCTGCTGTGCTACCTGGCGACCGGCTTGCATTTGTCGGGCTGTGTGGGCGACTGGTATTACGTGCGGACCATTTTGCGCGACCGCCGCATTGTCGCCTGCGAGGACACGTCCTTCGGCGTGCGCTTTTTCGGGTGAGGAGATGTCGATGAAGCCGTTGTTGTTGCACGCCTGCTGTGCGCCGTGCTCGCTTGAGCCGGTCCGCCTGCTGCGCGAGGAAGGGTTTGAGCCCACAATCTGCTGGACAAACCCCAATATTCAGCCGCACGATGAATGGCAGCGGCGTTTGGACGAGCTGCGCCGGTGGTGTGCCGATGGCGACATCGAGCTTATCGAAGCGGGGGAGGACCGGGAGCGCTGGGAGGCCGGCGTGGCCCCGCTGGGCGCCGATCGAGCCCGTCGCTGTCGCGCATGCTATGCCCTGCGTCTGGCCGAGGCGTACCGTGTGGCCCAGGAGCGCGGGTTTGAGTTTGTGGGCACGACGCTCGCCGTCTCGCCGTATCAGCTGTTCGACACCTGCAATGACGTGCTCGAGCGCTTGGCGGCGGCACATGGGCTCACCCCGGTGATTCGCGATTTTCGCCCGTATTACCCCGAGGCGACGCGTCGCTCGCGCGAGCTGGGTATGTATCGGCAGAATTACTGCGGCTGCCGATTCTCGGCCGTCGAGGCGGCCATGGACCGCGCTCGCATCCGCGACGAGCGCAAAGCGTCCAAAAAGTAGTTCTTTTGAGCTGGCAGCCTGCTAGGATGTAGAACGGACTTTGGCTATATAAGGAGTATCCGACGTGTCTATGCGTACCGATGATTTTGACTACAACCTTCCTGAGGAACTGATTGCCCAGGCTCCTGCCGAGCCGCGCGACTCCTGCCGCCTGCTGGTGGTGGATCGCAAGGGCTCCCAGGCGGGAACGCCGCTGGAGCACGGCGGTACCGTTGAGCACCGCATCTTCCGCGACATCATCGACTATATCGAGCCTGGCGATGTGCTCGTCATCAACAAGACGCGCGTGATGCCGGCCCGCCTGATCGGTCGCAAGGAGGGCTCGGGCGGCGTGGTCGAGACGCTGCTGCTCAAGCGCCGCGAAGATGTTGACCCGCTGGGCCACGTTTGGGAGTGCCTGGTCAAGCCGGGTAAGCGCCTGAAGCCCGGTGCTCAGATTGAGTATCGCGCCGGTGGCGCCCATGCGCCCGAGGGGGCTCCCGTGGTGCTGACGGCCGAGGTCATCGACTTTGTCACCGATAGCCGCGGCGGCCGCCTGGTGCGTTTTGAGCCGGCCGGTTGCAATGCCGCCGGCGAGCCGCGCACGCTCGACGAGGCCATCCATGCTGCCGGCCACGTGCCGCTGCCGCCCTACATTACCGATTACGAGGGCGATCCCGAGAAGTACCAGACCGTCTACGCCATGAAGGAGGAGCACTCGGCTGCAGCTCCCACGGCGGGTCTGCACTTTACTCCCGAGCTCATGGCCGCTATCGAGGCCAAGGGTGCGAAGTTTGCCGCCGTCGAGCTCGAGGTGGGCATCGATACCTTCCGCTTGGTGGAGGAGGACGACCCCACGCAGCACGTCATGCACACCGAGCGCTACCACGTGTCGCAGGAAGTTGTCGACGCCGTGCACAAGGCCAAGGCCGAGGGTCATCGTGTGATCGCCGTCGGCACCACCGCGGTGCGCTCGCTCGAGAGCGCGTTTGACGCGGACGCGCCGGTGTCCGATCCGGCTGTGACGGCGCGCTATTTTGAGGGCCGCGAGGACGGGGCCGACACGCTCGGCCGCGGCGACATCGTGGTGCGCGAGAACGCGACAACGCAGCTCTACCTCATGCCCGGCTCGACCTATCACGTGGTCGACGCGCTGATCACGAACTTCCACGTGCCGCGCTCCACGCTCATGATGCTCGTGAGCGCGCTTGCCACCCGCGGCCAGATCATGGATGCCTACGCCGCCGCCATCGAGGAGCGCTACCGCTTCTTCAGCTTTGGCGACGCCATGCTCATTTGTTAGTTACGCGGTTCTACGAACCGCGTAACGGCTCGACGCTGCGCGGGCCGCATTTGGACAATCTGACGTTCAACTTCAAGGGCGCGACCAGAAGGTCAGCGCCCTTTCGTTTCACGTCACCTTGTCTCAAATGCGACCCGCTCGCTGACTCTGCCATAACATCGGTGTTGCCGTGGTTGTTGAGTAGTCATTGGGCACTTGGCACTTGGGGACGTTCCTTTTAATATGAGCAGGACATTGTCAAGAGGCAAAATC
>CATWSG010000010.1 GCA_958353395.1 uncultured Collinsella sp.
ACGCGCATAAAGAAAGCCTCCCATTTCTCATGTCCAAGAAATGGGAGGCAGTTCACACGCGCTGCAGGGTCTTTTTGCATGTCATGTTTAGTTGTGGCCAACGCCTTAGAGAGCGGCGACGACCTCGATCTCGACCAGACCGCCAGCCGGAAGGGCAGCAACCTGGAAGGCGCTACGCGCGGGGAACGGGGCCTCGAACTTGGAGGCGTAGATCTCGTTCACGGCGGCGAAGTCGGCGATGTCGGCCAGGTAGACCGTAGTCTTGACGACATCGGCAAAGGTGGCGCCGGCAGCGGTCAGCAGGGCCTCGACGTTGGCGAGGGACTGCTTGGCCTGGGCCTCGACGCCCTCGGGCATCTTGCCGGTTGCGGGGTCGATGCCCAGCTGGCCGGACAGGAACACCATGTTGCCGGCCTGGATACCAGGGGAATACGGGCCGATGGCTGCGGGTGCGTTATCGGAAGACACGACGGTCTTGCTCATGTTTTTCTCCTTACGATCAAATAGAGAGCGTGAGCGCGGCGTTCGCACCGGGAGGCACAATTCGGTCTGAACACCGCGCTTGATTGGGATAGTACTCAAGGTTTCTGTTTGATGCAAGAATATTATCAGCTTGCGAGAATATTTTATCGCCCAACGGTTTCCCCGAACCGCTGAACGGTTCTCCACGGGGTCAGCCAGCCCAAGCTGCTGAAGACTTTATCCCGCTTGGAGCACGGGCATCGCCTGCCGCAACGGCACCACTATACTTTTGAATATCTGAGCATTTTGAAAGGCAGGATATGACCGCAACCGCCAGTCGAACCACCAACCGCAGGCCCGAGCTTTTGGCCCCCGCCGGAGGCCCGGAGCCCTTTGCCGCCGCGCTCGCCGCCGGGGCAGACGCCATCTACTGCGGCATGGGCAGCTTCAACGCCCGCCGCAAGGCAACCAACTTTACCGACGAGGCCTTTGAGCAAGCCTGCCGCGCCGCGCATCTAGCCGGGTCGCGCGTCTACGTCACGGTCAACATCGTCATCAAGCAGTCCGAGATGGGCGATGCACTGCAGCTCATCCATCGCTGCTCCACGCTGGGCGCCGATGCCTTCATTATCCAGGACTGGGGTCTGTTCTTTGAGGTCAAGCGCACCATGCCCGGCATCGAGACACATATCTCGACCCAGGCGAACATCCACGACGACCGCGGAACCCTTTGGTGCCGTGAGCAGGGCGCCGACCGCGTGACTCTCTCGCGCGAGCTCTCCATCGACGAAATCGCCGCCATTCACGACGCCGCGCCCGATGTGGACCTTGAGGTCTTCAGCCATGGCGCCATCTGCTTTTGCTACTCGGGCCTGTGCCTGCTGTCGAGCTTTGCCATGGCGGGACGATCGGCCAACCGCGGCATGTGCGCCCAGCCCTGCCGCCTGCCCTACGAGTTGATCGACGAGAACGGTCGCGCGCTCTCCCCTGCCGGTCGCGAGCGCGCGCTGTGCCCGCGTGACACCAACACCTCACAGCTTGTTCGCCGTCTGTATGACGCCGGCGCCGCATCGCTCAAGCTCGAAGGCCGCATGAAAGCCCCCGATTACGTATATTCCATCGTCGACGTGTATCGTCATCAGATTGATGACATGCTGGCCGGGGTCGCCGTAGATAAGGACGAGGACGCCGCCCGCCAGCGCCAGCTCAAGCGCTGCTTCAACCGCGACTTTACGCACGCCTATCAGGACGGCACCTCGGGCGACGAGATGATGAGCTATGAGCGTTCCAACAACCGCGGCCAGATCGTGGGCACGGTGCTGGGCGGCCGCCCGGCCAACCGCGATGTGCGCGGCCTCAAGTCCGACGACCGCCGTCGCCGCGCCGCCATCGCCCGCATTGAGCTGTTTGAGCCCGTGGGCAAAGGCGACCTGCTGGAGCTTCGCCACGATAACGAGTTTGACCAGTTCCTGACCACCATTGCCGCCGATGATGCCGCCGCCGGTGACATCATTGAGTGCCGCGTGCCCCGTAGCATGCCCGAGGGCTGCCGCGTGCGCGTGATTCGAAGCCAGAGCGCCATTGACGCCGCCGGCGCCGCGCTCAAGCGCGATGTGCTGCGCCGCCGAGCTGTTGACGTGTCCGTCGTGGCGCGCCTGGGCGAGCCGTTTACTGTCACACTCACCTGCTGTGACAACCCCGCGCTCACCGCCACCGCCACGGGCTTCACCGTCGAGGCCGCCAAGACCCGCGCCGTCGAGGCATCCGATCTGGTTGAGCACGTCGGGCGCATGGGCTCCTCTCCCTTTGAGGCCGCGAGCTTTGATGTGGCGCTCGATGAGGGCTGCGGCATGGGCTTCTCCGCCGTGCACAAGGTGCGCGCCGCCGCTTGTAAGGCGCTGGAAGAGGCCATTCTGGCACCGTACGAGGAGCGCGCAAAAACGCTCGAGTTGCCGGTGCTCGACAAATGTACGCGCCCCATGCCCAAGCACTACCGCGACGAGCCGCAGATCTGCGCCACCGTCACCTCGCTCGAGGCCGCCGAGGCAGCCCGCGCGGAGGGTGCAACGCGCATCTATATGACCACCGACGCGCTCGAGGCTGTCGGACTCTCCCCTGCCGATGCATTTGAGCAGGGTATCGTGCCCGTACTCGACGAGGTCTGCCGCGCCGTCGACCACGAGCGCGTCGATCCTTGGATCAATGCCGGAGCCACCGTCGCCGTCGGCAATATCTCCGAGCTCGCCGTAGCCGCTCATGCCGGCGCCACGGCCGAGATTCGCTCTTGCCTGCCGGTGCATAACACGCCCTGCATGGAGGCACTTGCCGAGCGCGGAGCCGGTGCGTTTTGGCTCTCGCCCGAGATCACGCTCGACGAGATCGTCTCGCTTGGCACCGCCGCGCCCGCAGCCCTGGGCATCACCGTCTTTGGCCGCCCGCGCGTCATGACGAGCGAGCATTGCATTCTGCAGGTTGCCAACGGCTGCATCCACGATTGTGCCAACTGCCGCCTGCGTGCCCGCAAGCTCTCGCTCAAGAATATCGACGGCAAGGTCATGCCCGTCCGCACCGACACTCACGGCCGCTCTCGCCTGTACGATGCCTACCCCATCGACCTCACGCCGCAGGTTGCTCAGCTGCTCGATGCCGGCGTGCGTCGTCTCATGGTGGACGGAACGCTGCTCGAGGCGGATGAGGTGGGCCGTGCCGTCGCCCGCGTCCGTCGTGCCGTCGAAGCAGCGCAGGCCGGCCGCAAGCCCGCCGCCCGCCTGCGCGGGGCGACCTCGGGCTGCATGTTTGTGGGAATCAGCTAACCGAAAGGCTTACACGTGAACGAAGAACCTCAAGTCCTCTACTGCGACGCCTGGCTCATGGCCATCGATAAGCCCGCCGGCATGATCGTCCACGGCGACGGCACC
Source organism: uncultured Collinsella sp. (assembly GCA_958353395.1). GTDB lineage: Bacteria > Actinomycetota > Coriobacteriia > Coriobacteriales > Coriobacteriaceae > Collinsella. Next base: position 3,381 of record CATWSG010000010.1, read on the forward strand.
GGCGAGCGCACGCTCACCGACTACGCCAGCGATCTGTTGCTGGCGATGGGCGACGGCTTTGCCGCGACTGACATGCAGCCGCTCAACCGCCTGGACCGCAACACCACCGGCGTGGTGTTGTTTTCGCTCGACAAACAGACGCAGCCCGCCTTTGACCAGATGGTGATTGACCACGCCTTCGAAAAGCACTATCTGGCGCTGGCCGAGGGCAAGATCGACTGGAACGAGAAGCTCATCGACAAGCCCATCGCCCGCGACCGCCACGATAGCCGCAAGATGCGTGTCGGCGCCAGCGGCAAGCCGTCACAGACGCGCGTGAAGGTGCTCAAGCGCCTTAAGAGCCGTCGAGGCCTGCCCGCGCGTTCGTATATCGATGTCGAGCTACTCACCGGCCGCAAGCACCAAATCCGTGTGCACCTGGCAAGCGAGCATCATCCCCTGGTTGGCGACGACCTGTACGGAACGCCGCGCCCCTGCGGCCTGATGCTCCACGCCCACAGCGTGTCCTTCACGCATCCCGTAACCGGCGAGCACATCCACATCGAAGCCCCCTGCCCCTGGGAGCCCTAAACCACCACAATGGGGACAGGCGCCTTTGTGGTAGTTTTGCCGCAATGGCTCAGCCGCGGTCCCAAAACGTCTCGATCCGTAACAGTTAGAACCCATTTTCCGGTCTATCTGTTACAGATCGAGACATTCGAATCCCTCTCAAGGAAAAATCTCAATCTGTAACAATAACTCGGCAAAATCGGTCCCAGATGTTACAGATTGAGACAAAGGGACGGTGCGGCTCGGAAGTATCTCGATCTGTAACACCTAGCCCACTTTTAGCGGTCCAGTTGTTACAGACTTAGACAAAACCGGTAGACAACGAAAGCGGCAACGCCCGTGATGGACGTTGCCGCTTTTCTATTGAGAAAACTACTCGGTTTTCGTTACTAACCACCACAATGGGGACAGGCACCTTCGTGGTGGTTTTGGCCTTGTCTCGCTGTTAGACAGTGATGACGTTGTCCATTGCCCGGTACTTGGCGGGGACCTCGCCCGCAGTGATAATCGTTGCGTCGCGGAAGTCCGCGAACTTGACGGGCGCCACCATTCCAAATTTACTGGCGTCCGAGATTACGAAGCGTTTGGCGGTATGGCGCATCGAGATACGCTTTACTTGCGCCTCCTCGATATCGGGCGCCGTGAAGCCCTGCTCGGCGGCAATGCCGTTAGAGCCCCAAAAGCCACAGTTGAAGTTGTAGCGGTCTAAGGTTGCCAAGGCATCGGGGCCAACGAGCGCCTCGGTCTCGGGTTTGAGCTCGCCGCCCAGCACCACGGTACGCATGCCGCGCAAAGCAAGGTGCTGAGCATGGAGCACGGAATCGGTCACATAGGTGACATCTTCAAGGTGTGGAAGATGCTCGATGAGCCTGAGCGTCGTCGAGCCCGAGTCGATGTATACAAAGCTCTCGGGCTCCACAAGCGCCGCCGCACGGGCGCAGATACGCTCCTTGTCGTCGTTATGGAGGTCGCTGCGCTCATTAAGCGTTAGGTCGCGCGTCACGTGCGCGCGCTCAAGACTCGTCGCTCCACCGTGGACCTTGGCGATGCGATGAGCTCGGTCGAGCGTCTGCAGGTCGCGCCGAATGGTAGACGCCGTCACGCCCAGGGCTTCGGCAAGCTCCGGCACGGTAACCGAGCCGGCCTGCTGCACCATCGACACGATCGCGTTGAGCCTATCTTCCGCAAGCATCGCTTACTCCTCCTCGGGGTACACAACTCCCCAGTCGGCGCGGAGCTTGGTCATAAGCTCCATAACATCAGAAGCATAATCCAGCAGCTCGCGCTTGGAGTCGTCGCCGGCAACGGCCTTCTCCAGGTCGGCCATCTCATAGCACAGGGCGTAAGCCTCGGTGCCGGCGTGGACCTCCTCGCGGTGGCCGTCCGCAGTCCACACGATGGTCGCGTGATCGGCACGCGGATATTCATTGACCTCGATGTAGCACTTGTCGAAGCTGATGACCGAGCGCTTGGGCTGCTTGGAGTGGAGCGTAAGGCTCACGACGCCCAGCTGCTGCTCGGCATTTCGGCAGACGATGCCACCCGCGACGTCAACGCCAGTCTCGCAGGTGTTGCCCAGCGAAACGACCTCAGCGGGCTGGCTTGCCATAAAGAGGCGCATGACGGACAGGGCATAGACGCCAATATCGAGCATGGCACCGCCAGCAAGGTTGCGATTGTAAAAGCGGTTGGTCAGGTCGCCGTACTCCTTGTAGCTGCCAAAGTTGAGCTGGGCGAGGTTCATGCGTCCAAAGTCGCCGGCATCCATGCGGCGGCGCAGCTCCTGATACAAGGGCATGTGGAGCACCGTGGTGGCATCCATAAGGACCACGTTGTGCTCGTCGGCGATGGCACGGGCCTCGTCGAGCTCGGCAGAGTTGAGGGTAATGGCCTTCTCGCAGAGTACGTGCTTACCAGCTGCCAGAGCGGCTCGCAGGTAGGTGATATGCGTGTTGTGCGGCGTGGTGATATAGACTGCGTCAATGTTCGGATCGGTGTAGAGGTCCTCGACCGTTTCATAGACCTTCTCGATGCCATATTGCTCAGCAAAAGCCTGAGCCTTGGACAGCGTGCGGTTGGCGACGCCCGCAAGCTTGCGACCGGCAAGAGCGAGAGACTGGGCCATCTGGTTGGCGATAACGCCGCACCCGATCACAGCCCAACGAAGCTCGGGAGCCGTAAAGATATCATCGGGGAATGGCTTGTCCTGGACCGAAGTGAACGCTGCTTTTGCGGCTGCTTCGGCGTCGAGCGGAGCCTGTTTGGAATCTGCCATTATGTGCCTCCTGAGTCATCGGAAGTCCTTCATTTCCAACAGCCTTATATTCGCACAAATGCGCGCGCATTTGCTTGTATTTGCGTGTTTATTTGCTTATCGGTCATTATTTAGCCATAGTTGGCAGATGTTTGCGCGGTTATGCGCATTATCGCGCAAGGCTATGCGCGTAAATGCGCATGCGACAATCCTTATGAAACATAAAAGGGCGGAACACCATAGCCATAAAAGACAGAGTAGGCTGTATTACTCCACCCCTCTGGGGGGCGCAGCCATCAAAGGACTGTTCCAAACTGCCGGCAGATAGGGACTTCCCTAACTGCCGGCACATAGGGAATGTCCCCAGCTACCGGCGTTTCAACGGCACTCATTTAAGCCTGTCCCCAATGAATGCCAAGCGACGACCACTCATTTAAGTCTGTCCCCAATGAGTATGTCCCCAATGACTGCCAATCATCGGCCACTCATTTATGTCTGTCCCCAATGAGCCCCCAATGAGTAGGGATAGAAAAAGGCCCGGGTGCCGTGGGGCATCCGGGCCTTTGCTAGCAACTTAATGTTGCGGGCAGCTTAGAACTTGTGGCCGCACTTCTTGCAGACGCGCAGCTTGTTCTTGCCGTCCTTCTCGTGACCGACGCGGGTAACCTTACCGCACTCGGGGCAAACGAGATTGACGTTGGAGGCGTCGATGGGAGCCTCCTGCGAAACGATGCCGCCCTGCTGGTTGGCAGCGTTGGGCTTGACGGCCTTCTTGACGACCGAAACGCCCTCGACAACGACCTTGTTCTCGGCGGGGAGAGCACGCAGGACAACGCCCTGCTTGCCGCGATCCTTACCAGAGAGAGCCTGGACCTTATCGCCCTTCTTGATATACATATATCTCCCCTAACTACAGGGTCTCGGGAGCGAGCGAGACGATCTTCATGTACTTCTTGTCACGAAGCTCGCGAGCGACGGGCCCGAAGATACGGGTGCCGACGGGCGAACCATCGTTGTTGATGACAACGCAGGCGTTCTCATCAAAGCGAATGTAGGAGCCATCCTTGCGGCGGATCTCCTTAACGGTGCGAACGACGACGCAACGGACAACGTCCTTCTTCTTGACGTTGGCGCCAGGGGTAGCCTCCTGGACAGCACCGATGAACACATCGCCGATGCCTGCATAACGACGCTTGGAACCGCCAAGCACCTTGATGCAGCGAATCTTGCGAGCGCCGGAGTTGTCGGCGACGTTCAGCATGGTTTGCATCTGAATCATGGTAGATGTTCCTCCGAACTAAGAACCGAAGAGAGGTGCGCAGCCTTTATACGGCCCGTGGTATGCAAGCCAGGCATACGCACATCTTCGGAAACGTACAAGTCGTAAGAGCGACTGCTTATTTAGCGCGCTCGACGACCTCGATGAGGCGCCAACGCTTCATCTTGGACATAGGACGGGTCTCCATAACGCGGACGGTGTCGCCCACGCCAGCCGTGCACTCCTCGTCGTGAGCGTGCAGCTTCTTGGAGCTGGTCATCATCTTGCCGTACTTGGGGTGACGCTTGCGCTCGGTGATGGTGACAACAATGGTCTTGGCACCGGAGACGGAGGTAACGACACCCGTACGGACCTTACGCGAGTTACGCGAATCAGTCATGTTCTCTCCTTAGGTCCTACTCGGCGACAGCGGACTTCTCCGCTGCGATCTCGCGGGCGCGCTGCTCCGTGAGGACGCGAGCGATGTCCTTCTTCACGGTGTTGACGCGAGCGGTGTTGTCCAGCTGGCTGGTGGCCATCTGGAAACGAAGGTTAAAGAGCTCGGCGCGCATTTCCTTCAGCTTCTCAACGAGCTGAGCGTCCGAGAGCTCACGAATCTCTGCGGGCTTCATTAGTTCTCCTCCTTGGCGGCGGCGGCGTCCTCAGCAGCCCACTTGGCCTCGAGAGCGGCCTCCTCAGCCATCTCCTTCTCGATGCGCTGCTCAGCGTTCTTGGCAGCAACAATCTTGGTCTTGATGGGAAGCTTGTGCTGTGCAAGACGCAGAGCCTCGCGAGCGACCTCCTCGGGCACGCCCTTGACCTCGAACATGATGCGGCCGGGCTTGACGACGGCCACCCACTCCTCGGGGTTACCCTTACCAGAACCCATGCGAGTCTCGGCAGGCTTCTTGGTGATGGGCTTATCGGGGAAGATCGTGATGTAGACACGACCGCCACGCTTCATGTAGCGGGTCATGGCAATACGAGCGGCCTCGATCTGACGGTTGGTGATCCAATGGGCCTCGAGAGCCTGGATACCAAACTCGCCGAAATGCAGCTCGGTATTACCCTTGGCCTGGCCCTTCATGGAGCCACGCTGCACCTTGCGGTGAAGAATACGCTTAGGGGCAAGCACTACTGACCCCTCCTCTCGGAGTTACGACGACGAGGACGGGAAGAGCCCTCGAGTGCAGGGTTGGGAACAGGCTGGCCCGGGAGCTTCTCGCCCAGGTAGATCCAGACCTTCACGCCGCAAGCGCCCATGGTGGTGCTGGCGACAGCCGTGCCGTAGTCGATCTTGGCACGGAGGGTGTGCAGAGGCACGCGACCCTCGCGGTACCACTCACGACGGCCCATCTCGGCACCGCCGAGACGACCGGAGCACTGGATACGGATGCCCTTAGCGCCGGCCTTGCGGGCGGACTGGACAGCCTTGCGCATAGCGCGACGGAAGGCAACGCGGCCCTCGAGCTGCTCGGCGATAGACTGAGCAACGAGGTTGGCGTCGAGCTCGGGGCGCTTGATCTCGACAACGTCGACGGAGAGCTGGCCCTTGGAGACGCCAGCGACCTTCTCAAGCTCGGTGCGGAGGGTATCGATCTCGGCACCCTTCTTACCGATGACAACGCCGGGGCGAGCGGTGAGGATGATGACCTTCACCTTGTCGCCAGCGCGCTCGATCTCGACGCGGGAGACAGCTGCGCGGGAAAGACGCTTCTCGAGGTACTTGCGGATCTCGAGATCGTTACCGAGGGTCTTAGCGTAATCCTTCTCTGCGAACCAGCGGGAGCGCCAGTTCTCGGTGATGCCAAGACGGAAGCCGGTGGGGTAGACTTTCTGACCCATACAGCTTTACGCCTCCTTTCGAGGAGCAACGACGACGGTGATGTGGGAAGTACGCTTCAGAATGCGAGAAGCGGAACCCTTGGCGCGGGGACGGATGCGCTTAAGCGTCGGACCCTCGTCAACATAGGCAGCGGCGACAACCAGGTTGTCGGCACGCAGACCGTTGTTGTTCTCGGCGTTCGCAACGGCGGAACGGAGAACCTTCTCGACATCCACGGCGACGGCGCGGTCGCAGAAGTGGAGGATGTCGAAGGCCTGAGCGACAGGCTTGCGGCGGATCAGATCGACCACCAGGCGGGCCTTGCTGGGGGAAACACGCACGTACTTAGCGACGGCGCGAACCTCGGTGGCCTCAGTTTCAATAGACTTAGTTGCCATTTACGGTTAACCCCCTATTTGGCCTTGTGGCCACGGAACGTACGAGTCGGCGCGAACTCGCCGAGCTTGTGACCAACCATGGACTCGGTAACATACACGGGCACATGCTTGCGGCCGTCGTGGACGGCGATGGTGTGACCAACCATCTCGGGGAAGATGGTGGACGCGCGGGACCAGGTCTTCACGACGTCCTTCTTGCCAGCCTCGTTCATCGCGGTGATACGCGAGAGAAGGCGAGTCTCCACGAACGGGCCCTTTTTGAGACTTCTGCTCATAAGTGCTTTCTCCTAAAACTCGGTATCCGAAATTACTTCTTACGGCGACGAATGATGTGCTGGTTCGAGACCTTCTTCTTCTTGCGCGTACGAAGGCCCTTCGTCGGCTTACCCCAGGGGGTAACGGAGGGACGACCAGAGGTGTGGTTCTTGCCCTCGCCACCGCCGTGCGGGTGGTCGACAGGGTTCATGACGGTACCGCGGACGGTCGGGCGCACGTTCATGTGACGCTTACGGCCGGCCTTGCCGATGACGATGTTGGAGTGATCGGCGTTGCCGACCTCGCCGACGGTGGCGCGGCAGGTAACGAGGATGCGGCGCATCTCGGAGGAAGGCATACGGACGATAGCGTACTTGCCCTCCTTACCCATCAGCTGGCAGGAGTTACCGGCGGAACGGGCGATAGCAGCGCCCTTGCCCGGCTGGAACTCGACGGCGTGGATGAGCGTACCGACGGGGATGTCGGCGAGGGGCAGAGCGTTGCCCGGCTTGATGTCGGCGTCAGAACCGGACATGATGGTCTGACCGACCTCGAGGCCCTTGGGGGCCAGGATGTAGCGCTTCTCACCGTCAGCGTAGTGCAGCAGAGCGATGCGAGCGGAACGGTTCGGATCGTACTCGATCGTGGCAACCTTGGCGGGCACGCCGTCCTTGTTGCGCTTGAAGTCGATCACGCGGTAACGACGCTTCACGCCGCCGCCCTGGTGGCGGGTGGTGATGCGGCCGTTGTTGTTACGACCGGCCTTCTTGGGCAGGGGCTCGAGAAGAGACTTCTCGGGCTTGGTGCAGGTGATCTCGGAGAAGTCGGAGATCGTCTGCCAACGCCTACCAGCGGAGGTCGGCTTAAGGTGCTTTACAGCCATTACAATCCCTTTCAATAGGAATCCGTTAGCCATCGCAGACAGGGATTCGAGGTTCTGCCTCGGGTGCGATGACACCGGACGTATACACGGTTCCGGGCGTGTCCATTTTATACGCCCGAAACCTTGAGCTCTCGCCTCCCCTATTTGGGAGGCATGAGCTCACTCAACAGCAGCGAGCCTTAGGCCTGGTTGCCAAAGACCTCGATGGTGTCGCCCTCGGCCAGCGTGACGATGGCCTTCTTCCAAGAACGGGTCTTGCCGGCGACATAGCGCACGCGCTTGGTCTTGGGCTTGACCGTCAGGGTGTTCACGCGAACGACCTTGACGCCGAAGATCTCCTCGACAGCGTCCTTGATCTGATACTTGTTAGCATCCTTGGCGACCTCGAACGTGTACTTGTTCAGCTCCATGCCGGAGAAGGAACGCTCGGACACGATCGGACGGATGATGATCTCGTGGGCGGTCATTTATGCAAGCACCTCCCCGAAGTGAGCGGCGATGTCGGCGGGCATCAGCACAGCGTTGTTGTTGACGAGATCGTAGGTGTTGGCCTCGTCGGCAGTGATGATGAACGTCTTGGGAATGTTGCGGAACGACAGGTAGGCGTTGACGTCCTCATCGCGAACGATGATGGTCAGACGCTTGCCCTCAAGGCCGAGAGCCTTGAGCATGGCGACGGCAGCCTTGGTGGAAGGCTTCTCGAAGCCGTAGTCGTCGACGAGCACGAGCTCGCCATCGGCCAGCTTGGCGGACAGCGCGGAGCGCATAGCCAGCTTGACCTCCTTGTTGTTCATACGCTTAGCGTAGGAACGGGGCTTGGGGGCGAAGACAACGCCACCGTGACGCCACTGGGCAGCACGGATGGAACCCTGGCGGGCACGGCCGGTGCCCTTCTGACGCCAAGGCTTCTTGCCGCCACCGGAAACCTCAGAGCGGCCCTTAGCGGACTGGGTGCCCTGACGCCAAGAGGCCATCTGGCACTTGACGATGTGGTGCATAACGTGGATGTTCGGCTCGATGCCGTACACCTCAGCGGCGAGCTCGGCCTCGGCGACCTTCTTGCCCTCGCTGTTCTTTACTTCAAACTTTGCCATTTAAGTGTTCTCCTTGGTATGACGCTGGGCTAAATGGGCTGGGCCCTTAGGCCATACGGATGGCGACGAGACCATTCTTGGCACCCGGGACAGCGCCCTTGACCAAGATGAGGTTCTGCTCGGCATCGATGCGGACAACGGAAAGGTTCTTGACGGTAACGCGCTCGTTACCCATGTGACCGGCCATCTTGACGCCCTTGAGGACGCGCGCAGGATAGGCGCACTGACCGATAGAACCGGGGTGACGCTGGAAGTGAGAACCATGCGTCATAGGACCGCGGCGCTGACCCCAGCGCTTGATGCGACCCTGGAAGCCCTTACCCTTGGAGGTACCGATGACGTCGACCTTCTCGACATCAGCGAAATCAGCGACGGTGACGACCTCGCCGACCTTGTGCTCCTCGCCGTTCTCGACGCGGACCTCACGAAGGAAGCGGACAGGCTCGACGCCAGCCTTGGCGAAGTGACCAGCCATGGGCTTGTTCACGTTCTTGGCCTTGATGTCGCCGAAACCGATCTGGACGGCGTCATAGCCGTCGGTTGCCTGAGTTTTAACCTGCGAGACAGCGCAGGGGCCAGCCTGGATGACCGTGACGGGAACGACGTTGTCGTCCTCGTCCCAAACCTGGGTCATGCCAATCTTGCGGCCGAGAATCATGCTGATCAAGATATGATCCCAACTCTCGCGTGGTCTTGGGACAATGCGTACACCACCGAGCGTACGCCCCTAGAGGACCACTACTTACACGACGTGCTCCCCAGCCTTGTATTTCGCCCGGACTACCTGACAACCCTATTAAGCAGGCATTTTGTCCAGCCAGAATACTCCCCTGGTTACACACAGCTGTTTAGTATACACGGCTGCGGGCGTATCCATCGAGATTCATATTTCACTCACATTGTTTACGCAGGTAAAGTGCGTGGCACGTTCCCAGTGTGCGGCGGAGGGGGCGGGCCTGAGACATATTAAGGTTGCTGCTCTACAGTCCTGCTCACGGCGGAGAGCACATTAAGTGCTCTCCTGTTCGTGCGGAACTCGCGACAACCTTAATGTGTCTCAGGCCCGCCCCCTCCGCCGCACACTGGGAACGCCACGTTGATGTCTGCTAAACCTTGCTCGCTCAGGCTAATGACTTTGTTGGGGGTCCACTATTTGCTGGAGGGTGAACTTGCATTGGGACGGTTCGCCTTCTGCTTGTGGCTTAGCCTCATCAAAATCGAAGATCATGATGGCGCAGTTGGGGAGTTTTGTTGGGAGCTCGAAGCCCTCTGGGGCTGCAGCTTTGATGAATTGGCGGCTGGCACTGCCGTGGCTTACTGCTAAGAGGGTTTCGATACCATCGGCGCCCATGAGATTGGTGAGGGTGTCTACCATGCGTTCTTGCAGCGCGCGGCTTCCTTCTCCTCCAAAGGGGACCAGGTCCTCGCCCGGATCCCAGACGTCGGTGGGAAGGGCATCGTGGGGACCTTCTTCGAAGGTGCCGTAGCAGCGTTCGATGATGCCTTCGCAGGGCTCGACTGCTGCGTCCGGGCCGAGGAGCTCGCATGCGACGAGCTGAGCTGTGTCCATGGCTCGGCCTAAGGGTGATGAGGCCACTTTGTCGGGAACGACGTTGTGGGCTTTGAGCCATGCGGCTGCCATCCCGGCTTGCTGACGGCCCAAATCGGTGAGCGGTGAATCGCAGCGACCCTGGACGAGCTTTTTAACGTTGAATTCTGTCTGGCCGTGGCGGAGTAGATATAGACGCTTCATGCTCTCCCCTTCTGTATAACTTGCTTTGCCGGCGCAGCCCTACTCGTGGGTATGGCCTACGTAGTCTTCATCGATCGTAATCTTGGCAATCGACTTGGGGTATTCCGACTCGACCCGTTTCGCCAACGCGCGCTTTAAGTCTTCGGCACTCATCTGCAGATCCGCGGGACGCACGCAGTCAAAGATCACGTTGGTGTGCGTAGGACCCGGCACGCAGCGAAGGTCGTGAATCGAAAGGCGGCTATCGATCTGTTGAGCCATTGCGTTGATGCGCAGGCGCATGCTCGCCACCTTTGGATCGTCGGTCACGATGGGATCGTAGTGAAGCGTGACAATCATGCCGTCTTCGTTCCTAAACGCCTGCTCGATGTTATCGAGCGTGTCGTGACTGTCCATCGGGCTGGCCTCGGCTGCCATCTCGGCGTGAGCGCTTGCGAACTTCCTGCCTGGGCCGTAGTCGTGAACCATTAGGTCATGGACGCCCAAGACGCCGGGATAGCTCATGATCTTGCTGCGAATATGCTCGACGAGCTTAGTATCGGGCGTCTGGCCCAAAAGCGGGCTCACCGTATCTTGGATAAGCTCAAAGCCGCTCCAGCCAATATAGGCGCCAACGGCAAGGCCGACCCACGCGTCAAGATTGATGCCCGTCACCTGCGAAACAACTGCGCACGCCAGCACGGCGCCTGTGGCAAGGACATCGTTCTTGGAATCCTGAGCGGTCGCATGTAGCGTCTCGGACTCAATGCGGTCACCGAGCTTTTGGTTGAGGGCCGCCATCCACAGCTTAACAACCATCGAAAGTGCCAGGACTACCACCAGGGCAAGCGAGAACTCGACAGGCTCGGGGTGGATGATGCGGTCAAACGAGGACTTGATAAGCTCAAGGCCGATCAGCAGCACGAGCGCCGCCACGACCAGACCCGAGAGATACTCGTAGCGGCCATGTCCGTAAGGATGCTCGGGGTCGGCCGGCTTGCTCGCCAGCTTAAAGCCCAGCACGCTCACGATATTCGAGCTGGCATCGGACAGGTTGTTCATGGCATCCGCCACGATCGAAACCGATCCCGACAGCACGCCAATTGCGCCCTTCGCAGCGCATAGTGCCACATTGGCGAGAATACACACCACGCCCGTCAACGTGCCCACGCGCGCACGGTCGCCCTGCGCACGACGAACAATCCACTCGACCATCTATATCTGCCCCCACGGTACTACCTATATATCTTTTGCTCAAACGGATTGTAGTGTAGCCACTTTGTCCCCCAGATACAAAAAGGCCGCAACCCACACGGGCCACGGCCTTGGAATATGACAAAGGAATCGTCCTTTTGTCGCACAGATTTATGCGCTTGTTTCAGCAGCGCTCGCCACTGTTTCGGGCGAATCGGCTTCGTCTTCTGCCGCCTGCACCTTCGTCGGCACCACGCCAAAGCAGCAGCTCAACGCCGCAGACACCGCAAATGCCACACCGCCGGCAGCACAGCACCACAGCAGGTTCGAGATGCCGCCCGTGGCAAAGCCAATGACCATAAGGACATTCGTCATGCCGATGGTATAGGCCGTAACGTGGCCCACGGCCGCAACAAGGCCTCCGACGGCGCCGCCAATGGCCATGCACGTCAGGCACCTGCCATATTTAAAGCCGCAACCGTACAGCGCCGGCTCGCTTACGCCGCCAAGAACACCCGAGATCGAATAGCCCAACATGAGCGCCTTCTCGTCCTTATCCGCAACGCGGAGCGACGCGCCAAAGGGCATGCCCCAAACGGCAAACGTTGCCATCGTCGCGGCGATCAGGATGCACGAATCCGTTCCCACACTCATAAACTGCGCGTAGGCGAGCGATAGGACGACGTTGCTGACGCCCGCAATCTTAAGGAACTCCCAGCCAGCGGCAAGCCCCATGAGCGTGAGCAGCGACACGATACCACCGGAATTGCCAAGCATAAACATAAACTGTCCCAACAGCATGCCTAGATAGCTGCCCGCCGGCGCCGTAATGCACAGCGAAACCGGAACCATAACGAGCATGGTCGCAAACGGAACGAACGAAAACGCCACGGCCTTAGGGATAACGCGCCGAAAGAAACACTCCACTCGCCATAACACGGGCACCGAGATGAGAATCGGAATAACAGTCGTCGTGTAATCGTTGACCGGCGCGGGAAGCAGGCCATACACGGAAGTCATCGATGCCCCCGTCGTCGATGCGACATCGACGAGCTTGAGCAGATCGGGCGCAATCAATACGCCGCCCAGCATCATGCCCAGCTGCTCCGAGCAACCGAGCTGGCGGGCGGCCGCCCAACCAAGATAAATGGGCAAAAAGTAGTAACCGGCGTTATAAAGCCAACTGTAGAACAGGCGATAGATTTCGGAATCGGCAGACCACAGGCCCAGCATGCCTTCGCCCATAATGACGGCGACGGTGCGGAACAACGCCGCGCAGACAATAAAGGGCAGCGCCGACATCATGCTTTTGGACAGATAGTCCACCACGGCCATGGCGTTTGATGAAACCGTCGTTGTAAACGAGGTGTTAGAAACTTGTGACATGGAGCGCCTTTCCCAATGTGACAAGTGGGCTGTCCCTTTGTCACATCGTGCGGTACTGACCGATTGCGCGGTACTTTTCGTAGCGGAGGTTTGTGAGGGTCGCGTCGTCGAGCCGTCCAAGCGTATCGAAGGCATCAAATGCCGAGGACATGACGGCACGGGCGATCTCCTCATGCGACAGGCCCCTATCGTCAACAATGCCGTCGATGATGCCGAGCGCCAACAGATCGGGGGCCGTGAGCTTAAGCGCCTCGGCGGCCTCATTCGCGCGCTCGGTATCCTTCCACAGGATCGACGCACAGGCCTCGGGGCTCACGACTGAATAGGCCGAGCTCGACAGCATAAAAATGCGATCAGCCACGGACAGCGCCAGTGCGCCACCGGATCCGCCCTCGCCCGTAACAACGGAAACAATCGGTGTCTTAAGGCCGCTCATCTCCATGAGATTCTGGGCAATCGCCTCGCCCTGGCCGCGCTCCTCGGCACCGATGCCGCAAAACGCACCCGAAGTATCGACCAGGCACAAAACCGGTCGACCAAACTTTTCGGCCTGGCGCATAAGGCGACGTGCTTTGCGATAGCCCTCGGGATGCGCCATGCCAAAGTTGCGGCGCATACGCTCTTTGGTCGTGGTGCCGCGCTCGATGGCGATGACCGTTACGGAGCGTCCGTCTTTCCAGCCAATGCCAGCCACCACAGCGGCGTCGTCGCCAAAGTAACGGTCGCCGTGCAACTCCACAAATCCGTCGAGGCCCAGCGAGATCATCTCACCCGCCACGGCTCGATCTGCCGAGCGGGTCTGCTTGACAATCTCGAGCGCGGTTTTTGGTGCCGTCGAGCGCTTGAACAAGTGTCCCAGCTTTTTGCCGCGGCGACCCGTATGCACGATTTCATGCGGTGCCCCCAGGCCGGGTGCGTGCCCTTCGTGCAGCGCCAGCAGCTCGCCTACCGTGAGCGCAATCTCGCCACGCGGAACAACGGCATCGCAAAAGCCATGCTCCAGCAAAAACTCGGAGCGCTGGAATCCTTTGGGCAGGCGCTTGTGCATGTTCTGCTCGATCACGCGCGGACCGGCAAACGCCGTCAGGGCATCGGGCTCGGCCAGGATAATGTCGCCCTCCATGGCAAAACTCGCGGTTACGCCTCCGGTCGTGGGATCGGTGAGCACCGTGATATACAGGCCGCCCGCCTCACTGTGGCGCCTAACCGCCGCAGAAATCTTGGCCATCTGCATAAGCGATGTCACGCCCTCTTGCATGCGCGCGCCGCCCGAAACGGTAAAGCCGACAACTGACAATCCCAGCTCGGTCGCACGCTCAAATGCGTGGCAGATCTTCTCACCCACCACGGAGCCCATCGAACCCATCATAAAGTTGGCATCCATAAAGAAGAGCGCGGTATCGCAGCCGCAGATTATACCCCTGCCGCACACAACGGCATCGCGCTCGCCCGAACGCTCGCTCACGCTCTTGAGCTTGTCGGCATAGCCGGGAAACGAGAGGAAATCCTCCGACGCCAGATTGGCATCCCATTCCTCAAACGTGCCCTCATCGACCGTCATGCGCATGCGCGCGCGACCGCTCACGCGAAAGTGTTTGCCGCAACGAGGGCAGACCTCGAGGTTGTCGTGCAGGCGTGCCTCATCGATCACGCGGCGGCACTCCGGACACTTGATAAATACGTGGCGCGCGGGAAACTCGGCGCACGACTCGGTCATCGGCCCCTCGAGGACGTTGACCGTCTTCGCTTTTCTATTCATCAGCATAGAGATGCCCCATCAGATCGGTGTGGTACATGCCCGACAAGAACTCATCGTTTGCCAGCACGTCGAGCTGCAGCTCGCTGTTTTCGCTCACGCCCTCAATCACGAGCTCGCCCAGGGCCGAGCGCATCTTGCGAATGGCGCCGTCGCGCGTGGGCGCACACACGATGAGCTTGCCGAGCATGGAATCGTAGTACGGCGGGACTTTCGCACCGGTAAACATGGCGGAATCCCAGCGCACGCGCGGACCACCCGGCACACGCAACGCGGTGACCGTTCCGCATGACGGCAGAAAGTCCGGCGTTTCGGCATTGATGCGGCACTCCATGGCGTGGTTGTGGACCGGCATGTCCTCCTGCTCAAAGGGCAGAGGCTGGCCGGCCGCCACGCGCAGCTGCCACTTGACCAAGTCGGTATCGGTCACAAACTCCGTAACCGGATGCTCCACCTGCAAGCGCGTGTTCATTTCCATAAAGTAGAAATTGCCGTCGTCCGAATACAGAAACTCGATGGTACCGGCTCCTTCGTAGCCGACGGCACGAGCCAGGTCACGCGCTGCCTTGTGCATGCGAGCACGAATGTCGTCGTGTCCGTCGAGGCACGGCGCGGGACTCTCCTCAATCAGCTTTTGGTTGCGGCGCTGCACCGAGCACTCGCGCTCGCCGAGCGAAAACACATGGCCCTGCTTATCGGCCATAATCTGCACCTCAACGTGATGCGCCGGCGCGACGAACTTCTCCATGTAGCACTCGCCGTCGCCAAAAACGGCCTCGCCCTCGGCGCGCGCCTCGATGAACGCCTTTGCCGCATCTTCCACGCGATCGACCTTGCGAATGCCGCGACCGCCGCCACCTGCACGCGCCTTAATGAGCACGGGGCAGCCAATGCGCTCGGCCTCGGCCGTTGCCTCCTCGGGGCTTTTGAGCAAATCGCAGCCCGGCACGATGGGCACGCCCGCCGCGGCAGCCGTTCGACGCGCGGCGTCCTTGTCGCCCATGCTGTCGATCACCTCGGCCGAAGGACCGACAAACGCCAGGCCATACTTGTCGCAGTCGCGTACGAAGCTCGCCTTCTCGGAAAAGAAGCCATAGCCGGGATGAATTGCCTTAGCTCCCGACTTTACGGCACAGGTGAGCACGGCATCGTCGTTGAGGTAGCTCTCGGCAAGACGCGGGCCGCCGATGCAATACGCCTCGTCGGCAAGCTGCACGTGCAGCGCGTCCGCATCGGCCGTAGAATAAACGGCGACGGTCTTGATGCCCATATCGCGGCACGCGCGGATAACACGGACCGCGACTTCGCCGCGGTTGGCGATGAGCACTTTGTCGAACATGAAGCCTTCCTTAACTTTCGTGCATGAGTGCAAAAGACATATCGGCGCGGCAGCAAACCTCACCGTTGACGCTCGCAGTACCTGTCGCAAAGCGGAACGGCCCGCGCGCACGCGTGATGGAGCACACCAGATCCACCGTGTCGCCCGGGCGCACCGGACGCTTAAAGCGCACCTTGTCCAGACTCGTGTAGAACGGCGTCGCGCCGCGCGCCTCCTCATCGCCCATCAGCAGCACGCAGCAGTTTTGGGCGAGCATCTCGCACTGAATCACGCCGGGGACGACCGGGTTTCCCGGAAAATGCCCCTGCAAAAAGTACTCGTCGCCCGTAATCGTGATCTTGCCGTGGGCCTCGTTGCCCACCAGCTCGGCTTCGTCGAGCAAAAGCATCGGCTCGCGATGCGGCAACAGCTTCTTGAGCTCTTCTTTGTTCATGGATATCACCTATCCGATCCTCATGAGGCAGCTGCCAAACTCCACGAGGTCGCCGTCGGCCACGCAGATCTCGAGCACCTCGCCATCCGCCTCTGCCGTCACCTCGTTGAGAACCTTCATGGCCTCGATGATGCAGAGGGTCTCGCCGGCCTTGACCTTGGAGCCCACGTGCACAAACGGTTCGTCGCCCGGCGCCGGGGCAGCATAGAAAACGCCGACCATGGGAGCGGTCACCTCGGTGCCCTTGGGCTCCGGCGCGGCAACAGGCGCCTGCGCGGCGGGCTCCGGTGCGGCGGCAGGCATGGCGACAGGGGCCACCGCCGGAGCAGTCACGGCACCCGGCATAGGCATGGGTACGGCAACCGGCTGCGCGGCGCTCGCGCGCTCGAGTTCGACCGCGGTGCCATCGGGCTCCTCAACGCGTACGCGCGTGAGGCCGCGGTCCTCCATAACATCAGCTATCTCAGCAAGTCTTTTGGAATCCATGCTCTAGCTCCTTGCATATCTACGCAGCGCGATGGCGGCATTGTGTCCGCCAAAGCCCAGATTGGTCGAAAGCGCCCAGGTAAGGTCGGCGCGAACCGCGCGATTGGGCGTGTAGTCAAGATCGCAGGCGGGATCGGGCGTGTGGTAGTTAATGGTCGGCGGCACCACACCCTGCTCGAGCGCTATGGCACAGGCCATGACCTCGATGGCGCCCGTGGCACCGATCATGTGGCCGGTCATCGACTTGGTCGACGAGACATGTGCGGCGCGCGCCGCGTCCTCGCCGAGCGCTCGTTTGATGCCCGCCGTCTCGGACGAATCGTTGAGTTTGGTCGAGGTGCCGTGGGCGTTGATGTAGAGGCCCTCGGAAGGCTTAACGTCGCCCTCGGCCACCGCCAGCGATATCGCACGGGCGATACCTGCCGCGTCCGGGTCGGGACTCGTGATGTGGTAGGCGTCATCGGTGTTGCCGTAGCCCACGACCTCGGCGTAAATGTGCGCACCGCGGGCCCGTGCATGTTCCATGCTCTCGAGTACCAGCACGCAGGCGCCCTCGCCCATCACAAAGCCGTCGCGGTCTGCATCGAACGGGCGACAAGCCGTCGCGGGATCGGGGTTGGTGGTCAATGCGCGGCAGGACGTAAAGCCCGCAACGGCATCGGGGATAATGGCGGCCTCGGCGCCGCCGGCCAGGATTGCATCGGCATAGCCGTGCTTGATGGCGCGGAACGCCTCACCCACCGCATGGGCCGAGGTTGCGCACGCGGTCACCACGGGCAGGGTCGGGCCCTTTGCCTTATGGCGAATCGCGATGTTGCCCGAAGCCATGTTGGGGATCATCATCGCGATCATGTAGGGCGATGCGCGACGAGGCCCGCGATCGGCAATCGTGTGGACGTTGTCGACAAGCGTCTGCATGCCGCCCACGCCCGAGCCCACGTAGACGCCCAAGCGCTCGCGATCGATGGCGCCTTCGACATCAAAGCCCGCATCGTGCATGGCCTCGTCCGACGCCGCCATCGCAAACTGAACACAGGGGTCGAGATGCTTGGCGTCATGCTTGCCAAAGTACTCGTTGCCGTCAAAACCCTTGACCTCGGCCGCCACCTTGACGGCAAATGCATCGGTATCAAAGTGCGTGATCGGACCGATGCCGCACGTGCCGGCGCACATGGCCGCCCAGGTGGCAAGCGCGGTGTTGCCGAGCGGCGATACGGCACCGATGCCGGTGATTGCAACTCTCTGTTCCATCATGGTCTCCTCATCCAAGCCGTTGTGTGGCTCTGGTTTCTACATCGCCATTCCGCCGTCGACGCGTATGACTTCGCCCGTAATGTAAGCAGCCGCATCGCTCGCTAAAAAGCGCACCACACCGGCCACCTCCTCGGGCTGCGCCATACGCTTAAGGGGAATCTGCTCCTCGGTTGCCGCACGCACCTTCTCCGAGAGCTTTGCCGTCATATCCGTCTCGACAAACCCGGGGGCGACCGCATTCACTCGTACGCCGCGGGGCGCAAGCTCGCGCGCCACCGCCTTGGTCAGGCCGATCACGCCCGCCTTGGAGGCAGCGTAGTTGGCTTGCCCGGCATTGCCCATCAGGCCCACGACCGAGCTCATGTTGACGACGCAGCCGCCGCGCTGGCGCATAAAGGTCTTGGTGAGCGCGCGCGTCGTATTGAACGTGCCCTTGAGATTGACATCGAGCACGCGATCGAAGGCATCGTCGCCCATGCGCATGAGCAGGCCATCGCGGGTGATACCGGCGTTGTTGACGAGCGCCCAAATCGAACCAAAGTCGTTGAGCACGGCCTCGATGCACGCATTGACGGCATCGGGGTCGGCCACATCGCATTGATACGCGCGAGCTGTGGCACCAGCGGCCTCGCAGGCTTCGCACGTCTCGCGCGCCGCATCGACGCTACCGGCATAGACGACGGCGATATCAAAGCCGTCCTCCGCCAGGCCAACCGCACAAGCGCGGCCGATACCACGCGAGCCGCCCGTGATCAGTGCCACGCGACGTGAATCGTTGCGCTCGAGCGCGCCGTTGTTCAAGTTGCCCATGTCATTCCTTTCGGGTTACAGCCCTGTGGGCTATGCGAGCTCGTCGGCAATAGCTACGACCTGCTCGGCTGTTTCGCACGAATACACGCGAACGTCGCTCAGCGTACGCTTGACCAGGCCAGACAGCGTTTTGCCGGGGCCAATCTCAATAAACGTGTCGATGCCCTGATCCTGCAGCGCATGCAGTGTGTCGACCCAGCGCACGGCATGGCTCACCTGGTTGGCCAAGACATCCGATGCTGCTCGCGGATCCGCCGGATAGGGCGCCGCCGTCATGTTTGCCACAACAGGAATCAGCAGCGGAGACGGCGTGTGGCCGTCTTGGATATACGTCGCCAGCCCCTCAGTCGCCTCGGCCATATAGGGGCTATGAAATGCACCCGACACCGCGACTTTCATAGCGCGGCCGCCAGCCTCTTTTACCAGGACGTCGAGGGTCTTCAACGCATCGGGCGCTCCGGCCACAACCGTCTGCTGCGAACTGTTGTAGTTGACCGGCCAGCAGTCCTCGCCGGCCCGCGCAGTCAGGTTCTCGACTTGCGCCGCATCGAGTTTGATGACGGCGCGCATGCCGCCCGGATGGCGCTCGGTAGCCGCGGCCATCAGCGCCGCGCGCTCACACACGAGCTCCAAACCCGCTCGCGTATCGAATGCCCCCGCAAAGGTGAGCGCGGCGACCTCGCCCAGCGAAAATCCCGCACAGACGGCAGGCACCACGCCGCGCTCACGCAGGGCGGCAGCCGCGGCCAGGTCATGAACGAACACGCAAGGCTGCGTGTTCTCGGTCTGCGAGAGCTCCTCTTTCGAGGCGCTCCGGCACTGCTCACTGGTTCCCGGACGCACCTCGTCGGCGATCGCGAACACCTCGGCAGCCGCCGGCGATGCCTCGATCAGGTCGACGCCCATCGCGGGGTGCTGGGCACCCTGACCGGCAAACAGAAACGCTACGCTACCCATGCGAACGCACCCTTCAAGACATGCTCGGCGCCATCGACCAGATCGTCGACGATTTCGCGTGCGCTCTGGCGTTCGTTGACCATGCCGGCAATCTGTCCACACAAATACGAACCCTCTTCGTAATTACCGTCCTTTGCGGCTTTACGAAGCGCGCCTGTGCCCATGGCCCCAAGCTCCTCGGCACTTGCGCCCGCCGCCTCACTTTTGGCGTAGGCATTGGTGAAGGGGCTCTTGAGCGCACGCACCGGATGTCCCGTCGAACGGCCAGTCGCGCGCGTCGAGGTGTCTCCCGCCTTGAGCACTAGCTCTTTGTATTGCTCAGAAACAGTGCATTCGTTTGCAACGAGGAAGCGTGTACCCACCTGGACGCCGGCGGCACCGAGCATAAAGGCCGCTGCCACGCCGCGACCATCGGCGATACCGCCAGCTGCCACAACGGGGATATCGACCGCGTCGACAACCTGCGGAACGAGCGCCATCGTCGATGTCTCGCCAATATGCCCACCCGATTCGGTGCCTTCGGCAACCACGGCGGTTGCCCCGCGACGTGCTACGAGACGCGCCAGCGCCACCGAGGCAACAACCGGGATGACCTTGATGCCCGCTTCGTTCCAAGCCTTCATGTACTTGGTGGGATTGCCGGCACCCGTCACGACGACCGGCACCTGCTCGTCGATCACAACCTGTGCGACCTCGTCGGCAAACGGGCTCATAAGCATGACGTTCACGCCAAAGGGCTTATCCGTCTTGGTGCGCAGCTCGTGAATCTGATCGCGCAGCCAGTTGGCGTCGGCATTCATGGCCGCGATGATTCCCAACCCACCCGCCTCGGACACGGCCGATGCCAGCGAGGCATCGGCAATCCAGGCCATGCCGCCCTGGAACACGGGCTTTTCGATGCCGAGCAGCTCACAGAGAGGAGTCTTGAGCATCTCTACTTCTCCAATGCCGCCTCGACCGTATCGGCGAACTCGCCGACCGTCTTGGGGTTCTCCTCGGTATCGAGCTCAATGCCAAACTCGTCCTCGACGGCGACGAGGATCTCGACGGTGCCCAGGCTGTCGAGACCAATCTCCTCGAGCGTGGACTCAGGCTTCATCTCGACGTCGTCAAGGCCAGCGGTCTCGCGGATAACGTCGCAAACGCGCTCGAAAGTCTTCTGATCTGCCATGGTGTTTCTCCTTTTTGTTTTGCCCCTGGGGCGTTTTTATTACCTATGTGCAACTACTTCCAACGAAGCAGATAGCCACCTATATCCAAGCCGGCACCAAATCCAACGAGGGCGACGGTGTCGCCCGCATTCAGTGCGTCGGTACGTGCCAGCCGGTCAAGCGCAAAAGGAATGCAGGCGCTCGAAATGTTGCCGGTCTCGCGCAGCGTTCGAACCACACGCTCGTCTGGCACGCCGAGGCGCTTGACCGCCTGACTCAGGATTCGTTCGTTAGCCTGATGGAATACAAAATGATCGATGTCTTCGACCGAGATGCTCGCATCGCTCGCAAGCTTATGGACCGTGTCACAGATGGCATTGACGCCGAACTTGAAGACGCGACGGCCATTCATGGACAGCACGCTTTCGCTATCTGCGGAAGCCTTAAACGGCGAGGTACCGACCAGACCGGGAACGCGCAACGTCTCGACGTCGGGCGCCGTCGAAAGCTCAACGGCAAGGGGGCTGTCTCCCCCAGCTTCAATCACTGCAGCGCCTGCCCCATCGCCAAAAAGCACGCAGGTGGCGCGGTCGGTCCAGTCGAGCGCGCGCGTCATCTGCTCGGCAGCAACGACAAGCACGCGCTCGGCACGGCCGCGGGCGATATAGCCCTCGGCGACATCGAGCGCAAATACGAAGCCGGCGCAGGCCGCCGAGACATCGAAGGCAGGGCACGTCGCGCCAAGTCGCTCAGCAACGGCACACGCCTCGGCGGGAACAAGATGATCACCCGTCGTCGTCGAGCAGACGATCAGATCCAGCTGGCTCGCGTCGATTCCGGACACCTGGAGTGCCCGCTCGCTCGCCGCTACGGCAAGGTCGTCAAGTGACTCGGTGGTGCAGACGTGGCGGCTCTTGATACCGGTGCGGGTAAAAATCCACTCATCCGAGGTATCGAGGAACTCGGACAGCTCGTCATTGGAAGCACTGCGCTTAGGAAGCGCCGAGCCTGTTCCAAGAATCGTGAAACCCATCACTAACCTCCTTTGAGTTGTTGACGTGTTTACATCGACCAAGAGAGGATAGCGCATTTCAGTCGTTGTTGACGTGTTAACATTAAATTGTCCAAATGCGACAAAGGCTTCACATTGTGTCTATCTCTCGACACCATTGCGCGATTGCCTTATTAACTTAGGAGGTAGCAGCTGTTATGGATTCTTGTTTAACGATAGTCGACGTAACCGGATCGACCAACGACGACCTGCTCGAAGCAGGAAAACAGGGAGCGCCGCACGGCACAGGACTTGCCGCCCGGGCTCAGACAGCAGGGCGCGGCCGGCGCGGCCACAAGTGGGATTCAACCGCCGGCAACCTATTGCTTTCGATTGTCCTGCGTCCATGCGTTAATCCCGCAAAGTACTCTGGTCTTGCCGCCGTCAGCGGCTTAGCGGTGCTCGAGGCGCTCGAAAAGCAGGGTCTTGCAAACGAGATTGGCCTCAAATGGCCCAACGACCTGGTCGCGAGAGGACGCAAGCTCGGCGGCATTCTGGTCGAGGCCGCACGCGATAACGAAGGCAGCCCCTTTGCAGTCTGTGGCATCGGCGTCAACGTGAACTATGTGCCCTCGGAGGTTCCCGATGGCGGCTTGCCGGCAATCGGCCTGTCAGACCTCAACGAGAACGCTCCCGCCGTCGATGTGTTACTCAAGGAGGTCTATCACACCGTCGTAAACGCTGTGGACGCGTGGGCAGATCTGCTCAATGCCATGAAAGAAAACACCGGACCGCTCGCGCCCGTCCACGGCGAATATGTCGCTCACCTCAATTGGATTGGGGAGCACGTTATCGCCCGTTCCCCTGCCGGTGACGAGATGGCGCGCGGAATCTTTAAAACCGTCGATGCCTTTGGTCGCGCGTGTATCGAAACGGAAGAGGGCGTGCGATCCTTCCATTTTGAGGAAGCATCGCTGCGCCCCTTGAGCGAATAGGGCGCCGCAGCCACCTTCTCGGCAGCATTACCCGGCAGTCCAAACCATCATTCAAAACAAAAAAGCCCCGCTACCGTAATGGCAGCGGGGCTCTTTAAGCTATGAGCGATATCGCTTAGAGCTTGATGTCGATGTCGACGCCAGCGGGGAGGTCGAGACGCATGAGCGAATCAACGGTGCCCGAGGTGGGGTCGAGGATGTCGATGAGGCGCTTGTGGGTGCGCATCTCGAACTGCTCACGGGAGTCCTTGTTCACGTGCGGCGAGCGGATAACCGTGTACAGGTTGCGCTCGGTGGGCAGGGGGACAGGACCGGAAACGCGAGCGCCGGTCTTCTGAGCGGTCTCAACGATGAGCTTCGCGGACTGATCGACGACCTCGTGATCATAGCCCTTGAGGCGAATGCGGATCTTCTGGGTAGCCAACTTAAACCTCCAAAGAGTGCGAGAGATGTTCTCGCGGATTACGTAACAGGGAGCTCGAACTTAGGCGTTCTTGCTCATGACCTCGTCCACGATGGACTTGGGCGCGGGCTCATAAGAGTCGAACTGCATCGTGTAGGATGCACGGCCCTGGGTCTGGGAGCGAAGGTCGGTAGCGTAACCGAACATCTCGCCCAGCGGCACCTTGGCACGGATGAGCTTGGTGTTCTTGCGATCCTCCATGCCCTCGATCTTACCGCGGCGACCGGAGAGGTTGCCCATAACGTCGCCCATGTACTGCTCGGGGGTCTCGACCTCGACAGCCATGATCGGCTCGAGCAGCTGCGGATCGGACTTCTTGAGGGCGTCCTTGATAGCCATAGAACCGGCAATCTTGAAGGCGGCCTCGGAGGAGTCGACCTCGTGGTAAGAACCGTCGAACAGGGTGACCTTAACGTCGAGGACCGGGAAGCCGGCGATAACACCGGTGTTCAGGGCCTCCTGGATGCCCTTGTCGATGGACGGGATGTACTCCTTGGGCACGACGCCGCCGACGATAGCGTTGACGAACTCGTAGCCGAAGCCCTCCTCCATCTTCTCGAGCTTGATGACGGCGTGGCCGTACTGACCGCGACCGCCGGACTGACGGACGAACTTGCCCTCAGCCTTCTCGACGTCGTGACCAGCGGTCTCGCGGTAGGCAACCTGGGGCTTACCAACGTTAGCGTCAACCTTGAACTCGCGGAGCAGACGGTCGACGATGATCTCGAGGTGCAGCTCGCCCATGCCGGCGATGATGGTCTGGCCGGTCTCGTGGTTGGTGGACACCTGGAAGGTCGGGTCCTCCTCGGCGAGCTTGGTCAGAGCCAGGGACATCTTGTCCTGCTCTGCCTTGGTCTTGGGCTCGATGGCAACGTCGATAACGGGCTTAGCGAACTCAATCTTCTCGAGGACGATCTCCTTGCCCTCTTCGCACAGGGTATCACCGGTGGTGGAGTTCTTGAAGCCGACGCAAGCGACGATGTCGCCGGCGGCAGCGTCGTCACGGTCGATACGCTCGGCGGCGTTCATCTCGAGGATGCGGCCGAGGCGCTCGCGCTGACCGTTGGAAGCGTTGACCACGTAGGAGCCGGACTCGGCGCGGCCGGAGTAAACGCGGACATAGGTGAGCTTACCGACGAACGGGTCGGTCATGATCTTGAAGACCAGACCGGAGAAGGGCTCGTCGAAGGAAGGATGACGCTGGATCTCCTCGCCGGTGTCCGGATCGGTACCGGTGACGGCCTCAACGTCGAGCGGGCTGGGCAGGTAGTCGACGACAGCGTCGAGCAGCTCCTGAACGCCCTTGTTCTTGTAGGCGGAGCCCACGAAGACGAGGTTGAGCTCGTTGGCCAGAACGCCCTTGCGCAGAGCGGCCTTGAGCTCCTCGACGGTGAAGTCCTCCTCCATGAGGATCTTCTCCATGAGCTCGTCGTCAAAGCTGGCAGCAGCGTCGAGGAGCTCCTCGCGCTTGGTGGCAGCGATGTCGGCGAACTCAGCCGGGATCTCGTCCATCGGCTCGGGGTAGGTCATACCCTTCTCGTCGGCCTTGAAGTCCCATGCAGTCATGGTGACCAGGTCGATGACGCCCCAGAAGTTGTCCTCGGCGCCCATCGGGACCTGAGCGGCCACGGCGTTAGCGTCGAGACGATCCTTCATGGTCTCGATAGCGTTGAAGAAGTCAGCGCCCACGCGGTCATACTTGTTGATGAAGGCGATGCGGGGGACGTTGAAGGTAGAAGCCTGACGCCAAACGGTCTCAGACTGGGGCTGAACGCCGGCAACGGCGTCGAAGACGGCGACAGCACCATCGAGGACGCGCAGGCAGCGCTCGACCTCGGCGGTGAAGTCAACGTGGCCCGGGGTGTCGATGATCTGGATGCGGTAGTCCTTACCGTCCTTGTTCCAGAAGCACGTGGTAGCAGCGGAGGTAATGGTTACGCCGCGCTCCTGCTCCTGAACCATCCAGTCCATGGTGGCAGCGCCCTCATGGACCTCACCGATCTTGTGGGTCTTACCGGTGTAGTAAAGAATACGCTCGGTCGTGGTGGTCTTACCGGCATCGATGTGGGCCATGATGCCGATGTTACGGGTATCGGAAAGCTTGTACTTAGGCTTAGCCATGTTAGTTCCTTACCTTAACTTACCAACGATAGTGAGAGAACGCGCGGTTGGCCTCGGCCATCTTGAAGACGTCCTCACGCTTCTTGACGGAAGCGCCCAGGCCGTTGGAAGCGTCGAGGATCTCGTTGGCGAGACGCTCGGCCATGGTCTTCTCCTTGCGAGCGCGGGAGAAGTTGACGATCCAGCGGATACCCAGAGCGGTGGAACGACGGGAGTTGACCTCCATCGGGACCTGATAGGTAGCGCCACCGACACGCTTGGGCTTAACCTCGAGCGTGGGCTTGACGTTGTCCATAGCCTTCTTGAAGGTAGCGAGAGCGTCGCCACCCTCGGACTTCTCGGCAACGATCTCGAAAGCGGTGTAAACGATGCGCTCAGCGGTGGCCTTCTTGCCGTCAAGAAGGACCTTGTTGATGAGCTGAGTCACCAGGCGGTTGTTGTAAACGGCGTCAGGCTGAACCTCACGACGATTAGCTGCTGCACGACGCGGCATGTGAAATCTCCTTAAGTGTCTACCGTGCGGCGCTTAGGCGGCACACGGCGAAAGTATCAAAACGTTATCTGGCTTATTTGGCCTTGGGGCGCTTAGCACCGTACTTGGAACGGGCCTGCATACGGTTCTGGACCGGAGCAGCGTCGTAGGCGCCACGGATGACGTGATAACGGACACCAGGGAGGTCACGGACACGACCGCCGCGGACGAGCACGATGGAGTGCTCCTGCAGGTTGTGGCCCTCACCCGGGATGTAAGCAGTAACTTCGATGCCGTTGACGAGGCGAACACGGGCAACCTTACGAAGAGCCGAGTTCGGCTTCTTGGGGCTCGTGGTGAAGACGCGGGTGCACACGCCGCGCTTCTGGGAGTTGTGCTGCAGAGCAGCGTTCTTGGACTTCTTGGGCACGGAACGACGGCCCTGGCGAACCAGCTGGTTAATAGTAGGCAAAGCGTACTCCTTCTCGAATGATTCCAGCTTTCTGTAAAGTGCAACGGCTTGAATCGAGGGGTCAGCATCCCCCTACGAAACACGCAGTTCGATAGGATACGTGCCGTTAGCTGTGCCGTCAACAGACCACGCCGCCGGGCGTATCCCAAAATGAGCACATTTCCGCAAAGCCTACACAAAAGGAATCTCCTCCTGTGCGCGGGGACGGATCCCCGGGCCGGGCCGCCCGCTGTTTAAGTTTGCTGCTCTACAGTCCTGGCTCGCACGGAGAGCACATTAAGTGCTCTCCGGCTCGTGCGGAACTCACGACAAACTTAACCCCCGCGCTGCCCGGTCCGGGAATCCGACGTGCTCGTCGGGGCAACGGTACCTGCCAAAAAAGGGACAGGTTTATTTTGGTCGGTTATATCTGGGGAAACGCCGCGCTCCAGCGGTGATCTGCTCTCATCTGTCGTATGGAAATCGGCGGCGTTTTCGGAAGTATGCGGCAAATTATGAACTTGCCGAGCACGCAGGGGTTTTGCGATAACAAACCCGCAGGTAGATCGCTTGAGCATATGCGGTGTGGTCGACCCATCAAGATTTTGCCGCATACTTCCGAAATCGCACCTCAAAATAATCCGTTTTCCTCCGTCCCCAAGGGATCAACGGAACGCAACAGGTTGAGCATACGCAAGCGAGCGGCCCCCAGAGCGTACAAGGTGGCATGAAAAAGGCAGGGCATTGACCTTTTGGTCATGCCCTGCCTTTTGAATGACAGATTGTAGCTCTGGGGGCCGCACAGCGACGGAGATCTCCGCCGTTCGTTAGAACGGCGGAACTAGTTACTCCTCGTCGTTGTCCTTGGCCTCTTCGGCGTCGTCGGTGTCAACGAGCTGGTTGAGCAGCTCGTCGAGGGAAGCCATATCCTCGTTGATCGCGCCGTTGGCGGGAGCCTTCTTATCGTCGATCGGGGCGCCCAGGAGCTCCTCGTCGGCGTCGGCGTGATGCGTCGGAGCGGAGGTGCCCAGCAGGATATCGTCCGGACCGTCGGGGCTAAAGACCATCTGCAGCAGCTGCGAGAGATCTTCCTCGTCGGCGACGTCGTCGTTGTTCTCGAGGATGTAGAGCAGGTCGTGGGCCTCCAGGCCGTCACGGAGCTCCTCGATCGCCTTGGCACCGATACCATCGATGCGCAGCAGATCCTCCTCGGACTTGCCGACCAGGTCGCCGACCGTCTCGATGCCGACCTCGCTGAACTTGTTGGTCCAGCGCTGCGACACGCCCAGGTCGTCGAACAGGTACAGGCGAGCCTTCTCGGCGGAGATGGTGTGGCCGTTGCGGGTGAACGAACCGTCAGCACCACCGAACTCGTCGTAGCCGGCCCAGTCGAGCTGCTGCGGGAGCTGCTCGTCCAGGTCCTTGAGCTCAACCGGAGCCCACTCGGGCAGCGACTTGGCGTTGGGCGAAGCCGGGCCGTCGATGTCGACATAGCCGTCGGCCGTGCGATACGTCAGCTTGGCGTTGGCGTACGGCTTGAGGCCGGTACCAGCCGGGATCTTCTTACCGACGATGACGTTGGACTTAAGGTCGAGTAGGTGATCGACCTTGCCCTCAATGGCAGCCTCGGTAAGGACGCCAGCGGTACGGATGAACGAAGCGCTCGACAGCCAGGAGTCGATGTTGGACGCAACCTTGAGCGTACCCAGGATGACGGGCTCGGCCACAGGAGCCTGACCGCCCAGACGGGCAACGCGCTCGACCTCGTCGGCGAACTCGTAGCGGTCGACGTACTGACCAAGCAGGTACTTGGAATCGCCGGGGTTGGTGATCTGAACGCGACGCAGCATCTGACGTGCGAGTACCTCGATGTGCTTGTCGTTCAGATCGACGCCCTGGCTGGTGTATACGTCCTTAACGCTCTCGACGAAGGTGTGCATCGTCGACTCGATGTCGGTCAGCTTGCGCAGGTTACGGAAGTTGACGAAGCCCTTGGTGATCTGATCGCCGGCGCGAACCTCGCAGCCGTCCTCGATCTCGGGCATAAAGCGCACCGAAGCGGGGACGCGGCGCTCGTCGAGGACACGGGTGTGATCCTCGGAGTCGGTGAGCGTCAGCACGTACTCGGACTTCTCGGGCTTAATCGAGAGGTGGCCGGAGTACGGAGCCAGCTCGGCCTCGCGACCCAGGATCTTCTCGTTGACGTTGCCGACGATATCGAACATACGGCTGACCGTAGGCAGACCCTGCGTAATATCGTCGACGCCAGCGACGCCGCCGGAGTGAATGGTACGCATCGTAAGCTGCGTACCGGGCTCGCCGATGGACTGGGCGGCAATAATGCCGACCGCAGTACCGATGGCGACCGGACGACGGGTGGAAAGATCCCAGCCGTAGCACTTCTGGCACACGCCGTACTTGGAGCGGCAGGTGAGCAGCGCGCGAAGCTTGACCTTCTTAAGGCCGGCATCGACCATCTTCTGGATGTCGGCGACCTTCTCGATGTAGCCGTCCTGCTCAAAGAGCACGGTGCCGTCGGGAGCCACGACGTCCTCGATGAAGCAACGGCCGACGAGGTCGGTGTTGAGGTCAGTGGTGCCGGGGATGATGAGGTTGTAGGTGACGCCCTCGTGCGTACCGCAGTCCTCCTCGCGGACGATGACGTCCTGGGCCACGTCGACCAGACGACGGGTCAGGTAACCAGAGTCCGAGGTGTGGGATGCGGTATCGACCAGGCCCTTACGGGCGCCGTAGGTCGAAATGAAGTACTCGAGCGGCAGCAGACCCTCGCGGAAGTTCGCCTTAATGGGAAGGTCGATCGTCTCGCCAGACATGTCTGCCATCAGGCCACGCATGCCGCCGAGCTGACGCAGCTGGGTCTTAGAACCACGGGCGCCGGAGTCGGCCATCATGTAGAGCGGGTTCTCCTCGTCGAACATGTCGAGCATGAGCGCTGCAACCTTATCGGTACAAGCGGTCCACTCGTTAACGACTTCGATGTGGCGCTCCGTCTCGTTGATGAAGCCCTCCTCGAAGTACTCGTTGATCTGGTCGACGTTAGCCTGGGCGCGATCGAGCAGCTCCTGCTTCTCGGCAGGGATGAGAGCGTCCCACACCGAGATGGTGAGGCCAGCGCGGGTAGCGTAGTGGAAGCCGGAGTACTTGATGGCGTCGAGGATCGGGCCGACCTTGGCCTCGGGGT
Organism: uncultured Collinsella sp.; assembly: GCA_958353395.1. GTDB lineage: Bacteria > Actinomycetota > Coriobacteriia > Coriobacteriales > Coriobacteriaceae > Collinsella. The sequence continues at coordinate 33,090 of CATWSG010000010.1, forward strand.
AACGATCGCAGCAGTCGGCAACCAGCTTGGCCACATCGCCCTTGACCATCTTGTAGTTCATGAACTCGTAGTCTTCGGGCAGGCACTGGCGGTTGAAGATGATACGGCCGATAGAGGTCTCGAAGCGAGCGGTCTTGTTGCCGGTGACGTCGTAGTCGACGAACTCGTTCTTGCCGTTCTTGACGCGGAAGATACGGGTGCCGTCCTCGTTGATGACGTTGGCATCGGCAGCGGACACGCGGACCTGGATCTTGGCCTGCATGTCGACCTCGGAGCGGCAGTCATAGGCGTGCAGTGCGTCGTCGAAGCTGGCGAACACGTGGTTCTCACCCGGCAGACCCTCGCGGACCTGGGTGAGGTAGTACACACCAATGATCATGTCCTGCGAGGGGATGTTAACCGGCTTGCCGGATGCCGGCGAGCGCAGGTTGTTCGCAGAGAGCATGAGCACGCGAGCCTCGGCCTGAGCCTGGCTGGACAGCGGCACGTGGACAGACATCTGGTCGCCGTCGAAGTCGGCGTTGAAGGGCGAGCAGACCAGCGGGTGCAGGTGGATAGCCTTGCCCTCGACCAGCACCGGCTCAAAAGCCTGGATGGACAGACGGTGCAGGGTCGGTGCACGGTTGAGCAGCACGACGCGGCCGTCGATGACCTCTTCGAGGATATCCCACACAAAGGTGGCACCGCGGTCGATAGCGCGCTTGGCGCCCTTGATGTTCTCGACCTTGCCAAGCTCGACCAGGCGCTTCATAACGAAGGGCTTGAAGAGCTCCAGCGCCATGGTCTTGGGCAGACCGCACTGGTGCAGCAGCAGCTTGGGGTCGGTAACGATGACTGAACGGCCGGAGTAGTCGACACGCTTGCCCAGCAGGTTCTGACGGAAACGACCCTGCTTGCCCTTGAGAGCCTCGGCGAGCGACTTGAGCGGGCGACCGCCACGGCCAGAGACCGGGCGACCACGACGGCCGTTGTCGAACAGGGCGTCCACGGACTCCTGGAGCATGCGCTTCTCGTTGTTCACGATGATCGCAGGGGCGTCCAGGTCGAGCAGGCGCTTGAGTCGGTTGTTACGGTTGATCACGCGACGATACAGGTCGTTGAGGTCGGACGCGGCGAAGCGGCCGCCGTCGAGCTGGACCATCGGGCGCAGATCGGGCGGAATGACCGGGATGACATCCAGGATCATGTTCGCGGGGCTGTTGCCGCCCTTCAGGAAGGCGTCAACGACCTCGAGGCGCTTGACGGCCTTCTCGCGCTTCTGCTTCTGGGAGTCCTCGTCGGCGATGATGGCCTTGAGCTTCTCGGCCTCGGAGGGGAGGTCGATGGCGGCGAGCAGGTCGCGGACGGCCTCGGCACCCATACCACCCTTGAAGTACATGGAGTAGTAACGGGTCATCTCGCGGAACAGCGGCTCATCGGAGATGAGGTCGCGCTCGGTGAGCTTCATGAAGGCGTTGAAGGCGTCCGTGCGGAGCTGCTTCTCGTCCTTGCACTCTTCCTCGATGTCGACGATGCCAGAGGCGATCTCCTCGGGGGTCAGCGGCTCCTCGTCGGAGAACTCGTCAAAGTTCTCGGGGTTGCCCTGCTCCTTGAGGGACTCGATCTGGCGGGCGCACTCGGCATCGATCTCTTCCAGATCGGCGGCGAGCTCCTCGCGCAGGTCGTCAGCGTCGGCCTCGCGAGCCTCGTAGTCAACCTCGGTGATGATGTAGCTGGCAAAGTACAGAACCTTCTCGAGGTCCTTGGACTTGATGTCGAGCATACGGCTCATCGGGAAGCTCGTGGGGCTCTTGAAGTACCAGATGTGGGACACGGGAGCGGCGAGCTCGATGTGGCCCATGCGGTCGCGACGCACCTTGGCCGAGGTGACCTCGACGCCGCAGCGCTCGCAGACGATGCCCTTAAAGCGGATGCCCTTGTACTTGCCGCAGGAGCACTCCCAGTCCTTGGCGGGACCGAAGATCTTCTCGCAGAACAGGCCGTCCTTCTCGGGCTTGAGGGTACGGTAATTGATGGTCTCCGGCTTCTTGACCTCACCGTGCGACCAGGAACGGATCTGGTCGGCGGAGGCAAGGGAGATCTTTACCGAGTCAAAATCAGTAGCTTCGAAATCTGCCACAGTCAACTACTCCTTATCAGTGGTCGTGGCGGCGACAGCCTCGGGTGCCTCGGCGGTCTCGGCATCCTGGGCCTCGACGTCGGCGTCAACGCCGGCGAGCGCAGCCAGGTCGTCGAGAGCAGAGGTCTCCTCGGCGGTCACAGGGGCGGAGGCGTCCTCGTCGGCATCGTGCATGGGCTCGATGTCCAATGCGAGGGAACGGATCTCCTTGACGAGAACCTTGAAGGACTCGGGGATACCCGGGACAGGAACGTTCTCGCCCTTGACGATGGACTCGTAGGTCTTGACGCGGCCCACGGTATCGTCGGACTTGACGGTCAGGATCTCCTGCAGGACGTTGGAAGCACCGTAAGCGTACAGTGCCCAAACCTCCATCTCGCCGAAGCGCTGGCCGCCGAACTGAGCCTTGCCACCCAGCGGCTGCTGGGTAACCAGGCTGTAAGGGCCGGTCGAACGGGCGTGGATCTTGTCGTCGACCATGTGGCCGAGCTTGAGGATGTAGGACGTACCCACGGTAATGGGCTCGCGGAACTCCTCGCCGGTGCGGCCGTCGAACAGGCGGGTCTTGCCGCGCTCGTCAAGCTGAGTGACAAACTCGGGGCGCATGTGATCGCCAAAGGCAGCGGTAGCCTTGTTGAGCATGTTCTTGTTGGCGCGACGGATAACCTCGGCAATCTCGTCCTCCTTGGCGCCGTCGAAGACGGGCGTCGCGGTGAAGAACGGGCCGGGGACATACTTGTCGGAATCTGCATTCTCGGTATCCCAACCGCAGGCGGCAGCCCAGCCAAGGTGGCACTCGAGCAGCTGGCCGACGTTCATACGCGAAGGAACGCCCAGCGGGTTGAGGATAACGTCGATCGGGGTACCGTCAGCCATGTAGGGCATGTCCTCGACCGGCAGAACGTTACAGATAACACCCTTGTTGCCGTGGCGGCCGGCAATCTTATCGCCCTGCTGGATCTTACGGCGCTGGGCGACGTAGACGCGCACCTGCTCGTTGACGCCGGGGGCCAGGTCGTCGCCGTTCTCGCGGCTAAAGCGGACGACGTCGATGACGCGGCCGTAAGCGCCGTGAGGCATCTTAAGGGAGGTGTCGCGAACGTCGTGAGCCTTGGCACCGAAGATGGCGCGCAGCAGGCGCTCCTCGGCGGTCAGAGCGCTCTCGCCCTTAGGCGTGACCTTGCCGACCAGGATGTCGCCAGGGCCGACCTCAGCGCCGATGCGGATGATGCCGTCCTCGTCGAGGTTGGCAAGCATATCCTCGGAGAGGTTCGGGATCTCGCGGGTGATCTCCTCGGGACCGAGCTTGGTGTCGCGGGCATCGATCTCGTGACGGGTGATGTTGATGGTCGTCAGCAGGTCCTCGGCCACCAGGCGCTCGGACACGACGATACCGTCCTCGTAGTTGAAGCCTTCCCACGGCATGTATGCCACGGTGAGGTTCTGGCCCAGTGCGAGCTCGCCATGATCGGTCGAAGGACCGTCAGCCAGGGGCTCGCCCTGCTCAACGGTGTCACCGACGCGCACGAGCGGACGGTGGTTGATGCAGGTGGACTGGTTGGAGCGCTGGTACTTGGCAAGGTGATACTCGTCCATGCCGCCGGCATGCTTGACGATGATCTTGGCGGCGTCGGCAAAGATGACCTCGCCGGCGTTCTTGGCCAGGGTGACCTCGCCGGAGTCCAGAGCGGCGCGACGCTCCATGCCGGTACCGACATAGGGAGCGGCGGGGTGAACCAGCGGCACGGCCTGACGCTGCATGTTGGCGCCCATGAGCGTACGCTTGGCGTCGTCGTGCTCGAGGAACGGAATCAGCGTGGCTGCGACGGAGAGCATCTGACGCGGCGAGACGTCCATGTAGTCGACGTCCTCGACAGGCACGTCGGCGGGAGCGCCGAAGGAGCCGTCGAAGTCGCGGGTACGGGCGATCACGGTGTGCGGACGGACGATCTTGCCCTCGGCATCGGTCGTGATGAACTCGTTGGTCTTGGGATCGAGCGGCGTGTTGGCCGGCGCGATGACGTGCTTCTCTTCCTCGTCAGCGGTCATCCAGTCGATCTGATCGGTGGCAACGCCGTTCTCGACGCGACGGAACGGGGCCTCGATGAAGCCATACTCGTTGACGCGGGCGTAGAGGGCGAGTGAGCCGATCAGGCCGATGTTGGGGCCTTCGGGGGTCTCGATCGGGCACATGCGGCTGTAGTGCGAGTTGTGGACGTCGCGGACGGCCGTCGGCACGTTGGTGCGGCGGCTGGAGCCGGACTTGTGGCCGGCAAGACCGCCAGGACCGAGTGCGGACAGACGGCGCTTGTGGGTCAGACCGGTCAGGGGGTTCGCCTGGTCCATGAACTGCGAGAGCTGCGAGGAACCGAAGAACTCCTTGATGGAGGCCACGATCGGGCGGATGTTGATGAGCGACTGCGGAGTGATCTCGTCGATGTCCTGGGAGCTCATGCGCTCACGGACGACGCGCTCCATACGGCTCATGCCGATACGGAACTGGTTGGCGACGAGCTCGCCGACGGTGCGGATGCGGCGGTTGCCAAAGTGATCGATGTCGTCGACCTTGAAGCCCTGCTCGCCGGCAGCGAGGGACAGCAGGTAGCGCAGCGTCGCGACGATATCCTCGTCGGTGAGCACCGTGACCTCTTCCTCGGTGGTGAGGTTGAGCTTCTTGTTGACCTTGTAACGACCGACGCGGGCCAGATCGTAGCGCTGCGGGTTAAAGAGCAGGCCCTCGAGCAGGCTGCGGGAAGCATCCACGGTGGGAGGCTCGCCCGGGCGCAGGCGACGGTAGATCTCGATAAGGGCATCCTCGCGGGTGAGGGCGGTGTCGCGCTCCAGGGTGCGCTTGATCACATCGGAGTTGCCGAGCAGCTCGATGATGTCGTCGTTGGTTACGGCAATGCCAAGGGCGCGCAGGAACATCGTGGCGCTCTGCTTGCGCTTACGGTCGATGGAGACCATGAGCTGGTCGCGCTTGTCGACTTCAAACTCAAGCCAGGCACCGCGGGACGGGATGATCTGGGCTTTGTAGATCTGCTTGCCCGAATCCATCTCGGAGCTGTAGTACACACCCGGGGAACGGACGAGCTGCGAGACGACGATACGCTCGGTACCGTTGATGATGAAGGTGCCCTGATCGGTCATCATGGGGAAGTCGCCCATAAAGACGAGCTGCTCCTTGATCTCGCCGGTCTCCTTGTTGGTGAGACGGACGTCGGTCAGAAGCGGGGCCTGATAGGTCATGTCCTTCTCGCGGCACTCCTCGACGGTGTGCGCGGGGTCGCCGAACTGATGCTCGCCGAAGGTAACCTCGAGAACATGGTTCTGGCTCTGGATGGGGCTGGATTCCTTGAACGCCTCACGAAGGCCCTCGTCCTTAAAACGCTCAAAGGATTCCCTTTGAACAGAGATAAGGTTGGGGAGCTCCATGGCCTCCGGGATTTTCCCGAAGCTGACGCGCTTGCGCTCAGTGGCAGTGTATGCGTAGGTCACCAGGTTTTTCCTCCTTCACGGAAATGCTCGGTGGGTTGGCGAGGCATAGCTTCGCCAGTTATCGCAACCTAATAGTTTATCAGGTACCGACCGTTGGGCAAGAAAAGCCTTGACGCGATTGAGTTTTTGGAGTAGCAAAGTTTTTCGACAGAAAACACGCAGGTAGATGGGTGTGTATCGAACATCTGTTCATATATTTTCTGTGAACAGAGAGCCGGCAATCGCAGCTCTTATAAAAAACGGGCGCGAACCGAGGTCCGCGCCCGTAAATGTCGATGTCCGAAGGCTTACTTGCGCATCAATCCGCCGCGCTCGTCGATGGCGTCCCAGAAGGCATCGGCAAAGCGGGGATCGCTTGCAGCCATGAGGGCGTTGGTGGCCATCCAGCCAGAGGGAGTGCCGGTGTCGTAGCCCGACAGCGGGTCGATGACGACGGCATACATGGCCTCACGGTCGAGCGAACGGGCCATGGCGTCGGTGAGTTGAATCTCGCCGCCCTTGCCGGCCTGCTGATCGGCGAGCAGGTCCATAACCAGCGGGCTCAGCAGGTAACGACCGACGATGTACAGGTTGGACGGAGCAGCCTCGGGAGCGGGCTTCTCGACCAGACCGCCGATACGCCAGACAGCGCCCGGCTCTGCATCGGCAACGTCCTCGGCACCCTCGAGCGAACCGACGCGCTCACCGGCGATAACGCCGTAGCGGCTGACTTCCTCGGGCGAGCAAGCAGCGACGGCGATAACCGAAGCTCCACCGTGCTCCTTGGAAACGGCGAGCATCTTGTCGCAGATGTCGCGGTTAGGCACAACGTAGTCGCCCAGAAGAACCAGGAAGTTCTCCCCTGCCACGGCGTCGGCAGCAGAGCGAATAGCATGGCCGAGGCCCTTGGGCTCGTACTGATAACGGAAGTCGACCGGCATACCGCCAGCGTGGGCGACGGCATCGGCATAGGCGTTCTTGCCGCGCTCGCGCAGCAGGTTCTCGAGCGAGCGATCGGGCTGGAAGTAGTTCAGTAGCTCGGGCTTACCGGGAGATGTAACGATGATGGCGTCGTCGACTTCCTCGGGGTCGAGCGCCTCCTCGACGACGTACTGAATGACGGGCTTGTCGAGCACCGGCAGCATCTCTTTGGGCGTGCACTTGGTGCCAGGCAGAAAACGCGTGCCAAGACCGGCGGCGGGGATGATTGCCTTCATGTTATTCAAAGATCCTTTCACAGGCGCAAAAGCGCCCCATGCGTGCGGCGCACAGCCGCAGACCAAATTGCGATACCCAAGCATCTTACCGCTGGAACTATATGTCGCTACAAGGCAGAGACAATTCTTCAGCAGGTCAACGCAAATTATTGCTCGAATGGTGCAATTTTATTGCCCAACGGCAGGGCACCCGATACGACGCAAATCACAGAATACGGCAGTTTGAGCTACCGATGTCGAGGGACCGAAAAACAAAAAAGACGGGGCTCGCAATGCGAACCCCGCCTGCAAAGAAATCTGGCGAGAAAGCCTGATTACTTGAGGGTGACAGCAGCGCCAGCAGCCTCGAGCTTCTCCTTGGCAGCCTCGGCGTCCTCCTTCTTGGCACCCTCGAGAACAGCCTTGGGAGCGCCCTCGACGACCTCCTTGGCCTCCTTCAGGCCAAGGTTGGTGAGCTCACGGACGGCCTTGATGACCTGGATCTTGTTGTCGCCGAAGCCCTCGAGCACGACGTCAAACTCGGTCTTCTCCTCGGCCTCAGCAGCGCCAGCAGCGGGAGCGGCGACAACAGCGGCAGGAGCAGCGGCGGAAACGCCGAAGGTGTCCTCGATAGCCTTAACGAGCTCGGAAGCCTCGAGAAGGGTCATTTCCTTAAGAGCATCGATGATCTCATCGGTGGTAAGCTTAGCCATTTCTAAGTCCTTTCGGTTTCCGTGCGGATGCACGGAGATCAGTTAAAACACGGCGCGAATGCGCCAGGGGTGCGGCGTTGCCGCCGCGGGTGAAAACAGCAACTAGGCTGCCTTCTGCTCGGAGACCTGCTGGATCGAACGAGCGAGACCAGAGGAAACGCCGTTGACGCAGACAGCGATGTCGCGAGCGAAACCGGAGATGAGACCGGCGATCTGGCCGAGAAGCTGATCCTTGGTGGGCAGCTCGGCGATAGCCTTAACATCATCAGCGGAAACGGCCTTGCCGTCGGAGATACCGCCCTTGATCTCAAGGACGCCCTTGGACTTAGCGGAGAAGTCCTTAAGGGCCTTAGCGGCCTCGACCGGCTCGGTCTCGTAGAACACATAAGCGACGGGGCCGGCGAGGAGTTCGTCGATCTCGGGCTGCTCCTGGTTCTTGAGAGCGATCTTGACCAGGTTGTTCTTGTAGACCTTCATCTCGGCGCCGCACTCGCGAAGCTGATGACGCAGCTCCTGAGCCTGCTTAACCGTCAGACCGTTGTAGTTGACGACGAACAGACCGGCGTTCTCGGCGATACGGGACTCGATCTCTGCAACCTTGTCGATTTTGTACTGCTGGGGCATGAATTACACCTCCTCGAATTCTTTCCGGGCACGGTCCGCCACAAGGACGTGACGGGGGCATGTCCAAAAAGAAAGCCCCCGCGCTGCATGAGCGACGGGGGCGAGAAGACATATCTACTCGACCACCTCGGCTGGCGGGATATCCCATTAAGCTCGCGGGCGATGCCCGTTTGCACCGGCTGTCTCTGGCAGCGGATTCGTGCGTGAACCGAAAGTATTATGGCGGGGACCCCGGCGTCGGTCAACGGAAAACCGGGCTGCACACAATTCCACCATCCGGCACGCGCCGCCGAAGGCCAGGCGCAAGGTTTTCGCTCGGTCAAGTCCTGGCTCGCACGAAGAGCACATTAAGTGCTCTTCGGCTCGTGCGGAATCTACGAAACCCTTGCGCCTGGCCTTCGGCGGCGCGTGCCTGCGTTGACTTTGGGCAGCCCGGGTTTTCGTTGGCTGACGCCCCCACTCATAATGCTTGGGTCGGTAGGCTGATGTGTTGCGTCCCGTTGGGCTATAGGGTTGACACGAAGTTGGACAGGCGGCGGAGACCTTCGTCCAGATTTTTGTCGGAGACGCAGTAGCTTAAGCGGACGTGGCCTTCGGTGCCGAAGCAGTCGCCCGGGACTAGGGCTATGTTTGCCTCTTTGATGGCTTTGATGCAGAAGTCTTCGCTCGTTAGGCCGTATTGTTTGATGCTCGGGAAGGTGTAGAAGGCTCCTGCGGGCTCTACTACGTCGAGGCCCATGGCGTCTAAAGCTGCGAGCACGCGTTCGCGACGGGCTCGGTAGACTTTGAGCATGGGGGTTGGGTCGACGGTCAGGGCTCGGGCTGCGGCGTCCATTTCGAAGGAGACAGCACTCGATACTAGGTATTGGTGGGCTTTTGCGATCTCGGCGATGACGGGGGTTGCCGCTGCGAGCCAGCCCAAGCGCCAGCCGGTCATGGCCCAGGGCTTGGAAAAGCTCTCGATGACGACCGTCTGATCGCGAAGCTCCGGGTGACGCTGGGCAAAGCGCTCGTAGCCATCCACATAAACCAGGCGGTTGTATACGTCGTCGCAGACCACGTAGATGCCCGTCTGCTCCGCCACGTGCGCCACGGCATCGAGCGAAGCCGCGTTGAGGATACAGCCCGTAGGATTGTTGGGCGAGCAGATGACGATGGCCTTGGTCGCCGGTGTCACGCAGGCACGAAGCGCTTCCTCATCGATCTGGAATTGCGCGGGCTCCGTATCAAAAAAGACCGCCTTAGCGTGGTTGGCCACGACGATGCTCTCGTACAGGCCAAAGGCAGGCGTGGGGATGATGACCTCGTCGCCGGGGTTGAGCATGGCCATAAACGTAGCCGACAGGGCCTCGGTCGCACCATCGGTCAGGATGACCTCGTCGGCCGAATATGTAAGGCCCGCGTCGCCCATATATGCGGACAGCGTCTCGCGCAGGGCGGGGCGACCGTTGTTGGGCGGATAGTGCGTGTCACCGCGGTCCAGTGCGGCGGTCACCTCGGCGCTAATCACATCGGGCGTGGGAAAATCGGGCTCGCCGAGCGCGAGCGCGATGCACCCCGGATGCTGGGCGGCAAGCGCGTTAATCCGGCGGATACTGGAGGGCTTGAGCGTGGCAAGCGAGGTATTCATGGGCAGACGCATGGCGTTCCTTTCGTAAGGGTTGCACTAGGATAGCGCGGCGGGGCGCCACCAGACGGTGTAACCTAAACGGAAACGAGCCGGAAAGGAGATGGCATGGAGACGACCGCGCGCGGCGACGTACCAAAAACACTGCACACCGTTGCGTATATCAGCATTCCCAATAGCGCCGATCTTGATTTTTTGCTCTGGGACCTGCAGGATGCCATCGCCGCCTATGCTCAACTTTCCGGCACCGCACTCCCCCGCCCGGTCGACTTGAAGGCAAATGACGCCGGCAGCGTTGCCGATGGCATCGTGCTGGCCATTGAAGATGTGGCTGACGATGAGACGTTGACAGCCATCGAGCAGGCGCTTGAGCGCTTTGGCGGTACGGGGACGCGCGTCTATGTCGCGATTCGAGCCGCACAAGAGGGCACTGAGCAGGCGCGTGGGACCGCCGTTCGCCTGCACAAGGCATGTGAGCGCCATGACCAATTGTGGTGCGGCGGAGTTGTCATCTGTGCCGGTGGCGGCATCGCAGCGCTTCACCATTCCCCACGCATGGGTCTCTTACGCCGGCCTTTTTCGGAAGCGATGGATAAGCTTGTGGGCGCTGTGCGCATGGGCTGCTCCGTCGAGCATGCACAGCGACTTGGCGGCGGCAATGCCGCCAACGTCGACGCCGACGGCATGGTTTGCGCCGAGCCAGCCGTGCCCGCGCCGATCTGGCGAGGCGTTCTGAAACGTCTGGGCGCCCACGCTCAAACAAAAATCTAAATTAAATTACAGCCCAGTCAACGGCCTCGCGCCAGCGCTCGACAAGGCGTTCCAGGCGCCATCCCGCATTGGCGGGACTTGTCGACGGCAGAACGATGGCCGGCAGCCCGGTGCGCTCTTGTAGATAGCGCTTGTAGAGCCGCCCTGCCGTGCCGCCGTTACAGACAACGACCTCGATAGGAGCTGCGCCGGTAATGCGCTCGACATGCGCCGGAACGACGTTTTTGATGCTGGCGTCACTCGAACCCTTAATGTCGCAGCTCTCGATCACATCCCACAGGGCCACGCCGCCGTTCAGCAGCATGGACCGCTTGGCGGCAATGGAGGCATCAAGCGTCGCGGGCCCACCGCTTGCCAAAGGGTCGCCCTCGTTGGGCGGCACAGGCACACCGAGGCACGCGGCCATCACGCGCCAAAAGCGATTCTGAGGGTTGCCGTAATAAAAGGAATTGGCGCGCGAAAGCACCGAGGGAAACGACCCCAGCACCAAAATGCGCGAGCGCTCGTCAAACACGGGCTCAAACCCATGCTCAATATGTTGATAACCCTCATCCAGCGTGGCCACGAGCTAGGCCCTCAGCAGATAGCGCACCTCGTAGGGTGCAAGCTCAAGGGTACCCGTCAGCTCGACCGTGGGCGCACCGTCGGCAAGCAGGTCGACGAAGGAGCCGTTGAGTTCGCCGGCTCCAAAGGTATAGGGCTCGTTCACGGCATTGACCGCCACGAGCACCGTCGCGTCGTCGCAGGCGCGCTCGAACAGCAGCTGCTTGTTCTGGATCACCACGTTGCGATAGGCACCGTAGTTGAGAGCACGGGCCGCCGCGTCGTCGGCCGAACGAAAGTGTGCGAGCTGCGTGATGAACGCCGTCAGCTCGTTGGGCGCAGGCTCATCGAGCGCAGGTCGCAGAGCCCAGTCACCATCGGGGTCGCCCTTTTCGCCAGGAATCCCCCACTCGCTGCCATAGTAGACGCACGGAATGCCCGGCATACCAAAGAGCATGCCGTAGGCGGGACGCAGGCAGGATTTGTCGGTGAGGATACTTGCCAGGCGCGGCACATCGTGGTTGTCGACAAACGAAAGCAGATGTTTGCCGCGGTAGATGCACCAAGGGTCGCCGCCAAACTGACGGTGCAGCGAATGGGCGATCTCGAACATGTTGACCGAGTTAAAGCTGGAATACAGGCCCTTGTAGCACTCGTAATTAGTGCACGAGTCGAGCATCTCGTCGTTGACGATCTGATTGTAGTCGCCGTGGAGCGTCTCGCCGATGAGCACAAAGCCGGGCTTGAGCTCACGGGTAAAGGAGTGTAGGCGGCGCATAAAGTCGCGGTCAAGCATATAGGCAACGTCCAGGCGCAGGCCGTCGACGCCAAAGACGTCGGCCCAACGGCGCACGGACTCGAGCAGGTAATCGACCACAGCGGGATTTTGCAGGTTGAGCTTCACAAGCTCAAAATGGCCTTCCCAGCCCTCGTACCAAAAGCCGTCGCCATAGCAGGAATCGCCGTCAAAGCTAATGTGGAACCAGTCCTTGTAGGGCGAGTCCCACTTGCGCTCCTGCACATCGCGGAAGGCCCAAAAACCGCGGCCGACGTGGTTGAAGACGGCATCGAGCACCACGCGGATGCCATGGGCATGCAGCGTGTCGCATACGGCGGCAAAGTCGGCGTCCCCACCCAGGCGACGGTCGATATGGCGCAGGCTGCGTGTATCGTAGCCGTGGCTATCAGATTCGAGCGGTGGGTTGATGAGCACAGCGCCAACGCCGAGTTCCTGCATGTAGTCGGCCCATTGGGCGACCTTCATGATAGGAGCATCGGGGTTGGGCGCGGCGTTGGCAGCCTGGGCGAGCCCATCCTCGGCAACGGGCGCGGCGTTTTCGCGCGGAGCCCCGCAAAAGCCCAGCGGATAGATCTGATAGAACGTCGTCTCGTATGCCCACATAACAGCCTCCCGGTAAGCTCAACACAACGACATCCATTGTATGCCCAGCTTGTATCCTCTCCCCCAAAATAAGTTGCGGTGGAATAGTTCCTGCTTGGACCTTCAGAGGCCTTAAACAGGAACTATTCCACCGCAACTGATGAGGGGACGTGATTAGGCGACGGGCTTGGCGCGGCGGATGGCCGGAAACAGCACGGTGATGGCGAGGATGACGCCCACGACGGCAATCGCCCCGCCCACAAAGCCGATCCAGGCGATACCGGGACCCGAAACCACGGCTCCGCCGATCGCGGTACCCGTGCCGATACCGAGGTTGAACAGGCCCGAGAAGATCGACATGGCGACGGCCGACGAATCTGTCGGCGTGTGCTTGATGAGCTCGGCCTGAAACGCCACGTTAAAGGCCGTGGCGCAGCAACCCCACAGTGCGCAGACGGCAAGCACTGTCACGAGCGACGATGCGGCCGGCCCCATGAGCAGCAGGGCCACCGGCACGCCGGAGAGCGTGATAGCCAAGAACGGGAAGCGATGCCCATCGAACAGGCGGCCAAACAGCCAGCTTCCGAGCAAACCAGAGCAGCCAAACGCCGTCAGCGTCATGGTAATGGCGCCCGCATCGACGTGCGCGACCTGCGCCAGGAAGGGCTCGATATAGCTGTAGCTTGCGTAATAGCCGGTCGCCATGAAGACCGTGACTGCGTAGAGCGCGATGAGGAGCGGGTTCTTGAGCAGCTCGGGCAGCTGTTTGACAGTAAAGCGCTCACCCGTCGGCATGGCCGGGAACACCGTTGCCTGGTAGACGACCGCGATGGCTGAGAGGCCCCCGACCACGGCAAACGTCATACGCCAGCCCACGGCCAGGCCAATGGCGCGGCCGAGCGGCAGGCCGAAGATCTGTGCGATGGAAGAGCCCGTGGCGATCATGCTGATGGCGAGCGCGCCGTGGCGCGTGTCGACCAGGCGCGAGGCCATAATCGAAGCGACCGACCAGAACACGGCATGCGCGCAAGCGACCACCAGGCGCGCGCAGACCAGGATGGGATAGGTGGGCGCCACGGCGGACAGGAACTGGCCGAGCGAGAACACGGCAAGCACGCCCAGCAGCATCCGCTTGAACTCGAAGCGCGAGGCAAACACCATGAGCGGCAACGACAGCAGCATGACGCCCCAGGCATAGACCGAGATCATGATGCCAGCTTGGGCCTCGGTAAGCGAGAACGACGCGGCGATATCAGTCAAAAGGCCGATGGGCATAAACTCCGACGTGTTGAACACGAACGCACAGCAGGTGAGCCCGATAAGCGGGAGCCACTGCCTGAGCGTGATGCCGTCTTGCCTTGCCTGACTCATATATAACGTCTCCAATCATTTTGAGTGGAGGCGATTATATAGCAACGGCCCCGCATCCGTCAGCAACAGATGCAGGGCCGAAAACAATTCGATACACAAAGGTTGCGCCGTCAATAAATAACTAAGCCAGCCCCAGCAATATGCCCGCCGAATGCACGACAAACGCCACGATCCAGGCGACCGTCACTTGAAACGCGAACACGGCAACGGCGTAGCGCGCGCCCAGCTCGCTCTTGACGGCGCCGATGGCTGCCACACAGGGCGGGTACAGCAGCGTAAAGACCAGGAACACATAGGCAGTGAACGGCGAAAACATGGTCGACAGTGCCGCGGGCGAGGTCGCGCCCAAAAGCACCGTGAGGGTCGAGATGACACTCTCCTTGGCGATAAGTCCGGTGACGAGCGCCGTGGATGCACGCCAGTCGCCAAACCCAAGCGGCGTCAGCGCCGGCGCAATGATGCTGCCGAGACCCGCAAGCAGACTCTGCGACTGATCGGCGACCACATTAAAGCGGATGTCGAACGTCTGAAGGAACCAGATGACCACGGTAGCGGCAAAGATAATGGTAAAGGCCTTGGTAATAAAGTCTTTGGCCTTATCCCATGCCAGCATCACCGTCGTCTTGACGCTCGGCAGGCGGTAATTGGGCAGCTCCATGATAAACGGCACCGGGTCGCCCTTAAATGCCGTGCGGTTGAGTACCAAAGCCGCGATACAGCCAACCGCAATGCCGATCAGATAGAGCGAGACCATGGCGGGAACCGTCGCCTGCGGGAAAAACGCCCCGCACAGCAAGCCGTAAACCGGCAGCTTGGCTGAGCAGCTCATAAACGGCGTGAGCATGACCGTCATCTTGCGGTCGTGCTCGGATGGGAGCGTACGGGTCGACATGATAGCCGGCACGGTGCAGCCAAAACCGACGAGCATGGGCACGAAACTGCGGCCCGACAGGCCAAAGCGACGCAACACCTTATCCATGACAAAGGCCACGCGCGCCATGTATCCGGAGTCTTCCAGAATGGAGAGGAACAAAAAGAGCACGACGATAATCGGCAGGAAGGTCAGCACACTGCCCACGCCCGTAAGCACGCCGTCGACAGCCAGCGAGCGCACCACGTCGTTGGTACCGAACGCCTTGAGGCCCGCATCGGCCGAGGCGATGATGGCAGCGACACCGTCCTCCATGAGTCCCTGCAACGCCGCGCCAATCACGCCAAACGTCAGCCAAAAGACGAGGCCCATGATCACCAGAAACGCCGGAATGGCTGTGTAACGACCTGTCAGGATGCGGTCAATCTTGACGGAGCGCACGTGCTCGCGGCTCTCGTGCGGCTTGACGACGCAACGCCCGCACACGTCGCCGATAAAGCTAAAACGCATATCGGCCAGCGCAGATAGGCGGTCGGTGCCGGCCTCGCCCTCCATCTGGGTAATGATGTGCTCGATAGCGTCGAGCTCGTTGCGATCCAGGTGAAGCGCCTCGGTTACCAGCTCATCGCCCTCGACCAGCTTGGTCGCCGCAAAGCGCACCGGGATGTGCGCCGTCACGGCATGGTCCTCGATCAGGTTAGCAATACCGTGGATGCAGCGATGCAGCGCACCGCCGTCCGGACCGTCGGGCGCGCAAAAGTCCAGGCGACCGGGGCGCTCGCGGAACCGCGCCACGTGCAAGGCATGATCCACCAACTCGCCGATACCCTCGTTGCGGGCAGCACTAATGGGAACAACGGGCACGCCCAACAGACTCTCGAGCAGGTTGACGTCCACGGCGCCGCCGTTGGCGGTCACCTCGTCCATCATGTTGAGCGCGATGACCATAGGACGGTCGAGCTCCATGAGCTGCAGTGTCAGGTACAGGTTACGTTCGATGTTGGTGGCGTCGATGATGTCGATGATGGCGTCGGGGTTTTCGTCCAAGATGAATTGGCGGCTGACGATCTCTTCGCCCGTGTACGGCGACAGGGAGTAAATGCCGGGCAGATCGGTAACGCTTGCCTCGGGATGGTTACGGATGGTGCCGTCCTTGCGGTCGACCGTCACGCCAGGAAAGTTACCGACGTGCTGGTTGGAGCCCGTAAGCTGGTTGAACAGCGTGGTCTTACCGCAGTTTTGGTTGCCGGCGAGGGCAAAATGCAGCGGTGCGCCCTCGGGCACGGCCGTTTTTGCCGCACGGGGCGAATACGTCCCCTCGCCCAGGGCCGGATGCTCCGTCGTGCCGATTGCGGCGTTAGCGCGCGGACCCGTATCGGTGTCGTGAATACCCACGAGCTCGATGCGAGCGGCATCGTCCTTGCGCAGTGTCAACTCGTAGCCACGCAGGCGGATCTCGAGCGGGTCGCCCATGGGGGCGTACTTCATCATGGTGACTTCGGTGCCCGGCGTTAGGCCCATGTCCAAAATATGCTGTCGGAGTGCCTGGTCGTCCGATGCCACCGATGCGACAACGGCGTCCTTTCCAATCTCGAGCGTATCGAGCTTCACGTCCGTGTTCCTCCCCCGGCGCCCACAGGGCGTTGCATTTATGTTCACCTTGGCTAACCGTTTGCCACGGCTAACCAATTTAACCATGCATGATAGCGCGAACACACAACGATGTTCAATCAGCAAATTGGCGCAATGGGGACAGGCAGGAGAGTTCAGGGCCATAGTTTCCCGATGAGGCCTCTCGGGGAAACTACATCCCAGAATTCCGGCTCGAAACGGGATATGGTTTCCCAAACAGGCCTCTTACGGAAAATGCATCCCGGAATCCCCGCTCGAAACGGGACGCGCTTTCCCAGTCGAGGCCCTATGGGAAACTGCGTCCCACCTTGAAAGGCAAAACTGGGGCGCAGTTTCCGGACGGGGCATCAAAAACGAAGTTGCGGTGGAATAGTTCCTGGATGGGCTGGTTGATGCCCCAGATAGGAACTATTTCACCGCAAGTTATTGAAGGGCTTGGATGCCGGGACTCTTACAGATGGCGCTCGAGGAAGCGGAAGGCCAGGCGGATCCAGGGACGGACGGAAACCTGCTTGTCCTCGTTGTCGACCGCGGTGTTGGCGTTGCCGAGCGAAAGGCCGTGACCACCCTGGTCGAAGACGTGCATCTCGCATGCAACGCCCTCCTCGGCCATGCGCTGCGCAAACGGGTAGACCTGCGCGATCGGCGCCGTCTTGTCGTCGGACACGCCCCACACAAAGGTCGGCGGCATCTGACGCGAAACATGCGTGGTGGGGCAGATATCGGCCAAATGCTCGTCAGTTGCCTCGCCACCCGTCACCATCGACAGGTAGTCGTTGAGCAAATCGCGCCCCGTCTTGCCGCCCGTCTTGGGCACGCGCAAGTCAATGCGCGGATCGCGCGTCTGCATGTCGCGCACATAGGCAAAGTCGAGCAGCGGATAGCCCAGCACCACGGCATCGGGACGAATGTCGTCCGGACGTGCCCCGGCAAGTGCCGCGAAGGGGCCGGTCTTCCACTGCGTTGCCAGCGAGGCACAGATCATGCCGCCCGCCGAGAATCCCACGACGCACACGCGCTTAGGATCGACATGCCACTCGTCGGCGTTGGCGCGCACCGTGGCGACCATCTTGGCAAGATCTGCCTGGGGGTGTGGAAAGCTCACGTCACCCGTAGAGCTCGTAACATAGTTGAGCACAAAGGCCTGGTAACCGTGATCCAAAAATGCAAACGCCACCGGGTCCTGCTCGTGCGGAGCGATATGTGTAAACCCGCCTCCGCCACAGATAATCACCGCGGGGCGGCGGCCATTCGGTTTATCGGGCAACGGCTCGGCACCCAAATACGTAAACGTCGCCGGATAATCCTCGGTCGGCTCCTCGCCCCACAGCGCATGGTTCTCGACAATCATATGTGCTCCCTTCGCGCAAATTATGCGCCCTTGTTTTTCGCCTTCAAGCGTACCCCACTTGAACCCGTGGCGCAGAAACACTCCGGCAATAAGTTTCCCTTCAACTGATATATCACATAATCCCAGTTCAGAGGTATCGTTGAGCAGCGTAGAATAGGGGCGTTGACCAAGCCGCGAAACACATGTGAAACGTTTCCGGCAAACCAAACGCGCGATATGCGCCTATTTAAGTTGGAGGCAACTATGGGTCTGCTCGATTCGCTTAAGTCCACCTTCACCTCGACCGGCGAGGCGTCCGTTCCGCCCGCAGCAAGCTTCGCCACCCGCGAAGGCGTCATCTATGCCCCCGTCAACGGCGTGCTCGTCAACCTGGACGAGGTTCCCGACGAGACGATCGCCTCGGGCATGCTTGGCCAGGGCTATGGCATCGAGCCCATTACCGGCACCATCTATGCGCCCGCCAACGGCCGCATCGGCGCCACCACTGTCACCAACCACTCCATTGGCATGATCACCGAGGACGGTCTTCGCGTGTTCATCCATGTTGGCCTGGGCACCGTGGAAATGAACGGCAAGGGTTTTGCCCGCTTTGTCGAGATGGGCGATGTGGTCAAGGCAGGCCAGCCGCTCATCAGCTTCGACCGCGAGGCCATTAAGGCCGCTGGTCACGAGGACATCGTGACCGTCATCGTCTCCGAGCTCGATCGTCTTAAGAGCATCGACCATGTCGGCGAATCTGGAACGCTTATCGGCGGCAACCCGCTCGTCAAGCTGGGCGACCCGCTGCTGGTAGCCAAGACCAAGTAGCCAGGCCCCGCGCCATACAGCCAAAAGGCACCTCGTCAAGCGCCCGCGACCATTTGGCCGCGGGCGCTTTTCGTTTGAAAAACCATCCCGCCAATGCCTTATCTGTATAGCCCAAATGAGCCGAGCTGCTAGAATATCGAACTGTATGGATAACTATCATTCAACCGTTATGGGAGGATACGTGAACCGCACCAAAATCGCGCAGCTCTATGCCGATGCCGAGTCGCTCGGCGGCCAGACCGTCACCGTCGCCGGCTGGGTCAAGTCCGTCCGCGACATGAAGAACTTTGGCTTTGTTACGCTCAACGACGGCAGCTGCTTCCGCGACCTGCAGGTCGTCATGAACCGCGAGGCACTCGACAACTACGACGAGATCGCCCATCAAAACGTCTCGGCCGCACTCATTTGCACCGGCACCGTCAAGCTGACCCCCGATGCGCCCCAGCCTTTCGAGCTTTCTGCCACCTCCATCGAGGTCGAGGGCACGAGCGCCCCGGATTACCCGCTGCAGAAGAAGCGCGCAACCGTCGAGTTCCTGCGCACCCAGCAGCACCTGCGCCCGCGCACCAACCTGTTCCGCGCCGTGTTCCGCATCCGCTCTGTCGCGGCTGCCGCCATCCACCGCTTCTTCCAGGAGCAGGGCTTTGTCTACGTCAACACCCCCATCATCACCACGAGTGACTGCGAGGGCGCCGGCGAGATGTTCCGCGTGACCACGCTCGACCCCAAAAATCCGCCCCTCACCGAGTCCGGCGAGGTCGACTGGAGCCAGGACTTCTTTGGCAAGCATGCAAGCCTCACCGTGTCCGGCCAGCTCAATGCCGAGAACTTTGCCATGGCCTTTGGTGACGTGTACACCTTTGGCCCCACCTTCCGTGCCGAGAACTCCAACACCACGCGCCACGCCGCCGAGTTTTGGATGATCGAGCCCGAGATGGCCTTTGCCGACCTTAACGACTACATGGACAACGCCGAGGCCATGCTCAAGTACGTCCTTAAGGACGTTATGGCCACCTGCCCCGACGAGCTCAATATGCTCAACAAGTTTGTGGACAAGGGTCTGCTCGAGCGCCTGGACCATGTCGCCAACTCCGACTTTGCCCGCGTTACCTACACCGAGGCCGTCGAGATCCTGGAGCAGGCAGTCGCCGACGGCCACAAGTTCGACTACCCCGTGAGCTGGGGCATCGACCTGCAAACCGAGCACGAACGCTTCCTGACCGAGGAGCACTTTAAGCGCCCGACCTTCGTGACCGACTACCCGGCTGAGATCAAGGCATTCTACATGCGCATGAACGAGGACGGCAAGACCGTCGCCGCCGCCGACTGCCTGGTTCCCGGTATCGGCGAGATTATCGGCGGCTCCCAGCGCGAGGAGCGCCTGGATCTGCTCGAGGCCCGCATCAAGGACCTGGGCATGAATCCCGAGCAGTACAAGTACTACCTTGACCTGCGCCGCTACGGTTCCTGCAAGCACGCCGGCTACGGTCTGGGCTTCGAGCGCTTGGTCATGTATCTGACCGGCGTGGGCAACATCCGCGACGTCCTGCCGCACCCGCGCACCGTGGGCAACGCCGACTTCTAATCGTCGGACGCTAGCTCGCGTCGCCACACGCCAACGCTCATCGCACAAGCGTCTCTCGACATCGGTCGAGAGACGCTTTTTTTCAACAGCATCCGTCAAGCTTTTGGCAAGTTTTTGGTCAGTTGAGTAGGGCTGTTGAAAACTCAACCCGCCGTTTGCCGACGACTACCGACCGCCCAGAGCGCCCTGCGCCCCTGGGAAAGCCCCGCGTCCTAGGCTCCATACCGTCGCCACCCAAAACGGAAAGGACGTGGGCACGATGACCGAAGCCGCTGTTGAAACCTACGACACCACGACGAGAGGCGCCGCCTCGATGGCAGCCTATCGCGCCGTTCGCATCCTGCAGCTCTTGAGCGAAAACACCGGCGAAGACAAGGCCATACTTTCCGATGAGCTGATCCGGCGCCTCTCCCATCCCGACGACCCCGCCCGCATGCCCATCTCGGCGGCGCGGCGCAGCATCTACACCGCCATCTCCGCGCTTCGCCATGCCGGATACGAAATTGAGTACAAACGCGGCGTGGGCTACAAACTTCTTACCCGCCCGCTCACCGATGAAGAGATCATCCGGCTCCACGGTATGGTCATGCGCAACCGCTCCACGCCTATCGCTATCCGCAAGAGCATGGCGCAGCACTTAGTTGCCATGGCGAGTGCCGACGTTCGCGGCTACCTCGATACACCCGAACCCGTTCCGAGCGCAGGCAGCAAGGCTACCAAGGCAACACGCACGCCCATCAAGCGCATCGACACGTGCGAGCTCGTCGAGCAGGCCATCGACCATGGAACCACGGTGAGTTTTGATATTTCGAGCGTCACGGCACGTGGCGAAACCGAAGTAGCACGGATGACACTCCGCCCCTTTGCCATCAGGCAGCGCGATGGCATCTCGTATTTGCTGGGAACGGTCTATGACGCCCGAGGTGCCGATGACACGCTGCGCACCGTAGAGATTGGCCGCATGAGAAACGTCACCACACGTCTCCTCGACGGCAAGAAGCTCTTCGCCGCCCTCGACGAGGAGGACGACGCCTCCTCCGCCGCATAAGACCCTCCGCCGCCCATTCGACTACCCGTACCGCCCATCCGATTCTGTATTAAAAAACCCGCCAGGCTGTTGTAAAAATGGACATCAGCGCTACTATAGTTCCACTTGCACTTTGTCCCAGTGCAGTGTTTCCAGCCATTTTTATACTGGGGGTAATGATATGAAGGACATCACCATCAGCCGCAGGAGCCTTCTGGTCTCCGCCGGCCTGCTCGCGCTCGCCCCGCTCGCCGGATGCGGCGGCAGCTCTGGTTCCGGCTCCGCTGCCGCCGGTTCCGACTACACCATCGGCGTTCTGCAGCTCACCGAGCACTCCGCGCTCGATGCCGCCAACGACGGCTTCGTCAAGGCCATCAAGAAGAGCGGCCTTAAGGTCAAGATCGACCAGAAGAACGCCCAGAACGACCAGTCCACGTGTAAGTCCATTGCCGACAAGTTTGTGGGCGACAACGTCAACCTGATTTATGCCATCGCCACGCCCGCCGCGCAGGCTGCCGCCGGCGCCACGGCCGATATCCCCATCGTGGGCTGCGCCATCACCGACTACGCCGCCTCCGGCCTGGTCCAGGACAACGACAAGCCCGGCACCAACGTCACGGGCGCTTCCGACCTCACCCCAGTCGCCGAGCAGCTCGAGATGATGCAGAAGGTCCTGCCCGACGTAAAGAAGGTCGGCCTGCTCTACTGCACCGCCGAGTCCAACTCCGACGTCCAGATCAAGGCCGCCAAGAAGGAACTCGACAAGCTGGGCCTCGAGTACACTGACTTCACCGTCTCGAGCTCCAACGAGATTCAGTCCGTCGTCGAGTCTGCCGTGGGCAAGGTCGACGCGCTGTACTCCCCCACCGACAACACCATCGCCGCGGGTGCCTCGCAGGTCGGCCAGATCTGCAAGGAGAACAAGCTCCCCTTCGTGACTGGCGAGGAGGGTATGTGCATGGCCGGCGGCCTGTTCACCCTCTCCATCAACTATGAGGACCTGGGCTACGCCGCGGGCGAGATGGCCGTTAAGATCCTGAAAGGCGAGGCTAAGCCCGAAGACATGCCGATCAAACACCTCTCGAGCAAGGACCTGGTCGTCGTCAAGAACGACGAGATGGCCGAGGCCCTGGGCATCGACCTTTCCGCTCTGGACGCGTAATGCTATACGCGGCATGCGTCTAGAGCCCGTGCTCGCGCTTTAGCTGCGTTATTCAATATCTGAGCCACAGGGGCGGGCGCTGTAGACCGGCGTCCGCCCTGCTTGTTTCAGGTAAAACAAAACGTCTGTCCGCAGCTCTTTTATGCATTGTTACCGCTATTATGGAAAATCACGTGTCCACCCTATCCTAGGAGGTATGAAGCATGCTCATTGCATTGCAGGGCGCCGTTTCGCAGGGCGTCCTCTGGGGCATTATGGTGCTTGGCGTGTTTATCACGTTCCGCCTGCTCGACATTCCCGATATGACCTGCGACGGCAGCTTTGCCCTCGGCGGCTGCGTCTGCGCTGTGCTCATCGTCAATAACAACGTCGACCCGCTACTCGCCGTGCTGGCCGGCATGTGCGCCGGCGCCATCGCGGGCGCCGTCACGGGCATTTTGACCACCGTCTTTGAGATTCCCGCGATCCTCGCCGGAATCCTCACCCAGATCAGCCTGTGGTCCATCAACCTGCGCATCATGGGCAAGTCCAATACGCCCATTCTTGCCAAAGGCACCGTGTTCTCGGCCGTCAGCAATATGACCGGTCTGCCGCAGTCCACCGTTGCCATCATCTTGGGCATCCTGCTCGCCGTGGCTATCGTTGCCATCCTGTATTGGTTCTTTGGCACCGAGATCGGCTCGGCGCTGCGCGCCACCGGCAATAACGAGTACATGATCCGCGCTCTGGGCGTCAACACCAACTCCACCAAGATGATCGCCCTCGTGCTCTCCAACGCCCTCATCGGCCTTTCGGGCGCGCTCATCTGCCAGAGCCAGAAGTATGCCGACATTGGTATGGGCACCGGTGCCATCGTTATCGGTCTTGCCGCCATTGTTATCGGTGAGGTGCTCGGCCGTCTGCTGCCCGGCGGCCTCACGCAGTTTAGCGTCCGTCTTGCCTCCGCCGTCTTTGGCTCCGTGGTCTACTTCCTTATCCGCGCCATCGTGCTGCAAATGGGCATGGACGCCAACGACATGAAACTGCTCTCCGCCGTGATCGTCGCCGTGGCCCTGTGCGTGCCCGTGGTTTGGGAGCGCTATAAGCTCCGCAGCTCCTACACGAAGGGGGATGAGGCAGATGCTTAAGCTCTCGCACGTCAAAAAGACCTTTAACAAGGGCACCGTCACCGAGAAGCGCGCGCTCACCGGCGTCGACCTCACCCTGAATGACGGCGACTTTGTAACCGTGATTGGCGGCAACGGCGCCGGCAAGTCCACGCTGCTCAACATGATCGCCGGCGTATATCCGCTCGATTCGGGCGTTATCGAGCTCGACGGCAACGATATCTCGCGTCTGAGCGAGTCGCAGCGTGCCAAGTACCTGGGCCGCGTGTTCCAGGACCCCATGCGCGGCACCGCAGCCGACATGCAGATTGCCGAGAACCTGGCCCTCGCCAAGCGTCGCGGCCAGCGTCGCGGCCTTTCGTGGGGCGTCACCAAGGCCGAGAAAGATGAGTACGTTGAGCTGCTCAAGCGCCTGGACCTTGGTCTGGACACGCGTCTCAACGCCAAGGTCGGCCTGCTCTCGGGCGGACAGCGCCAGGCACTCACCCTGTTGATGGCCACGCTCACCAGGCCGCGCCTGCTGCTGCTCGACGAGCACACCGCGGCCCTCGACCCCAAGACGGCCTCTAAGGTGCTCAACCTGACCGAGGAGATCGTCGACGAGAACCACCTGACCACGCTCATGGTCACGCACAACATGAACGACGCCATCCGTCTGGGCAACCGTCTGATCATGATGCACGAAGGCCACGTGATCTACGACGTGGCGGGCGATGAGATGAAGTCGCTCACCGTAGCCGACCTGCTGCAGAAATTCGAGGAGGTCTCGGGCGGCGAGCTCGCCAACGACCGCATGCTGCTAAGCTAAACCTACCAAAAAGGGACAGGTTTATTTTGGCAGGTTTTATCTGCGTAAACGTCAAAACCGCCGCTAAGGGACAGGCGCCCTTGCGGCGGTTTTCGCATATTATGTCGATAATCCGATATTCAACCAGACATTCTGGCTAAGGACTAAGGAAACTGCCACGAAAAGACTCCCCCGCCTTGCGTTAGCCACCGCGTTGTTTGCCGGCGCGCTCGCAGGCATCCCAAGTCTCGCTTTCGCGGGGAACCTGCCCGCCGCTATTGACGGCTCCGTGGCCGTCATGCACACCAACGACATCCACGGCAGCTACAAGTACAGCTACAACGCAAGCAAGGGCACCGGCACTGTGGGCTTCGACGGACTGGCGGTTCTCTATAGCGCCCAAAACAGCGCCCCCGATCTTTTGCTCGATGCGGGCGACACCTTCCACGGGCAGTCCTTCGCCACCATGAGCGAGGGCAAGAGCATCGCCGAGCTCATGGACACCTTCTACGCCGACGGCTACGACGCGACCACGCCAGGCAACCACGACTGGAGCTACGGCGCGGACAAACTCCGCACCATGACCGGCTACAGCACCACCGGCACGCCCTTCGCCATGCTCTGCGCGAACGCAAAGTCTACGAGCGGCGTATGGAGCTCGAGCATCACGAAGACGCTCGATCGCACCTGGGAGGATAGCGAGGATCACTCCACATTCGACTACAAAATCAAGGTCGGCGTCGTGGGTGCCATGGATGAGTCGCTGGAATCCTCGCTGCGCGCGGACCTGGTCGCGGGTACGTCGTTCTCGAGTGCCGCGAACGCCATCAATGCCGAGGCAGAGCAGCTGCGCAAGGAGGGCTGCGATGTTGTTGTGTGTATCGCGCACACGCTCGACGCCAAGACCTTTGCCACGCGACTCCGTGGCGTCGATGCCCTTATCGCAGGCCACGAGCACATCAACCTTAACGAGAAGGTGACGGGAGCCGACGGCAAGACAATCCACGTTGTCGAGGCGGGCAGTGCCTTTGCCGAGGTGGGACTGCTTTCCATTCCGTACAAATACGACACGAATGGCACCGAGACGACCGACGATGACACGGTCACGGTCCCTGCAGACGGCAGCGACGAGAAGCTCTACACCGCCAAGAACGTCAACGACCTTTTGGCAGACCCCGACAAGGGCTCCGACTACCAAAGCCGCCTTGAAGCCGTCCGCAACAAGATCAAGCCGCTCGACGAGGACTTTGAAAACGAATCGAACAAGGTGCTCGGCACATCCACCACCAACTATTTCTACGGCGAGGACGCCGCAGGCACGCATGGCTGGGAAATGGTGCGCACCACCGATTTCCGTCCCAGCAAGGAGGGCGACACCACCAAGGCCCAGACCATCGGCCACGTGATTTGCGGCTCCTATCTTGCCCTGACGGGCGCGGACTTCGCTATCGAAAACGCTGGCGGCATCCGCGGCGGCATCGCGGCGGGCAACGTGACCGCCGGCAACGTCATCGCCATCTCGCCCTACGGCAACACCGTGGAGACCTGGACCATGACCGGCGCGGACTTCCTCGCAGCGCTCGAGCACTCGCTACAAATCAGCGACGATTGCAACGACAGCTACGAGCTTCAGCAGGCTTATGTGGCGGCCGGTCACACCGAGCAGGAGGCGCAAGACAAGTACAAGTGGCGCGATGACTCTGGCAGCGTTCTCTCCTTTGGCGGCATCAACGTGACGATTGATTGGACGCAGCCCGAAGGCAAGCGCATTGTGAGTGCCACACTCACCAAAGACGGCAGCACGCTCGACCCCGCCAAGACCTATACCGTCGCCACCAACAACTACATCATTACCAACACGACCGACTTTCCCACCTTTGCACACGCCACCAAGTACACCGAGTGGGGCACGTGCGAGGCGGCGCTGAGGGCGCTGATTGGGCAGAACGGCTGGGAGAGCAAGATGGCCGGACTCGCCGGCACCATCAGCTTCGGCTCCGTAGCCGTGGACCCCACGCCCACACCGGCCCCGACGCCTAAGCCCTCGTCTAAGACGGACACGGCGACCACGAAGGTCATCACCAAGAAGACGACCGGTAAGCTTGCCGCAACGGGAGACCGCACGCTGGCAGTAGTTGGCGCGTGCCTTATCGGCGGCATCATCGTCATCATGCTCGGCATTATCTGGAAGCGTCGACGCTAAGCTACACCGCCGGGCCTTACAGCCCCGCCGCGTAAACCTTATATCGAGCACAGAAGCCCGTCCGAATTTGATCGGACGGGCTTCTTGGTGGGTATCATGGTTGGACGATCATGAGGAGGTTTCCCTACATGGAATTGTTTGAGCCAATTCTTCATTTCTTTGCACAACGATGGGTCCACAACATCATCTGGGCAGGTATCTTGGCCATCGGCACCGCCGTTGCCGCCAAGGTCGCGTCCAAGACCCTGCACCACCTGCTTAGCCGCGACGATAACCCACTCCCTTCATCGAGCATCTTCATCAACATCGCGCGCGCCATCATCTGGATGATTGGCGGCAGCTTTATCCTCGACAACTGCTTTGGCATTAACGCAAACGCCCTCGTCGCCGCTCTTGGCGTCGGCGGCATCGCCATCTCGCTCGGCTTTCAGGACACGCTGTCAAACCTTATCGGTGGCATGCAGGTGACCTTTATGGGCATCATCAAGCCCGGCGACAATATCGAGGTCGGCGGCGTGTCGGGCGTGGTCCAAGACATCACCTGGCGTCATACGACCATCGAGGACGCCTGCGGGCAAACCATCATCGTCCCCAACTCAAATATCTCCAAGAACACGCTCGTGCATTTGATGCCCTTTGGGCGCGTGGCCGTCCCCGTCGCGGTCAAGGACACGTCCAAGTGGGCTTCTCTGGACGCGCTGGCAGATGAACTCACCGACGCCACCAAGGCCGCCGTGCTTCCCATCTCGAGCTTTGACAAGGAGCCCTACGTGCTCTTTAGCGAAATCGGCGACTTTGGCATTAAGGGCAAGATCATCTTTATCGTCAGCGACGACAGCACCACCTTTACGGCAGCCGACGCCTGCATCCGCGCCATCGCCCCCATCATCGCCTAAAACCACCACAAAGGGGACAGGCACCTTTGTGGTGGTTTCACATCGTGGTACCATGGTTCATATCGTTGTTTAAACGACTAAGGGAGTAGACACCATGGAAGAGGCCTATCGTCAAGCACGCAAGCGCGGCGAGCAGGGACGTCGTCGCGCCATCAGCCAAAGCGAGCACCCGTACCTTACGGACCTCGACGGCCTCGTTGCCCAGCTCCCCTTAGGTCAGCGAGAGAGCGTCGGCCTGAGGGACATTCCGCTCGAAATGGTTGTCGGCACGGTCACCAAAGGCCGTCAGTCTGCCTTTTCGTGTAACTTTATGCCCCTGCTGCCGTTTAACACCGAGTTCGCCCGCAAGTGGTCCAACCTCTACGACATCCAGGTGACCGAGGGCTATCGCGACCCCATCATCGTCACCGAGTTCATGCATCGGTTCTATGTCCAGGAAGGCAACAAGCGCGTCAGCGTCCTCAAATTCCTGGACGCCCCGACGGTTTCGGCCAAGGTCAGCCGCCTCTACCCCGGCAAATGGGATTCCGTCGAAAGCCGCCTGTACGGCGAATTCTGCTCGTTTTGGCGCGTCTGCCCCCTATACGAGATCGAGTTCTCGCGTGAGGGAAGCTACGAGACGCTCGCCAAGATGCTCGGTCAGAACCTTATCGAAAAATGGCCGCAGAAAAAAGTCGACTACCTGCGCCACACCTTCCTACTCTTTAAGCGTGCCTACCTTCGCGCGGGCGGCGACCACCTGGACATTACGCCCGCCGACGCCATGCTCGTCTACCTCAATGTGTACAACCAAGACCGTCTGCTGGACACGCCGACGGACATCGTCGTAAACCGCCTGTGCAAGATTTGGCGCGAGCTGGTCATCGCCGGCAAAAATGACGAGGACAAGGTCGATCTTGTCGAGGCACCGAGCGTCGATGAGGAGGAGTCACCCTCCAAGTCCACCTCCGGCGTGTTCAACTTCTTTATGGGCAAGACCGTTTATTCGGCGGCCAACCCTCTGCGCATCGCCTTTATCCATGAGTTCCCCTGTGCATCGTCGAGCTGGGACAGCTTGCACGACCAAGGGCGTCAGTATCTCGACGAGCACTTTGGCGGCATCGTGCGCACCGAGGCATTCGAGGACTGCCACAATCCGGACGTGTTCTACGCCGCCGTGGAGACCGCCGTCAAGCACGGGGCGAAGGCTATCTTCTCGACTTCACACCGCCTGATGGAATATACGCTCAGGGCCGCCGTCGAGTACCCCCAGGTGCGATTCCTCAACTGCTCTATCGGCCTTCCCCACCAAAGCGTGCGTTCGTACTTTGGCAAGATGTACGAGGCCAAGTTCCTCCTGGGCGCCCTTGCCGCCAGCATGGCGGACAACCATCGCATTGGCTACCACGCGTCGGTCTTCGCCTCGGGCGCACTCAGCGAGATCAACGCCTTTGCCATCGGCGCCTCGCTGCTCGACCCCCGCGCGCAGGTAATTCTCACCTGGGGCGATGTGCCCGCCGGCGGTCTTGCCGAGGCCATGTGTCGCGAAGGCGTGAGTGTTATGACCGGCGCTGACATGTCAAAGTCGCTGGAGGACCCCACGGCCTACGGACTCCACCGCCTGGTCGATGGCAAAGTTGCCGGCATCGCCATGCCGGTATGGAACTGGGGCCGATACTACGAGCTTATCGTGCGAAGCCTGCTGCATGGCACCTGGGATGAGACCAGTGACGCAAGCCAGGTTCGCGCCGTCAATTACTGGTATGGCATGAGCTCGGGCGTCATCGACATTCGCTACGCTCCGGGCCTGCCCTATCAGACGCGCAAGCTCGTTCAGCTGCTCCGCAACGGCATCGTCGAGGGTTCCATCAACCCATTTGGCGGCGAACTCCATAGCCAAGACGGCGTGGTGCAGATCGAGGGCTTTCCCCCGCTGCCGAGCACGCAAATCGTCGAGATGGACTGGCTGGCCGACAACGTGGTAGGCGCCATTCCGCAGCCCAACGATGAGCCGAAAGTCCACGCCCTATGAAAATCCTTGCTGTAGCCGATACCGAAGAACGATGCCTTTGGGAATGCTTTCGCAAGGAACGCTTTGAGGGCGTCGACCTGATTTTGTCCGCTGGCGACCTGGACCCGGACTATCTTGAGTTTTTGGTCACCGTCATCAACAAACCGCTCATCTACGTGCGCGGCAACCACGATGACCGTTATGCACGTCATGCACCGGGTGGCTGCATCTGTGTCGAAGACACCGTGTACGTGTATCGCGGAGTCCGCATTGCGGGGCTTGGCGGCTCCATGCGCTACCGAGATGGCGCCAACATGTACACCGAGCGCGAGATGGCCAAGCGCGTGCGCAAGCTGTCACGCAAAGTGAGGATGG
The DNA here is from genome assembly GCA_958353395.1 of uncultured Collinsella sp. Taxonomy (GTDB): domain Bacteria; phylum Actinomycetota; class Coriobacteriia; order Coriobacteriales; family Coriobacteriaceae; genus Collinsella. The sequence continues at coordinate 62,704 of CATWSG010000010.1, forward strand.
TCGGCGGCTGCGATATCCTGCTGACCCATGCGCCCGCCGCCGGCATGGGCGACCTGGATGATCTGGCACATCGAGGATTCGAATGCTTTAACACAGCGCTCGAGTCCTGGAATCCCGACTACATGGTGCACGGGCATGTGCATCAGAGCTACGGTCCCGATTTTCAGCGCGAGCGGCAACACGCGTGCGGGACGACGATTATCAACGCCTGCGGCTATACGCAGTTTGAGCTAGACGAAGCGCGCTACCCCATCCGTGGCTGGCAGGCAGCCTGGCTCAATTCGCAAACCATGCGCCGCGAGCTCAAACGCCACGATGCCATCGAGTCCTCAACAGCCAGAACACCCTGGTAACCACCTCAAAGGGGACAGGCACCTTTGTGGTGGTTTTGACACGAGATAGCAAGAAACCCGGTCCTGCGCAGGGCAGAGCCGGGTTTCTTTAGCAATGCTTGCTTTGCTCAGGCAGTAACTGTTAGTTACTCAGCCAGGAAGTCGCGCTGGACAGCGGGATCGACCTTGACGCCAGGGCCCATGGTGGAAGACACGGAGATGGACTTGACGTACTTACCCTTAGCAGAAGAGGGCTTGACGCGCAGAATCTCGGTGTACAGGGCAGCGTAGTTCTCGACGAGCTGCTGCTCAGAGAAGGACTTCTTGCCCAGGGGCACGTGGCAGATGCCGTAACGGTCGGCGCGGTACTCAACGCGGCCGGCCTTGAGCTCGGAGACCATCTTGGCGACGTCCATGGTCACAGTGCCGAGCTTGGGGTTCGGCATGAGGCCACGGGGACCAAGGATCTTACCGATGCGGCCAACCTTGGCCATCATGTTCGGCGTAGCGATAGCGGCGTCGAAGTTGATCTCGCCCTTCTGGATCTGGGCGACGAGCTCGTCGGAACCGATGATGTCGGCACCGGCAGCCTCGGCCTCGCGAGCCTTCTCGCCCTCGGCGAAGACGGCAACACGAACGGTCTTGCCGGTGCCGTGGGGCAGGGAGATGGAACCACGGATGTTCTGGTCAGCCTTACGAGTATCGATGCCCAGACGGAAGTGGGCCTCGACGGTCTCGTCGAACTTGGCGGTGTCGAGCTCCTTGATGAGCTTGGCAGCCTGAAGGGGGGTGTAGAGCGTGGCGCGGTCGATCTTCTCGGCAGCGGCGTTATAGCTCTTACCATGCTTAGCCATGTGCATTACCTCCTGTGGTTAAACGGGCGTGAGCCCTCCCACATCGTATCGTGTGCCCTATTGCACACATATAACGGGCGCCCCGGTCGGAGCACCCGTCATTACCTAAAGAAATCGCTACTCAGCGATGGTGACGCCCATGGAGCGGGCGGTACCGGCGATGATCTTCTTGGCGGCGTCAATGTCGTTGGCATTGAGGTCCGGCATCTTGATCTCGGCGATCTTGGTGAGCTGCTCCTGGGAGAGCTGACCAACCTTGTCGGCCTGCGGCTTAGCGGAACCAGACTTGAGGTTCAGCTCCTTCTTGATGAGGTGAGCCGCCGGCGGGGTCTTGGTGATGAAGGAGAAGGACTTGTCCTCGTAGACAGAGATCTCAACGGGGATGATGTCGCCCTTCTTGTCCTGCGTCTCGGCGTTAAAGGCCTGGCAGAACTGCATGATGTTCACGCCAGCAGCGCCCAGGGCGGGGCCGACGGGAGGAGCGGGGTTAGCTGCACCAGCAGGAATCTGGAGCTTAATGACGTTGGCAACCTTCTTCTCAGCCATGGTCATTCCTTTCGAATCACGAGTGTGAAGTACTTGCTATATCGTAAGCACGCACGTGTTAGAAGCACTCCTGAGATGAGCAGTCACAGAAGAAGCACGCTCGCGCGAACGGACGAAAACTTAAGCGATGACAGCGACCTGGTTAAAGTCGAGCTCGACCGGCGTCTCGCGGCCAAAGATCATCAGCGTGACCTTGAGCTTGCCAGCCTCGGTGTTAACCTCGGAGACCTTGCCATCAAAGTCGGTAAGCGGACCATCGGTGACGCGGACGGACGTGCCGACCTCAATATCAACCGAGGTGCGCTTGGGCGAATCGCCCTTACCGGGACGACGAGTCATCTTGTTGTACTCGTCGCGGGAAAGCGGAGCGGGCTTGCCGTTGCCGCCCAGGAAACCGGTGACGCCAGGCGTGTTACGAACGCACGTCCAAGCATCGTCATCCATCTCCATGCGGACCAGGACATAACCCGGGAAGATCTTGGAATCTTTGGTCTCACGCTTGCCACCCTCTTTAATCTCGGTGACACGCTCCATAGGAATCTCGATATCAAAGATACGGTCCTGCATGCCCATAGTCTCGATGCGATGCTCGAGATCGGACTTAACGCGGTTCTCGTATCCAGAGTAAGTGTGAACGACGTACCAACGCTTAGACATGGTTTAGCCCCTCAATCCAGAGAACAGAGCAAGAGCCTCGCCAAAGCCAGCATCGAGCAGAGCGATGACGACGCCGACGACGATCAGAGAAGCGCAAACGACGACCGAGTAGTTCACGAGCTCCTTCTTATCGGGCCACGTGACACGCTTCATCTCGGACTTGACCGAAGCGAAATACTTCTTGGTGCGGACGAAGAAACCAGGCTTCTCGTTCTTCTTGGACTTCGCAGCCTTCTCGTTCTTCTTGGCAACGGCCTTCTTGGCCTCAACCTTGGAGTTGGCGGCAGCGTTGTTGGCAGGCGCCTGCTGCTGAGCCTTCTTCTTGTTCTTCTTGTTGGCCATTTGGGTTACCTCCGCGCAATGCGCTTATACATGAGTAAACCGTAAGCCCCCAATTGGGAGCTTACGGAATAATGACTGGCACGCCAGGAAGGACTCGAACCCTCAACACTCGGTTTTGGAGACCGATGCTCTACCAATTGAACTACTGGCGTATGTGACTAGAGACTAGCGAGTCTCTTTGTGCAGCGTGTGGTGACGGCACCAGGGGCAATACTTCTTGATCTCCATACGATCAGGCATGGTCGACTTGTTCTTGGTGGTCGTATAGTTGCGGCGCTTGCACTCAGTGCACGCAAGAGTAACTAGAGTACGCATGTATCCTGAACCTTTCATTTCCGCCCCGTACGGGCACGAGTTGATACTTTATCAGCTCTACGTAAGTGCTGTCAACGAAAACCTCGAATCAATTGGTTCTCGGTGAACCCATTCATATTTGGAACACATCAATGGAGCCAACGAGATCTAATCGACGGTGCACCCTGGACCATTATCGATCCTCTCGACACCAGCAACGGCTCAATATTCATTGCAGAAAAGAACCCGGCACCCATATAAGTGCCGGGTTCTCTAAGTCAGCTATATCAAAGAGCTAATTTACTCAATGATCGTGGAGACGATGCCCGAACCGACGGTGTGGCCACCCTCGCGGATAGCGAAGCGCAGGCCCTCCTCCATGGCGATCGGGTGGATGAGGTCGCCCTCGATGGTGATGTGGTCACCAGGCATAGCCATCTCGGTGCCCTCGGGGAGCTTGACCGTACCGGTAACGTCGGTGGTACGGAAGTAGAACTGAGGACGATAGCCATCGAAGAACGGGGTGTGACGGCCGCCCTCCTCCTTGGTCAGAACGTAGATCTCGCCGGTGAACTTGGTGTGCGGGGTAACCGAACCGGGCTTGCAGAGAACCTGGCCGCGCTCGATGTCCTCGCGCTTGATGCCGCGGAGCAGCAGACCGACGTTGTCGCCAGCCTCGCAGAAGTCCATGGACTTACGGAACATCTCGATACCGGTAACGACGGTGTTCTGGGTATCCTTGATGCCGACGATCTCGACGGGCTCGTTGAGCTTGAGCTCACCGCGCTCGACACGGCCGGTAGCAACGGTACCACGGCCGGAGATGGTCATAACGTCCTCAACGGCCATCAGGAACGGGAGGTCGTTGTTACGAGCAGGCGTCGGGATGTACTCGTCGACGGCCTTCATGAGCTCACGGATAGCGTCCATCCACTTGGCGTCGCCCTCGAGAGCGCCCAGAGCGGAACCACGGATGACGGGGATGTCGTCGCCGGGGAAATCGTACTCGGAGAGGAGCTCACGGGTCTCCATCTCGACGAGGTCGATGAGCTCGTCATCGTCGACCATGTCGCACTTGTTCAGGAAGACGACGATGTAGGGAACGCCGACCTGACGGGCGAGCAGGATGTGCTCGCGGGTCTGAGCCATGGGGCCGTCGGTAGCGGCGATGACCAGGATAGCGCCGTCCATCTGAGCAGCACCGGAGATCATGTTCTTGACGTAGTCAGCGTGGCCCGGGCAGTCAACGTGAGCGTAGTGACGGGCAGCGGTCTCGTACTCGACGTGGGAGACGGAGATCGTAATGCCGCGCTCGCGCTCCTCGGGAGCCTTGTCGATGTTCTCGAACGCAGTGAAGTCAGCCTTGCAGCCCTCGGTCTCGGAGAGAACCTTGGTGATGGCAGCGGTCAGCGTGGTCTTGCCGTGGTCGACGTGACCAATGGTGCCGATGTTAACATGCGGCTTAGTGCGCTCAAACTTCTCTTTGGCCATAAAGCCCTCCTCTAAACAGGTCGTCCCCGGACGGGACTTTGCCTTTATACCATAGTGGCCTCTCAACATACTATTGAGAAGCCACCGTGTTACCTATGGTAGCGGTGACTGGATTCGAACCAGTGACGCCACGGGTATGAACCGTGTGCTCTAACCAACTGAGCTACACCGCCGGATGGAGCCTGCAACCAGACTTGAACTGGTGACCTCTTCGTTACCAACGAAGTGCTCTACCGACTGAGCTATACAGGCACTTGACGGGTGGGAGCTATAGGATTCGAACCTATGTAGGCAGAGCCAACGGGTTTACAGCCCGTCCCCATTAACCACTCGGGCAAACTCCCAATCGTTCAAGTATCCGCAGGTCCTTTGGTCTTTTGGACCGCCGCCCCCGCGAACGAAGAAGATAATACGATGCCACCTTGGGGGCTGTCAACGAAAACCTCTAAATACACGGTGCCGGGCGTATCTATATGCTTTTGACCTGCGGTTTTGCTGAGTTTGGATATGAAGGACGGTGAATTTGCATATAGCGATGACATTTCCCGAGGGAACACTTTGGCGTAGTGGAGTGAGCCTGCAGGATATTACTTCGATAATGACTCATTTGCACCTATATATAGGTCGAGACCGAGCTTCCCAGACAGAATCGAGCGTGGATAATCTCCCACTTTTGGCGTGGCTTCGAGCCCAAAGTGGGAGATTATCCACGCTCAGCCTCCAGGCGGGAGATTTTCCACACTCGTATGTCCGGAAATCCCCGCTCGACCAGAATGACTGGGACCGGTCCGGCCTTTGTCTCGATCTGTAACATTTAGAGAGCATTTTCTCCCCTATCTGTTACAGATCGAGATGTCTCGCAGAGACCCCAGCTTACGTCTCATTCTGTAACAGTAAGAACGGTTTTCAGCCTCTTCGTGTTACAGATTGAGA
>CATWSG010000011.1 GCA_958353395.1 uncultured Collinsella sp.
TCTCGGAAGGCACGTGCAGACCTTTCGTCATGGCCTCCTACCTTTCTTTCGGGCCTTACTGGCCGAATGTATCAGCGCCCCTCCGTATGGGACGCTGCTTGCTGACAGCTCTAGTTATATCCAAAAACCACCCGCAATTCCACCTCGCCCCCGAACGGTCAGCAAAGTGCGATGAACGGTATATCGCATACGATTCCCCCATGATGCACTTCAGTTCTCTAAAGCAGGTTTTCAAAGGTAATCGTTCTTTTTTCTAAGAAATTGAGCAAGATTGCACAAATAATTTCATGTTTAGGAATTGCATAGCTAAAACGGTTTTCTGCATATATATATCGTCTGTCCATGATTCAATTTGAATTCGATTATATTCAGCTCGCAATCATTCTTATTCATACATCCTCACCAATTGAGTATGGATATAGATTGTTTTCAAAACGAGTCGGGCAGTTAGTTGCATGCCTTGACGGCGTAAGAAGTAGGTTAAGATACCGTTCGCACAATACGTCCGTGCCACAAGTCGACTAAATTGAGACAATAGTGAATAGGGTTAGGCTACCGTCCCCTGCGGGGACTGAACGGACAGATGCATATGCCGAGCAAAATCGAAAAAAAGCAAGCCGCCGCAAAGCTGCGCAAACCGCCGCGCGACTTCTCGTACACGCAGAACCGAGAGCTCAGCTGGCTACGCTTTGACAACCGCGTGCTCGACGAGGCTTTTGATGAGTCCGTGCCGCTGTTCGAGCGCCTTAAATTCGTCTCGATCTTCGAGTCCAACCTCGATGAGTTCCTCATGGTGCGCGTGGGTGGCCTGTCCGACTTGGCCGAGCTCAAAAAGCAACCTGTCGACAACAAGAGCAATATGACCGCCTCCGAACAGGTCGATGCTGTCATGGCAGAGCTGCCCGGGCTCCTTACCCGTTGGGAGTCCATCTTTAAGAACATCGAGGGCAAGCTCGATACCTTGGGCGTTCACCGCGCCCGCATCGATTCGCTTACGCCCGAGGAGCGCACCTTTGTAACCCGCTACTTCCAGGCCTACGTATCGCCGGTCATCTCACCGCTGGTGATCGACCCGCGCCACCCCTTCCCCAACCTGCGCAACGGCGCGCTCTACCTGGCGTGCGGCCTGGACGGCGTCACCGACGAGGAGAGCCTGCTGGGCCTGATCGAGATTCCCGCCTCGATGAACCGCGTGGTCGAGATCCCCTCGCCCACCGGCACCTACTCCTACATTCTGCTCGAGGACGTCATCCTCGCCTGCCTGGACAGCTGCTTTGGCTCCTATAAGCCGCTGGATCGCGCGCTGATCCGCGTCACCCGCAATGCCGATATCGACCCGGACGGCGAGGGCGTCGAGGAGGAAGAGGATTACCGCCAGCACATGAAGCGCATCCTCAAGAAACGCTTGCGCCTGCAGCCGGTGGTGCTCGCCGTATCGGGCTCGCTCGAAAAGCCAACGCTCAAGACTATCCGCAAGGCGCTCGAGCTCTCGCGTCGCTCGGTCTTTACCTGCGATATCCCGCTCAACCTGGGCTATGTCTTTGGCATTGAGGGCAAGATTCCCGAGCACCTGCGCAACGAGCTGCTCTTTACGCCGTTTAAGCCGCAGCCCAACCCCACCATCGATATGACCCGCTCTATCCGCGAGCAGGTACTTCAGCACGACAAGCTGCTCTTTTACCCTTACGAGGCCATGAACCCGTTCCTGGATCTGGTGCACGAGGCCGCCTACGACCCCGAGTGCATCTCGCTGCGTATCACGCTCTACCGCGTGGCCAAGCAGAGCCGCCTGTGCGAGTCGCTGATCGATGCCGCCGAAAACGGCAAAGAGGTCACGGTGCTCATGGAGCTCCGCGCCCGCTTCGATGAGCAGAACAACATCGAGTGGGCCGAGCGCTTGGAAGAGGCCGGCTGCACCGTTATCTACGGCTCCGAGGGCTTTAAGTGCCACTCCAAGATCTGCCAGCTCACCTATCGCGAGGGCATGGCGCTTACACGCCTGACACTGTTGGGCACCGGCAACTTTAACGAGAAGACGGCCAAGCTCTACAGCGACTTTATGCTCATGACCGCCCATCCCGGCATCGGCGAGGACGCCAACCTGTTCTTCCGCAACCTGTCGCTGGGCAACCTGCGCGGCGACTACCGCTTCCTGGGCGTGGCGCCGGTCGGCCTCAAGCCGCTCATCATGCGCGGCCTGGATCGCGAGATCCAGCGCGCCCTCGTTGGCGAGCCCGCCCGTGTGTTCTTTAAGCTCAACTCGCTCACCGACCGCGAGGTCATCGACAAGATCGCTGAGGCATCGTGCGCAGGAGTTCGCGTGGACATGATCATCCGCGGCATCTCGTGCCTCAAGCCGGGCGTTCCGGGCAAGACCGAGAATGTGCATGTCCGTTCTATCGTCGGACGCTTTTTGGAGCATGCGCGCGTTTACGCCTTTGGCGTGGACTCGGACATGATCTATCTGAGCTCGGCCGACATGATGACGCGCAACACCGAGCACCGCGTGGAGATCGCCTTCCCCGTGCTCGACCCCACCTGCCGTGCCCTGGTCCATAAGTACATGAGCATGCAGCTGCGCGACAATGTGAAGGCCCGCAGCCTCACGAGCGACGGTACCTGGGTCCCCGTGGAGCGTGCAGAGGGTGAGAAACCCTTCAACTCGCAGGAAGCCCTGCTGGAGCGTGCCTATCGCAACGCCGAGGCCGCCGCGCAGCAGCGCGCGCGTGAGAAGGAACGTGTGGCCGAAGAGGCTATTCAGGCCGAGGTTGAGCGCGAGGCAGTTGTCGAGCCCACTGTCGAGCCGGAAGCAGTTGCCAAGGCAGAACCCGCGCTCGCATCCCAGCCTGAGCCCGAACCGCAGCCGGCCACACCCGAGGTCCAGAAGGTCCAGGCAACCGTCATTGAGCCCGAGTCCGAGCCTGCCTCTCGGCCCCAACCGCAGGCGTCCAAGCCCGCGTCCGAGAAGAGCGCCCGCCGCGAGAAGCCCGCCGGCAAGACCAAGGCCATCGAGCGCCATCGCCCCGGCCGCGTGCGCATGGGCTTGGGTCTGATCGGCCTGGGTCTTAAGACGCTCATTACCGGCAAGATGAAATAGTCGTTTGTAGAAGCAGTTTGTAGAAGCGCCCCGCATTTGAGGAAAGCCTCGGATGCGGGGCGCTTTTCCCTGCTACCATGGTGCGGACAACAACGCGAATGACAGGCAGGGATATGAAGCTCACTATAGAATCGATGACCTACGGCGCCGACGGGCTGGCGCACGCCGACAACGGCAAGGCCGTCTTTGTGCAGGGCGCCGTGGCAGGCGACACCGTCGAGGCCGAGGTCATACAGGACGGCAAGTCGTTCATGCGCGCCCGCACCACCGAGATTCTGGAGTCAAGCCCCGATCGCATTCAGCCTCCCTGCCCCTTCGTGGGCATCTGCGGCGGCTGCTCGTGGGGCAATCTCTCACGCACGGCGCAGCTCGCCGCCAAGGAGCAAAACCTGCGCTCCACGCTCGAGCGCATCGGCAAGTTCGCTCCTGAGCAGGTCGATGAGCTGGTGCAGTCCATCCGCCACACCAAGGACGACTGGGGCTACCGCAATAAAATCGAGCTCGAACCGACCGTCGTCAACGGTCGCGTGCGCCTTGGCATGCACGGTGTCGACCCCAGCAAAATCGTGACCGTCGATGCGTGCCCGCTGTTCGATAAGCGTTTTCCCAAGGCGCTCAAATCGGTCGTCGGCGCACTCAACTATCTAAGCGGCAGCCATGACTTGGGGCTCGAACGCGTGGGCATTCGCGCATCTCGCCGCACCAAGGCACTCGAGGTTGCACTCTGGACGCCCACAGGCTCTTTTCCGCGTTCGCAGGTCTCCCGCGTGCTGGCGGACGCCGCTCATCCCACGAGCATCGTGCGCGTGATGAGCAAGGGCGAAAAGAAAGCCCGCCGTGTCTCCAAAGTCGAGATGCTCGCCGGCGAGGGCTCGTGGACCGAGAATATCGCCGAAGGCCAGATGCGCTTATCTGCCCCGTCGTTTTTCCAGGTCAATACCAAGGGCGCCGAGATTTTGATTGAGCTCGTTATGGACGCCCTCGACCCGCAGGAAGACGAGCTGGCCGTGGACCTGTACTGCGGTGCCGGCACCTTTACCCTACCGCTCGCCCGCCGCTGCGATTTTGTCGCCGCCGTCGAAGCCTATGGCCCGGCCGTGCGCGACCTGCGCCGTAACCTGGAGATTAACAAACTCGATAACGTCGACGTCATCGGCGGCGATGCGGTGCGCGAGTTCCCCGACCAAGACGCCGACGTCTTGGTAGTCGATCCGCCGCGTGCGGGCTTGGCGCCCGAGGCGATCGACCTCATCGCGAGCACGAGTGCCCGTGATGTCGCCTACGTGAGCTGCGACCCGGCAACTCTGGCCCGCGACCTCAAGCGCTTTGTCGAGGAGGGCACCTTCTCCCCCGTCAAGATCACGCCGGTCGACCTATTCCCTCAAACCTTCCACTGCGAAACCGTCGTCCACCTCAAGCGCAACTAGCAGATATTATTTCTGGGGCGGGGATAAGACAGTCATTCGATGCTCGATGGTTTAGCCCCGTCTCCTGTCATGCATTTCAAAACAGACGGGACTGGAAAGCAGCGCAAGCCACCAAACAATGGCCCAGTTGATTACATTTTCATAATGCAATCAACTGGGCATTTCATTTAACTATGCACGTTGACACGGTATCGCAGTTAGCGTTTTATCGGGGTGCCGCAATGAGGACAGAACTTTGCATCAGGAACAAGCGGAGTGCCGCATGAAGCACAGAAGCGCGGCCCATCCATAGAGGTTGTAGCCTGGTGGAATTGCTGCTCACCACTAAACCGAAGCGAGCCCTGCTGGCGCGAAGGGTTAATTTGTGAGTCGGCAGCGGATCCCAGAGGGGTCGCCCCAGAATCGGTGGCCACGCGAGACGCCATCTTCCTGCGGACAACAAAAACGACGACGATAACGACAACCGCCAGCGCAACAACAATTGCGCCGACAATAACAGGACTGAACAAGAAGGACTCTTCGGCCTTTCCAGATGACGCTGTTTTTAGAGGACTTCGCGCAATGTTCGACTTGTACACATCAACCCGAATGCCCTTTTCAGCATGACCCATACTACAAACCAGCGTATCGTCATCAGCAAACCAGAGCCTGTCTCCGCTCTTTAAAGGCGTCTTAGAAGCAACGTTCTTATTTAAATCAAGCAATACCATCTTGTCATTGTTATCAGAATTAGTTTTAATTCCGAGCACATATCGACCATCATTGGACAATGAACCATAAGCGCCAACCGGACTAGACGGCTTTACTTTCTCCCCCTGCTTGCCCGAAGCACAATCATATACCGCGACTTCGTCAGAAGAAGTATCATTACCTTGCGCAATTAAAGCCAATGAACCGCTCGAATTAACCGAGCAAATGCCATCATCTTCATTCGGGTAGTCAGGCTCTGAAAGACCGCAAACAGCATCATTTGTCATTTCGCCATTCTTCGACAACAGAGCGCCGTTGTTAAGGACGGTGCCTTTGTCCGAAGTAATTGGAATGCCGGAAAAACAAAGGCCCAAAGGATAGACGGCTCCATAACTGTTTTCCGTATCCAGTTCAACGCTAACGATATTGGCAATCGAAGCTGTGCCCAAGTCATAGGTAACTATTTTATTGCAACTTTTGCCATCTTCAGACCCATCGAACACTATGTATCCGTACATACCATCCGAAGACAGCCAGTAGTCGTCTCGTATTACCTCAGAAGAGGGCTCAACGCCAAGATTATCATCATCTATAGCAAATTGCTCCTCAATCTCATCTTTTTCGAAATTGTACTTGCAAAACTGAATCGATCGAGATCCCGAAAGAAATAGAAATGATTTTCCATCTTCAGACAGCTGAAAACGACTCGCCCTGCCATCTGCAATAACGGAACTTCCAAGCTTATAAGTCTTTGATTTATTTGAGCTCAAATCATAGGCGGTAACCGACAGGCTATCCTCGTCGTACGCATATAACGTCTTTTCATCGGAAGAGAAGCAGCAGTAGCCATCCCAGCTGTTCTCGAGGGACATTTTGATACGCTTCTGCGTTCCGTCTTCAACGTTTAATACCGTTCCATAATCGCCTGGGTCACCATTATTATCCTCGTTAAAGACGATGTACTTCCCGGATAAAGATCGGCACACAGCACGCTCAGCGCTTTCCACCGTATATGTTTCTTTGAATTCGGGCGTGGGAACGTCGGCGGCATAGGCACCCAGCGGCGCGACAATAAGGCTAGCAGCCAGCGCCAGGCCGGCTATTAGAAGCCCCCCCCCATTTCATTTTTCTCGTTCTTGGCATGGTTACCCCTTTCGGTCGAGAGATGAGTAATACCTGAAGCTAAGCTAAGCCCAAAAAATCAAAATGCGTTGCGCAACAACTCCCAACGTGCAAAAAAGTCGGTGGCTCATGATGAAAATGGGACGGGGATTAAATAATCATTGTGTACCGAATGATTATTTAATCCCCGTCCCAGAAAAATCACTGATGGTTGACGGGAGCTCCGCAGTTTTGGCAGAAGGATGCGTTTGCCTCCAACATTGAGCCACACTGTGGGCAAAAATGAGCGGACTCAACTGGCTGAGCATCATCGATTGCCGTCGGCACCTGCTGCGTCGGCGGGACCTGTTGCACAGGAGGCATTTGCTGGTACGAATTGGACTGCGGAGGCTGAGGCTTATTCGACGATTCCTTGTTCAAGATAACGGCAAAGGCAACAGCCGCGACACCACCAAATACAACTAGCAAAACGAGAAGATCGAATACACTAAGGCCTATCATCGCAAATCAGCTCCTCATGTAGCGAAAGATGACGGATGCCGAGATTTTATCGCCGCGCCGCAAGCCCCTCCTAGTGCGCAACACCCATCCACCCTGCATGATTTTCTGGGACGAGGATCAAAATCATCGGGGAATGGTGCGTGGCAAGCGGGGGTCTTCGGGGTATAAGACGGCTAATTGTATGCCGCCCTATGAAAGGAACCCTTATGCCCAGCGTTGCCGTTCTTGCCGCCGATGGCTTTGAAACGATTGAATGCCTGACCATGGTCGATGTCATGCGTCGCGGCGGCGTGCGCGCCACGCTCGTCTCGATCATGCCCACGCGCGAGGTCGTAAGCTCGCTGCAGATTCCCGTAACCTGCGACGCACTCTTTGACGAGATTAACTTTGACGAGTACGACTGCGTCGTGCTGCCCGGCGGTCTGCCCGGCGCCACCAACCTGCGCGCCGACCAGCGCGTCTGCGACGTAGTCTGCGAGTTCGCCGCGACCAAGCATGTTGCCGCCATCTGCGCCGCCCCGTTTATCCTGGGCGAGCTTGACCTGCTCGAGGGACGCCACGCCACGTGCTTCCCCGGCTTTGAGAAGAGCTTCCCCGAGGGCGCCTATACCGGCGACAAGGTCACGCACGACGGCAACATCATCACCGCCAGCGGCATGGCCCAGTCACTCCCCTTTGCGCTTGAGCTGCTGTGTACGCTCGCCGGCGACAAGGCTGTCGAGAAGGTTGCCGAGGGCATTCAGCTATGATTTTGGCTTCGCAATCACCGCGCCGCATCGAGTTGATGCGCGAAGCGGGCTACGACATCCGCGTCATTCCCGCTGACATCGACGAGACTCCTTTTGATGACGAGGCCCCGCTTACGCTTGTCGAGCGCTTAGCTCGCGCCAAGGCTGCCGCCGTTGCCGCCAAGCACGCCGAGCCCAATGAGCTGACCATCGCGGCCGACACCATCGTCACCTTCGATGACAAGATTTTGGGTAAGCCGGCAAACGAGGACGAAGCCCGCACCATGCTCCACGAGCTCTCGGGGCGCACGCACCAGGTCGCAACCGGCGTCTGCCTCGTTAGAGCCGGAGACGTCACAGCCCCGCACGCCGCCGAGAGCCTGTCGTTTGTCGATGTGACCGACGTGACGTTCTATGAGCTCACCGACGAGCAGATTGAGCGCTACGTCGCCTCGGGCGAGCCCATGGACAAGGCAGGCGCCTACGGCATTCAGGGCACAGGCGGACGCATGCTCGTGCATGATATTTCGGGCAACTTCTACAACGTAGTGGGCCTGCCCATCGCTCGCGTCGCGCGCGCGATTCAAAAACTATCCTAATTGCATCTGGCGCTGGGTATCCCTCAGCGCCTACAATTTCGGCGTACCGTACGGATCCCGACCGGGCATAAGGCCCGGCGGAAAACCGATAGGAGTAAAACATGGATACACTGCTTGAGGCCATTGACGTTTGCGATGTCGATGGCTTTTGCTTTGGCAACTATACGGACGAGGAGGCCGGCACCGGTTGCACCGTAATCGTGGCACCCGAGGGCGCCACCGGCGGTGTTGACGTTCGCGGCGGTGCCCCGGCATCGCGCGAGACTGACCTGCTGCGTCCCGAGAACACCGTGGACAAGGTCCACGCCGTCTGCCTTTCGGGCGGATCGGCCTTTGGTCTGGAGGCCGCAAGCGGCGTCGCCCGCGAGCTCGAGAGCCGCGGCATCGGCCTTCCCGTCGGCCCCACGCAGGTGCCCATCGTGTGCTCTAGCTGCATCTTCGACCTCGCCTTTGGCGACCCCACCGTACGCCCCGACATTGAGGCTGGCATCTCCGCCGTGCGCGAGGCGCTCGACAACACCCCCACCACGCTCGAGCAGGGCAATGTAGGTGCCGGCACCGGTGCTACCGTGGGCAAGCTCATGGGCCCCGCCACCTGCATGAAGGCCGGCCTAGGAGCTGCCGCCCTGGCACTCGGCCCTGTTAAGGTGGGTGCCGTGGTCTCGGTCAACGCCTGCGGAAACGTCGTCGACCCCTTCACCGGTGAAAGGGTCGCTGGTATGCGCGCTGCAGCAGATAGCGACCAGATTGTCGACATGGAGCTCGCCGCCTTTGCCGCCGCCGGCTCCATGCAAATGCCGCTCGACCGCACCAACACCACCATCAGCTGCATCGTCACCAACGTTGAGCTCACCAAGGCTCAGGCCACCAAGGTCTCCCAGATGGCCGCAGACGCCTATGCGCACGCCATCCGCCCCACGCACACCACCAACGACGGTGACACCATCTACACCCTCGCCAGCGGCAAGCTGGGAGCCCAAGCAAGCACCACCGTTCCCTTGGACCTGTTGGGCATGCTCGCCGTAAGGGCTTTGCAAACCGCCATCGTAAACGGAGCCAAAACTGCCAAAACCTCCCACGGAATCCCCGGCGCCGCAAAGTAACCTAACCTGACCGGTTGCCCGGTGGGGCTTGGTTATGTTTGCTGCTCTACAGTCCTGGCTCGCACGAAGAGCACATTAAGTGCTCTTCGGCTCGTGCGGAACTCGCGACAAACATAACCAAGCTCCACCGGGCAACCTACTCAACAAGATCCCCTTCAGCCCAGGCCCCTGTGTACCGCGCGTCCAAGATCTTCAAATTCAGCTTGCTGACATAAAGCGAGACATAGCAGAGGACCCCTGGTCCTTAACTTGATACGAGTTCCGCACGCAAAGGAGGCGCCAGTGGCGCCTCCGTCTTGCGCAGGACTGTTCGAAGTAGCAAGTTAAGGACCAGGGGTCCCCGTTACCCGAGCATTTCTGTGCTAGTTGAATTTGAAGATCTTTGAGGCAAGATGGTATAGGCCGAGTGTGGTTTTGTCTCCGGCTCGTCCATGCAGGTTGGTAAAGAATCCGACCACGCCGTAGCGAGCGCGACGATACATGCGCTCGTCGTACTCTTTCAGGTCCTTCCACAGCGTCTTCAGGCGCTCATCGGCACAATCTTCCTCGGAAAGCTTGGTGAGCACCGAGCAAATCGCCATCATCATGGTGAAGTAGCCCATCATGTACGAACGCAGACGCGAGGACTCAACGTCCTGGTACAGGTGGAACGATTCCATCATGATGCGCGTTACGCGGAACTGCTGACCCAGGCGCTTGACCATCGTGGCCTCATTGACGCTCTGGCCCTCGCGACCGATAAAGTAGCGATAGAGGTCGATGTCGGCGTAGTACATGGTCTTGCAGCGCGGCAGCGGCACGTATGCGTAGATATTATCCACGTAGAACGTGTGTGCCGGCATAGGCAGATTGGACTCGCGCAGCACATCGGTGCGATAGCACAGGCTGTGCATGAGCAGGTTCTGATCGGGACGGAAGTGTCCGATCTGGTCCCAAGAGAAAATCTTTTTGCGCGGCAGGGCAAACTTGTAGCCAATAGCGGTATGCGTGCCCTCGTAAACCTTCTCGTACACGTAGTTCGAGATAAACAGGTCGACGCGCTGGTCGCGCTCCTCAAAACCACGCAGAATCGACAGCATGGTCGAAAGCGCCGCACCGTCGAGCCAGTCGTCCGAGTCGACAACCTTGTAGTAGGTGCCCTGCGCCTCGCGCAGGCCCGAGAGGACGGCGATACCGTGACCACCGTTCTCCTGGTGCACCGCGCGGATGATTCCAGGATAACGGGCCTCCCACTCGTCGGCCTTGGCGGCCGTCTCGTCCTTGGAGCCGTCGTCCACCACGATAATCTCGATATCGGTGGCGTAATTGCTCCCCTCCAAGATGGAGGTGATGCAATGGTCCATGTCCTTGGCGGCGTTATACGAGGGAATACCGAATGTTATGACTTTATGCATGGCAGGCGATAATCTCATCCGAAAGATCGAGGGCGGAATTGGTCACGGCGTCCATATCGTAGTAACGGTACTCAGCCAGACGACCCACCGGGTGGAAGTTCGTCAGGTTCTGGACGCGCTCAAGGTAGCGCTCGTAGAGCTCACGGTTCTCGGGCTCCAGGATAGCGTAGTACGGCGTCTCGCCCGAGCCGGGCGTATAGGCCTTGGAGTACTCCTTCATGATGGTGGTCTTGCCGGGCAAAACCTGACCGGTCATGTTCTTGAACTCGGTGATGCGCGTATAGTCCTCGCTCGTGGTGTAGTTGACGGTGCCCACAGGCTGGAACTGATCCATATCGAGCGTCTCGAACTTCATATCGAGCGTGCGGTACGGCAGCGCACCCAGGTCGAGGTTGAACAGCTCGTCGAGTGGACCGGTGTAGACGATCTCGCCACCATAGACCTTGCCGTCGATCTTGACGGTAGTCTCGTCGATCTCAAAGAGGTCACGGGCGTCTACGTCACAGAATACGTCGATCAAATCGTGATCGAGCATATGCTCGAACAGCGCGGTATAGCCGTCCTGCGGCATGCCCTGGAAAGGAGCCTGCGGGAAGTAGCGATCGTCATCGCCCACAAAGACGGGAACGCGGCCGGTGATCGAGGGGTCGATCTGGTCGGGCGTCTGGCCCCACTGCTTCATGGTGTAATGCAAAAAAACGTTCTCGTAGACGTAATCGGCGACCTCGGCAAGATCCGGGTCGTTCTTCTTGCGCAGCTCCATAATGGGCACCTTGACGTCCTTGCCAAAGGTCTCCACGAGCTTTTGGTACAGTTCCTCGCCGCGCTCATCGCCAAAGGCGAGCTTGAGGCTCGCATGGTTGAAGGGCACGGGCATAAGGGTACCGTTGATGTTGGCGAGCACCTTGTGCTGATAATCCGTCCACTTGGTAAAGCGCGACAGGAAGTTATGCACGCGCTCGTTAAAGGTATGGTAGATGTGCGGACCATACTCGTGGACCAGGATTCCTGCCTCGTCAGTGCAGTCGAAGGCATTGCCCGCAATGTGGCTACGGCGCTCCAAAACGGCAACACGATAGCCGATGGTCTCGGCAAGACGGCGGGCGCAAACGGCACCGGCATATCCGGCGCCGACAACGATCATGTCGTACGCACCGGCATTAAAGCCTTCAGGCAGGCCTGAGGTAATCTGCATCGATACTCCTTGTCAAAAGCCACACGTTTTTTAACTGGGCTTTTCTCGAACATTCTTCGAGACATATTTATCAGAGCGATTATAGCGCTAATGCGTCCTATAATGAGCTTGCCACACAAGGAAAGCTCAAGCACCGCGGCGTACATTATTGAAAGGTAAACCCGCTAGCAGCGGGTTTATTCGTGAACAGCCGGGCGCCTGGAGCTTAGCGAAACGCTTGTAAGGAGTAACATGAGCGATTTCCTAAACCGTATGAAGTCTGCCGCCAAGGCCGACCTTAAGACGATCGTCCTGCCCGAGGGCGAGGATCCGCGTACCATCGTCGCGGCAAACAAAATCATCGAGGAGGGCCTGGCAAAGCTCGTCATCCTGGGCAACCCCGACGAGATCGATGTTCCCGGCGCCACCGTCATCGACCCGCGCAACGCCGAGAAGCACGAGGAGTACGCGCAGAAGTTTGCCGAGCTCCGCGCCAAGAAGGGCGTTACCATCGAGCAGGCTCGCGCCCAGGTGATGGACGCCACCTACTTTGGCACCATGATGGTCAAGATGGGCGACGCCGACGGCCTGGTCTCCGGTGCCTGCCACTCCACCGCCGACACCCTGCGCCCCGCGCTGCAGATCCTCAAGACCGCCCCGGGCACCAAGCTGGTCTCGGCCTTCTTCGTGATGTGCACCGACACCCCGCAGTTCGGCACCGACGGCACGCTGATCTTCGCCGACTGCGGCCTCAACATTAACCCGTCCTCTGACGAGCTCTCCGAGATCGCCATCGCCTCCGCTCACTCTTGGTCCACCTTCATGGGCAATGTTGAGCCGCACGTGGCCATGCTCTCCTACTCCACCATGGGCTCCGCCGGCGGCGAGGTCGCCAAGAAGGTCCAGGAGGCCGTGAAGTTCTGCAAGGAGAAGGCTCCCGAGCTCGCCATCGACGGCGACCTGCAGCTCGATGCCGCTATCGTCCCCACCGTCGCCCAGCTCAAGGCTCCCGGCTCCTCCGTCGCCGGTAAGGCCAACGTGCTCGTGTTCCCCGACCTCGAGGCAGGCAACATCGGCTACAAGCTGGTCCAGCGCTTCGCCGGCGCTGACGCCTACGGTCCCATCCTGCAGGGCATCGCCAAACCGGTCAACGACCTTTCGCGCGGCTGCTCTGCCGACGACATCGTGGGTGTCGTGGCCATCACCGCCGTCCAGGCTCAGATGGCTGAGTAGCGGACGCACTCGCCCGAAGGCCGTACGGGCTAACCCCTGAAAACGTCCTCGACCAATGAAACGCCCCCGTTCTGCTCCTCCGGAGCTACGAACGGGGGCGTTTCTGGTCTGCGGATTGTTTTCAGGGGTTAGCCCGTACGGCCTTCTACCGCCACGTAGCATTCAGGGCATCTGGAATGGACGGCGGCTTGGCTGCGAGCTGGGGCTGAAGATCTGAATGATTGGATGCCGTTGTTGGAAGCGCAGGCGTTGCTGGTGATGGTCACTTTGGGACTGGAATTTCTGCCTGCTAGCAAAAGGCCTCCGGAGCTGTTGCTCTGGAGGCCTTTCGTTTACTTGCAAATGCGCGCGTTAGTTGTTCTTGGTCAGACGCTCGACGTCGTGGGCGATCATGTATTCCTCGTCGGTGGGGATGACCATGACCGTGACGGCAGAACCGGCGGCACTGATGACCTGCGGGCCGTTGCCCACGGCCTCGCGGTTCTTGTTGTTGTCGATGCGCACGCCCAGCCACTCAAAGCAGTCGCAGAAGGCCTTGCGAATCGACCAGTCGTTCTCGCCAATGCCGGCGGTAAAGGTGATGGTGTCCACGCCCGCCATGGAAGCGATCATGGAACCGGCCTGCTGCATGGCCTTGTAGGCAAACATGTCGAAGGCGAGCAGGCAGCGCTCGTCGCCCTCGGAGGCGCGTGTACGGATGTCGCGGGCGTCGTTGGAGATGCCCGAGATGGCAAGCAGACCAGACTGCTTGTTCATCATGTCGTCGACTTCCTGGTAGCTGTAGCCGCCCTCGCGCTGGAGGTAGCACACGGTGGCCGGGTCAATGGAGCCACAACGGGTGCCCATCATCAGGCCGTCGAGCGGTGTGAGGCCCATCGTTGTGTCGCGGCAAACGCCGTCCTCAATGGCGGCGAGCGAAGCGCCGTTGCCCAGATGGCACGAAAGCAGACGGTGGCAGCACGAGCCCAGAATCTCCTTTGCCATCATCCACTCGTAGCGGTGGCTCGTACCGTGGGCGCCGTACTTGCGCACATGGTACTTGTCGCACACGTCCTTGGGCAGCGCGTAGGTGTAGGCAACCTCGGGCATGGTCATGTGGAACGAGGTGTCGAAGACGGCCACGTTGGGCAGCTCCGGATACTTCTCGCGGCAGTATTCGATTGCCGCGGCCTCGCCGTAATTGTGCAGTGGGGCGAGCGGGGCCACCTCAAGAATCTTAGCCATGACCTCGTCGTCAACGACTGCGGAATCATCGAAGTGCCAGCCGCCCTGAACGATACGATGGCCGATGCCATCGATCGTAAAGTCGGTCTTCTCGAGCTCCTCGAGCACGCGAGCGATAGCAGAGCGATGATCGGGGAAGGGAACCTCCTCGGTCTGCTTGGCGCCACCGTTCTCGGAATGACCAAAGATACCCATGTCCGAGCCGATACGCTCGCAGTTGCCCTTGGCGAAAACCTCGCGGGTATCGGTATCCAGAAGCTGATATTTAAGACTTGAGCTGCCGGCGTTGACAACAAGTACGTTCATGAGACTCCTTTGCAGTGCAATACGGTCGACGCAGACCTCTTAAAGCGACCGCATTTTAATAAGAAGTTATCACATCTTGATAAATAGCTATCAGACATATCGCCAAACGAGCGCAAAAGAGGGGCTGAACGGCACTTGGTCGTCCAGCCCCTCCCCTCTTGCAATTACTTGCTGTTGACGATGCGCTCGACGTCGGAAGCGATCATGAACTCCTCATCCGTGGGGATGACGAAGATCTTGACCTTGGAATCCTTGGCGGACAGGCACCAAGCGCCGTCGCCGCGCAGGGCGTTGCGGGCATGGTCCATCTTGACGCCCATAAAGGCCAGACGGTCGGCCACGCCAGCGCGAACGGCCGGAGCGTGCTCGCCGATGCCGGCGGTAAAGACCAGGGTGTCCATGCCGCACATGGAAGTGGCCATCTCGGCGGCCTTGGCGGCAATCTTGTAGACGAACATGTCGAAGGCGAGCTGGGCCTCGGGGTCGCCGGCAGCGGCGAGCTCCTCAACGTTGCGGCAGTCGTTGGTCTTGCCGCCGGTCACAGCCAAAAGGCCGGACTTCTTGTTCATCATCTCGTCGACCTCGTCGAAGGTGTAGCCGCCTTCGCGCTGCAGGTAGCACACGGTAGCAGGGTCGATGGAGCCGCAGCGGGTGCCCATCATGACACCGTCGAGCGGGGTCAAGCCCATGGTGGTGTCCATGCACTTGCCGTCCTCGATGGCGCACAGGGAAGCACCGGAACCGATGTGGCACACGACGACCTTGCGAGCCTCGCCGTTGGTCATCTCGGCAACCTTCTTGGAGATGTAGCGGTAGCTGGTGCCGTGGGCGCCGTACTTACGGATGTGCAGCTTGTCGCAGACGTCCTTGGGCAGGGCGTAGGTCTTGGCGACCTCGGGCATATTGAAGTGGAAAGCAGTGTCGTAGACCGTGACGTTGGGCAGGTCGGGATACTGCTCCAGGCAGTACTCGATGACGTTGGCCTCGGGGTTGTTGTGCAGCGGGGCGAGCGGAGCGACCTCGCGGATCTTGGCGAGGACGTCCTCGTCGACGAGGGAGGAATCGCCGAAGTACCAACCGCCCTGAACGATACGGTGGCCGATGCCCTCAATCTTGACGCCGTTGGCCTCGAGGTCCTTCAGGACGACCTCGATGGCGACCTTGTGGTCGGGGAACTCGATGTTCTCGGTCACCTTCTTGGAACCGTTGGCAGCGTGGGTGAAGGTACCGCCGGTAAAGCAGACGCGCTCGCAGGAGCCCTTTGCGGACACCTTGTGGGACTTGGTATCGATGACCTGATACTTAAGCGTCGAAGATCCTGCGTTGACGACCAGAACGTTCATGTGTCTCCCTACTAACAGGCGGTGTGGCGCCGCCAGGTTACATACGCTTCAATAATAAACCCAAACGCCCTCGCGCTCGGGTTTATTGCGTTGATATATAAGTTATCGATGCCCAAATACTCACGGCCTTTGACTTGTAAGACGAAATAGCGCGGGGATATAAACCAAAGAGGAAATCCCGAGCGCGATAAGCAATACGACTCGAATGCCCACGATGTTGCTCAACGCAGCATTGAACAAGTAGAAAAGGATAGCGCCCACCGCAACCATCTGGCTTTGAACCGAAATCAGTGAACAGCGAATCGAAGAATCGGCAGCATTTTGAAAAATTGAGTATTTAATGGGAGCAAATAACGAGTATGCGACCGTCTGCAGCACATAGAACACGGGCAGCAGATAGACCGGAGCAAAGGGAATCAAAAACAGAGCAGTCAGGAAAAGGCGCACGATGCCGCAAATACGTGCAAAACGGCCCTTGTCGACATGAGCAATCGCACCGGGCACAAGAAACCCTATGGAGGCCGAGGCAAGGAGCTGGACCGCAATGATCACACCCGAAGCGACGGCATTCATTCCGCGACCCTCAAGCAACAGTGAGAAAAAGTCTTCCAGGGCGACAAAAGCAAATGCCTGAGAGCAGTCCATGATGAACGCTGAACGAAGAATGCCGTTACGCGCAATAGCGGCACCGATCATCTTCGGGCTAATTCCACGCTCAGGTGTCGCTGCAGTGTCCCCTCTTCGCATCTCAGGAATGCAGACAACGACAACCAACGTCAACACCATTGCGATGATATCTGCCGAAAGACCAATGAGATATGCACCGACAGACGAAATGAAACCGCCCACGCAAGCGGAGATGGCATAAGAGGCATAGAAAACAAATCGCTCAACGACATTAAGTCTTACGAGCTGGTCCTGAGAGACGCTGTCAATGTAGATCGCTTCTATGGATCCGCTCACACATGCAACTGCAAATCCTTTGAGAGCAAACGCGCCGATTAAAAGCAGAGGAGAACGGGCGAAAAGTAGGGCGGCGTAGTATCCAAGCATTCCCACGACGCCAACGAGACCGCTTGTCTTTCGTCCAAACCTGTCAGCAATATAACCAGTAGGA
Source organism: uncultured Collinsella sp. (assembly GCA_958353395.1). Taxonomy (GTDB): domain Bacteria; phylum Actinomycetota; class Coriobacteriia; order Coriobacteriales; family Coriobacteriaceae; genus Collinsella. The sequence goes on from CATWSG010000011.1 coordinate 17,059, forward strand.
ACCTCAAGAATGAACTTACTCACTTGGTATGCAATCATCATGCTAGAAATCGCTACCATCGAGAATCCGAAGAATTCAAGATAAACCGTCAGAAAATACAAAATGGTGCTGAAGTTCGACAGAAAAACGAACGTCATATAAAGCAAAACCGTACGGTTTTTCATGCTCCGCCCTCCAAGAGCCAATAGCCCAAACCGAAATCTTGGAAAAGCATGAGGGCAAAGCCGTCAGTCATGTGTTACAAGGCGTCAACATTCACTTGACGCCACGAGGCCAAATGGCCTCACGAAGCGAGATGACGCAATAGGTGAAGAAATACCGTCTGGTGTCGATCGGTCCAGGCATTTTGTCGATAGCAAAAATAGATGGGCAAGGCCACGTCATGCGAGCCTTCAATGGAGCACTCGCTCACTTCCAGTCCATCTGTTGCGAGAGAAGAGCCAGAAAAACTCAATATCAATCCCCCGGCTTGAAGAAACTCAGTCTGCGCCCTGTTTTCGTATTCGACGTCGCGGAAGCGGAAATTAACCAGCTGAGCCTCGGGACATTGGTTGATTGCATTGAGACAGGGTGACAAATTAATGGGAACAGCCAGCCTGCCGCCCAGCAACTCACGAACGGTCATAGCACCCACAGATTGATGACCCGCTGGACACGAAAGAACCTTGAGCTCCTTTTCACCCAAGTATTTCGAAGAAAGGACACTATCCCTTGGTTCCTCAAATGAGATGGCCGCATCCGAAATGCCAAGCACAAGTGATTCAAAGCATGTGGCCGTTGGCTGATGCCAAACATCAAGGTGAATCTGGGGGTGCAAGCTTTCAAACGAGTCGTACCAGTTTTCGGAAAAAAGACGCCCCCGCCCGTGAAGACAGGGGGCGTAAAGACGGAAGTGGCCGTCGGGCGAAACGCCGCCGTTCCCCGATTGAGCGTACTTTTTGAGATCGTCGACTTGTGCCAGGATCACGCGTGCACGACGCGCAAATTCTCTGCCCGCCGGAGACAAAACAGCCTCCCCCGCCGATCGGTCGAGCAAAACAATCTGATACTCAGATTCCAACTTTTTGATTGCCGACGAAACGGCCTGTGGGCTCACGTGAACGGCGCGAGCCGCTTTGCGCACGCCGCCGTAGTTCGCTACCGCTTGAAGGTATTCGAGTTGAGAAAGCTGCATAGGTTACTCCAAAGGCAGCCAAGGCGACGGGCTGTGCGTCCTCAGATGAGGTTCTCGCCCAGGTTCTTGCCGCCGAGGACGTGCATGTGGAAGTGCATGACGGTCTGACCGGCGTTGACGCCCTTGTTGGAGATGACGCGGAAACCGTCCTCCAGGCCCTTGGCCTTAGCGACCTCCTGGATGGCGTGGGCCATGGCGCCCATGGTCTCGTCAGGCACGTTGTCGGCGATGTCGCTGTAGTGCTTCTTGGGGATCACGAGGGTGTGGACCGGCGCCTGGGGGTTGAGGTCGTCGAAGGCGATGACCTGGTCGTCCTCATAGACAACGGTCGAGGGGATCTCGTGGTTGGCAATTTTGCAGAAGATGCAATCACACATGGTTGGTTCCTTTCTCACAGACCAAGGTAATTATATTTGGTCGAGATGGTTAGAACGAGAGACTGTCGTTGGTGTTGGCGGCTTCGCCGTCGGCGAGCACGTCGTTGCCGTCGACGTCCTTAAGGAGCACCGAGACCTTCTGCTCGGCATCGGACAGGCGGGTGCGCAGGCTCTTGAGGAGCTCGACGCCGCGGGTGTAGCTCTCGAGCGACTCCTCGAGCTCCATATCGCCCGACTCCAAGCTGCGGATGATGAGCTCCAACTCCTGCGAGGCCTGCTTGTACGTAAGCTGCTCGACCGGGGTCTTCTCTGCCATATCTGTTTCCTTTCCTAAAGGTTTATCGCTATGAAACGCGGCTTACTCGACCGTATCGACCGTTGCCGCCACGTTGCCGTCTGCCATGCGCACACGAATGGCGTCGCCGGGCTTAAAGGTCTTGGCACTCGTAGCCACGCCATCATCGCTGTACGCGATGGAGTAACCGCGGGCAAGTACCTTAAGCGGCGACAGGGCATCGAGCGACGCGGCAGCTCGGCCCAGATCGGACGCGGGTTTGCTGAGCATCGTGCGCCCCTGATGCTCCAGACGGGAGCTCGCGAGCGTGAGCGCATGGCGCTTGCCATCGAGCCCCGAGGTGCTTGCGATCAAGCGCTCGGGCAGACGCTCGAAGTTGGAGCGGAAGGCCCCAACCGAACGCGTTATGGCGCCTGACAGACGATCGGCCGTCAGGGCAAGCTCGGACTCGCGACGCTCGACCATAAACGTTGGATCGTTGAGGCACGGGCGGCACGCGGCCGCATCGAGCGCGTCGCCCAGACGAGCCGTATAGGTGTCCCAGGCACGACGACCGCGCTGGTCGAGCATTTCCAGATCGACCTGATCTGACTCGATCATCGATGCCATCGCAGCACTCAGACGCTGATGACGTGTCTCGAGCACATCGGCCAGCTCCGTCATAGCCGGCGCCACCGATTCTGCCGCTGCCGTTGGCGTGGAGGCGCGACGGTCGCTCACCATGTCGCAGATCGAGGTATCGGGCTCATGCCCAATGCCCGTCACCACAGGCACGGGACAGGCTGCCACCGCGCGGGCAAGCTCCTCGTCGTTAAAGGTCATGAGGTCCTCGAAGGAACCGCCGCCACGCACGAGCAAAATGCAATCGGGCGCCGGCGTAATGGCAGCGGCGCAGCGCAAGCCTTCAATAAGCTCTGCCGGTGCACCCTCGCCCTGGACCTTTGCGCCCACGCAGACAAGCTCGACGAGCGGGTTGCGACGGCGCAGCGTACGCTTGACGTCGTCGATTACGGCGCCCGAAAGCGAGGTGACGACCGCCACACGCGAGCAAAACACCGGAATGTGACGTTTGCGCGCCTCGTCCATCAGGCCCTCGCGACGCAGCTTTTCGGCCAGTTGCGCCACTTGTTGACGCAGCAGACCCTCCCCCGCCAGCGAGAATGAGCGAGCGACAAAGCTCATACGACCCGTGGGTTTGTAGAGGTTGAAGCTGCCCTTAAAGCTCACCTGCATGCCGTCGCGCAGATCGAAGGTGCGCTTAAGGTAGGCGCCCTTCCAGATGATGCAGTCGACGGCCGCCGAGTCGTCCTTGATTTGGAAGTAGCAGTGGCCGCTTCGGGCATTGGGACCACGAAAACCCGTGACCTCGCCCAAAACGCTCAGCTGCGGAATGGCATCGAGCGCACCGGCGGCGATCTCCACCGCTTGGCTCACGCTAAGCTCTTTGCGCTCCTGATCGTCCGAACCGTCGAACTCGGCGGAGACGGCATTGCCGGTTAGGTTCCAGCCTGCCACGCAGCCTCCTTTCGTCATCGTGCACAAGGGCTCCGGCCCCGTGCAAATTTAAGTCCAACACATAGTACAGCGCCGCGAGGACACGAATCCCCGCGGCGCCTGCCTGTCCTATTTGTTATCGGTTGGAATTTCTGTTGTAGCGAGCCATAAGGTAGAGCAGTTGAATGATCGAAGTGAGCGCTGCGGCCACATAGGTAAGCGCGGCTGCCGTCAGCACCTTCTTGGCGCCGTTGACCTGCTTGGAACTCATGCCCGACTGTTCGATATACGCCACGGCGCGGCGACTGGCATCGATCTCGACCGGCAGCGTAACCAGCTGGAACAGCACGCTAAACGAGAAGAAGACCAGCGCGAGGGTCGTGAGCCCCGCGATGTTCATGAACAGGCCCATGAGCAGCACGATCGTCCAGGTGTTCTGGGTAAAGTTGACGACGGGGACCAAAGCGGTACGTACCTTCATCATGGCGTAACCGCTTTGGCGCTGGGCGGCATGGCCCGCCTCGTGGCAGGCGACGGCAACACTTGCGACCGACCCGCCCGAACGGTTGGCATCCGACAGATACAGGTTGTTGTCCTGCGGGTTGTAATGATCGGTGAGCTCGCCGGCAACGCCCTTGATGCCCACGGCGCTACAACCGTTGGCGTCGAGCATGCGGCGAGCGACCGTGGCACCCGTATCGCCGTCCGAGCGAACCTTAGACCACGTCTTGTACGTCGAGTTGATATAGCTCTGCGCGGCAAGGCCAAGCACCGTGCAGACAAGAACAACCAGCAGGTACAGCGGGTCAATGCCAAAGCCATATCCATAGTAATAAGGCATGCGAATTCCTCCGAATCGAGTTACACGTTGGAGGCATTCTACCCACTCAGCCGACTAGGCTTCCCTATAACAACTCAATCTTTCCGTCCTTCACGGTGAGTCCCATGTTGCCCGAGAGTAAATCGTCCAGGCGCGAGCCCACGAGCTCAAAGCGCCAGCCTTCGCGCAGGGGGCTCTGCTCGGGGTGCTCAATATAGTCGGCCAGGTCATCGCGCGAGGCAATGACCGAGGTCGCCACGCCCGAGCGCTCGGCAACCAAACGAATGAGCGCATACATAAGGTCCGTCACGCTTTCCAGCTCCGGCGAAATCTGACGGTGCCCGCGCACCATGAGCGGCAGGCGATCGTGCGGGCAGCTCGCACCGCGCTTAATGGCCATGAGCGCGCCGTCCACGTCGCGCTCCCCCAGCTGATCGGTGCCGCGGATGCTGCGGAACTCCTCAACACGCACGGGATTGCGCTTAACCAGGGCCAGCAGCGTATCGTCGGACATGACCCACTTGCGAGGGATGTTGCGCCGCTCAGCGCGGTCCTCGCGCCAAGCGGCAAGCTCGCGCGCGATGCCCAACTGGTGACGGCTACACGAGTTGATGCGCTTGACCTTGCGAAACGCCTCATGGCGGTCGGCGCGGTAGTGTGACTCGTCGGCCAGCGGACGCAACTCGTCGAGCACCCAGTCCACGCGGCCCAGCTCACGCAGGCGGCTCATCATCTCGGTATAGGCGACAATCAGGTACTTGACGTCATCGATCGCGTACTCAATCTGCTTATCGGTCAGCGGGCGGCGCGACCAGTCGGTCAGCGACTCGGTCTTAGGCAACGAAACGCCGCAAAACGTCTGCACGAGCGCGCCGTAGGAAATCTGCTGACGCTCGCCCAAAAAGGCGGCGGCCACCTGCGTGTCAAAAATGGGACGCGGCAGCACGCCCACGGTATGGAGCATAACCTCCATATCCTGCGAGCAGGCGTGAAACACCTTGGTCACGCTCTCATCGCCCATAAGCTCGGCGAGCGGCGACAGGTCGTCGATCACCAGAGGATCGACCGCGACGCTCTCAGCAGGGGTGGCAATCTGGACCAAGCACAGGCGCGGGTGGAACGTGCGCTCGCGCAAAAACTCGGTATCGACGGCAATCGCGTCGAACTCGCGGGCGCGTTGGCAAAAGTCGAGCAGAGCCTGATGTGTGGAAATGTACATATCAACCCATCGAATAAGGTTAGGCCCGAAAAACACGGGTAGGATATCGGCATTGCCTTACAACTATACTCGGTTAGTCACAGAACGGGAACGTAAGTATGCGCTGCCTTATCATCCACAACCCGGCATCGGGCCCCAGCTCAGATGAAATCTACGCGTTCACGCACGCCCTCGCGCAGGGCGGCGACGAGGTCGTGATGCGTTTTATCGGCGATGGCATGGAACCCGAGGATGCCGTGGCAGACGTGCGCGAGTTTGATCGCGTGGTCGTTTCGGGCGGCGACGGCACCGTCTCCAACGTGCTCGACCAGATGCGCGGGTGCGGCGTCCCCACGCTCGTCTTCCCCTCCGGCACGGCCTGCCTGTTCTTCAACAACATTGGCAATGCCCCCGAGGCAGCGGCGCTTGCCAAGGCTTGCCGCGCCGGTCGCACGGTCAAAGTGGACATGGGCGAGCTCTTTTGGCTCGACGAGAACGGCAACGAGAAGCGCCACGGCTTTATCATCATCGCCGGCTCGGGCTTCGACGCCGAGATCATGATGAAGGCCGCCCCCGCCAAAAACGACATCGGTGAGATCGCCTATTTCCTGTCGGCGCTCGCCACACCCAACCCCACGGTGGCGCACTTTACGATTGAGCATGACGGCATTGTCGAGGAGCTCGATGGCATCTGCTGCATGGCCGGCAACACCTCGGTCATTCAAAACGACATCAACCTGTTCCCCGATTGCCGCATGAACGACGGCATGGTCGACATCGCGGTCATCGAGCCCGTAAAAACCGTCCAGCTCCTGCCCACCGTAATCACCGCCGCGCTCGACCCCGCCGGCAAGGTGCTCGGCCGTCCGCAGTTCAAGATCATCCAGACCAAAGAAGCCAAGATCACCTGCACGCCGTCGCTGGGCATGCAGTTCGACGGCGAGATCATCTCCAGCAACTCGGGCGTCTTTGGTGCCCGCGCACTTCCGCAATGCCTCGACCTCATCGTCGACGAATTCTCCCCGCTCGGAAAATAGGAGGACCCCATGAACGACAACCCCCTGATTGGCTTTATCGTCATCGTCTTGGCCATGCTCGTCGGCTATGCGATTAACGTAATCCACCGCCGGAAGAAGTAATTCCACATTGGTATGATATTCATCCAATCATCGTCTCCCCCGTTGTTTATGCATTTGCCAAACAGCGGGGGATTTTTCTTTGCGCCCCGTGCAAGGCGCTTTATTCAGGTACAGTAATTGCAGGGTGCCTTTATTTAAGTAAAGCTACATAATGAGTATTCTTATCCGCTCATCGCATATTTTAGGACGCTCATCGAGTATTTCATCGAAATAGATGAATACTTCTTAGACTTCCGATAGACTAATAGATGTATTTATTAGCTGAGATTCCGCACAGTTTTGTGGGGTCTCAACAGTTGGGAGGGATCATGAGGTTTACTCATCCTGTCAACACGCTCAAAAAGCTCGGCTGCGGCCTTGCGTTTGGAGCAGCGGCCATTATGGCCATGCCGACTTCGGCGCTCGCCTGCACCCAGATCTACATGGGTAGCAAGCTCACGGCAGACGGCAACACGTACTATGGCCGTTCCGAGGACTTCGGTCCGCGCTATGTAAAGCACTTTGGCATTGAGCCCGCACACAAGGACGGCAACGAGTACACATCGGTCGAGTCCGGTTTTGAGTACAAGTCCAAGGGCGCAACCTACCGCTACACCTTCGTTCGCGACAACCCCTCGCAGTGGGAAGATCGCTACGACGCATATTCCGAAGCCGGCATCAACGAGAAGGGCGTCTCCTGCTCTGCCACGTTGAGCACCTCCTATAACGAGAAGGCCGAAGAAGCCGACCCCATCACCGAGGAGACTGGCATTGGCGAGTACAGCTATGCCAGCGTCATCCTGGGCGAGAGCGCCACGGCCCGCGAGGGCGTCGAGCTCATCGGCAGCCTGATCGACGAGCAGGGCGTCTGCTCCAACGACCAGATCATCATCGCCGACAGCACCGAGACCTGGCTGTTCGCCGCGCTTTCCGGTCATCAGTGGATTGCTATGAAGCTCGCCGACGACATCGCCTCGCTCAACCCCAACATCGGCAACCTCACCTATAACGTCGACCTCGATGACACCGAGAACTGCCTCCATTCCGAGGGCATCGAGTCCATGCCTAAGGAGAAGGGCTTTGCCGAGTACACCGACGGCAAGTTCGACGTCGCCAAGACCTACGGCGAAGAGATCGGCGAGGCCGGTATGCACCAGTGGTCGCGCTATATCCAGGGTCGCGATTACTTCATGGCCCCGCTGGCTGAAGGCGCTGACTACGAGATCGTCAAGGACGAGCGTGAAGACGCTCGCGCCACGACCGGCGCCCTGGTCCACGAGATGCAGCCGCTGTTCTTCCAGCCCGGCAAGTCCGACTGGAACACCTTTGAGATGATCCGCAGCTTCGCTGCTCGCGGCGAGAATGTCGCCGGTCTCAACGCCAACACCGACGGCGCCTATGCTATCGGCTCCAACCGCAACACCGAGATCCACACCTTCCAGATCCGCCACGGCATGGACCCCGAAATCGCGACCATCCAGTGGGAGATGCTCTCCAACGCCGAGTTCTCCGTCGCTATCCCCCTCTACTCCGCACTGCTCACCGAGGTCAGCCCCTACTTCAGCGATCAGGATGTCTCCTTCGATCACTGCGAAGAGGAAGACGTTGTAAACAACGAGGAGCCCAAGAACTCCATCAACTACGTCCTCATGGACATCAACACGCTCGCCTATGAGAACCGCGATCACTGCGCTACCGGCGTCCGCGCCTACCTCGACGCCCTGCAGAAGGAGCTCATCGAGCAGAACCTGACCGTCGACGAGGCCATGCAGGCCGCCGAGAACACCGAGGCCCGCACCGCCCTGGCCAACAAGGCCGGCAAGGCTGCCACCAAGAACACCTACCTCAAGTGCAAGGCCATGCTCGAGGAAATGCGTGACTACCTCAAGGAGGGCGACTTCTCCGAGGAGTTCGTCCCGAGTGACTACGATGCCGGCAACGACTGCCTAGTCGAGTCCATCACCTATGCCGACGAGGCCCTCTCCGATAAGGACGTTGCCGAGCCCGAGGTTGAGGAAGAGGCGACCGAGGAGAAGTCCGAGGGCAACAACATGGCCGCCATGGCCGTTGGCGCCGTCGTCGTCATCGGTGTCTGCGGCTTCGTGCTCTATCGTCGCAAGAAGGCCTAAGAACCCCACACCTTAAGGCGCGGGCGGGATGGCCAAAGTCGCCCGCCCACCCAGCCGCCCATTCGACCGACGGGAAACGTCGCCGAAATCTTTTCAAAAAAGATTTCCCCGCACACACTTTGCTGTGCTATAGTGCAGCGCAACAGCAACTAGGTGCGACCGCGCCATGGCATCACGAAAGGAGCCACCAACATGAAGAACACGATGAAGTCTCTCAACAACTGGTGGTGGCGTGATGCGAATACGATCGGTCGACAGTGAGTCCCTCACGCCTGTTTTTGCGCTCTAGGTGATTGGAAGGCCTCCGGTTTCGACCGGGGGCCTTTTTCTATCTCGAGCCCAATCGCATTCGCATCACGCGCCTCCGCTTTCTTCTCTTGCACTTCCCTTCCGAAAGGATTTTCACCATGTCTCAGAACACCACCACCGCCCAGCCCCGCACCGTCCAGACCGCCGACCGCGGCAAACTCGACGTCCGCGCCCTCGTCTTGCTCGCCATCCTGCTTGCCGCCGGCTTCATCCTCAACTTCACCGTCGGCAAGGCCATCTCCGGCATCTCGGGCGGCATGATCAGCCCCGAGTTCATTATCTCGGCCTTCTGCCTCACTATCCTGGTCGTTCGTCCCAACATTGGCCAGGCGCTCGTTATCGGCCTGATCTCGGCGGCTGTAATCCAGATCACCACCACCTCGCCGTTTGTCGATTTTGCCGCCGAGGGCATCGCCGCCATGCTCATGGCCGTCATTGTCAACGCTGCTGCCAAGGACGGCCAGGTTAAGCCAGCCGTCGCCATCGTCGCAACGTTCGTGACCACCTTTGTCTCGGGCGTCATCTTCATGGTCATCAAGATGGCTATGCTCGGCGTGGTGGGCGAGCTCGCCGCTGCCATGCTGCCCGTCGTCGCCATGACCGCCGTGTTTAACGCCATTCTGGTCGGCGCTCTCTATCTGCCCATCCAGAAGGCCCTGAAGCTCAACTAACCTGCTCGGCTTTACGAGCCACCCCATCTTGGCGTTCATTCGTCGCTCGCGTACCCAAGTGCGCTTCGCTCCTCTTTCGCGCCAACCTGGGGCCCCTCGTAAAGCCGTCTCCGTGCTTCACCACCAAAGACTGTCCCAAACAACTAGCTTTTGGGGACGTTCTTAAACGACTAGTCATTTAAGAACGTCCCCGATGACTATGAAAGGTATCCATGGAAACGATCATCAACGTCGACGATGTCTCGTTCTCCTATGGCACGCAGACCGAGCAGGCGCTTAAGCATATCTCGCTCGGCGTGAACAGGGGAGATTTTATCGGCATTATCGGGCCTTCGGGCGCCGGCAAGTCCACACTTGCCGCCTGCCTGTCGGGAGCCGTACCCCACCATTACACCGGCACGTTCTTTGGCTCCGTCACTGTCGACGGCAACGACACCTGTGAAGTTTCGCTCACCGATGTGTCGCAGATCGTCGGCAGCGTGTTGCAGGACATCGACACGCAAATGGTCGCCTCGGTCGTCGAAGACGAGATGCTTTTTGGCCTGGAGAACTTTGGCGTTCCCCACGCCCAGATCGAGCAACGTGTGAGCGAGACGCTTAAGACCGTCGGCATCAGCGACCTGCGCGACCGCGAGGTTGCCACACTTTCGGGCGGCCAAAAGCAAAAGGTTGCCATCGCCGCCATCCTCGCCATGCGTCCGCGTGTGCTCGTGCTCGACGAACCCACCGCGGCGCTCGACCCCGCCAGCTCCACGCTGGTCTTCGAGACCCTACGCGAGGCCAACCGTGCACTCGGCATCACCATCGTCGTCGTTGAGCAAAAAGTCGCCCTGCTTTCGGAGTATTGCAACCGCGTGCTCGTGCTCAATCATGGCGAAATCGCGCTACAGGGCGAGCCGCACGAGGTCTTCGCGCACGCCGATGAGCTCCGCGCCATCGGCGTCGATTGCCCGCGTGTCACGCGCATTTTCAACAGCCTCGAGGCGGATGGCCTGGCCAGCGGCACTCCCTGTTTGGATGTTGATGAGGCCGAGCGCCTGATTACGGGCATCGTCGACCCCGCACACGCAAGCAGCGACACTCAGGCACCCGCCGGCTCACCGCACGCACCGTCGTTGCGCCCGCACGCCAAGGACGCCGAGCCCGTGCTCACCTTCAATCACGTTGAGTTTGCCTATCCCAATGGCGGCGCCGCCGTCCACGACCTCAACCTGACCCTCTATCCCGGCGAGCTCGTGGGCATCGTCGGCCAAAACGGCGCCGGCAAGACCACGCTCACCAAGCTGCTCACAGGCCTGCTTAAGCCCGCCTCGGGCAGCGTGCGCGTCACGGGACTGGATACCACAGCCGTTCCCACGAGCCGCATCGCCCGCGAAGTCGCAACCCTCTTCCAAAACCCCGACCGCCAGATCTGCAAGGACACCGTGCTCGACGAGGTCGCCTTTGGCCTGGAGCTTGCCGGCATCGACCGTGCCGAGGCGCTGCGTCGCGCCCAGCTCGTCATCGACCGCTTTGGTTTGCCGGCCGACGAGGCACCCTTCTCGCTCTCGCGCGGTCAACGCCAGATGGTGGCACTCGCCTCCGTCGTGGTCGTAGAGCCCAAAATCGTGGTGCTCGACGAGCCTACGAGCGGCCTTGACTACCGCGAGTGCATGACCGTCATGGAAACCGTTCGCACCATGGCCGAGCGCGGCTGCGCTGTAATCATGGTCTGCCACGACATGGAAGTCGTCTCCGACTTTGCCGAGCGCATTGTAGTAATGGCCGACGGCCGCATCCTCGAGCGCGGCCGCACGCACGAGCTGTTCTCGGACATCGAGCTCATGCAGCGAGCCTACGTTGAGCCGCCCCAGGTCATAGAGCTTTCTCGTCGCCTGGCATCCTCCGTCTCTCCCGCCTTTGCACAGGTGAGCGAGGTCACCGATATCGTTCGCATTACCGAGGAGATGGTCCACCGTGGTTAGCGTCATCGACTATATGCCGGGCGATACACTGCTGCACCGCTTGAACCCGGTCGTCAAACTGGGCCTTGCCGCCGCCATCATCATCGGCATTTTCCTGTCCGACACCTACGTGGCGCTGTTGGGCTTTTTGGCGCTCACCCTTGCACTGGGCGCCTACGCCGGCGTCGTCGACCGTCTGCTCTCGCTACTCAAGCTGCTGATTCCGCTCGCGCTTATCATGCTGGTGCTTCAGCTGGCTTTTATGCGCGATGGCAACATCGTGTGGGGCTTTATCACCGACACGGGCCTCATTACCGGATCGAAGGCCTGCCTACGCCTGTTGGGCGTGGCGCTGCCACTCATCCTCATGCTTATGGTGACCAAGCTCAACGACCTCGCCAACGCTTGCGTCGAGGTGCTGCACGTGCCATATCGCTATGCCTTCACCTTTACCACGGCGCTGCGTTTTGTGCCGGTATTTGGCCAGGAAATGAACGCCATCATGGAGGCGCAGACTGCACGCGGCGTCGAATACGACACTAAGAATCCCGTCAAGAAACTCAAACTCATGCTGCCGCTGTGCGTGCCGCTGCTTATCTCGAGCGTGGGCAAGACCGATGCCACCGCGCTTGCCGCCGAGCAGCGCGGCTTCTATCTGCGTACGCGCGCCAGCTCGTACAAGCGCTACCCCATCAAGGGCCTAGACATCGCCGTACTCATCATCAGCATCGCCCTTATCGCCATCGGCTTCCTGTTCTAGCAATCGCTGGCAGCAACCGGCAAATGCAAAAGGCCTCGGCTCGCACCAAACGAGCCGAGGCCTTTACTGTTTTCCCAGATAATACCTGTCAAAATAAACCTGTCCCTTTTTGGCAGGTCGGAAGCTAGAGGCGGTAGGGGACGCCGCTGCGAATGATGGACTCGCGCACCAGGACATCCATCGCATCGAGGGTGATCTCGGGCATCTCGCGATACTTCTGCAACACCGAAAGCTCCGTGCAGGCCAGGATGACGCGGTCGCAGCCGCTACGGGCGAACTCCCACATCACGCGGTCAAACTTATCCATATCGGGCTCGCGCCCGGCCTTCACATCGTCGTAGATGAGCGACATCACGTCGGCCTGACGCTTTTCGCTGGGATAGACGACCTCAACGCCCGCGGTCTCACATTCGCGCCCATAGACGTCTGCGCCCACGGTACCGTCGGTGCCCATGATGCCGATCTTGTGCACCGGCTCGGCCGGCATGCTCAGGTTGGGGTCGAACTCGCACTCCCCCATCACCGCGCCGGCCAGAGCATAGCGCACCGACTCGCACGGCATGTGGATAATCGGCACCTTCGTAAACGACTGGATCTGGTCGTAGAAGTAGTGTGACGTGTTGCAGGGAATGGCAATGTTCGCACAACCCAGCGACTCGAGCGCTTGGGCGCACTCCTTCATGGTCGCCAGCAGCTCGGCATGCTCACCGGTCTTGATGGCCAGCGTGCGGTCGGGCATGGTCGACTTGGAAAGCACCACCATGTCGATATGCTCCTGGTCGCACGTAGCCGCCGTATGACGTACCACCTGGTCGTAGTAATACGACGTGGCCTCGGCGCCCATGCCGCCGATAACTCCCAGCTTTTCCATCGCCGCCTCCTTGGTGACGCCCCGCAACTTCGCGTATCATACCCGCGCCCGCCCGATACATACCGGACGGGCGCCACGCTCGTCTACTTGTAATACGTCTTGAACAGCTTAAAGTGGCGCAGCTTGGTGTGCCACATGCGCAACCAGCGGTTAAAGACAAAATCGCCCTTCATAAACGAAGGATCGGCAGCCTTGCCCTCCTTGGCCAGACGATGCGCCTTCGCACGCAGCTCGGGGTCCTTGACATACTTGTCAACGACGCCCATAGGAACGACCATCCACAGCGCCTCATCCTGCGCCGTCACAAATTCCGGCTCAAACGGGCGGTTATAGACGTACTCATCCACCACGTATTTAGCAACGTTAAAGCCACTATTGGTGACATAGTAATTACTGCGGCCCTGACGCGTGTTGAAGTCGAGGAACTTAAATGAGCCATCGCGCTCGTCGTACTTGACGTCGAAGTTGGAGAAGCCCGTAAACTTAAGGTCCTCAAGCAGCTTGCGCACGCCACCCATGAGCTCGTCGTTGGACTCAGTGATGATGCACGCATGGTTGCCGACACCATGGGGCTGATGCTCCTCGAGTAGCACGTGACCCAGGCACATCATGCGAACCTTGCCGTTGCGGTCGGAATAACTGGTAAGCACGCGCATGTACTCGTCGTTGCCGGGCACGCGGTCCTGCAAGATGAGGTCATCGGTGTAGCCGCTGGCGTACACATCGCGAATGACTTGTTCCAGCTCGGCGCGATCGGCAATCTCGTAGGCCTTCTTCTGACCCTCGAACTCGTGCTCCCACCACATGATGCCGTCAGAGGGCTTCAGAATCATCGGAAAGGGGAAGTCGATCTGGTCGAGCACCTCGGCGGAAGCCTCACCCTGAGCGTTGAGCATCGCCATGGTAAAGGTAAACGTGTGCGGATAGGGCACACCGTGCTTCTCGCACAGCTCGTAGAAGATCTCCTTCTTTTGGCACTGCTCGAGCATGCCGTAGGGCGCATAGGGCGCGATGACGTTCGAGGCAAGCTGGCCGGCGTCCTGAGCCTGCGCAGCAAGCGCGACGTAGTTGTCGCCACAGCCCATGAGAATAATCTTCTTATCAGGATTGGCCTGTGCGACGCCGTTAACGGTTTCGATCATGACCGGCATGGTATCGATATCCACGTTGGGCGTGTAATCGATAATTTGGCTGCGATACGCGGGGCCGGTCTGGTACTTGCCAAAGACCAGGCTCTTAACCTGATACTCCTCGTAGAAAGCGCGCGCCACCGAATACGCGTTGATGTCGCCGCCGAGCAGCACGGGGATAAACTCGCGCTCTGTAAACTGCAATGCCATGGAAACTTCCTATCTAGAACTGCCCACACGACGGGCGGTCTTTGTGCAACTGATTTATTCTAGCGTGCCGAGCCGCCGGCACCCAAAGCTCCACCGTATCTATGGCAATCGGCGTAATTATCCAGCACGAAGGCGGCGATCACCGGTGTACGACAACGGGCAATGAACCCACCGTTGTTGTAGGATTCAACATGTTGCCAGCCCCGTCGAAAGGTACACTGTGCCCCAGGCTCATCCGATCAACAACCCCATCATTGACGCCGCAAAGCGCGAACTTGCGGATCGTGCCCAGACGGCAGCTCCCCTACGCACCGCAAACGATGCTTACAACGGGCCTGCCCGCATCGTCTCAATCAACACGTCGGAGCACAAAGGCACGCGTAAGTCACCCGTCGCCGACGGGCACGACACCGTCATCGAGCAGTTTGGCCTCGCCTCCGATGCGCACGCCGGGCATTGGCACCGTCAGGTCTCCTTTTTAGCTGCAGAGTCTATCCAGACGGCGCAGGCGCGCGGGCTCGATGTGCACGAGGGCGACTTTGGCGAGAACTTCACAACCCAGGGTATCAACCTGCTCTCACTCCCCTTGGGCACGCAGCTCAAGCTCGGTAGCGAAGTGCTCGTCGAAATCAGCCAGATCGGCAAAGTCTGCCACACACGCTGTGCCATCTACTATCTCGCCGGCGACTGTATCTTCCCCCACGAGGGCATTTTTGGCGTCGTGCTGCAGGGCGGAGAAGTCCATATCGGTGACGACATACAGGTGGTCAGGCTCGGCGACGGCACCTGTTCCTTCACTCCCGCCGAGGCACTCAAAGAGGTGGAGCGGGCTCGCCGCGAAGGAACCCTGTAGTTGCAAAACCCCACGTTGAGGTAGCTTTTGCAGCCAAAAACCCTCACAAACAGGGTGCCGTAACGTTAAAGTTGAACTCTATGGTTTCTCAACAATTCACCATTCCCGCAGGTCAAGGCCAAAGCCTCAAGTTCAACTTGACCCTTTGGAACCTTTAAGGTTCAAGTTGAGGTCGAAAGCAGTAGTAGAATACACCTCGACCAATAACCTACGATTGATTGCAGAGGGACTGGATGCAGCATTCGAACCATCGCACCGCAGCGCTCATCGCGTCGAAGCCGGCTCGTATCATCACGAGCGCCGCGCTCGCCGTCGCGCTGACGGCCACGCCGATGCTCTCCCCCGTCGCGGCCTATGCCGCCTCGCAGGCAACGCAGGATCAGCTTTCCGCCGCCCAGAAAAAGATCGAGGACGCTACGAGCGCCTACAACGACGCCCGCACCAAGCTCGAGGATCTGCAAAAGCAGATCGACTCCAATGAGGCGAACATCGATAAGATTGAGGCCGAGCTACCCGAGCAGCAGGCCAAGGCAAGCTCCGCCATGCGCGATCTGTATAAGTACCAGAAGGGCACCAGCCCCATCGTGAGCTTCCTGGTGAACACGCAGAGCTTGGGTGACTTTATCACCACCTGCAAATACACCAACCAGATTACGAGCTCGAGCGTCGACGAGATCGAAGAGCTTAACAAGATGCAGACCGAGCTCGAGCAGAACAAAACCGCCCTCGATCAGGCCAAGTCTCAGCTCGAGGGCGAGCAAAAGAATGCCGAGGATGCACTGGCGCAGGCTCAGCAGCTCCGCAGCGAGGCGCAGGCAAAGGCCGAGCAGGAAAATGCTGCCGAGCTGGCAAAGCTCGAGGCCGACAAGGCCGCTGCCGCCGAGAAGATCTCGGGCGAGGGTGTAAGCGGCAACAACTCCAACAGCCAGGCCAACAACGCCAACACCACCATCGACACCACGGTGAACAGCTCGAATAGCGGTAACTCCGATTACGACTCGTTCATTAACGAGTGGACGAGCCGCATCGATAACTACCTTGCCGGCTCCCCCATGGCAGGCCAGGGCTACAACTTTGCCGTCGCCGCCTGGAATACCGGCGTCGATCCCCGTTGGTCCCCCGCCATCGCCTGCATCGAGAGCAGCAAGGGCCTCTATTGCGCCGGCTCCTATAACGCCTGGGGCTGGAGTGCCCGCGGCGGCGGTTGGCGTAGCTTTGGTAGCTGGAGCGAGGGCGTCTCCGCCCACGTTGCCTACCTGGGCGCCAACTATGGTTCCACGCTTACTCCGGCAGCCGCCAAGAAGTACTGCCCGCCCACGTGGCAGGACTGGTACAACAAGGTCGCCAATCAAATGAACCGTATTTAAGTGCAACTGCAAAGGGGCCCCAAACGGGGCCCCTTTTCGATTCTCTAGGAGACGATACCGGTCGCGTTGCCGATAACAACGACGACGCACATGACGGCAAACATAAACCCGAGCGCCTTGAACCATAGTTCGACAAAAGCACTCCCCCGATACCGACCGAGCACGGGAAAACGACGTCGAAGCCTACGCCGGTCGAGCATTCCGAATGTAATGAGCAACACCAGGCCATCGACCATAAAGAAATACTCAAGCGCCAAAAACCACGTTGGATAGTTTCGGTTTTCGCCCGTTGGCGTAAATACCGCAAAATGGCTGCCCATCAGCAGCAACAATGTTGTCGCATAGACGCATCCATTCCATATGCGCCCCACGGGCTCGGGGATACGCGAGAGCAGACGCACACATTTGGATGTCACGGGAGAGACGATCGAACGCCGGCTTGCAGAAGACGGAAGCGTGAGGGCAACCGGCTGCTGTACCCGCTGCACCTGTGGCACCGCGGCCCGGGGCACGCTGGCAGCAGAAAAGGTCACGGGCGACGGTGCAGGGAGACATAGCTCATATGCCGCACGCGCAGCATGCCCCAGTGCCTTTGCACTCGCAAAGCGCTTAGCGGGATCGAGCGCCATCGCCATGCAAATCACATCCGCCAGCGGAACGGGAATGCCATGCGCCTCGCATTGCTCGCGCATGTCACGCCCAGGCTTGGGGTCAGTTCCCGTCAGGCAAAAGAACAGCAGCGCGCCAAGCGCGTAAATATCGCTGCGGACGCTCGTTTGCCCAAACCCAAACTGCTCGGGCGGCGCATAGGAACGCGTGCCAAACTTGACGGTGTCGGCGTCGGCGCCATCGCGCCAAACGCGCGCAATTCCCAGGTCAATAATCACCAGCGAGGAAAAGGTCATGCCGGCATCGGTCGCGTATCTCACGCCCGATACGATGATGTTCGAGGGTTTAAGGTCGCGGTGGATTACCGGCATCCCCGGCTCCCCCGCAGCTGCAAAACCAGCATGCAGCTCGCCCACCGCTTCACACAGAACGGGATACAGCCCGCGGGCATAATCGGGCGTCGTCCCCAAGCGTCCCACCAGGGCCTCGAGTGTCTCGCCTTCGACATACTCCATCACCACGTCAAGCTCGTCGCCCACACGGCGGCAATCGACGATTCGGGGCAAGTGCTCAAAACGACGACCGGCGCGCTGGGCCGCAAACAGGCGCTCATATGCTCCGCCAATCTGCACCGAAGCATCGATGCGCTTGCGGACAAAGGGACCGAGAGACCCGCCGCCAGAGCCCTCAAAATAGACGAGTTCGGTCGTCTCGACATCCGAGCACTTGAGCACGCGCTCCACACGATAGCTGTCATCGCGGTCGAGCGACGCCAAATGCTCGACAAGTGAAGCAGTCAGCTCGTCATCGGAATATGTTGGGCTCTGAGTATCCATGGTGCCCATCATAACGCAGGGTGCGGACACCCCATGGTGTCCGCACCCCGATCGTTTGCATGGCTGCTCTGGTGACACCGCCGGCTCAGCCATCGACCACTAACTCACCGTTTCCTCGCCAAAGCGATATAGCTCTTCATTGACCTTTTGGAGGCTACAGCCACGGTCGATGCAAAAGATAATGATTGCATCGCGACGGTCCTTACAGTTGAGGACGCTCACTCCGGCAGCCGTCAGAGCGCGGTTGGTCTCCTTCATCGACAGCGCCATTGCAAAGGCAATCTGCAGCACCTTATTGCGACTCGGATGCCGCGCACCGGTAAAAATCTGATAGCCAAAGGTCTCGTTGAGGTCGGCCATACGCACCACACGCGAGCGCTCGAGCCCCTTCTCTTGCAGCAACTGCTTTAAGTAATCCGAAAGCGACGGGGCGGCAAAGTCGTGCTCTTTGATATAGCCATCGATGTTTGGCGCGTCGAGGAGTTCATTGAGTAACTCGTCCGTCAGCTTTTTATTGGGCATACGACCTCACCTCCCATACGGCGCAACGGTAGCGACATGTTAGGCCAGCACCCAGCTTGCAGCAGCAGACTTATCAAACACGTTGGCAAAATAGAGAGCCTTCTTGATGTCACCATCAAAGTAGATATTGCCCGCCACGGAGCCACCGGCGGCAAGGGTACCAGACTGCAGCTCATCGGAACCCTCGCTGTAATAACCCTGGTTCTGCTGCGCACCGTTGGCGTCCTCGCCCTTCCAGTCGTAGATATTGTAATCTGCGCCCTCATCGCCATTGTTGACGTACGTGACGTGAATACCCGTCATGGTCGAACCGTCATAATTTGTAAGGCCGGGCTGGACGGAATCGACGACGACGGAAAGGCCAGCAGTCGTGGTCACCGTCGTGCCAACAGCCAGGTCAGTCGTAGGCTGCTCTTCCTTCTTCGTCTCTTCCTTCTTGTCGCCATCGCCGGCATCCTCGGTGACGGTCGCCTTATCGCTACCGCAACCGGCAAGAAGACCGGCAGTCCCCAAGGCAACAGTGGCGAATGCGCCAAGTGCAGCGCGACGGCTCAGCAGCACTTCGTTTTCGAGCTTATTCATCATGCATCCTTCCTACGATCCGGCTACCGCGCCGGCACACAGCACATCGTAGAAGGCAGCGAGCTCAAATTCATTAGCTGGGAGCTAAGGTTGCGGTAAACGGCCAATACAGTTATCCAAACGCCGAGCAAACGCACTTTGCGCGACCGTCTGCTGGCAGTGCATCAACCCACCGTGACGGATTCCCCGGTAAAGGTACTGATCATCAGCAGAACAAAGAACACCAGGTAGCTGACACTCAGTGGGTACGCAATGACTAGGAAGACGGCCCAGCCGACATTGGTTTTACCGTCGGCACGACGTTGCTCGCGATTGCGGCAGAGCCAAATCGTCACGCCAATGGCCACGATCAGCAACACGAGTGCCGCTGCCGCCAACCCGGCAAGCGCAAACATCACGCCAATGCTCACAGCGATGACCGGAAGCAGCAGCAAACCGCACCCGCATCCACCCGGACTATATACGGCAGACTGTCGGCGTCGTTCCATCGTCACTCCAAGCCAAGCAATCGTTTGTAGACATCGAGGCCTTTGAGTAGGATTTCCTCGTCGAAGAGCATGCTATCGGTATGCAGAGCGCTTGTGGCATAGGCGGGGCAGCCATCCGAATCACTCGGGTTGTCTTGGCCCTCTGGCATACCCGTGCCCAGCAGGAAAAACACGCCCGGCAAATGGCGCTGATAGAACGCGAAATCCTCGGCAATTAACAGCGGCTCCTCCATAAGCTGCAGCCCGGGCAAGGCAGGCGCGACGCTGGCAAATAGCTCGGGGTCGTTGTCGACCGGCGGATAGCCCTCGGCAAAGTCGAGATCGTACGTGCAGCCCGTTGCAGCGCAGGCATCGTCCAGCACGCGGCGCACGCCCTCGCGTGCCCGGTCGAACATGTCGTCTGTAAACACACGCAGGCTGCCAGCCACATGTGCCTCCCCCGCCACCGCATTGCAGACGGTGCCGGCCTGCAGCAGGCCAAACTTACCAATGCAAGGCTCGTTGGCACCCAGCTCATCCATGAGCTCGCGCTCGGAAACTAAGAACTTGGCCGCCGCCAGCGCGGCATCGTGCGATTCGTTTACGGGAACGCCGTACGTCTTGGCGATATGGATGCTCGTGCCATGGATATGAATGTGCGTCTCGCTTGAGCGCGCCAGCAGCGGACCGGAACAGCTCGCCAACGTACCGGCGGGCAAATCGGGCCATACATGGAAGCCGAAGATGCGATCTGCCCCATAGCGCTCGAATACGCCGCTCTCGCACACTGTCTTGGCGCCGCCGGTCGTCTCCTCGGCAGGCTGGAACACAAAGAGCACGTTGCGCTTGATGGCACCCGGTTGCTCACGAATCGCTCGGTCGACAAAAGTCGCCGCCGCGAGCGCCATGGCCATGTGTCCATCGTGTCCGCACGCGTGCATTTTGCCGGGATGAGTCGAGGCAAAGGCAACGCCCGTTGCCTCCGCGATGGGCAGGGCATCCATATCGGCGCGAATCGCCGTGGCATGCGTAGCGCCCACGCCGGCATCGAAGAAGGCACAGACGCAGCTCGGACACGGATGGGTCACCTCACAAGCGAGCGGCGCCAACACGCCCTCGATATAGGCGATAGTCTGCGGAAGATCGAAGTCGAGCTCCGGGATCCTGTGTAAGTCGCGCCGATAGCAACGGAGTTCTTGGAGCTCGGTCATAAAGGTTCCTTTCATAGGTGCGCGCCAGTTGCCATCTTATTGTGCCGCAAGATTGCCGCACCCTTATTTCCAGCATATCCCTGCATTTTTTAAACGTTATATACGAATACTCTTGTTTGCTAAAGTGCAACGTGGTAGGGTCATTACCACTTGATAGAGGCGCGGGCACGAAGAACCGCGGGCGAGCCGGCAGGCTTTGACCCCGTGGGGAGGCGAAACCCGCCGAACTGGGTTTTTCGGGCACGAACAGCCTGGTGGGCCTGCGGGAAACACCCGCAGGACTGTCTGCAGCAATGCGGGAGCGCTATCCGGACATTGGGTCCACGCTATGCGGATTCGATGCGCCGATGGCGCCGTCTGGATAGCGAGGTTTACGGGACATGGCATTGACCCCCAACGAAGCGTATGCGGCCAAGCAGCCGTTTGTGGACAAGAAAACGCTCGAGCATATCGTCGAGCAGTTTCCCACGCCGTTTCATCTATACGACGAGGCGGGCATCCGCCGCAACATGCAAGAAGTGCGCGACGCCTTTGCATGGAACCCGGGCTTTAAGGAATACTTTGCCGTCAAGGCCAATCCCAACCCGGCGCTCATCTCCATTCTCAACGAATACGGCTGCGGCTGCGATTGCTCGAGTTATACCGAGCTCATGATTGCCCGCTCACTGGGCATCACCGGCCACGACATCATGTTCTCGTCCAACGACACGCCGGCGGCGGATTTTGCCCTTGCAGATAAACTGGGCGCCATCGTCAACTTTGACGACATCAGCCATATCGAGTTCTTTGAGCGCGTCGCGGGCCCCATTCCCAAGACGGTCAGCTGCCGTTTTAACCCGGGCGGCCTGTTCCAGCTCTCTAACGGCATTATGGACAACCCCGGCGACTCCAAGTACGGCATGACCACCGAGCAGCTCTTTGAGGCTTTCCGCATGCTCAAGGCCAAGGGCGCCGAGAATTTTGGCATCCATGCCTTCCTTGCCAGTAACACCGTCACTAACGACTACTATCCCAAGCTCGCACGCATCCTCTTTAAACTTGCCGTGCGCCTGGAGTGCGAGACCGGCGCACATGTCGCCTTTATCAATCTGTCCGGCGGTGTGGGTA
This sequence comes from uncultured Collinsella sp., assembly GCA_958353395.1. Classification (GTDB taxonomy): domain Bacteria; phylum Actinomycetota; class Coriobacteriia; order Coriobacteriales; family Coriobacteriaceae; genus Collinsella. Next base: position 39,112 of record CATWSG010000011.1, read on the forward strand.
TCCCCTACCTGCCCGAGCAGCAGGCTAACGACATTCACGCCATCGGCGAGGGCGTACACGCAGCCTACGACGAGATTCTGGTCCCCGCCGGCATGGGCGATGTGGCGATCTGCACCGAGATGGGTCGCTTTATGATGGGCCCCTACGGATGCCTGGTCACCAAGGCCATCCACGAAAAGCAGATCTACAAGGACTATATCGGTGTCGACGCAAGCGCCGTCGATCTGATCCGCCCTGCCATGTATGGCGCCTACCACCACATTACGGTGATGGGACAGCCGGGTGGCCCTGACAAAACCACAGCGCCCGTCACGGACACCTACGACATCACGGGCAACTTGTGCGAGAACAACGACAAGTTCGCTATCGACCGCGAGCTGCCGCAAATCGACATGGGTGATGTACTCGTGATCCACGATACCGGCGCACATGGCTACTCCATGGGCTACAACTACAACGGACGCTTGCGCTCCGCCGAGGTCCTGCTGCGCCCCGACGGCTCGGCAGATCTCATTCGCCGTGCCGAGCGCCCGGGCGACTACTTTGCCACGCTCGACGTGCTGCCGAGCGGCCGCGAGCTGCTGGCCAAGTCGCGCGCCGAAAGTGCCCGCCGTCGCGCCCAAGACGAGCGCCTGGCCATCGCCGCCCAATGGAACAAACGCATCCAGATCGCGGACGCGAAGGAGAAAAACATGGATATCCGCAATCTCGAGGGCTCAATCGTCGCCCTTGTTACGCCATTTAAAAAGGACGGCAGTGTCGACTTTGACGCACTCGAGCGCCTTATCGATTTCCACCTGCAAAACGGCACCGACGCCATCCTCACCCTGGGCACCACCGGCGAGAGCGCCACGATGACCGATGACGAAGACAACTCCGTCGTCGCCGCCGTGGTCAAGCAAGTCGCAGGCCGCATCCCCGTCATCGCCGGCTCGGGCTCCAACTCCACGCAGACGATGCTCACCAAGTCGCTCACCTACCAGGGCTTGGGCGCCGACGGCCTGCTGCTCATCACCCCCTACTACAACAAGTCCAATGAAGAGGGTATCTATCAGCACTTTAAGACCGTCGCCGATGCTGTGGACATCCCCTGCATCCTGTACAACATCCCCGGCCGCTGCGGCTGCGGCATCAGCGAGCGCAACGTAGAGCGCTTGGCCGCGCACCCCAACATCATGGGTATTAAGGAAGCCTCGGGCAACGTCGCCTACGCGGCCAAGATCGCGCACCTGCTGTCCGACGACTTCCGCATGTACTCGGGCGAGGACGCGCTCACCGTGCCGCTCATGAGCCTGGGCGCCTCGGGCACCATCAGCGTGTGGGCCGACGTACAGCCGCAGCTCGTGCACGACATGTGCCGCGCTTATCTGGACGGCGACGTGGCACGTGCCCGCGATATCCAGATTGCCGGTCAGCCGCTCATCAACGCCCTCTTTAGTGAGGTCAACCCCATCCCCGTTAAGGAAGCGCTCGCTCAGATGGGTATGATCGAGGCAAACTACCGCATGCCGCTATGCCCCATGGCCAACGACACGCGCGCTGCACTTACCGATGCTCTGAAGGGAGCTGGTCTGCTTGATTAAGACCGTCATTATGGGAACGGGCCGCATGGGCTCGCTCATCCGCACCACCGCCGAGGGCGTTGTCGACGCCGCCGGTCAGCACGTTTTTGATATCGTCGCCCAGATTGGCTTCGATTTGAGCAAGCTCGAGAACGCACCGGCCGCCGATGTAATCATCGACTTCTCGAACGTCGTTACCTTCGATGCCGTCGTCGCCTATGTCGAGCGCACGGGTGCCGCGTTGGTCTCGGGCACCACGGGCTACACACCCGATCAGATGGACCGCCTGCGCGAGCTGGGTCAGAACGCCCGCGTCATGCACTCCGGCAATTACTCCATCGGTATCGCAGCCCTGCGTCATCTGGTAGCACAGGCCACACGCGAGCTGCCCGGCTTTGACTGCGAGATCGTCGAGACGCACCACAACCAAAAGGTTGACGCCCCGAGCGGCACGGCCAAGCTACTGCTCGACGCCATCGTCGAAGCTGAGCCCGAGGCAGGCTACCACCCCGTCTATGGCCGCGAGGGCATGTGCGGCGCGCGTGACCCCAAGGAGATCGGTATGCACTCGCTGCGCGGCGGCACCGTCGCCGGCGTGCACGAGGTGAGTTTCTTTGGCCAGGACGAGGAGGTCACGCTCACCCACCGCGCCACGAGCCGTCAGATCTTCGTCAACGGCGCCCTGGCCGCCGCTCAGAAGCTCGTCACCCGCGACCCCGGCTTCTATACCTTCGACCAGGTCATGTTTGCCTAACCAGGTATCAACCGTATCCACGAAAAGGAGAAACAGCATATGAGTAACGCAGCCGAGATGGATGCCCAGGAGATTATCAACTACATCGCCACCGCGCCCAAAAAGACACCTGTCAAGCTGTACGTGCGCGAGAAGCCCGGCATGAAGGTTGCCTGGGGCGACGCACATGTCTACGGCGGCCGTCGCGGCAAGACCGTCTTTGGCGACTGGGATGAGCTCAAGGCCATCCTCGATGCCAATGCCGACTCCATCGACTACTACGATGTCGAGAATGACTGCCGCAACTCTGCCGTGCCCATGCTCGACCTTAAGGGCATCAACGCCCGCATCGAGCCGGGCGCAATCATCCGTGACCGCGTCGAGATCGGCGATCGCGCCGTCATCATGATGGGTGCCATCATTAACATCGGCTCCGTCATTGGCGAAGGCTCCATGATTGATATGGGCGCCGTGCTGGGCGGCCGCGCCACCGTGGGCAAGAACTGCCACATCGGCGCTGGCACCGTGCTGGCAGGCGTTGTGGAGCCCGCCAGCGCCACGCCCGTCATCATCGAGGACGATGTCATGATCGGCGCAAACGCCGTGGTCCTGGAAGGCGTGCACGTGGGCAAGGGTGCTGTAGTTGCCGCCGGCGCCGTGTGCGTCGAGGACGTCCCCGCCGGCGCCGTCGTGGCCGGTGTCCCCGCCCGCGCCATCAAGATGCGCGACGAGAAGACCGACAGCAAGACCGGCCTGGAAGAGGGCTTACGCCAGCTCTAGGGTTACGCGGTTTTACCAAACCGCGTAACTAGTCGACGCTGCAAACGACCCAGAACGGCAATCTGACGTTCAATTGTCGGGCATGACCAGAAGGTCAATGCCCTCCTCTTTCACGTCACCTTGCTCGCTCTGGGTCGTTTTCGCTGACGCATGCTCAACCTGCAACGTAATTCAGCCCCAAGCAACAAAGGCCGAAACCCCATCCAGGGCTCCGGCCTTTGCTTTCCCGCTGTAGGCGTAACACAACTTATCGATTCTCGATGCTGCCGATGTTCTTGAGCTCGATGGAGATGAGGCCGTTGGGCTCGTTGACAAACTCGATGTACTCAGAGTTCGAACCCATCTCGGCCGGGAAGCTGATCTCGATGCCCGTGTCGGTACGGATCTTGTGGTTGCGCACCGCCGCGCGTTCGACCTGCTTGCGCTCCACGGGCACACGCTCAGGCACCTTCTCCTCAGTCAGTGCCGCGCGCACGCTCTCCTTGATAACCGGCTCGTCCTCAAAGACCTCATCGACGATATCCCAAGGGGGCAGTTCCTCGTCATCCTCAACTTTCTCGGCAACAGCAGCCTTAACCTTGGCGAGTGCTACAGCCGTGTTGGCACCGTGCTCCTCGGCGACTTCCTCGACCACACGCGTCACGGTGTCGATGACCTCCTTGCCCGATACCCCCGTGTCGCACTGCAGCAGGCCATCGGGAATGAGTATGCGATCCTCGCCGGCAATCTTGCGCTTCTTATCCACATAGCCGATCTCCATGGTGCTTGCACGCACGATTGCATAGCTCGGCACCTTTTGCGAGGGATTCGGCAGAATGGCGTAGTGGCGCGCAATGTCGTTGCGCACCTCGCCCTCTTCGCGACCCACCTCGTGCATAAAAGCCTGCTTGGAGCCCAGCAGCATCACGGCAAACCAGCGGGCATCCTCATCGTCATCAAAGTCCGCCACAAGCACGTCAGTGGACTCGGCTTTCTCGGCCTTGGTAAGTTCGGAAGAAATGAACTCCGCAATCTGCTGAGACAGATCCACGAACTCACGCTCACCAAAGAAATAGCCCTTGAGCTCGCCGCCGAATGCGGAGTTCTCGGCAAACGTGGCACGCTTGTTATCAGCCGAGGTACGAGCGCGCCGCAGGTGCGTGGTTACGAAATTGCGCACGGTGCGGCTCTCGATATCGAGCTCGCGCTGGCTCATGACGTTGACGGCAGAGTCAAAGTCCAGGATATGCAGAATCGCGTGATTGATTTTCATATACGGCATTCCGTTCTAGATCGATTTCGGCACGAATCAGTATAGCGGTCGAGCCCGCCCCAGGCGCTTCGAAGATTGGTGCATCGGGGACAGGTTGCTTGCACCAATGGTTAGCGCAGGAGCTCGGACTGCCAAGCCTCGAGCTGTTCTGCCAAACTCTTGCCGGCAGCGGGCACGTCGATCTGGGGTCGTTTGGGCAGCAGCGCACACTTAAGAATCGCAACGATGGTCTGCGAGACAAAGCGTCGCGTATCCTTGTCAAAGCCTTGCGCTGCCTGGAGCATCACGGGTAGGCTCTCGCGCAGATTCCCAGCGATATCCGCAAACCGCTCAGCACCCGTAGCCTCAAACACGGAGAACAACGCATCTACAAAACGCTCGCGTTCGCTAGGCGACACTGCAAGCAGCATCTCACGAATGGAACCATCAACGTATCGAGCACCGGCAGACAGGCGCTCACAGTACACGAAGTCGTGACCATCAACCACCCAGCTAAAGGGATTGTGCTGCAGCAGGCTGAACTCGGTGCTCTCAACGATGGCATAGTCCTCCTGTGTCTCGAACATCATGCCAAAGATCGACGACCGAGGTAGCGTCTTGTCGATTCGACCGGAAAGATCGGCAAAGGCGTCGCCGTTCAGAAACTCCTCGACGAAGCCCGGGCCATCATGGGAATACGCCCGTTCGATTCGTTCACGGGCAACATCGGAGCACATCGCTGCACCGTACACCGCAAGGTTTCCACCCTTGGAATGACCCCCGCACAAAAGCGGCCCGCCAATCGCATCCGCCGCCTCGTCCACATAACGTGCCGCGGATTCCTGGGCCGGCACAGGACACCGGAACGCCATGTTAAAGTCTTCTTTCCAGCCCACAATCGTACTATCGGTCCCCCGGAAGGAAAGATAACTAAACCCCGCCGGAAACCGGAACGCCATGGCTGCGAACTGCTCCGTCGCCACCATATCACTCACAGCACGATAGCCGCAAACGTGCACGCCACGGTAGCGAGGACTTGCTGCCACGGCCTCCAACAAGGCCCTGCTCCCCTCCGGGTCCCACAAGTCGTCAATCATGTCCCGGTAGCACTCGGCACGCAGCAGCTCGCGTACGTCTAGGCCCTGCCAGTTCGTCAGCTCCGCCATATCACCCGGCAAACGCAAATAGGACAACCACGCAAAGACGAGGCTATCCACCGCGCAGAACGGCCGCTCCTCAAACGGATCAAACGCCGTCTGGGCATAGGTCAAAAAATTAGGCGAATCCGACATGGCCCTCCCATCAACTATGGTGCATTGGGATGGTGCATTGGGGTCAGGTTACTTTGCACCAAAAAGGCGCCCGAACCGTGTGGGCCCGGACGCCTTCATTGTAGCTTTTCGCTCTAGCGAGCTTGATTTAGCAGGAGAAATCGACGCTGTCGATGATGTCCTTGAGGGCCTTGGCGGAGACGGTGAGCTCATGCTGCTCGTCGTCGTTCAGCGGCACGGGGACGCGGCAGACAACGCCGTCGCGGCCAACGACGGTCGGCATGGAGATGGCAAGATCGGACAGGCCATACTCGCCCACCATGAGCGAAGAGACGGGCAGAACGGTCTGCTCATCGCGCATGACGGCGGTGCAGATGCGCTTGACGGCCATGGCGACGCCATAGTAGGTGGCGTGCTTCTTCTCGATGATGGTGTAGGCGGAGTTCTTGACGTCCTCGGCGATGCGCTTCTCGGCAGCCTCATGCTCCAAGTGGCCGTGAAGCTCACAGAAAGTGTTCAGCGGAACGCCGGCAACCTGAGCGCTGGACCAAGCGACAAACTCGGAGTCGCCGTGCTCGCCCATGACATAGGCCTGGACATCGCGCGGGTCAACCTCGACGTGAGCGCCGAGCATCTGCTGCAGGCGGCCGGTGTCGAGCACGGTACCGGAACCGATGACGTGGCCCTCGGGCAGGCCGGACATCTTGATGGCGGCGTAGGTCAGGACATCGACCGGGTTGGAGACGATTAGCAGAATGCCGTCGAAGCCGGACTTCTTAATCTCGGGGATAATGGACTTAAAGATGCTGACGTTCTTGTTGACCAGGTCCAGGCGGGTCTCACCGGGCTTCTGGGCAGCGCCAGCAGTGACGACGATCATGGCGGCGTCGGCGACATCGGAATAATCGCCGGCGTAGATCTTCATCGGCTCGGCAAACGTCATGCCGTGCGCGATATCCAGGGCCTCACCCTCGGCACGGTTCTTGTCCACGTCGATGAGGACCATCTCGGAGAACAGACCACTCTGCATCAGTGCGAACGCCGAAGACGAACCGACGAAACCGCAGCCGACAATAGCGACCTTCTTCTCGTTAACCATTAGAAACTCCCATCTCTCTCCACAAACAAGCCGCCCGGGAACGACCCGAGCGGCTTGTCGTAATCCCAATACATCCAATCGGGACTTTGATTATGCTCCTATTCGCAGCCAAAAATCGACCGTTTACCGAAATTGTTTGCAGTATTCGTAAAATAACTGCACGAAATCGGTTTCGAGCTATTGACGAGTCGAAATAGGTTTCTAATACAAGCCCGCCTCGCGAATGGCCTCGACAGCCAAAGCGATCTGGTCGGGCGGCAAAACCAGCGCCATACGCACGTGCCCCTCGCCCGAAGGGCCAAAGCTCGCGCCCGGCGTCACCACAACGCCGGCCTTCTCCATAAGCTCCTCGCAAAACGCCATAGAATCGGTGCGACCACCGGGAAGCTTGGCCCACACAAACATAGAGCCATGCGCGTTGGGTCGCTCCCAGCCCAGGCCCTCAAGACCGTCGCACAGGGCATCGCGGCGCTCCTGGTACTTCAGACGCTGCGCCTCGACCTCATCGCGCGGACCGTTCAGGCACGCGATGGCGGCCTTCTGAATCGGGAAGAACATACCAAAGTCGATCTGGCCGCGCAGCTTGGCAAAGGCAGAGACCACATCCTCGCGACCGACCAAAAAGCCGATGCGGGCACCGGTGACGTTAAACGACTTGGAGAGCGAGAAGAACTCAACGCCCACCTCGAGCGCGCCGGGATACTGCAAGAAGCTGCCGCCGGGCTCGCCGTCAAACACGATGTCGGAGTACGCGTTATCATGGACGATCAACAGATCATGCTCGCGGGCAAAGGCGATAATCTCCTCGTAGACCTCGGGCGTGCCCACCGAGCCGACCGGGTTCGCGGGCAGCGACACGATCATGTACTTGGCACGATCGGCAACCTCGGGATCGATACCCGCCACATAGGGCAGGTAATTGTGCTCGGCAACCAGCGGATAGTATTCGAGCTTGGCATCGGCGATCTTGGCACCCGCCTCAAAGACCGGGTAGCACGGATCGGGAACCAAAATGGTGTCACCCGGATCGAGCAGGGCAAGGCCCAAATGGCCCACCCCCTCCTGCGTGCCGTTGCACGACTGCACCATAGACGGCGTAATGCCCGAAACGCCAAAGCGACGCTCATAGTAATCGCACACGGCCTGCTTGAGTTCGGGCAGGTCGCGCAGGGCATACTTCCACATCTCGGGATCTTGGGCTGCCTGCGTGAGCGCCTCGACCACATGGTCGTACGGCTTAAAGTCGGGCGTGCCCACGCTCATGTTGTAAATGGTCTTGCCCTGAGCCTTCAGCGCGAGAAGCTTGTTGTTGAGCGAGGCGAAGACCTCCGCGCCAAAGCGGTCGAGACGCTGCGATGCCTGCATGGTGCCACCTTTCGATATAAAAAACGCGGCGCTCCGACAAGAGCGCCGCGCGATACGGGCCATCAGATTGCAAAAGTGTAACGCTTGCAACCCCCGTATTGGTTCAATTTAGCCAACCTTAGTCAACTGGATTGAGCGCGTCGATCTGCGCAAGCCACAGACGCGAGCTAGCGTCACTCGGCATACGCCAATCGCCGCGCGGGCTGAGCGTCACCGAACCCACCTTGGGACCATCGGGCAGGCAGCTGCGCTTAAACTGCTGGGCAAAGAAGCGACGGTAGAACGTACGTAGCCACGTGTGGACGGTCTTGGCGTCGTAGACGCCCTCGAAGCTCTTGAGCGCCATGCGGTAGATCTTGCCCGGCTCAAAGCCAAAACGCAGCAGGTAGTAGAGGAAGTAGTCGTGCAGCTCATACGGGCCCACCAAATCCTCGGTCTTCTGTGCAATCTCGCCGTCGCCCGTGGGCGGCAGAAGCTCGGGGGACACCGGCGTATCGAGGATATCGAGCAAGACCTCGGCAATGCGCCCGCCAAAGACATCGGCGGCATAGCGCACCAGATGGCGCACAAGCGTCTTGGGCACGCTCGCGTTGACGGCGTACATGCTCATGTGGTCGCCGTTATAGGTAGCCCAGCCGAGCGCCAGCTCCGACAGGTCGCCCGTGCCAATGACAAAACCGCCAGCCTGGTTGGCCAGATCCATCAGAATCTGCGTACGCTCGCGGGCCTGGCTGTTCTCGTAGGTCACGTCTTGGACAGCCGGATCATGCTCAATGTCCTTGAAGTGCTGCTCCACGGCCGCGTGGATCGAAACCTCGCGGAAGCTCACGCCCAGGTCGCGGGCGAGCGACTCGGCATTCGACTTGGTGCGATGCGTCGTGCCGAAGCCGGGCATGGACACGGCAGTGATGCCTGTGCGCGGCAGCCCCAGTGCATCGAAGGCACGCACGGTCACAAGCAGGGCCAGCGTGGAGTCCAGGCCGCCCGAAAGACCAATGACTGCAGCCTTGGTACCTGTGTGGGCGAGGCGGGTCTTGAGGCCCGCGGTCTGCAGGTCGAGGATGGTCTCGCAGCGCTCAGCCAGGTCACCATGGTCGGCAGGCACGAAGGGCGCGCGGGGGAAGACACGGTCTATGCCGAGCGCATCGCGCAGGACAGGCTCTTCGGCGAGCGAGCCCTCAAACGAGAACTCGACGGTCACGGCCTCCGGCGCATCGTCCGCGCGCGTCCATGTCGTCGAGCGACGGCGTTCAGCAACCAGGCGGTCAAGGTCAACGTTGGCGATGGCCATATCGCAGGTAAGCAGTTTGGTCGCGGCGAGCTTGGAGCCGTTTTCGTAGACGAGGTTCTCGCCCGCAAAGACCATGTCGGTCGTGGACTCGCCCTCGCTCGCGTCCGCGTAGGCATAGGCGCAATACAGGCGCGCGCTCTGGTTGGAAATGAGGCTGCGGCGGTAATCCGCCTTGCCGATAATCTCGTCCGAAGCCGACGGATTGAGGATCACCGTCGCACCGGCAAGCGCCATCTCGGTCGAAGGCGGCGCCGGTACCCACAGGTCCTCGCAAACCTCAACGCCCAGCACCATATCCTCGGCACCCTCATCACAGCAGCGGTAGACAAGCCCCGAACCCAGCGGAACCGGACCCTGACCGGCAAATTCAACCCACACGGGATCCGCAGGCGACGGAGCAAACCAGCGACGCTCATAGAACTCGCCATAGTTGGGCAGATACTTCTTAGCCGTGAGGCCCAAAAGCTCGCCCGCGCAGCACACGGCGGCGCAGTTGTAGATATTCTCGGCAACTGCAACGGGAAGACCGATGGTAAAGACAATCGGCAGCTCGCGGGTTTCATCGAGAATATGTGCCAGTGCGGTCTCGCAGGCATGCAGTAATGTGCGGTTATGGAACAGGTCGGCCGCGGTATAGCCGGTCAGGTTAAGCTCGGGCAGTACCAGCGCGCGAACGCCGCGCTCGGCAGCATCGCGAACAGCCGCCAGCGCAACCTCGGCATTGTCCTCGACATCGGCCACGCGAATCCGCGGCGACGCCGCCGCCACACGCAAAAAGCCATCAGACTGAGAAAGGTGAAGATTCATAAGAATGCTCCTGTGCGTAGACGCCATTCACAACAATTAGCTAGCCCTATTGTAGTTCAACCGCCGAGTGTAACCGCATCCCACCAACTTGGTGAGCTATTGATGAGTTGATGGTATCTGTTAAATGTCACGTACGATTCACATCTGGTGGGTACCCTGATGGCTGAATGAAACGAAGCAGATTTACACCGGGAGGGCCCCGTATGACAACCAAGTACACCGACGCGCCGCGCACGCGCGTCATGACACCGGCCGCGCTCAACAACGGCGTTCACGAAAACCATTCCATCGGACAGACCATGGCCATCGCGCCCAAAAAGGGCCTGTTCGACGACATTTCCATTCCCCAGATCGTCGCCGGCGCCGCAGCCGCCGCCACGAGCGTGGCGCTTGCTTCAAAGATCGGCATTGCCGGCTCGGTGATTGGTGCCGCTGTGAGCTCAGTCATCACTGTTGTGTCCTCGCAGGTCTACCGCCACTTTATCTCTGCCAGCGCCGAAGCAATCAAGGGCACGCATGCCGCTGTCGACTACCCTGCCGGCGCCTACGAGCCCGTTGAGCCCGATGTCGAGGAGCACCTAGGTGGCGCCGCGACCACGCAGGAGATGCGCCAGGTTGCGGGACGCGCGACCACGGCGCGCGTCGCCCCCAACAGCCTGCGCGCCAAGGCGGCAGCCGAGCGCAGCCAGACGCAAAAGAAGGTCATCGTCTTCTCGATCGCCATCGCCATCGTCGCGGTCATCGCCTGCGCCGGCGCCATCCTTATCACCACTGCCGGTGAGGGTCTGGGTGAGCGTCCCGAGCCAATCCTGTCGTCGCGCACGACCGAGAGCGATGCAAATGGCGACACCCAGTCGCAAGATCAGCAGGCACAGGCGGACGACACGCAAGACAGTTCCACCTCTGCCAATTCGTCCTCGAACACCCAAAACCAATCGCAGGGCACCGACTCCTCCACGGCCAACAGTGGCACGCCGTCCGGCACGACCGACTCAAGCCAAACGACTGACGGCTCTCAGCCGAGCACGGGCGACCAGACGAGCGACACCACGTCGGGAACGGGTGCAGCAGACAGTAGCAACACCAACAGCTCGAGCGGAACTGCGTCCGGCACGGCATCTGACAACTCGAGCCAAGGTACGGCATCGGGCAACTAAGCACATTTGCCTCTCATAGATAACCGACCTGTACAACGGGCGCGAATCGAAAGCGGTTCGCGCCCGTTTGCCTTGGGCGCCGCCATGGCGAACGCCATGCGATGGTAAGATGCTTTACATGTGTAAAGAGGAGATTTGCCATGAGCAAGACAATAGTTAGGCCCACGCTTTCGCTGGGCAACCACATCTATCTGTATCGCCTGCTGCGCGATGCGATTGGATGCGGCAAGCAAACGTTTATGACGCAGGTCGAGGAGGCACTCGCCGCTGGCGACATGACCGCTTATGACCTGGGCTTCGAGTCCACGCGCGAGCTGCTCGAGGAGCTCGACGACTGCATTAAGCTGACCGTCTTTAAGGGCGGCCGCCTGTATGCCACCGTCATCGCCAACGAGGCTTGGGATGCCGCCCTTGCCAAGGGCGAGGACAAGCCCAAGGCAGCCAAGGGCGCTAAGCAGTCCTACAAAAAGAAAAAGCGCGGTGAGAAGGACCTCAAGGCCGTGCGTCCCAAGCACGTTAAACGTCCCAAGCCAGAAACCATGGTTGAAGCCGCGCCGGAACCCGAGCCCGAGACAGAGATCGAAGTCGCTATTGAGGTAACGGCAGAAGCCGAAACCGAAATCGCCGCCACGACCGATCCCAAAGTCATATCCGAGCAGGAAGCCACTGTGGAGCTCAATGAAGCGCCCAAGTCGACAACCAAAGAAGCTGCTGACCAACCCGAGACGCCTACGTTCCAAAACAGCGATGTCTTTGGCAACGAGGCCGAGGACGATCAGTCCGACGAGCCCGCAGATCAAGACGCTACCGAGTCGGCGCCGGAGCCCGAGACGCCGCAGCCCGCCATCTCGCTCACGGTCGTCTATGACCCCGAGAACGCCAACGCCGGCATCACCACCATGGCATCCACGCCGGTCGAGACAAAGCCGAGCATCGAGAACGAGAACGCAACGCAGGTTGAGATTGAAACTGCAGCTGCAGACGCGCCCGTCACCGTGAAGCCCGCAGATTCCACAATCAAGCCGGAAACGACGCCGGAGCCCGCACCCGTCATCGAATCCGTGCCCACCTCTGCTTGCGACCAAATTCCCGCACCGGCACCGGCTCCGGCACCCGCAGCGGCCCCAACCCCCGCACCTGCAGCGCCCGCCATCCCCGAGGACTTCCCCGTCGATTTCGCAACCGAGGTCTTCTGCCCCGGCCCGCTTCTGCACCAGTTGTCGACCTATCTCCCCTACGGCGCCGACACGCTCGGCATCATCGGCGAGTACTACTGGATCGCCCGCGAGCTCGGTACCATCGAGGCCGCGCGAAACCGTGCAAGCTTCCCCCTGCACTATACGCAGGCCGGCGAGCGCCACGAAGTCACCGTGCGCATTCGCCGCAACACCACCGGTGGCCTCGGATCCACCTGGGCCATCGATAAAGTCGAAGAACCCGAGCAGTAACGACAAACGGCTCAAATCCAAATCAGGATTTGAGCCGTTTTTATTTGTTGATGTTGCGTAACCAACAGCGAGCGGGCCGCAAGTGCCCCAGGTTGCCGTGAAAGAGGAGCGACGCGTACTTCGGTACGCGAGCGACGGCTTGAACGGCAAGATGGGGTGCTTGCGACCCGCGCAGCGTCGAGCAGTTACGCGGTTTGGAAAACCGCGTAACGATCTAGTCGCGCGTCAGCTTACGGTGGATACGATGCGGCTGGGCCGCGTCCTCGCCCAGGCGCTCGATGCGGTTGGCCTGATAGGCCTCGAAGTTGCCCTCGAACCAATACCAGTTGCCCGGGTTCTCGTCGGTGCCTTCCCACGCCAGAATGTGCGTGGCGACGCGGTCCAGGAACATACGGTCATGGCTAATGACCACCGAGCAGCCCGGGAACTCGAGCAGCGCCGCTTCGAGCGAGGACAGCGTCTCGACGTCGAGGTCGTTCGTAGGCTCGTCGAGGAGCAGCAGGTTGCCGCCCTGCTTGAGCGTGAGCGCCAGGTTCAGACGGTTGCGCTCGCCACCGGAAAGTACGCCAGCGCGCTTCTGCTGGTCCTGGCCCTTAAAGCCAAAGCTCGCCACATAAGCGCGGCTCGGAACCTCGGTCTCGCCGACCATCATGTGGTCCAGGCCGTCCGAGACGACCTCCCATAGGTTCTTATCGGGGTCGATGCCGGAGCGGTTCTGGTCGACATAGGAGATCTTGACGGTCTCGCCCACCTCAAGCTCGCCCGAAGTCAGCGGCTCCAGACCCACAATCGTCTTGAACAGCGTGGTCTTACCGACACCGTTGGGGCCGATGACGCCCACGATGCCGTTGCGCGGCAGGGTGAACGAAAGGTCATCGATGAGCACGCGGCCATCGAACTCCTTGTGCAGATGATGGGCCTCGAGCACCTTGTTGCCCAAACGCGGGCCCACAGGGATGCGGATGTCGGTCCAGTCGAGCTTCTGGCTTGCGCGGGCCTCGGCCTCCATCTCCTCGTAGCGAGCCAGACGGGCCTTGTTCTTGGCCTGACGGGCCTTGGGCGAGCTGCGCACCCACTCGAGCTCGGCCTCCATGCGCTTGGCGAGCTTGGCGTCGCGGTTGCCCTGTGCCTCGATACGGGCGGCCTTGGTCTCCAGATACGTGGAGTAGTTGCCCTTGTAGGGATAAAGGTGACCGCGGTCGACCTCGCAGATCCACTCGGCAACGTTATCCAGGAAGTAGCGATCGTGTGTGACGGCAAGCACCGCGCCCTGGTAGTTGTGCAGGAAGTGCTCGAGCCACAGGATCGACTCGGCGTCCAGGTGGTTCGTGGGCTCGTCGAGCAGCAGCAGGTCGGGAGCCTCGAGCAGCAGCTTGCACAGGGCCACGCGGCGGCGCTCGCCGCCGGAAAGCACGTTGACCGGCATGTCGGAATCGGGCAGCTGCAGGGCGTCCATGGCCTGGCCGAGCTTGGAATCGATATCCCAGCCGTCGGCGGCGTCGATCTCGTCCTGGAGCTTTCCCATCTCAGCCATGAGGGCGTCCATGTCGCAGTCCGGGTCGCACATCTCCTCGCCGATCTTATTGAAGCGATCGACCTTGGCGATTATATCGCCAAACGCCATGCGCACGTTCTCGATAACGGTCTTGTCGTCGTCGAGCGGCGGCTCCTGCTGCAGGATGCCCACGGTGTAGCCGGGGGTGAGCCTGGCATCGCCGTTGGAGACCTCCTCGATGCCGGCCATAATCTTGAGCAGGGTCGACTTGCCCATGCCGTTGGGGCCCACGACGCCGATCTTGGCACCGGGGTAGAAGCTCAGGGTCACGTCGTCAAGGATTACCTTGTCGCCATGGGCCTTACGAGCCTGATACATCTGGTAGATAAACTCCGCCATTTGCCTGTTTTATCCTTTCTACCTGCTGTTTCCCTATTCTTGTTTCGCCTAAGTGGAAACGAAATGGAAAAACCAGCTCTGAAACGTAACGAAAAAGGGGCATGGTTGCCCATACCCCCTAATACTACCTGGGAAAAGTTCCCCCGGAACATACTATGAACTGCGTACGCTAGTTTTCCGCAACCTTAGCGAGCGGCTCGCTGCGATTTGCGCCACAGCAGATACGAGTAGACGTAGACGGCTCCAACCGAACCAAACGCCAGAACCGCAATCACCGCGGCGGCGACTTCACTCGAAAGCACGCTGCCTGCCACGCCCATCACAATCAGGCCAAAGCCCAGCACCATAAAGCAGGCACCGCCAAAGCGCTGCGTACGGCGCCAGTTCTCGGGATTGGCAAGCGCCCAAGGCGTCTTGATACCGAGCGTATAGTTCTGCTTCACACGCGGCAAGTAGTTGCCTACGCCGATGAACAGCAAACCGACAACACCGGAAATCAGCACGTTGACCGAACCGACCGCCGGCACCACGCCCCAGACCGTAAGCTCTCCCAGCCAGCTTATGGCGCACATGAACAATGTGAAGGCGATTACGAAGCCCTGATAGAACTTGCCCGAGGTTCGATATGCCTCACCTTTGGGATCGATGCGCGGCACCACGCAGAACATTGCGAGAAGCACCAGAGGCAGCACGCCGAGCGCGGAGGCCATCCAGCTGGGACCCCAACCGTCGACGGCGCCGTTCGCGCCCCAGTGCGTGGGAATCTGCCCAGGCAAGCTCGGCATCACCATGAGATGCGCTGCGACATTGGCGACGCACAGAGCGACCAGCGCAATCCACACGCGCGACGATACCCCCGTGGGGTGAATGCCCTTGTTTTCGTTATTCATCCTTATCACCTTCCGTGTTTGTAAAGCCCATAAACCAACCGATCAAGTCCTGCATGACGGTAGTGTTTAAGCTGTATACGATGTTTTGACCATGACGTTCGTCGGTTACCAACCCGGCGTTTTTGAGCGTCGCCAAGTGATGGCTCAGCGACGGCTTACTGATATCGAAATGCTCGGCAAGCTCCCCCGCCGTGCAATTGCCCTCGCGCAGCAACTCCAAAATGCGCCGTCGCGTTGGATCGGCAAGCGCCTTAAAACCCTCTCCCGGCATAAGACCCCCTTTCATCATCTCTCATGACGCGCACACTATACTCGATATTTAGATGTTTGTCTAACTATCTAATACAGGAACATCTATAGAACATTCGTTCGTATTTAGCTACAATGGAAGTTGAAGCAGATGGGCCAGCTCCCTCTACCCGAGAAGGAGATGGACTATGAGTATTGACGATGTCCTGACGTTGTTATTGCTTGTAATCGCGGCTGTGGAGCTCGGCATCCACATTGGAGGTCGAATGAAATAGCCGCCCCCGCGTAATGCGAAGACGGCCACTTCTCACGCTACAAACGTGTTTGGGAGTTGGCCAACCCGCGGCAACGGGTGCCATCTGCTTCATCTTATGCGAATCACTGCCTCATTTCAACAAGCCCCTAGGGCTCAAATGGAATCGCGATAATACCTATAATGACGATAGCTAAAACACGATTCGCTTCCCCATCGGAGGATGTCTATGACCGAAACCACAGCCGCAACCCCCAACGAGACACGCGACACCAAGCTCGAGATCATCATGGGCCGCGAGGCACTCGACAAACTCGCCGCCGCCACGGTGCTGGTGCTCGGCTGCGGAGGTGTGGGCTCCAATTGCTGCGAGGCACTTGTCCGCGGCGGCATTGGTCATTTCGTCATTCTGGATAAGGACATCATCGCGCCCAGCAATATCAATCGCCAGGCCATCGCCTTTCAAAGCACCATCGGCAAGCGCAAGGTCGATGTTATGGAAGCCATGATCCACGACATCAATCCAGCCGCTACCGTCATCAAGCGCACCGAATACCTGTTGAGCGACAATATCGACGAATTTTTCGCGCGCGTTTTGGAGCAGACGGACGGCAAGCTCGACTACGTCGTCGACGCCATCGACACCATCTCGGCCAAGCTCACCATTGCCAAATATGCTCAGGACCACGACATTCGTTTGGTTAGCTCCATGGGCGGGGCCAACAAGCTCCATCCCGAGTGCCTCCGCTTTGCCGACATTTTCGATACGGTACGTGACCCCATGAGCCGCATCATGCGCAAAGAATGCAAGAAGCGCGGAATCAAGAGTCTACATGTACTGTTTAGCTGCGAGGAATCGGTTAAGACACAGCCCCGCGACCCTTCCAATATCCACGAGCGCACCGAGCTCGGAACCGCCAGCTTTATGCCGCCCATCATGGGCCAGATGATTGCCGGCGAGGTTATCCGCCAGATCAGTGGCCGCGGCACCGAGCGCGTGCGCGCCGATGGCCAGCGCTTGGACTAGCGGAGCGCGCCGAGATGGAGCCCCGGTTATTTGATGCACACTGCCATCTTGATTTAATGGCTCACCCGGACGCCGTTGCCGATGAGGCAACGGCGCTGGGCTTGGGTCTATTTGATTGCGGCGTCGATCCACGCGACTTTTCGGCCGCAAACGAGCGCGCTCGTCGCCACCCGGGCATCATCGCCGGCGTTGGGCTTCACCCCTGGTGGCTCGCCGATGGCCACTGCGGTTTTGCCGAAGTCAATCTGCTTTGCGAAGTTGCTGCCCAAGAACGCTACATCGGCGAAGTCGGACTCGACTTTTCCGCGCGCTTTGCTGGAAGTGAGCCGCTACAAATACAGGCACTTAACCGGCTCTGCGATGCGCTCGTGCAGCATCCTCTTACCGGGCGCGTGATATCAATTCACGCCGTTCGTTCGGCAGGAGCCGTACTGGACGTCCTCGAATCGCATGGACTACTCATCCCAAACCCCGACTCCCCCGCTATCATCTTCCACTGGTTTAGCGGCACTTCGGACGAACTCACCCGCGCGCGTAATGCGGGCTGCTATTTTTCCGTCAACGAACGCATGCTCGCGACCAAGCGCTGTCGCGAATACGCACGACAGATTCCACTCGACCGCCTACTGCTCGAGACCGATGCGCCGGCCGAGCCAAACACAGAAACAAGCACGCAGTCGCTCGTCAGGTCGCTCACAAGGACCTCAGAACGCATCACCTCGCTCAAAAACTGCGACGCAAAGCGCATCGAGTCGATAGTTTTAACAAATGCGCGCTCTGTTTTTGACCTTCGCTAACCCCTGGTGTGCAAAAAATGCCAAATATGAGTACTGCTACCGGAATGGATACATTTCTTTTAACTTTCCAACCGCCAGAATAATCCTCGATTGTCCGCTAATTAAAGCTTTTACAGTCATTCATCCTGCGTTTTCACAAATCTTAAACCCCTCCAGACGCTCAAATCACGTCTGAAGGGGTTGATTTTGCTGCGACTAAATTAGTCACAGTACTCATATTTGGCATTTTTTGCACACCGGGTCCCGAGGAGGCGCCTGCACCTCCCCGGGACCGCTCGGCTATTCGACGATTGGTGCTCCGTGGCCCCAAGAACCTTCCATGCCGCACACGGTCGAGGCAAACCCGGCAGCAAAGTCGAGCGCGCGCTCGATGGCCTCGGCGCCATCTTCACCACGCTTGGCGGAATCGAGATAGCACATCAAAAACGAGGTAAGGAACGAGTCGCCCGCCCCCATGGTGTCCTTCATGTCCGTTACCGGTTTAGCCAGCTGGCGGTAATAACGATCGCCGTCGTAAGCAATGCAGCCCTCGGCGCCCGCCGTAGCCGACACAAAACGCGGACCCAGGCCCTTCACCCATGCCAGACGCTCGCGAACCTCATCCTCACTCGCAGCATCCGCCGCACTAAAGAAAGCGAAATCGACGTAGGGCGCAATCTGCTCGTAGTACTCGTCGGTAGAGTCGTCCGAAAAGTCAAAAGAGACCGTGACGCCCGCAGCCTTCAACTTGGGCAGCTCGCGCTCGGTAAAGCAATAGTTGCCCGAATGAACCACATCGAACTGCTTCATGTACGAAAGGTCAAAGCGATCGAGGACATAGCGCGCATCGCCACGGATACCGCCCTCGTTGGAGCCAAGGAAGACACGGTCACCGTCAACGACGGTCACGCGAGCCGCTCCGTTCTCGCCAATCATCTGCTCGCACTTGTCAAGCTCGATACCCTCATCCTCGAGGCTTGCAATGACATGCTCGGCAGCGGCATCATTGCCAAAAATGCCCATGTATGCGGAGCGTGCGGCACCGCATTTCTTGGCATAAACGGCGAAGTTCACCGCGTTGCCGCCAGGATACATGGTGTGGATATGCTCGTAGCGGTCGACGACGTTGTCGCCAAATCCGAGCGCGTTAACGTTAAATGCCATGGCCTTTGTCCCTTCTAGTACTCGACGACGCCCATATAGCGGCGGAAATCGGGATCGTGATCAAACACCTTGCCGCGTGCAGCACGCAGCTCGCAGTTCATGGCGTAGAACAGCACCGGGTCCAGATAGGCACGGACGCTCGCCGGCACGGCTTCCATACCGTACTCCTTGGCATCGAGCACCATCAGCGTATCGGTATGCGTCTTAAGGAACGCCAGGGCGCGCTCGTCCATAGCACGGCACTCGCTGGAGCCCATCTGCAGGAAGTAAAATACGCCATCCTGAGTAGCCTCGAAGGGGCCATGGAAGTACTCGGCAGAGTGGATGTAGCTGCAGTGCTGCCACTGCATCTCCATAAGAGAGCAGATAGCGAAACCGTAGGTCTGGCTAAAGTTGGGACCGCTGCCCAGAATATAGAAGAACTCGTGCTCCTGGCAAAGCTTGGCAAAGCGATCGCCCAGCTCGGCATTTACCTTCTCGCGTGCCGGGGGAAGAATCTTATCCATCTCGGCAATACCGGCATACATATCGGCAAGATCGGCGTAGCCCTCCTGCTGATCGAGCAGCTCTGCTGCAAGCGACAGCGAAATGCCAGCGGGGACCTCGGCCTGCGGCACGCCCTCGCCCCATGGGTAGACCCACGTGGTCCACTTGCCGGAGTCGATCTTGGATCCAGCGTTGTCGGTCTGGGCGATCACCGTAGCGCCGGCAGCAAGGGCAATCTCGCAGCCCTCGACGACCTCCGGGGTGTTGCCACTATGGCTACAAGCGATGACCAGGGACTTCTCGCCCAGACGACGCGGACGCATAATGTCGAATTCACGCGCGGTATAGATATACGAAGTGAAGGTGGTTGCCTCGCGCTGCAGAAGCTCATGAGCCGGGATCAAATCGATCATGGAGCCACCGCAAGCAATCCAGTAGACGCTGTCGAACTTGCCCTTCTCGGCAATTGCCTCTTTGATCAGATCGTGTGCGTTCATATCCAGTTCCTTTCTTGTTTGACCCGCAATCAATGACGTTGGTTGCGTAGCCGATGGTTGTTTTAGTCAATCAGATATTTCTCGAATGCGGCCATGTTCTTGGCATCTGCCGCCGCCGGGTCATCGTAGTAACGACCGTCCGTGATTTCCTGGCCCAGCATGCCGTCGAAACCATGGGCGTTGAGTGTGGCGACGAAGGCGTCCATATCGTGCTTGCCATCGCCCCACACCAGATGGCCATACGGGTCACCGTCGATAAAGTGCATCTCGTGAATTGCCCCATCACCAAAGGCAGCAAACCAGTCCTCGAGCGTCTCGCCTGCAACGCCCATCGCGGTTGTATCAACCATGGGCTGTAAGTACGGGCTTGCGACCTCGTCAATCATGCGCTTCGCATCGGAAACCGTCGTCACAAGGTTGCTCTCCTCGGGACGCAGGCTTTCCATCGTAAGCACCAGACCGTGCTCGCCGGCATACTCCGCCAGAATGGACAAGTGCTCGCGGCTGCGCTTCCAGGCTTCCTCGCGGTCCTCGTCCCAGTCGCCCCAGCCCGAGTTGATGGACATGCGGTCGCACCCAAGTACCTCGGCAAGCTCAATGCCGTGCTTAAAGTACGCCAGGCTGCGCTGTTCATGCAGCGGTTTGCGTGCGCAGTACTGCCAAGGATAGACAACATTCTCGGGACACAGAGTACGATACCTAAGCCCACGGTCTGCAGCCTTTTTCGCCAGGACCTCAGCCTCAAAGTAGCCCGTGTGGTCGAGCGTCACATGCGGCTCCGCACACCACAGCTCAATGGACTCAAAGCCCAAACGCTGCTGCACATCAAGGAAGTAATCGAGCGACCACATGATGTAGTGGATATTCATGCCCGCAATCTGTTCGCGGTGCAGCGTCGGTTTGGATTCAGACATCTTATGCCTCCTTATTTCGGTCGAACACGATTTGTCCGTCCGACATCGTCATGTCAACCGCAAGATCACGTGCGTCGCGATAATCGAGGTCGAACACATCCCGATCGAGCACGCAGATATCGGCAAGCTTGCCAACCTCGAGCGTACCCAGCTCGTCTTCGCGCATCAGGTCGTACGCGCCCCCGGCAGTCCAAGCGCACAAGAGCTCGACAAGCGTCAGCGTGTTGACCTCATTCACGGGCAGTCCGTCGTCGAAGTATCCGCCGCACGCACTGTAGATTGACTCGCCCAGGCTCGGAATCAGCAGCGGCAAATCCGTTCCACAGCACACTGTGCATCCGGAATCTTCCATGCCGCGGCGATTCCAGCTGTGCAAAAGTCGCGTCTCGCCAATTTGTCGACGCATCATCGACAGGCAATCCTCGCGCCGGTCCAGCGTCAGAATCTGCGGATAGACCTCGCAAATTCCACCCAACTTGCCAAACTCGACAAGATCGGTCGGGTCAGAGTTCTCGAGATCGGTAATCGCATGGCGACGAAGCATCCGTCCATGCTCGTCTCGAGGCAGCGAGGCATAGAGCGCCACGGTGCGACGAACGGCGCCATCGCCCTGGCAATGCAAGGAATATCGGAAGCCGTCAGCATCAATTGCACGCAGCTCGTTCTCAATCAGATCCCACTCTGGCTCCTCGACGACCGTCTTGCCGGCAGCGCCCGCATCGGCCGAGTCCTCATAGGGGTCTATCATCTCGGCAAGCCCCGCCCATACGCCGCGATCGGTCATACGGTTGAAGCCAGAAAAACGAACGAACGGTCCCCGGAAGCGCTCTCGTGCCTCGCGGGCATATGACAGATTTGCACCGGCACCCACCGGCTGCGACATCATAGAGACGCGAACCGTCAGCTCACCAGATTCCTCACGGCGAGCCATTTCGTCGGCAAAGCCGTAGTAGTCATCAAACGCCATTTCCTTGATGGCGGTAACGCCGCGCTCGTTAAGCATGCTCATGTAGTCCGAATACCCGGCACGCACCTCGGGCAGCGCGAGGAAATCGCTCATCATGCGCCAGATCTTCTCGGCATAGCACGCCTGGGGTGTAAAGCCGTATCGCGCACTGGCGGCAGCATTGAGAACGCAGGTCTCCGCACCCGATGTAAAGCAGACGACGGGGATATCGCCAAAACAATCGTCAAACACAGCTGCCGTATTTGCGTTCTCGGCATCCGATGCCAACGTTTCGGGTAGGTTGTGGCCAAAAGCCGCCGCGCAATCCGGATGATCTTCTTTCCATGCACGCAAGAGCGACACAGCCTCTTTGGCATCAGCGATGCCGGACAGATCAGACCCCAACGTCCGCAGCGCCCAACCTGTATAGAAGGTATGCACATCGATCAGGCCAGGCATGACAGTGCGATCGCCCAGGTCAACTACCTCGTCCGCCTGGGTCAAATACGAAGCTACCTCACACTTGGTGCCAACAGCCTCAATTCGATTGCCACGGACCGCTACGAAACCTTCAAACGGCAGGTCCCCCGTACCGGTAAAGACGCTCTTAGACGTCAGGACCGTCAAACGATCAGACATCACAACCACCTACGCCGGAAGCATGCCGGAAATGGCAGTAACGACCAAGCCAAACACGACCATGAAAATGAAGAACTTCCAAATGGTCTTCCACCATTGGCCAAACGAAATCCTAGCCACGGCAAGACCGGCGACCGTCATGCCCGCCACGGGGCTGATGGTGTTGATGGTCTGGTTGGCAAACTGGAGCGCGGTGACGGCTGCCTCGGGATTGAGGCCCATGAGCTCGGTCAGGGGGCCCATAACGGGCATGGTGAGCGCCGCCAGGCCAGAACTCGAGGGAACCAGCAAAGAGAGCAGGCCAAGGACGATATACATAAACGTGGTGTAGACGGCGGCGGGTGCACCGGCAAGCGCGGTAGCGAGCGCCTGGAGGATGGTGTCGATGATCATGCCGCCCTCGGCGATGACCAGAATACCGCGAGCGATACCGATAACGATGGCAGCGTACGCAAAGTCGGCAAGACCCTTAACGAACTCCTCTGCGATCGTCTGCTGGTCAAGGCCGCCCAGGATACCGGCAAGCAAGCCCATGCCAAGGAACACAGCGGAAATCTCATTCATGTACCAGCCCTGGGTAACAAGACCCCAGACGATAATGCCCATACCGCAAGCAAAATCGATAAGCACGAGCTTCTGACGAATAGTGAACTCTTCCTCGATGGAGGCATCGGTCACGGAAAACTCAATACGCTTGAGCTTATCGTCCTCGTACACAATGGACGACTCGGGGTTTTTCTTGACGCGCATGGCGTAGCGCATGGCCCATGCGATACCGACGGCAGTGAAGATGACCCAAGAAACGGCGCGCAGCCACAGTTGCGGATTACCCTCGATGCCAATGATGCCTTGGGCGATCAAAACATTAAACGGGTCGATGGTCGAAGCACAATATCCCAGGTTAGGACCAAGGAAGCAGATGATGAATGCCGTCATCGAGTCATAACCGATACCCATCATGATGGGAATGAAGATGGCATAGAACGGCAGGGCTTCCTCAGACATACCAAACGTAGTGCCGCAAATGGACAGCAATGTCATCGTGATGGGAATGATGAGGATGTCCTTGTTCTTGAGCTTTTTAATCACACGGCTCATGCCGGCATTCAAAGCGTTGGTCTTGGTGATGATCGCGAACGATCCGCCAATCAATAAGACGAACGCAACGACGTCGGCAGCCTCTTGGATACCCTTGGTGGGCGCTTGCAGAACCGCGAAGATATCCTGGCCCAGATTGATGGTCTCGCCGGTCTCGGAATCGGTGTAGTTCTTATCGACCTGTTCATAGGTTCCAGCAACGGCGACTTCACGCTCGCCCGCCGCCGTCGAAATCATCTTGCGCTGATACTGACCAGAGGGAACAATCCAAGTCAGGACCGCAAAGACAACGATCAGCAAGAACATGATCGTATAGACATGCGGTAATTTGAACTTAAAACGTCTGTTTGTCTTCTTCGCCTTCGTATCTGACATAGATACCTCCAAAGAACTCGAGACTGCATCGCATCTCGCTTCAACGTTTGCACAATGCAAACGTTCTATGACGTCCCATAGATTACCAGCAGCTTTTTCCTTCATCAAGATAATTTCAAACTGATTGCCGCAACGCGGTTGAACGGTTGTGTTTGCGCCGTGAACGGTATGGAAACGCCCGGTGAGATGATCCACCGGGCGTTTCCATTCGCAATGTCCTAGATGTCAAAAACGTAGCGAGAACCAACGATCCGCTGACGACCGATGATAAACGGCCGCCGCTGCTCATCGAAAAAGAAGGCTTCCATATAAAACAAGGGTTCGCCAACGGGAACCGCCAACAGTCGAGCGACCTCGGGCGACGCGCACGCGATCTCGAGCGTGCACGGGTCGGTATACGCGGGCGTGCGGCCCGTCCGGTTGCGCACGAACTCAAAAATGGATTGGTTCGATAGAGGTGCCGTTGATAGATAGGCGTTGTCCTCGTAAACGTATATGTTGTTCTCGAGCATGACGGGGACTCCATCGGCAGTACGCACGCGCTCAACGCAAATCAAATCAGTTCCAACGGGAACACCAAAGAACTGCGCTTCGGTAGAATCCGCCGGCAGTATCTTTCTCGAAATGACGCACGCCCCCGGTTCCATTCCGTTAACGCGGCATGCGTCCGAAAAACTCTGGACGTCATCCTTCTGGCGAATCTTGCGCTTGAGCTTGGGGGCATTGACGAACGTGCCTTTCCCCTGTCGCTTCGTTAGATAGCCCTGCTGGACGAGCTCCTCAATAGCGCGTCGCACGGTAACGCGGCCAACTTTATAGCTCTCAGCCAATTCGAATTCGTTGGGTATCCGCGCGCCCGCCTTGTAGGCACCGGAGTTGATTTCGTTTTTAATGATATCAATAACCTGTTGGTACAGCGGTATCGCTGCTTTACCGTCAGTTAGCCCTTCAGTCGGTGGCATATACCCTCTCCCAGCACAATTAAGTCTAAAGCGGGCCCAAGGGCATTCAGCAAGCCCTTAAGCCCGCATTAGCATTAAGTATGCTAGGTGTCGCACCAAAATGTCGGCTATTTACTCATCAGACCCGAAAAACGCGCAACTACCGCGCTCCTAAGAAAGCGTGAGCAGCTCCGGCAGCTGGTCGATAATCTTGTCCGCGGCATCCTGGCTAAAGCCAAAGCGCTCCTCGCGCTTGGCAATAACTGTCAGGCCGGCTCGCTTGCCGGCAGTGATGCCAGGCACCGAATCCTCAACGCAGCAGCAGCGATTCGCGGGCAGCCCCAGCAGGTCCAGCGCATGCAGGTAGATGTCGGGCTCGGGCTTGCTCTCCTTAAACTGCTCGCCGCTCACCACATACTCAAAGGCATCCGACAGCCCGCACGCATTGAGCACTTCCTCGATGCTATCCATGGGAGACGAGCTGGCAAGCGCCACGCGAACGCCACGGCGTGGCAGCTCTCGAATCGTATCCACGGCGCCTGGGTTAATCAAAGCCTGATAGTCGCGCGGACGCTTATGCGCCCACTCGTCCCAACGGATCAACGCTTCCTCGCCAGTTAAATGCCCCTTCCCGGCGCGCTCAAACCAATCGACCAGCATACGCAGGAAGAACTGATGCGAGGTACCAACCTGCCCGTTCAACTCCTCTTGAGTCAGGTTAAGTCCAAGCTCCTTGGCAAACGCGGCAGTCTCGCCCAGGTAGTAATACTCGGTATCGACAATGACGCCGTCCATGTCAAAGATAACGGCGTCGAACGGAAATGCGGACACGGCACCCTCCCTAACAAAAGGGCGCCCGCAAGCGGACGCCCGAGCCATGCACTATCGGCGATTCTAACCCAGCAGCTTATCCAGCGCCACCGCAATGCCGTCTTCGTTATTATTGGCGGTCACCATCTGGGCCACAGCCTTGACCTCATCGACGGCGTTGCCCATGGCAACACCGGTTCCGGCCCACTCAATCATAGACTTGTCATTCTGGCCGTCGCCAAACGAGACGACCTCGCTGGCATCGATGCCGAGCTTGGGCAGGGCACCCTCGAGCGCGCGGGCCTTGTCAATACCGGGCGCCGTGTACTCAAAGTACCAGTCGGCCGTAAACATACCCGAAAGCGTCTGGGTAAAGGGCGCGTACATCTCCTCGTGATGCGCTTGCAGATAGGCCGGGTCGCCCGCCGTCAGCAGCTTGTCCACGGGATAAGCATCAGCGACCTCATGCAGGCTCTCCACCTCGCGAATCTTAAGATCGCACGCGTCGCGCTCATACTTGACGATGTTTTTCTGCGAGCCGTCAGGCAGCGTGATCATGCAATGGTACGAGTCCTCAACGTGCAGATCGCGACCGAGCGAAATCATAGGGATCACGTCAAAATTACGCAGGTGATCAATCAGGCGATGCAATTCGTCGGCAGGCATAGCCTGATCGAACAGCACTTCGTCGGTCTGGGCATCGACGACGTGAGCGCCGTTAAAGGCCACCAGCAAACCATCATGACTCTGAAGGTCGAGCTCCTGCGCCAAGGCGTGCAGCCCCCATGCGGGACGGCCCGAAGCCAAAATGAGCTTAATGCCCGACTCCTGCGCCGCGAGCAGCTTCTCGCGCGTACACGGGCTAATCACTTTCTGGTCGTTGGTGAGCGTACCGTCGATATCCATTGCGATGGCTTTAATTGCCATATGTGCCTCCCTGTCATTGAATAACCTTGTCTGAGTCATCATACAGAACAGCCACCGCGACTCCGTTTGCAACGGGAAAAATGTCATATTGTCCCGAACATGAACGGCGTGTGGTCGTGAAGCTTTATCGCTCAGGTCAAATACGTCTGCTAGCGACGCTCATCCGTCGGTGCGCCCTCGACGATCGCGATGCCCGCCGATGCACCTAACGCGCTGGCGCCGGCCTCGATGAATGCGCAAGCCTCTTCGTAATTATGGATACCGCCCGCTGCCTTGATTGCCACGGCATCGCCGAGCACCTCGTGCATCAGCCGCACGTCCTCGAGCTTAGCACCGCCAAAGCTTCTGCCGGTCGACGTCTTAAGGAATCCCGGCTTGGCCTCCAGCGCGATCTCGCATACACGGCGCTTGGCGGCGTCGTCGCCGTCCAGCTTGCACATCTCGACGATTACCTTGTCAGTGATGCCATGCGCGCGACAAAAATCAGCAATGGTAGTCATCTCGCGCTCGATGGCATCAAAATCGCGGTTCTCGATCGACCCCTGATTCAAAACGTAGTCAATCTCGGTAAAGCCACACGCAGCGTATTCCTCAAACCTCGCAAGCTTCTCCTCAAGCGTCATAGTGCCCTGGGGAAAGTCGATAGCGCCGGCAAGGATGATGTCAGAGCCCTCGAGCATGGCGCGGCCCGTCTCGTACTCCTGCAGGTTCGCAAATACGCAGCGAAAGTTGTACTTTAACGCCTTCTCGACATAGTGCTCAAACGTGTCCTCGGGGGCATCGATATAGTCGATGTATTTATTGATGGGTTTGGCAAGCGTCATGCTGGGCCTCCTTGTTCAGGGCCGACAACCGATTCGTGGTTTCACGCGAAAAACCACGTTCAATGTACGCCCGGCATGCAAGGACAGCGTCCGCATTCCGACAAGTGGTATGAAATTAGCCGTAAACGTATAATTTACGGCAGACACTATGACCCAATCCGAGGGCACTAAAAAGATAGGAGCCCCCGCTC
>CATWSG010000012.1 GCA_958353395.1 uncultured Collinsella sp.
CACGGCGACTCGCGCGGCTGGTTCAAGGAGAACTGGCAGCGCGCCAAGATGACCGCCCTGGGCATCCCCGACCTCAAGGTCGTCCAGAACAACATCTCCTACAACGACAGCCGCGGCGTCACCCGCGGCATCCACGCCGAGCCCTGGGACAAGTTCATCTCCGTGGCCCGCGGCTCGGTATTCGGCGCCTGGGTGGACCTGCGCGAGGGCAGCGCCACCTACGGCAAGGTCTACACGACAGTCCTGGACCCCTCCAAGGCCATCTACGTCCCGCGCGGCGTGGGCAACTCCTTCCAGGCGCTCGAGGACGGCACCGCCTACACCTACCTGGTGGACGCCCACTGGTCCCTCGAGTTGAAGAAGACGTACACCTTCGTGAACCTCGCCGACCCCGAGCTCGCCATCGAATGGCCCATCCCGCTCGAGCAGGCCACCGTCTCCGAGGCCGACCTCAACCACCCGATGCTGAAGGACGTCGTCCCCATGGCGCCGAAGCGCACCCTCGTCACCGGCTGCAACGGGCAGCTGGGCCGCGCGGTCCGCGCGCTGGCCGAGGAGCGCGGCGTGGCCAAGGACTTCGACTTCTGCGACATCGACACCTTCGACATGTCCGACCCGGAGGCCTATTCGCAGTACGACTGGTCGCTCTACGGCACCGTGATCAACTGCGGCGCCTACACGGCCGTGGATAAAGCGGAGACCCCCGAAGGCCGCGTGACCGCCTGGAAGGCCAACGCCACCGGCCCGGCCCTTCTCGCCCGCGCCTGCTCCGAGCACGGGATCACGCTCGTCCACGTGTCCTCCGACTACGTCTTCGACGGCACCGCCGAGGTGCACGACGAGGACGAGCCCCTCAGCCCGCTGTCCGTCTACGGCCAGACCAAGGCCGCCGGCGACATCGCCGTGGCCGGGTGCCCGCGCCA
Source organism: uncultured Collinsella sp. (assembly GCA_958353395.1). Classification (GTDB taxonomy): domain Bacteria; phylum Actinomycetota; class Coriobacteriia; order Coriobacteriales; family Coriobacteriaceae; genus Collinsella. The sequence continues at coordinate 924 of CATWSG010000012.1, forward strand.
CTACATCATGCGCTCCAGCTGGGTCATCGGCGAGGGCCACAACTTCGTGAAGACCATGAAGGCGCTCTCTGACCGCGTAGCCGACCCCGAGGACGGGCTCGAGCAGGTGACGGTCGTGGACGACCAGCTGGGCCGCCTGACCTTCACGCGCGACATGGCCGAGGCCATCTTCCACGTGCTGGGGACGCACGCTCCCTACGGAACCTACGACTGCACCGGCTCCGGCGCCGTGAGGAGCTGGGCGGACATCGCGCGCGCTGTCTTCGATGCCGCCAACGGCAATGGCGACAAGGTCGTGCCGGTGTCGACCGCCGACTACTACGCGAGCGCCGAGGGCCCCATCGCCCCGCGCCCGGTCCACTCCGCGCTCGACCTGTCCAGGCTCGAGTCGGTCGGCTTCCACATGCCCGACTGGGAGGAGCGCCTCGTCGCTTACATGCGGCGTTCTTCTTTGTTAGCGGCTTACAGCTCTCCTAACTATTATTAAGGTGGTGATTGAGTGTCGAAACCAACTGTCGGCGTAGTTATATTGAACTACAACTCGCATGATTTGACTCTTGCGCTTGCAAAGCGTACTGCTAGCTTGCCGAGCGTCGATTTTGTTTGCGTTGTCGACAATGCGTCGGGCGACCATTTCGATGGAGAGTTTTCGGAATCGAATATCCATTACATAAAGAGCCGAGAGAACGGTGGCTACTCCGCCGGGAACAACATTGGCCTCCGTTGGCTCGTTGAAGAGCGCTGCTGCGAATATGTCTTTATCGCAAATCCGGATGTGGAGTTCGGAGACGATGCGATTTCGGCCGTCTCCGAGGTTCTCCACAGCGACCCATGCGTAGCCGTCGCTGCTACGCGGCGCTTCGGCCATGACGGGGCACGAGTCATGCAGTGGTACGACCTGCCGAGCCTTCAGGACGCGATTGGCTTTTGCTTCGCCGTATCGCGGAGACGCGCCGAACGACGCAGACTGGCTGCCCAGAACGATAAGGTCGCTGGTGGGGGGTTCGTCTATGTTGACGCCGTCCCCGGCGCTTTCCTCGGGATGCGCTCAAGCTTCCTCGTCGACAATGGGTACCTCGATGAGAGTACATTTCTCTATGGCGAGGAACGCATCCTCGGCAAGCAGGTCGAACTAGCGGGCCTCAGGGAGGCCGTTGTCTGCGATGCGACATACGTGCACGATCACGCTCGTGGGCGTTTCTCGAGTGTCGACACCTTCGAGAGAGACCATCGCTCAATCGTCCTTTATTTCGAGAGGTTCCGGCTTGCTGGGCCGGTTGGGCTTGCGCTCCTCCGCCTCTGCACGGCCCTCGGCAGCGCGGAGTACAGGATTGCCTGCAGCATACATGGTTTTCTCAATCGGGATCCCGCCGCAAAGGAACCGTGTGGTGGGGCTGCATGATTGCCGTGTGCCGAAACATGACGAGCAGTTCTCGGATTATTACCGAGGTGGTCGCATATGACGTGCTCCGCCAACGGAATCGTGATCCTGAACTACAAATCGCACGACTTGACGCTTGCTCTCGCGGAGCGTGCGGCGACGTTCCCGAACGTGGATTACGTCTGCGTGGTGGACGATGCTGCTTCGGACGACTTCGCTGGGGATTTCTCCAACCCAAAGATTCACTACATCAAGAGTTAGGTGAACGGCGGGTATTTGGCGGGCTTCAACATAGGTTTGCTGGCTCATCGAGGAGAAGGGCTGCGACTACGTTTACATCGCCAACCCGGATGCGATTTTTGGGACGATCCCATTGCGGCCATAGTCGGCCTTTTCGACTCAGACCCTACTGGGGGTATAGCCTCCGCGAGGAGGAGTGGTCATGCCGGGGTTAGCAATCACTGGGCTTCGACTTCCCGACCTTCGGCAGCGCACTGAGGTCCTGCTTCTCCCTCACGAGGAAGAGGTCAGAAGCCGAGCGGCGGGACCGTCAAAACGCTCGGGGCGAGGACGGGGCAGCCGAGCTCTGGGGCGTGTGGTGCGCCTTGATGGGCGACCCGCAATCCCGAGACCTTACGAGGATCACCCCTGCGTCGAGACCTTCGACGCCAAAACGAATGAGATAATCCGCGCGATTGAGGTGGAATAATTTGCCAGCTACCGTAAGCATAGTAGTTCCCGTCTACAACGTCGGCAGCTACGTCGACTACTGCGTCCGCAGCGTCCTCAGCCAGACCTTCCCTGACTGGGAGATGGTCCTCGTCAACGATGGATCGAGCGACGACTCCGGAGAGCGATGCCGAAGATGGGCCGAGGCGGATGCGCGCATCTCTCTTGTCAATCAGGAGAACGCGGGCGTCTCCGTCGCCCGGAACAACGGGCTCGCCAGCTCGACTGGTCCTTATGTCATGTTCGTTGACCCCGACGACTGGCTTGAGCCCGATTCGCTCGAGACCCTTCTCTCGGGGATGGGGGACGGCGTCGAGATTTGCGTTGGTGACTGCCTCTTGGAAAAACACGGGCAGACCAAACTGATTCCCATGATCAACTGCGATCAGCGCGACTTCGACAGCAACGATAGACAACGCCTCATGGCGCTCGCCCTCAACGGCAGGGGCTTCGAGTCCGCTAACGACGTTATCCTCGGGTCGCCTTGGGGCAAGCTGTACCTTCGGTCCTTCCTCGACGAAAACGGGCTGCGTTTCAAGCCCGGGCTCAAGAAGGAGCAGGACGTTCTCTTCAACCTCAACGCCATCTCCCGCGTAAATCACCTGCGGAGGGTCCCGAGGGCCGTCTACCACTATCGGGTCAACGAGGGCTCTGTCTGCAACAGGTACCTCCCCGACTTCGACTCTATAACCGACGACATCCTCTCGTCAATAAGGGACCTCATCGACGAGAACGGATACTCGTGGTTCGAGGGTGAATTCGACTTCAAGGTAGTCAAGATGTACGCGAAGTGCCTGAAGAGGCAGTACCTCCATCCCGAAAGCCCTCTCACAAGCCAGCAACGCGTGGAGGCCGCTCGTCGCCTCGCTGGCGCCCCCTTCTATGCCCCCACGTTCGAACGGATGGAGCTGAAGGGCATGCCCCTATCTGTTGTCGGGCTCGTGACGCTCGTGCGCATTCGGGCCTTCGGGGCCATCACCCTCATTCTCGGCAGAATGGATATCTGATATGGCTGACAGGATAAACGTCCTATGGGTCTCGAAGACGGCCCCGTATGACAACGTCCCACATGCGGGCGGCAAGGTGCACAACTATTACCTCAAGGCGCTGCACGCCGACCCCCGCTTCGACGTAAGGCTGGTCACGTTCGCCGACTCCTTGTTCTATCGGGAGGCGAATGACGATCTCTCCGGCTACGGGATCGAGCACGAGATAATCGAGCATAAGACCGAGGGCCTCGCTCATGCCCTCTGGGCCGGGCTGAACATGGAGACCAGACTGAACCCTTGGAACCGCTACGGAGGTTTGACGTATAACTTCGAGGCGTTTAAAGCGCTCTCCGCGATCAGGGCCATCGCTGGCTCTGGCTATGCGCCCGACATCGTCATCCTGCAGTGGACCCAGATGGGTCTGCTCGTCGACAAGGTGAGAGCGATCTTCCCGGGGGCTAGGTTCGTCCTCATTGAAGAGGATGTCGCCTACCAGGGCGCCGAACGCGCCGCCGATATATCTGGGAGTTCGTTTTTGCGAGGAAGAGCCGCGACTCTAAAGAAGGCCGAGCTCGCCGCACTTGGTGACGCGGATCTCGTCATCCTCAACAACCGCAAGGACCTTGCACTCGTGCGCGGCGAAGGTGTCAAGACCGATTTCTGGGTTTGGTGCCCCTATTACCAGTCGCTTCTGGGAAGCGAGCGAGCATATGACGGTCGGAGGGAGATTGTGTTCTACGGTGCCATGCGCAGGCGCGAGAACTGGTCTGCCGCGCTCTGGTTCCTCGACGAGGTCTTCCCCAGCCTCGAGGGCGATGGCTACCGTTTCACCGTCGTTGGTGCCAACCCTCCTGAGCAGCTAACCTCTCGTGTGCGCGAGGGCGTGACCTTCACCGGTTTTGTTGACTCTGTCGAGCCCTATTTTGCCCGTGCGCTTTGCCTTGTTGCTCCGCTGAGCATGGGCGCCGGCATCAAGGTCAAGGTTCTCGAGGCGATGTCCGCAGGGCTTCCCGTCCTCACGAACGACATCGGGATCGAGGGCATTCCCGCCGAGAACGGCGTCAGCTACCTTCATTGCGAGGCGCCTTCGGACTATTCAAGCTCAATCACGGCGCTTGCCAATAACCCCGGCCTTCGCGACCGTGTCAGCTGCGCCGCGAGGGGCTTGATGCGCGGATCATTCTCCTTCGAAGCGGACGCCAAGGCCTTTCCTAACCGGGTCTTTGCTTTGGCGGTGGGCATATGATGTCTCGTTCCTTCTCCACAAGCAGTCTCATTAACACCAAGATCACCTTCGGAACGGTCCTGCTTGTTGTTTTTGGCTTCTCCTTCATGATGCCCGACATGTTCGCGACCTCATTGACTTATCAGACCGGAAATCTCGCGCTTGTGGCTACGGTTATCTATCTCGTAGCTCAGCGATACAAGCCCTCTCGTGTTGCCATTTGCTCCATAGCCTTCTACCTCTTTCTCGTGACGGCTAGCGCGCTTCATTCTTCGCCGGGCTTTGGCTTGAGCTTTGTCGTTTCGAGGGGCAGGACTGTTGTGTTTGTCTGTCTTGTCGACCTCATGCTGCGACGAGAAAAGAGGTCTACCCTCGGCCTTCTCCTTTTCATGCTCTCACTAGCGGTCTTTGCAGACTTCATCTCGCTCGTCTTGTTTCCCGACGGACTTTCTTATGGCGTGAACACTACCGATGGGGTCGGCTACGAACACTATTATTCTGAATGGGTTCTTGGCAACAAAAACAACCGCATGTATTGGTACATGGCCCTCGTTACCGTGGCTTACTGGCGCCATAGGCTCTCTCCGAGCTTCTTTTCGCGTCTTGGGCTCGTCGCCCTGTGTGTCGTTTCCCTGATGGGTGCGGCAATTTCGGAGTCAAGCACCTCGATTGTCGCTCTTTCTATCATGTCATGTGGCGTCCTCATGGGAATCTGGCCGGAGCTCCTTCCTTTGCCCAGAGTCAACGGCTACGTCCTCGCCGGGGTCTACCTGGCTTTTGCCGTCGCGATGATTGTGGGGAACGTCGGGTTTCTCGGTGACTTTGTGCAACAAGCATTCGGGAAAGATTTAACGTTCACGGGCCGCGCAGACGTTTGGACAAAAGCATTGGCGCTGATTGCCCAGCGGCCCTTGTCTGGCTGGGGCTACTATGACCCTGATTCGGCGTCGATTCTGTATGGCCGATGGGATTTTGCTAACGCGCACAACCAGATTCTGGAATCCCTTTTCGAGGGTGGCCTGCTTTTCCTGCTGATCTCGTCTGCCCCCATTGTCTGCATATTGCATTCCTCTAGAAAATGCCGATCTTCGAGAGCCGGTGACTTCACCACTCTCGCGATACTGGCGCTTCTCGTAGATATGCTTCTGGAGCAAATACTTGGCATGAAAATCGTTTGGGTCCTACTCCTGCTCTTTGACAGCATGCTCATCGATGATGAGTTGAGAGCCGAGGGGGCAATTGAAGCCGTCCCTGATCTTCCCTTGCGTCGCCCAGCATCTCCTTTGCGGAATGGACACATGGCGTTAGGAGGTAGCCATGCAGACTGGAAATAGCCCCTCGCGCGCACATCGGCTGGTTGTCACCATGTTGACGACAGGTGTTGCTACGCTTTTGGCCTTCGCAATCAATTTCCTACTGACACCCTATATTACCGAGAGGCTCGGCGTCGAGGCATACGGGTTCATAACGCTCGCGAACACGTTTGTGAGCTATGCGATGATTGCCATGACTGCGCTCAACTCATTCTCCACCCGTTTCATTGCCGTCGAGTACCAGAGGGGTGACAAGAAGGCCGCAAGCACTTATTTTACTTCGCTATTCTTTGCTAATGCGGCAGTTAGCCTTGTTATCTTCCTCTGTATGCTGCCGGTCATAGCGAACATTGATGGCGTACTTGATGTCCCTGCCAGACTTGTCTCCGACGTTCAGTACTTATTCGTGCTCGTGTTCGTCAACTTCCTTGTAACAAACGGTTCAAACTCCTTCTCCTCAGCGGCCTACACGAAGAATAGATTGGATATTTACGGCTTGTTCCAGGTCGCCTCGTACGTTGTCGAGGCCGCCATCCTCGTCGCTCTTTATGCTGTTTTCGATGCTCACGCCTACTTCTATGGGCTTGGACTGCTGGCTGCCGGTCTCGTTCTCTTCGCCGGCAATATGTGCATATATAGGCGGCTGACTCCTGACATAAAACTTCGTCCAAGCCTATTTTCGTTAGGCGCAATGAAGACCCTGTTCGTGAACGGGATCTGGAACTCGATTAACAATTTAGGAAATTTGCTTATCAGCGGGATTGACCTTCTGCTTGCGAATGTGCTTCTAAGCGCGGTCGCGATGGGCCAACTCTCGCTATCGCGGACTTTCAGCAGTGTCTTCAGCAGGCTCTACCAGCTTGTCTCCCAGGCTTTCCAGCCATTGTTCTTGGAGAGCTACTCCTCAGACAACAGAGAAGCTCTCCTGTCTCGGCTTAAGCTATCAAGCAAGATGTCGGGCTATTTTGCCAGCTTGGTCTTCGCTGGGTTTTTTGCTCTCGGTATTCCTTTTTTCGAGCTTTGGATCCCGGGTCAAGACATCTCACTTGTTTACAGCCTCACGATGATCGGTATTGTGGGTTCCTTCTTCGAGGGTTTAGTCAACCCCCTCTACTACATCTATACACTGACGCTGAAAAACAAGGTTCCTACCGCCATTACCGTTATCGGCGGGGTGGTAAGTGTCATCGGAACAGTTGTACTCCTCGAGTTTACGGATTTGGGTGTCTACGGCTGCGCGATAACCACGACGGCAGTCACCAGCTTGATCGCTATCGTTACGAATCCACTTTACATGACTCATGTTCTCGGGATTTCGCACATGACTTTTTATCCCACTTTCGCTAGGAGTTTTCTCGCTTGTGTCCTCATGAGTTTCGCATTCTCTGCCGTTTCCTGTCTTGCAGCACCAGTGAATTGGGCGTCTTTTATTCTGTGCGTCCTTTTGTGTGGAGTTCTAAGTGCTCCTATTTACATTCTGGCTGCCCTCAATCGCAACGAAAGGTATTCGGTCGCTTTGATGTTGAGGAAAAAATATTCGGAACGAAATTCTTGAACGCTTTAATTCAAATAATGAGAGGGAAATTGAAAGATGAAATCAACCATCTGCAATTTTGATGATTGGGCTTCGAGTGTATCTGCGGGGGAGCGGGACGCTATCGAGGCCATGTCCGCCTCCGAGCGCAAGGACGCGTTCTACCGCGACCTAGCATTTGGCACTGGCGGCCTGCGCGGCAAGCTGGGCCTGGGGTCCAACCGCATTAACTCCTACACCGTGGGCAAGGCCACGCAGGGCCTCGCAGACTGGCTGAACGCGAACCTTGAGGGCCCGACGGTTGCCCTGTGCCGCGATACGCGCCACGGCAGCGAGGAGTTCGTGCGCCGCGCGGCGTCGGTGCTGGCGGCCAACGGAATCAAGACATACATGTACGAGCGCGTGGAGCCCACGCCCGCCCTCAGCTTCGCCGTGCGCGAGCTGGGGTGCTCTGCGGGCGTCAACATCACCGCGAGCCACAATCCGGCCGCCTACAACGGCTACAAGGTCTACGGCGCGGACGGTTGCCAGATCACGGTGGCGACGGCCGAGGCAATCCAGGCGGCCATTGACGCCGTGGACCCGTTCGAAGACGTGAGGGCCATGCCCTACGACGAAGCCGTGGCAAGCGGCCTTGCGCTCACCATCGACGAGGCAGTCATCGAGAAGTTCGTCGACCTGGCGGCCGCCCAGGCGACCGGCGTGGACTGTTCGGGCCTGTGCGTCGTGTACACGCCGCTGCACGGCGTGGGCCTGGAGTGCGTCTCCGGGGCCCTCGCCAAGATCGGCGTGACCGACATCCGCGTGGTCGAGGAGCAGGCCGTGCAGGACGGGGCGTTCCCGACCTGCCCGTACCCCAACCCAGAGGTGCGCGAGGCGCTTGAGCTCGGCCTCGAGCTCTGCGAGGAGACGAAGGCTGACCTCCTCTTCGCCACCGACCCCGACTGCGACCGCCTGGGCATCGCCGTGCCCCACGGGGGCGAGTGCGTGCTCCTCTCCGGCAACGAGGTGGGGCTGCTGCTGCTCGACATGCTGGCCGAGCGGGCCGCCGGGAGCGGCGAGGACCTCTCGCGCAGAGTCGCCGTGACCACCGTGGTCTCTGCCCCCATGGCCGACGACCTCGCCCGCGCGTACGGCCTGGAGCTGCGTCGCACGCTCACCGGCTTCAAGTTCGTCGGCGAGCAGATAGGCCTGCTCGAGTCCCAGGGCCGCGAGGCGGACTTCCTATTCGGCTTCGAGGAGTCCTACGGCTATCTCGCCGGCACCTACGCCCGCGACAAGGACGCCGTGGTGTCGTCCGTGCTGGTCTGCGAGCTCGCCGCCCACTGGAAGGCGAGGGGCCTGGACCTCTACGAGGCCATGCAGAGGCTCTACGCGGAGCACGGCTTCTGGGCGAGCGCGCTGCTCTCCAAGACGTACGAGGGCCCGGAGGGCGCCGCGGACATGGCCGCCATCATGGCCGGCCTTCGCGCTAACCCGCCCGCGGAGCTCGCCGGCGTGCCCGTCGACCAATTCGTCGACTACGCCGTTGGCGCCGAGATGCCCGCCGTGAACCCCTCCGACCCGAAGCCCCAGCAGCTCCCTCGGGCCGACGTCCTGGAGCTGCTCCTGGCCGGCGGCTCCCGCGCGATCGTGCGGCCCTCCGGCACCGAGCCGAAGGTCAAGGCCTACGTGTACGCCACGGAGGCGACGGTGGAGGGGGCCGACTCCCTTCTTGCATCCATATCAGCCGAAGTCGAGTCCATCCTAGGGGGAACGAAGTGATCCACCTTATACTGCTCTCCGGCGGCTCGGGCACGCGCCTGTGGCCGCTCTCCAACTCCTCGCGCTCCAAGCAGTTCCTGAAGGTGCTGCGCGATTCGCAGGGCAACCACGTATCCATGGTGCAGCGCGTATTCTCGCAGATACGATCTGTGGACGCCGACTTAGACGTGACCATCGCCACCTGCGCGGACCAGGAGTTCTCCATCCGCTCGCAGGTCGAGGGCGACTACGCCCTGGTGCTCGAGCCCGAGCGGCGCGACACCGCCCCGGCCATCATGCTCGCTTGCACCCACCTTGCCATGGAGCAGGGGGCCGATGCCGGCGACACCGTGATCGTGATGCCCATCGACTCCTACGCCGACCAGGCCTACTACGACGGGGTCGTGGGGCTCGACGATGCCGTCCAGTCTGGCTTCGCCGACCTGGTGCTCCTCGGCGTAGAACCCACCTACCCGAGCGTGAAGTACGGATACATCGTGCCGGGCGACACCGAGGGCAGCCCCCGCAGGGTGGTACGCTTCACCGAGAAACCTGACGGGGAGGCCGCCAAGGCGCTCATCGCCCAGGGCGCGCTCTGGAACTGCGGCGTCTTCGCGTTCAGGCTGGGCTACCTCACCGCCATCTCCGATGGCTACCTGAAGTCGGGCTCCTTCGACGAGTTCCGCTCGCGCTACGCGGAGCTGCCCAAGAACTCCTTCGACTATGAGGTTGTCGAGAAGGCCTCCTCAATCGGCGTCGTGCCCTATTCGGGCACCTGGAAGGACCTGGGCACCTGGAACACCCTCACCGAGGAGATGACCGACCGGGCGGCCGGGCGCGTCGTCGTGGACGGGGCCACGTGCTCAAACGTCCACGTGATCAACGAGACGGGCCTCCCCATGGTGGTGGCCGGACTTTCCGATGCAGTGGTCGTGGCCACGCACGATGGCATACTTGCATGCGGCAAGGAGGCCTCTGCCAGCATCAAGGGCCTCGTGGGCTCCGTCGCCGAGACCCGCCCCATGTACGAGCGCCGCCGCTGGGGCGAGTACCGCGTGCTCGACAGCTCCGCCTACCCTGGAGGCGCCAAGTCCCTCACCAAGGAGCTCGTCATCGCGAGCGGTAGGCAGATCTCCTACCAGCGCCACTCCTACCGCTCAGAGGTGTGGACGGTCGTGGCCGGCGAGGGCGAGGTCGTGCTCGACGGGCTCGTGCGGCAGGTGCGCGCGGGCTGCGTTGTGAACATCGAGGTCGGCCACATGCACGCCGTGCGCGCCACGTCCTCCGACCTCCACATCATCGAGGTCCAGCACGGCGACGTGCTCACCGAGGAGGACATCGAGAGGTTCGGTGACTTCTGGAAGTAGAAGGACGTTTTCGATCGAAGCGCAATGAAACCAACGGATTTAGAGCTATATGGAGGCAATATGAAAATCTCAGTTGCAGGCACCGGGTACGTGGGCCTCTCACTGGCCGTGCTCTTGGCGCAGCACAACGAGGTGTGCGCGCTGGACATCGTCCCCGAGAAGGTCGAGAAGCTCCACAACTACGAGTCGCCCATTCGCGACGCCGAGATCGAGCGGTTCCTGGCCGAGGCCAAGGCCGGGGAGCGGGATTTGAACCTGAGCGCAACAGCTGACGCGACCGAAGCGTATGCAGGCGCCGAATACGTCGTGGTCGCCACGCCCACCAACTACGACTCGGACAAGAACTTCTTCGACACGTCCTCCGTTGAGGCCGCGATTGACGCGGTGCGCGCCGTGAACCCGGAGGCCTGGATCGTCATCAAGTCGACCATCCCCGTCGGCTACACCGCGGGCCTGCGCGAGAGGCTGGGCGACAGAAAGATCTTCTTCAGCCCGGAGTTCCTGCGCGAGAGCAAGGCCCTCTACGACAACCTGCATCCGTCCCGCATCGTGGTGGGCGCGCCCAAGGACGACCCCGAGGCCGTCGCGGCCGCTGAGAAGTTCGCCGGCCTGCTCGCACAGGGCGCCGACCCCGCCGAGCTGGAGCGCGCGAACGCCGACGGCACCGTGGGCATCCCGGAGCTCGTGCTGGGCACCACCGAGGCCGAGGCAGTGAAGCTGTTCGCCAACACCTACCTGGCGCTGCGCGTGGCCTACTTCAACGAGCTCGACACCTACTGCGAGGTCCGCGGCCTCAACACCCGCGACGTCATCGACGGCGTTTGCCTGGAGCCGCGCATCGGATCGCACTACAACAACCCCAGCTTCGGCTACGGCGGCTACTGCCTGCCCAAGGACACCAAGCAGCTGCTCGCCAACTACAAGGACGTGCCGCAGAACCTGATCGAGGCCATCGTGGACGCCAACCGCACCCGCAAGGACTTCGTCGCCGACGAGGTGCTGCAGATGGTGTGGGACCGCGTGTACGAGGGCAAGGAGAAGCCGGTCGTGGGCGTGTACCGCCTGACGATGAAGTCCAACTCCGACAACTTCCGCGCGAGCTCCATCCAGGGCGTCATGAAGCGCGTGAAGGCCAAGGGCGTGCCCGTGGTGGTCTACGAGCCCACACTGGACGCGCCGGAGTTCTTCGGATCCGAGGTGACCCACGACCTGGAGGCCTTTAAGGCCGGCTGCGACGTGATCGTCGCCAACCGCTGGAGCGACGAGCTCGCGGACGTGGCGGACAAGGTCTATACACGCGATTTGTTTAAGAGGGACTAGGGGAGAGCGGCAAGCCTGCGTTGGGTGGGCTAGACCTTTCAGTAGGTTCACTATTTCTGAGAACGGGGAGTACTGGTCATCGCCAATACTCCCCGTTTTTGTTTGGTGCTTAACAAGCTAAGGCCGCATAACGAACCAGCAATCCTTCCAAATGAGTCATATAGCAGGGCATTCGTGACAGCATAGTTGAAAAGACAGTGATTACTGAACTACTGTTAGATTGGCCTTTCGTCCGGTTGTCTTACTTGCGGGTGTTTTCCCGCCTACTACAACTTGCGCACTTGTTCCGGTAAGCAGTTGATAGCACAACTCAAGGGGCAATGCAGTTTCATTGGTTGCCGTACTAAGTTTTTGCGGCATCTTCGAGAGCAGAGTGATGATCTGCTTATTTACCTCAGATTGTTCTGGAATTATCGCGTTAGGCTCGTCCGTTCTCCATCCTGCCGAGCTTAATTGTTTGAATAGATTATGATACTGCCAATCCGTGAGTAAGCCAATGTCGTGTGATCTATAGATAAAGGCTGCCACAGATACCTTCCATCGTTTTTTAAGGGCCACTGCGTCCCGTAGGCTAAAGCCTCGAGGGGTATATTTCAGCATGGTCGATTTGGGCATTAGGAATGCCGAGGCGAACCTGTTCGCCTCGGCCTCGATTTCTTTTGTAGCCGAAGTTCCCATGTCGAGATTTCGATGCATCACTAGATGTCCGAGTTCGTGAGCCGCATCCATCCTGCGTCGCTCACCACTCTTTGAAGTCGTGAGAAACACATATGGACATTGGGTTTTTGGTTCCCAGTACGAAAAGGCGTCAACTTCGCTTCCGATTTCTCCGGCAAAGAAAATACGGATACCATGGCTCTCGAGGAGGGCTAACAGATTTGGGATAGCGCCTTCTCCCATTTTCCATTCTTTACGAAGCATTTCTGCCGCGAGAACAGGGTCTACGCCTTCTATGGTGGGGACGTCTGTATTTGGCAGGTTGAACTTCGCGTTGCACCAGTCGAATAGTTCCGTTGCGAGCGTTGCTTCGGCGGTTGCGATGTCTTTTTGGCTTCTTTTTAGCTTAGTTCTTGCTCTAAATGAAATAGCCTTTTCTGGCATGGGCTCCGTTGTATGTAAATTAAAAAATGCTACGGGAAAACGCAGTGCTTGCATCAAGCGCTGCTCGATTTCAGGACTCGGATTAGTAACGTCGTTTTCGTAGTCGGCGATAGACTTGGGCGTGACCTTTACAAGCTCAGCTAGCTCTTTTTTCGAAAAGCCTCTCAATTTTCGCGCAAGAGTTAGGCGTGTGCCTTTCATTAACTTCCTCATTCGGATAGTGGGTTCAAAGCGGTTGTCATTTCTAATGATATAGGGGTTCGCATGAACGCTTTGGTTAATATCCAACCGCCATATCGGGTTCACTCGGTTCAATGGGCGAAATGTTGATGGACGGCACATCTTCGTCGGGCGGGAGCGAAATTTGGACGTTCTGCAGTGGAATGGGATTCATAATGATGCGTTTAATCCATCCACCGACCTGGTTGTTTTCGTCAAAATGTGGCTTTGATAGCTCCATGCGGATCTCTTGGTGACAATAATCCACATAGATTACCAAGTACCACAATTTCCCTTCTTGTTGATCGACGATGTAATTATCTGTATCGAATAGGGTCATTTGACCGTCTACGACTGACGGTGTCTTGCCCTTCTCTTTTAGCTTTGGGCCAAATCCCCCCTTTTTGCCGGTTGAGGCGTCGCCTGTGGCAACAGTAATCTTGACGCTAGCATTTGCGGAGATCGTATAAGGTAGGTTTTTAACGCTCTCCGACTTCCAACCCTTTTCCGCCATCAACTCACAAATTTTGGCAATTGTGTTGTGATACATAAAGGTGCCGCGCGCCGTTGGGGGAAGGAAGCCGTTATCCAAGACGGTCGTGGTGTCTCGTGCATACTCCAGTGCTTTCCTGAACATCTCTTCGGAAAGATCCGGATGCACATCAGAAGGGCTTGCAAAGCAAGGTCGGTGGTGGCCCTTTGGCGTGAGACTAGAATACTGTCGAGCTAACATGAATCTCCAATCAACTATATTTTCTAGACCTAATTCTAGGTCTAGAAAATATAGTTTGCAAGTGCCCGGCGATTCATTGATTTGGTGCGTAATTTGTTAGAGCTCTGTTTCTGCTGTTGGCTGATTTATCCTGCGTTGCATCGGCGTCTATCGATATCTAGTAATTATGACTTGAGAGTAAAATAGTTCGAATCAGGTTGCCTTCATTGATGCTATCGGGGAGCGGTTACTATGAATAGCGTTTATGGTTCTGAGTGGAGGAAGTGGGATTTCCACGTACATACTCCTTATTCGGTTCTGAACAATCAGTTTGGGATTAATGCCAGTGATGATTCGGACACCGGCTTTGATAGATATGTACAGCAGCTTTTTTTAAAAGCAATCGAAAAAGATATATGGGCAATAGGTATCACTGACTATTTCTCAATTGATGGTTACAAACGCATTCACAATGACTATCTGAATAACCCAACTAAAATGGCGGAGTTGTTCCCAGATGATGGCGCTCGCGAAAGAATTGGGCAGATGCTCGTTTTTCCTAATATCGAGTTCCGATTGAATCAGTTTGTTCATAGGGAAGACAATTGCGATCCAATTGGCTATCATGTCTTGTTTTCAGATGAGGTTAATCCTGAGGAAATCGAGGAAAACTTCCTCCAAAAGTTGCAATGCGCCCCTGATTTCAACCAATCATGGACATTAACGCATCGTAATATTAAGCAGCTCGGTGATACTGCGCGTAAACTAAACAACTGTCGTGACGATTCATATAAATTAGGGCTCGAAAACGTCACCATAAAGTATGAAGATGCCTTACAGGCTCTGCGCGAATGCCAATCATTCGATGGTAGAAGCATCGTTGCTATCCCCGTTGACGAAACTCTCTGCAAGGCGGACTGGAATAGGAGCTATTTTTCTAAGAGGGCTCTCTATGGTCAATGCCACTGTTATATGACCTCCAGCCCGACTACCAGGGCTTGGGCTCTTTCAGAAGACCGCATTTCTGAATTTGGATCAATTAAGCCGTGCATTTGGGGTTCTGACGCCCATTCTTTTGACCGTTTATTTGAACCCGATGAAAAGCGTTATTGCTGGGTTAAGGCTGACCTGACCTTCGAAGGTCTTATGCAGATTCTATGCGAGCCCGCCGATCGCATTGCCATACAAGAAGATAGGCCTGAGCAGCACGATCATCATCGTTCTATTAAGAGCATTCAATTTCATGAGGAGAGCTTCCAGGAGGAGCCGATATGTTTTAGTGAGGGGTTGACCTGTATTATCGGTGGTCGCTCTACGGGCAAATCGCTACTCCTCAGACAGCTAGCAAGAAGCATTTCTCCTGATTATGCAATTGAGCAGGAGCAAAGGTCTTCAGTCAATAAGCTTGACTTTAATTGCCCCGCTGACGTCGTTTGGCGCGATGGGAGCCTGTCGGGCGAGCGCAAGATAATTTATCTTCCTCAGACCTATCTCAACAGAACGGTTGATGACCCTGAATCTGGCGAAACGGGAGCAAGCGACTTGATCGCAGGCGTGCTGCTTCAAAACAAAAAGATCAATGAGGCAAAGCAACGGTTCGATGTTAAGAAAGGTGAAATTCTCAAGTTATTCTCGGACAATCTTGGTGCTTACGCCGATTGCCAAGGGAGGTTAAAAGCGGTGCAAATGAGGCTAGCCGAGCACGGTGAATCCTCGATATATCGTGAGGCCGAGCAGGCTCTTGTGGAAGAGTATAAGAGCTTGTTAGGTCCCGGAAATGCTTCCCAAGAGGACATAGAATTATATGCTGATCTGAAAAGGCGCAGCAATGCAGTCGCTGGCTTGCTTGAAGCGCTGAAACGCGATAAAGCCATTATTGAGTCCCTTTCGTCGCCTATCATTTCTGAGCCGGTTTATAACGGGTCGAATTGCTATGGATTGCTTACTGAAGAAGCTGCCGCTGAACTACGTGTTGAGATCGATTCCATTAATGAAACGCTGCGCGATCGTTGGGCCACGGCTATACAACGCCTCGTAAATTCATGCGTTTCAAGAGAGAAAGAAAAAGAAGAGACGATAAATGAAATCGGTAGGCAGATTGTTGAGCTGGAACCTAAAATCGAACACAGCGACAAGTTGTATAAAACAATGGCGTCGCTCAATGAAGAGCGTAAAAAGCTGGTTGCTGCTGAAACGATAGAACGTGAAATTGATCACCTACGAAATGATCAGGACCTTCTGTTTGATTCGATTTGTGCCACCCGTAACAAGTTGTTTGAAGCGTATGTTAAGTTTAGTAAGGAGATTGAGCCTCTCTCGGCGAGTACGGCTGATGGGCTTGATTTTTCCGCTGAGGTCGTTTGGCGAAAGAAGGATTTTGAAAGCTCCGTAATTAATATGCTTGATCGAAGAAAACTTGGAGCTTTTGAAAGGGCGACGAATAGAGACCTTCAGAATTTGGCAGATGAGGATTACTGTGACGAGCTTTTGCTCGATATTTGGAATTCTATTAAGGGAAAGCTCGATGGTTGTCAGCTGATGCTTAAAAGCGATATCACTGAGAATGAGTTCCTCGGTAAGTTGTTTGGTGACTGGTATGAAATCCATTATGTAGTTACTAGCGGCGGGGATCAACTCGATAAGATGTCGCCCGGCAAGAAGGGACTTGTGCTTTTAGAGCTCATTGTTGAACTCGAACAGGGCGATTGCCCCATTCTTATTGACCAGCCAGAGGATGACCTAGACAACCAATCGATTTATTCGGAGTTGAGAAGGTTTATCAAAGAAAGTAAAAAACGACGCCAGATAATCATCGTTACGCATAATGCAAACATTGCACTTGGGGCTGACGCGGAAGAGATTATTGTTGCCAATCAGAACGGTCAGGGTCGTGAGAACGCAAAGTTCAAGTTTGAATATCGTAGCGGAGCCATTGAAAATAATGTGGTTCCCGATGACGATACGAAAGCGCGTCCTTTCCTTTATCGCTATAGCATCCAGCAGCATGCATGTCAGATTCTTGATGGAGGCAAGGAGGCGCTGGAGCAGCGTAGGCGAAAGTATTCGATGGGTGTGTAAACGCTTGTTTGTTAAGCACTGCTGAATCCTGCGAAGCCGCACCGCCGATGTTATACGTGGGCGTTGGGGTTGACACGAGTCCCATTGTCTTTTTGTTCCTAACGGCCGACCTCACGGTGCATCGTACAGGTTGTCGCTGGTATCGTCCCAGGTCAGGTCCATCTGGCACCATTTGCCGTCGATCTTTGCGTCGTTCCAGGTTTGGCCGTTGCCGGTGATGCGGCCGTTGGCGATGCCCGCGGCGTCAAGGAGCTTGGAGTAGATGCGCTGGTAGCTCTCGCAGGTGCCCTGGTGGCGCGTGAGGCCGCTTTCGGCCGAGCACCAGTTGAGGCTGTGGTCGTACTCCAGCTGGTCGAGCGTTCAGTCGTGGAGCCACAGCGCCATGTTGTATTCCGAGCCGTTTGTCTCTTGTCTGCACTGGGCCACGGCGTTGTTGACGATCTGCGTGACGCTTGGGCGGGCGGCGTCGTTTACGGTCACCTCCGCCGTGGTGCGCAGGTAGTAGATCCCCTTGTCGTTTTGGGGGTCGTTTCTGTCGTTGTCCATAAAGTAGAAGTTGATGCGGTACGTGCCCGATGCTGTGAAGTCAAAGGTAAAGTCGTGGCCCGTGGTGCCCAGGCTGTAGTAGCTGGCCCATGCCGGGCGCGACGGGTCGCAGACGCTTTCATGGCTGCCGCCGTCCCAATAGGTGGGCACGTCCATGCGCGCCTTGGCCTGGGACGAGCCGTTGGTTTGGGTTACGTGGAAGGTCGTCGCGGTGCCCGCGGGGGCGTCGTTCCACGATACGGTGAAGGTGACGCCGTTTTGGCTTGCGGTGGCGGAGTGGGCGTAGCCGGTTTGTGACGTGGCGGAGGTCGCCTCGGACGCGGGATTGGTCTGGGCTCGGAGGGATGAGGTGGGGATGGTGGTTGCGGCGGTGGTGCCGTCGGCGCTTTCCGTGTTGGCTGCGCTAGTGCCGGTGGATGTTGCGGTGCTGTCCTCTACGGTATCTGCTGTCGCATTTGTGTTGGTGCCGTCTTCAGCCTTGCCTGTGTCGCTGCTCGTGGCGTCGGCTTGCGCCTGCTGCTCGGTTGTTGCCTGAGGCTGGATGGTATTCGCTATGGTCGCCATGGGCATCGTCGCGCTGACCATGGACGTGCACGCGATCGCGCAGAGCAGGTAGTAAAGGGGTCGTTTCATAGCGGAGCCTCTCGGTGAGCAGCCAATAGGGTCCGAAGGCAGCTCCAGGCCAGCACTCCGCACATATTTTGTTGGCGTTTATTTTACGGGAACACCAGTCAACATCAGCGAACTTTCTGGGGAATGTTGGGGAGGGGAGGGCGGTTGCTCATAGGAGGCGGCTTCGTGCGTGGAAACAGCATTAAAAAAAGAGCGTCCGATTTAGCATCTGCTTGAAGCGGTCGTACCGCGCAATGCCGGTCTAGCCGTCGGCGTACCTGAACCCATCGATCAATCGCCCGGTAATCATGATGGTGTTGTCAACGTTGTCGCCCCTTTCACAACTTGGACATGCAATAGATCGGCATGAGCCAGTTGGCTTAGATGCCCATCCCATACGAAAAAGACGCTTCCAATGGATTGCCCTGCTCGTTGGGTAGATTGTGGTGGCGATCGGCCGCGTTCATATGGAGGCACCCGTCCATCGGGTTGTCGATGCACGCCTCTTTGGGCGCGAACTTCAGAAGGTAGGGGATGTCTTCGCTAGGCATAGTGTGTTCTCCTTTGGGTGATGACGGCTCGGACTGCTTCGTGTGCCCGGGATGCTTGCTGTCGAAGCGGGGGCTCACGGAGCCTTCGTGTTGGATTGGCGTGGCGTTTGTGGCTGTCTTGTCCGCGTCTCCGGAATGTGCGTTTGGTTTGCCGATGTCCCGCAATTGCTCTAGGTTTTTGTGCGATCTGCCTTCGCTATATTGTCGCTACTTTGCACCAATCAAAAACAGCATGATGCTTGCCTGAATCTCAATTAGTTCGGGGTCGGGTTCCATACTGCCGAGGTCCATTAAGTTATAAAGATGCGCTCCGTAGCCAACAACGGTTAAGGTGCTGGGGTTAATACCGCCAGCATCCAAGATTACTTGCGAAGAGCCGAGGATGCTCATGCGATACAGGTCAAATATCTCAGCTGCGATTGCTACATTTTCTGTGCCGGAAACTGATTCGTATGCGCTTTTCTTCAACGGATTTATCGGAGGGTTCAGCGTTCTTGCGAATCGCATAGCAGCAATATTGTTCAAGATGGCAATCTGTCGGTAGGTAAGCTGTTCGGCGAGTTTGATGAGGTGGTTTGCAGTCGGCCTGCTGATCTCTGGATGAAAGAGAATATTTGCATACAGTCTTGCAAGGTAAACTGTCTTTTTCTCCTCGTGCTCTCTTTGTGCGGCCAACAATGTGCCCTCAAGGAGCTCCTCGCTTGCCGGTCGGCTGTTACTGTCTTTAACGAAGAAATTGTCGTTTCGAGGGGTCTTTCCCCGGGCGATCTTTTCCTCAATGAGCTCCTTCGCCTTGGCGTATACGGTTCCAACCCTTTCCTCTTCCAATGGCGCGAGGGTACGTTTCTTTATCTCGCTTCCCATGTTTTGAAACATGTGCTCTATGGCTGTTGCCGCGACGCTTCCCGCAGCCGCTCCTTCTGGACCACCAATTGCTGCGCCTATGAGTCCTCCGGCAACTGCGCCTGCGGCGCTGCCGGCATATTCGCCAACGTTGTCAATGATGGTCTTTTTTATTTCATCTTGTTTCATGGTTTCTTCTCTCTGAAGGGGTGAGGTCACATTTGGGATTTGGGCTATTGTCTAATTGGGGTTCGTAAGGTTTCAAGGATGATGGATGCATGCGTTCTTGGGTATCGATTATCTCGGAAGTGATGACATGTCTGACGTTAAGAAGCAACACTATGTTCCTCAGTTTTATCTTAGGTCGTTTACCGATGATGATGGTTTTCTTTATGCTGTGAGGCGCGGTACGAATGGGGTTGGATCTGTCTTTAAAACCAGGACGGACGGTGTCTGCGCCGAGAGGTACCTGTACGAGGTCAGGAGACGGGTTCCAAAAGCTGAAGACGCATTTGTTAAAAAAGGTGCAGCAGAACACACACTCGGTAAGAACGAAAATATATTAGCGTCGAAGTACGATTCGCTGCTTGGTTGCTTGGATGTCCGAAAGTTTCCGAACCGAGATGTTACGTGTGAGATTCTGGATCATTTGATTTGCTTAATTTCGATGCTGATTGTGAGAAACCCCGTCTATCTAAATGCTGAGAGGGGCAGTGCGGATGACTTTGCCAATCAATTAAAGTCGTCCGGCTTCCTCACTGAGGAGGATCGGACTGCGCTCAAAGCGGAAGGATTTGAGGGCGAATTCAATTCGCTTGTTGAGTTCGTTTTACAAGGTATTGTTTTTTTTAACTTAACCGATGACACGCCACTGCTTTCGCTTGTTTCTTTGATGCGTGGGATGGATTGCTGTTTTTGCGTGGCTCCTGATGGGTCAGAATTTATATCCTCTTCGTTTCCCGTTTTTGCCGAGTGGGCGGATCTGAAAGATGCCGATCCCTATAGCATTTACTTTCCGTTGAGCCCTCGCTATGGCGCGGTTTTTAAGCGTAAATCAGATAGCGAACGCTTGGTAAGAATCTCCTCGATCAATAGCTCCATGGTGGATACGCTCAACGATGCGTTCGTTAATGGTAACGATGCATGGGACTGTCTCATTTCAAGAGACCGCGAGCGTTTGGAGGCAATTACGGTGCTACTAGGTAGTGGCTCATTGTTGACCAGATAACTTCCATTAGTGTTCTGACATGTTATTGATTACCTAATAACACAGCTGGTCTTTAACTTAACGGGGCATTTGCCTTACAAATTTTTACTGCTAGTTGTTTGATATTCTGTTCTTTAATAAAGAATAACCGTTGGGGGCGTTATGCACGATAAGCCATGGCTTACTCCTGAACAACAGATTGAGCATTTGGAACGTAAAGGCGTAGCGTTCAAATTGATGAACAGACAAGAAGCTCTAAGTTATTTAAAACATAACAATAATTATTTTAGGCTCCGCTCGTATCGGTGCGGTTTTGATAAGGTCGTTGGTGGAGTAAATGATGGCAAGTATATTGGTCTCGATTTTGCCATGCTCCAGGATCTGTCTGTTATCGACTATGAATTGCGGCAAGTCTTACTGCCCATGACAATCGATATTGAGCACTTTGCAAAAGTCGAGCTGTTTGAGAGGCTTGGGCGCGACTCAGTTGATCCTTATGAGATTGTGGAGTACTACCTCAGAAGCAAGAGGGGTTCGCAAAATGATTGCATGTCTGGCGGAAGCGTGACACGTGAGATTGATTCAAGGTTAAACAGCTGCTATATCAATGGCCTTATTTCAGCCTATAGGGAAACTGGCTATCCGGTCTGGGTTTTTACAGAATTAATTACCTTCGGAACCTTTATCGATTTTTGGTTCGCGGTTTCTCACTATCTTCATGGTGTGGAATTTAGAAAACGCGCCTATGAACTGCAGGCTGTGAAGGGCCTTAGGAATGCCTGCGCGCACAACAACTGCATTATTAATGATCTGAAGTCGGGCAAGCCCAGGTATAACGTTTCGTATGACGTAAGAAATGCTGTGACGGGACTTAAGCTCCAAGATGTGAATGTTAAGGCTAAGCTATCAAACGAACGTCTACAGCATATTGCGACTACGTTGTACCTTCACAGCACTATGGCTTCAACCGGGGTAAGGGCTAATAAAGGAAAACAGCTGCGCAGGCTAGTTGAAAGAATGTACCGCAATGAGAGCTACTATCTTCGTAATGATCAGATAAGAACCGGTTTCGCATTTATCAGCGGCTTGATTAATGGCTGGTTTGTGAATTAGAAAAAAAGTTCTTTTATGGGGACGTGTACATAACTATACTATATTACCATAATACAAAGAAGGCTGGTTGTCTTCTTATCGGGGACGCATTCTCTGGGTGTGTCCCTGTTTTTCTTTTCATTGAGTAAGACGGACTGTCTGAATGAGACGGGGAACTCCTCATGAGTTCGGTGCTTATCGTTGCGACCTGATTATTCAATATCCACGTTGGTAGGCTTTTTTGGACATGGTTGCTATTACGCGTGGGCACTAGGGCCAGTGTGGGCCCCTGTAAAATCCGATGACTATTATTTCTTAAGTTCTCTTATCCTTAATATGTTGTTTCGTCGCGTTGACGTTGATTGAAGGTTGTTGCATATGGTCTTTCAAGGATTTCCTGTTTCCGATCCTCCGGAAACTGGAAGGAGATGGAGAAGTCCGTTGCGCAGATTCTGTCAGCTTCTGGAATGGATGCTGAGATTCAGAAAACTATTAACTTGGCGCGAGGAGCTGTAACCGTTGACGTTTATGCTCAGCCCAAAAAGAGCCTGTATGGGCCAATTATATGCGAATGTAAATATTGGAACACAGCTGTTCCTCAGGAAAAGGTGTTTGCATTTAGTCGGGTAGTTGGTGATAGTGGCGCTTCTCTTGGGTTGTTGATTTCGCGATTTGGGTTTCAAGAGGGAGCTATTAATGCTGCGCGATATAGCAATATTAAATTGCTTTCATGGCCTGAGTTCATTGAGTATATAAAGCCCTTTTGGCTCTGTGAGACAACAAGGCGTTGTTTGGGCTTTGGGCAGATTTTGCTGAGATATTCGGATCCCCTGGATGTTCCGACTCATCTTATTGGCGATCAAGGGCGTGCGGAATATAAAAAGCTCCTTTCGAAATATCGCGGGCTTGTTCAATTGCTGTCTTCGTTGAATATCGAGGTTATTTCTCAGGTAGAGTATCCTGCAATGTTGCGAGATGGTGACATTGTGTGCGCTGCTGATGCTTTTGTAAGCAACTATGCGGACGTGCTTGCGGCAAGGACTGCGGATCAATTGTTCACTTTCCTTGTCGATACTTGCGAGCAGGCAATTAATGAATTTGATAATGTTTTTAACGGATTCGATTTGGATGATACTCCCTATGAAGAAGTTGTCAAATATGCGGACGATTTGATCGAAGCGCTTTTCCCAGAAGAACATTCTTCATCCAGAGAATATGGCGAAAACGAAGTCTCGCGTATTAAATTTGAACATCAAAATGCAACGACGGATTTAATTAGATGGATAAGGAAGACGGTAAGGACAACGTGACGCGTAATTTCATTCGCAAATTAACAACCGCATAGCGGAGCACGGCCCGCGCCCCCGTCATAAAATTTCTAGCCGCTAAACAATTAATTAATAGCGCAGGGGGGCGCGGGCCGTGTCCGCGATCGTCGCATCAGTCGACGAGGAGGCGTCCGAACTCGTCGGGGCAGAGTCTGGATTCAACATGGCTAAGGAGGGGCTTTATTGATCTTCAGTAGAGTCCAATGGGTGGTTGCAATGCTCATCGGACAAATGGATAACCGTGAATATGCGTCAATAATATTGATAGGTCTTTTTGCGACTTACCTTCTGGCTAAGGGTAAGTTGTTAAGTGTTATTAAATCGTTTGACGATGTTGCCAAACTTGTGCTAAATCCTAAAATTCTGATTCCTGCGCTTATGCTTGTAGCGTACTCCTTGCTTTTGATATATGGTGCGTTTGTTTGCGGGTTTTGGAATACAAGCATCTTGCTCGACACGATTCTTGAGGTTGTATTTGTCGGGCTTCCCTCCATGCTAATTGCGTCCAAGGCCACATCGGTTACTTCTATTAAAAATGAATTGATTGTTCCCGAGGTCGGTTATGGCGCGCTAACGTCTTTCTATATCAACTTGGTTTGTTTCCCGATTCTGGTTGAGGTTGTTCTTCAACTAGTCATTTTGTTTTTGGGTATTGGTTATGCTCTATTTTCATCCAAGCGTGATCTATCCAATCTACGCCTATTTGAAAACGCGAGAGCTGTTTTGGGCATCATAATTTTTGTTGCAGCAACGCTTCTGCTCTCAAATACTTGGTTTTCTATGGACTGGGGCGTTGAATTAAGTTCGCTATTTCTTTCAATTTGGTACCCGGTATTTATCATGCCTTATGTTCTTGCCCTTGCTTATTATGCCTCGCTTGAATCGATGGCCATGCGGATTAAAGTTTCGGAAGAGAACCTGCCTACAAAGGAGTTTATTAAGATTGCAATGGTGTTGCTTCCAAACTTTCGATATATCAGGCATTTCAACGGATGGAATGCCCATGAGTATCTAGAGTGTTTAAACCCGTCTGAAAAAGCTTGCTACTTGGGTACTTTTAAGCGCGAGATCGACACGGTCGCCGCTAACGCCAACGCTAAGGTTAAACGGTTTGAATCGGGTAAGGGGAGTAACGGGTTTGATGAAGATGGGATATGGCTTGACTGGACACATCTGGAAGAGATGAAGTCCTTTCTTTGGACAATTGCAAGCTTGGAGAATCGGAGTTGGATGGAATCCGGTGCCTATTCGTCTTTGGATGAGGCGTTTAACTGCTTCTTGCCTAAAGGCTGCAATGGATCGTTGTTGCTTTCTCGCGTAAAGGATACATACGTCTGTTGGGTAATTAATTCATCAGGTTTTGTGTTTGCTGCCGGTTCCAGAGATGGTGCTTTTCCTTTTATGAAATACGAGGGCGATCGCTTCCCAATTACTGACGGTGCGGATATGCTCTCTGAGTTTGTTGATGACAGCGGGGATGCTGATACGCGACTTAAAAACTGGCACTTCAGCTTTTATGTTGATAAATCTTACTTGTGATTACGCTTGAGACTGGATGATTTAACGATGCTTCTCTCTATGACGGGGCACGCTCCATGTTCCGCTGCACGGTGGTCAATTAGCAAAAGAAATTATGCGTCACCGTTTGGGATGTATTTATATTCGTCAAGCTACGTTGTTTCTTCAGACTTCCTCTGAACGATCCGGAGGCATGATGTTTCTTGGATTATAAACAAGAAAAATGTTTATAATTGAATTGCCTAAGAGGAGGTTGCTGTGAAACTTCTTAAATTAAGAATCGATGGGGTCACGCTGTTTAAGGACAAGCGTTTGGAACTTGATTTTATTGCCTCCGATCGCGTTTCTCGCGATGAAGAAGGTAATGTCGCCGACGTGTTCCCGCTACCGGTGGGGTCTTCGATCTATTCTCAAAATGTAATGGGCGTTGTTGGCGTAAACGCATCCGGTAAGACAACGACTCTCAACCTTGTGCGCTTTGTACTTGGTTATATGTCTGGCAGCTTTGTTATGCGCCGCTTTGCAACTGGCTCCGATGTTCTCGGAAACTTGGAGCGCCAGGTCAATGTCGCCTGTGTATTTTTCGAAAAAGGTTCAGTCTATCTTATTGAGTCTCGGCTTCGCAAAGTAGATGGCGTAGCTGCGGAGGATACTTCTTTTGCGGAATCACTTGCATTTGAGAACGAATGGCTTTGGAGATGCCCCGCATCACGCGTCTCTAGAAAGGTCGTTTTGAATATCGAGCGTCTGAAGGATGTCTCTGAGCCTATTCTGGTTCGTGAGGGGCCTGATGATGGTGACCTTGTTCTTAACGATGCCCAACGAACTTTCCTGGATGACAACATGTCAATCGTGTCTGTCATCACGGGTAAAAAGGTGGTCTCGGTGGAGTCCCCCGAGCGCACGCTGCCTTTGACGAGCTTGCCAACCCCTGTTGTTCAGGCTTTTGATCCGAGTGTTGAATATCTTGTCTGGAACAAAGAAAACCAAGTGTTCCATCTTAAGTTTAAGGGTGAGCGAGCGGAGCGAGTGATGAATGTCGCTATTGCGACTTCTGTTCTGTCAAATGGAACGATCTTGGGCGCTGAGCTGGTCAATCAAGCGATAACTGCTCTCAGAAATGGGGGTTATCTGATTGTGGACGAGATTGAAACGGGTCTTAATAGATCACTTGTTGGCACAGTGATTGAGCTTTTTGCTTCTCCTGTTACGAACCCACATGGGGCAACCTTGCTCTTTTCGACTCATTACTCGGAGCTTCTTGATGTGCTGAGGCGCAAGGACAATGTCTTTGTTCTTGTGCGCGACGATTCGTTTAAGACGGAGCTCATCAAGTATTCCGAGCGTATCAATCGGATTGAGAACAAAAAGAGCGATGTGATTATCAACAATGTAATCAAGGGATCTATGCCTAAGTACCCCGACGTTCAAGCGATGCGCGAGTATGTTTGCGAGCACATCAATGGGTAATCAGGCAAAAGACATTCTATCAAGTTGTTTTGTCTTGTTTAGCTGTGAGGGAACTGCGGAGGGCGCTGTTATTCAGGTGCTGTATGACAACGATTTGTTGATCGTCCCAAGAGACCGAGTGGTCAAAGATGCCCTCATTGTTGATCGTCCTTACACGCGAAAACGCAAGGCTTCCGAAATTGCAAACGACTATTTCTCGATGAACTACGAGACTGCTGGGGCTGAAGGACTTGCGGTCGCACGGATTGTGGATAGCGGTGCTCCCAAGTTTGAGTTTCCAAAGCGCAGGCAGAACGGTACTAAAGTGCTGAGTTTTGTTACGCGACCGGAGATCGAGATGCTTGTGATTCACGCCGAGGGTGCCTATCGGGATTGGGGAATTGCGACCAGAAGGGACAGGCAACTTAAGCCTAATGAATTCTGCAAACAGCGTCTTGGGCTAGGCAAAATTAAAGAGAAAGATTTTCTTGAGGAATATTGGGGCAACGGCGAAAAACTTGTAAAAGCAATTAAGGCCCATGCGGAGACGAGTAAGCGTAAGAGCGGAGAGTTTTTACTGGTTGACTTGTTGAAATAGCAGCTGAATGCCCGACGGAAGTATGCGGCAAATTTCGGAACCCTCGAGCACATCGCCCTTTTCATGTGAAGAAACCGCAGGTAGAAGCGTTGCCGTTATCCAGTGTGGTCGGCATGTCAAGAATTTGCCGCATACTTCCGGATTGAGCGCTCATTTAGCACTCTTAATGTCCCCTCATCCTCTAAAAAAAGTTTTAAAACAGCCTTAAAGGCGTTTCAACTCGCGTTGACAGCGTACAATACGCATGTTTGACTATGACAAAAGTGGATTTTAGGGGAGGGGTGCGCCATGGAGGTGCTGGTTGTTGGCAACACCGCATATGTTGACGATGACTTTTGTGCCAAGGCGTTCCCCGAGGACCATGTGCAGGTCGTAGCCGCGCAAGACACGTGCCGCGACGAGTCTTCGCCCCATGCCTCGTGGAAAGAGCTGCTCCAGCACTTGGAGCAGGCCTACGAGTTCGACCGCGTGGTCTACCTGTCTAATTACCTTACCCCGCATACCGATACCGTGGGCGATATCGAGCTGCTGCGCACGGTCTTTCGTGCGTGCGCGGGTCGCCGGGTCCAACTGCTGTATGTAGCGGGGCCCGCGGGTTCCGAGGGTGCCGCCGATGCCGCGGGGCGAACGGGCAAGGGCATTATCGCGCACGCAGCCAACGACCTGTGCCGCTACTACGCTGCTCGCGAGGGCGTTCAGACCAAGATCCTGCGCGTGCCGTTCCTGTATACCGCGTCTGCCGCGCTGGAGGACCCGTTTTTGGTGCCGCTGTTCGACGCGTGCTCAACCGGATCGGTTGCTCTGCAGGGCGCGCAGGATGCGGCGTTTCCCCTGTTGTGTGCCGAGGAGCTTGCGGTGCTGGTACGCCGTATCTTCGATAGCTGGGATGGTAACTTTGAGACGCTCGATATTGCCGATACCTTCCATCACACGGCGGGTGAGGTGGGCGAGGCTCTCAAGGCGCTGTTCCTAGGGCTCTCGGTTGCCTATGGCGATTCTGCCGGCTACGCCATGCCCGTCAGCGACATCGTTCGCGTTCGTTATGGTTGGTTTCAGCGCTACGACCTGATGCGCGATCTTTCGACCATTCAGGCGCGTTGGGATGCCGGTCGCGCGAAGAAGGTCAACCCCTTGCGTGCCGCCATCGACCGCATCCAAATGCGCACGCTGCCTATTAAATGTCTGGAGACGGCAGCCGCCTGGGTCCTTTTCGAGGTGCTGGAGCACCTGTTCTCCCAATCGGCCCAGCTCAACGTGCTCGACTATCGTTTGCTCTATGTGGTCCTGATTGGCACGCTCTACGGGCTCGACTTTGGCCTGGTCGCCGCGCTGCTGGCGTCGATTGGTCTGGCCGTGAGTTATTTTGCCCTGTACGGCTATACCTTTCAGGGCTTGTTCTATGAGCCTTCCAACTGGCTGCCGTTTATTGCGTACTTTGTGGTGGGCGCCGTGTGCGGCTATGTACAGCTGCGCAACAGCGAGGCCGTTAAGGCGGAGCGTGACGAGAACGAGCTTGTGCGAAACCGTAACACGTTCCTAACGCGGCTCTATCATGACGCGATTGAGGACAAGCGTGCCTATAAGCGACAGATTGTGGGTCGCCACGACAGCTTTGGCAAGATCTTTGCCGTGACGCAGGAGCTCGACGTACTCAACCCGCGTGATATATACCGCAAGTGCTGCGAGCTGCTGGGTGAGATTCTCGAGAACGATTCGGTGACAATCTACCATGTTTCGGGCGGGGCATTTGCGCGCCTGGTAGCGGCGAGCCCGGCGATTTCCAACAATGTGCCGCGCTCGCTCTCGCTCGACGACCTTGCGCCCGTGCTCCAAGGCTCGATCTCTGGTTTGTGGGTGAACCGCGCACTGACGCCGGGGCTTCCGATGTTTGGCTATGCGATCGAGCGCGATGGAGCCCCCGCCGTGTTGATCTTTGTGCGTCACGTGGCCGAAAGCCAAATGACCCTGTACTACCAAAACCTGTTCCGCATCCTGTGCGGCCTGGTGGAAAGCGCGCTGGGACGCGCCTTCGATTACGAGGCCGTGGCGCAGGATAAGCGCTGCGTTGCCGGCACGTGCGTGCTCAACCACGATGCCTTTGGCCGGGAGCTTGCCGCCGAGCAAGCGCTTGCGGACAACAAGATGGGGAGCTTCTTGCTCCTGCGCGTGGTGCCGGGCATGGAGCCTGTTGGCGAGCTGGTCGGCGCCATTGGGTCGGCGATTCGCGAGAGCGATGCTGCAGGCCTGGTCGATGGCGACACGCTTTACCTGCTCATGCGTCAGGCGACCGAGGCCGACCTTCCCGTTATTTGTGCGCGCTTGGACGCCAAGCACATTACGGTGGAGCCCGTCGACAGCGAGGATGTTGTGGCCCTGCTGCAGCGCATTGCGCCCGCTGGCAACGGTGAGGGGGAGGCCGCTTGATCTCGCTTGTCGTTGCTGCCGTACTGCTATTACTTCATGCGCTGGTTTGTCTGGTGCTGTGGACGCTTATGAAACTGGGCCTGCTGCCGGTTCGCGGGCACATGCTTGCCGTGATGGTGCTCGTACCGCTGTGGGGCCCGTTGCTCGTGGTGCTGCTCTCGCTGCGTAGCGCGGTGTTCGGTGACGACCTTAAGGATGCCACGCTGGAGTCGCTGCGCATTAACGACGACATGCATCGCAGCATGCTGGTGCAGGGGCGCGAGGGCGATGATGGCGTGGTGCCGCTCGAGGAAGCGCTGATCGTTAACGACCCGGGCGACCGCCGCCGTCTGATGCTCTCCATGCTTACCGAGGATCCGGATGCGTACCTGGCACAGTTGCAGGCAGCAAAACTCAACGACGATGTCGAGGTCGCGCACTATGCCGCGACGGCGGTGGCGCAGATTTCCAAGGAGTCCGACCTTAAACTGCAGCAGTTGGAGCGCGCGTTTAAGACCGATCCAAGCTCGCATAACTTGGATGCGTATTGCGACTTTTTGGGCGCCTATTTGGACTCGGGTTTGGCAGAAGGCCGCGTGGCACAGATTCAGCGTCAGCAGTATGCACGCCTGCTCGCGCGTCGTTGCGAACGCGAGGACGGGCCTGCGCTGCGCATTCGCTATGCCACGGCGCTGGCCGATGCCGGCGAGATCGATAAGGCAGAGGACGTCGCTAGCCAGTTGGTGATCGATGCGTCAGACGAGCAGGACATGTGGATGCTCTGCTTGCGCTTGGCTGTGATTCGTCGCGATGGGCAGGCTGTACGGCGTGTAGTCGACGCGATCGACAAGCAGCACGTGTATTTGAATGCCGAAAATCGCGAGAGGCTGGCATTTTGGCGTGAAGGAGAGGAGGCCCGATGAGCGTGGTGCAACATATCCGCGAGCGTGCGGGCCATTTTCGCTGGATAGGGCTGCTCGTGGTATGGGCTGTCTTTATCGCCATGGCCGCTGTGCTGTTGATCGAGCGTGCCGGCGTGCAGTACAGCGCCGGGCAGCATAAGCTGGGTATGCTCGCCGCCAACGATGCGGTGCCGGCAAGCTCAGCGATGTTTGGCCAAAAGCCCACGTGCTTGGTTATTACCGACTCGGGCCAAGATGGCGTCGAGGACGTCAAAGAGCAGTTTGACCAGATTCTGCTCGACATGAAAATTGCCCACCGCGATGTGGATATTGCCACCGATGGTGTTGATGCGATTCCTTCCCTCACATCTTTCGACCGCGTGATTTTACTGATGCCTTCGATCGATGGGCTCGGTACGCACCTCTCCGACATCATGAGCTGGGTGAGCTCCGGCGGTTCGCTGATGCTCGCCATGACACCGGACAATTCGAGCTATCTGCAGGCAATCGGTCCCAAGCTAGGCATCGATTCTGCCAGCTATGAATATACGACGGCAGAGAGCATCGTGCCGAGCGAGGACTTTATGATCGGCGGTGGACAGCGTTATGAGTTGTCGGATCCCTTCGATTCGTCGCTTTCGGTTTCGCTGCGTGAGACGGCCCATGTGTGGGCTAAAACCGGCGACACGGGTACTCCGCTTATTTGGTCGAGCGATTGCGGCACCGGGCGTACCGTGGTGTGCAATATCGGTATCTACGACAAGGTTATGCGTGGTTTCTATGCCGCGGCCGTGAGCCTGTTGGGCGATGCCACGGCCTATCCGGTCATCAATAGCGCGGTGTTTTACCTGGACGATTTCCCGAGCCCCGTTCCCTCGGGCGACGGCACGTACGTCAAACGCGACTACGGCCTTTCTATCGCCGATTTTTATGCCAAGGTGTGGTGGCCCGACCTGCAAAAACTCGCGCAGCAATACGGCATTCGCTAT
The DNA here is from genome assembly GCA_958353395.1 of uncultured Collinsella sp. Classification (GTDB taxonomy): domain Bacteria; phylum Actinomycetota; class Coriobacteriia; order Coriobacteriales; family Coriobacteriaceae; genus Collinsella. The sequence continues at coordinate 31,673 of CATWSG010000012.1, forward strand.
ACCGGCGTGATGATCGAAAACTACGAGGATGTGGTCAACCAAACCGAGCTCACGCGCCAGGCCGATACCACGCAGTTCCGCTACTTTGGCGGCATGCTGCTGCAGATGGGCGGAGAGCTGGGCTTCCACGGCTACAACCATCAGCCGCTGGCACTCTGGGACACCGACTATGGCACGCTGTACGACTACAAGACCTGGAAGAACAAAGAGACGCTTGTTGCATCGCTCAACGAGCTTATCGCCTTCCAAGACGACGTACTGCCCAATGCGCACGGCTCGGTCTACGTGCCGCCGTCGAATATCCTTTCGGCCCGCGCCCGCAAGATTATCGGTACCGACGTGCCGCGCATTAAGACCATTTCCAGTACGTATTTTGAGGATGGCACTGATCTGCCGTATGTGCAGGAGTTTGGCGTGGCGAGCGATGGCATTGTGGAGCAGCCGCGTATCGTCTCGGGCGGCATGGTCGATGACACCTATATGCGTCTGGCCGCGGTGTCCGAGCTCAACATGCACTACGTGAGTACTCACTTTATGCATCCCGATGACCTGCTGGATCCCGATCGCGGCGCTAAGGAGGGCTGGGAGGTCTACAAGGGCGGCCTGACCGACTACCTGGACTGGCTTACCAAGTCTGCGCCCGACCTGCGCCACCAGACGGGTTCGGAGTGCTCGGGTGCCATCCAGCGTTTTTCGTCCGTGACGGTGAGCGTGGATACGAGCGACGATGCCTGGACGCTCAACCTGGGCAACTTCCACGACGAGGCTTGGCTTATGTTCCGTGCCAATAACGGCGAGCCGGGTACGGCGTCCGGTGGCGAGATTAAACACCTGACGGGCGACCTGTACCTAGTCAAAGCGACGGATAAGACCGTGACGATTGAGCGCAAGGAGGGTGGCGACCGATGAGAATCTGCTTGGTGCTCGAGGGCTGCTATCCCTACGTGCACGGCGGTGTGTCCACCTGGATGCACGGCTACATCACGGCCATGCCCGAGCACGAGTTTGTGCTGTGGGTGATTGGCGCCCACGCCGAAGACCGCGGCAAGTTTGTCTACGATCTGCCCGGCAACGTCGTCGAGGTGCACGAGGTGTTCCTGGACGATGCCCTGCGTCTTTCGGGCGAGCAGGAGGAAGTCGACTTCGACGACCGCGAGCGCGAGGCCCTGCGCCGTCTGGTCTCGCTCTCCAATCCGGACTGGGACGTGCTGTTCGACATTTTCCAGCGCCGCCACGTGCATCCGCTCTCATTTTTGCAGAGCCGCACGTTTATGGACATCTTCCGCGACGTGTGTCTGGCCGAGTACCCGTATACGCCTTTCGCCGACGCCTTCCACACCATGCGTTCGATGTTGCTGCCCGTGCTCTATCTGCTGGGCAGCGAGGTTCCGGTGGCCGACGTGTATCACGCCATCTCGACCGGCTACGGCGGTCTGCTCGCAAGTTTGGGCTCCAGCATGAATAACGCGCCGGCATTGCTGACCGAGCACGGCATCTATACCCGCGAACGCGAGGAAGAGATCATTCGCGCTGACTGGGTGGTGCCCTCGTTTAAGGACCGTTGGATCCGCTTTTTCTACCTGCTTTCGGAGGAGATCTACCGCCGCGCTTTTCGTGTGACGAGTTTATTCCACAACGCGCGCAAAACGCAGATCGACATGGGATGCGATGCAGATAAATGCCTGGTTATCCCCAACGGCATTCAGTTCGATCGCTTTAAGGACATTCCCTTAAAGCCCGATGACGGCTGGGTGGACATTGGCGCGGTGGTGCGTCTGGCGCCCATCAAGGACGTCAAGACCATGATCTATGCCTTCTTTGAGTTGCACGAGCGCCTGCCGCACGTGCGCCTGCATATTATGGGCGGCGTGGACGACGAGGAATATGGCGCCGAGTGCTATGCGCTAGTGGAGACATTGGGCGTGCGTGACTTGATCTTTACCGGCCGCGTCAACGTGGTCGAGTACATGGAAAAGCTCGACTTTACCATTTTGACGAGCATCTCGGAGGGCCAGCCGTTGAGCGTGTTGGAATCGCTGGGCGCGCGTCGCCCCTGCGTGACGACCGAGGTCGGCTGCTGCCGCGAGCTGCTCGAGGGCGCCCCCGGCGACGACTTTGGCGTTGCCGGATATGTGAGCCCGCCCATGTATCGCAAGGGTCTGGCCGATGCCATGGAGCGCATGTGCGCGAGCCGTGCCCGCCGTCTGGAAATGGGGGAGCGCGGCCAGCGTCGCGTGGCGACCTACTACCTACACGAGCAGATGCTCGCCAACTATCGTGCGCTGTACGACGAGACGGCTCGCGCGTTCAATTTGCCCAAGAAGGAGGTGTAGCCGGTGGCCGGAATCGGTTTTGAGCTCAAGCGCCTGTTTAAGCGCAAGGGTCTGTTTGCCACGATGCGCGCCTATGGCTACGCCGGCATCGTGTGCACGGGCCCCATGCTGCTGGGCGTACTGTTGCAGGTGGGCATTTTGGTGCTGTGCGGTCTGTGGGACGTGGGCCGCGCCAACCAGGATCTGCTGGTGTGCATGGTGACCTATACGCTTCTGGCGTCGCTTACGCTCACGAGCTTTTTCTCCATGCCCGTCACGCGCTTTTTGGCGGACATGCTGTTTGCCGAGCGCGAAGAAGAGGTCTTGCCCTCGTTTTGGGGCTCCAACGCCATCATGCTCGTTGCGGGCACGGTGCTCTACGGCGTATTTTTGCTGTTCTCGGGCGCCACGCTACTGCAGGGGCTGCTGTGCCTGTGGCTGTTCAACATTATGATCGTCAACTGGAACGGCATGAGCTATCTCACCGCTATTAAGGACTACCGGGGTATTCTGTGCAGCTTTGCCGCGGCCATTGGCGTGGCGTGCCTGTGTGCCTTGGCCGCGCTGGCACTGGGGCTGCCGCCGGTCGAGGGCCTGCTGGCCTCGATCGCCCTGGGCTACGGTGTGATGCTCGCTTGGGACGTGGTGCTGCTGTACCGGTATTTTCCTCAGAGCGAACGTAGCCCCTGGCTCTTTTTGCGCTGGCTCGATCAGTTTATGCCGCTGGCACTCACGGGCCTGTTTACCAACCTGGGACTCTTTGCACATCTGGTAATTATTTGGGCCGGCCCCATTGGCGTGCAGGTCAAGGGCTTGTTTTATGGCGCACCCTACCACGATGTGCCGGCGCTCATCGCGTTTTTGACGATCCTTGTCACGACCGTCAACTTTGTAGTGTCGGTCGAGGTCAACTTCTATCCGCGCTACCGCGACTACTACAGCCTGTTTAACGACGGCGGCGTGGTGGGCGACATCGTGGTGGCCGAGGAGGAAATGCTCGCCACGCTCAACCGGGAGCTGCGGTTTTGCGCGCTCAAGCAGCTGTTTGTGACGGCAGCGGTCATCTCGCTCGAGACCACGGTGCTCTCGGCCCTGCCACTGGGCTTCAACAACCTTATGCACGGGTATTTTCGTACGCTGTGCGTGGGCTATGGTCTGTATGCCGTGGGCAATACGGTGATGCTCATCTTGCTGTACTTTACCGACTACAAGGGCGCCGTGCTTGCCTCTGGGCTGTTCGCGGGCGTGGCGGGGCTGGCGACCATCGTCTCGCTGTTCTTTCCGCAGCAGTTTTATGGCTTTGGCTTTTTGCTCGGCGCGGCGGTGTTTTTTGTTGTGGCGCTCATGCGGCTCGATACTTATACCGCCAACTTGCCGTATCGTATCCTGAGTCAGCAGCCCATCGTGGCGACCGACAAGACGGGTCGCTTTACGGAGTTGGGCTGCTTGCTCGACCGTGCCGAACAGCGCTACGAGGAGCTGCGTCTACAGGGCGAGCCGCATGGTGCGTTTGAGCGCACGGTGGTCCGTGTGTATCGCAATCGTTGGGGAGGTCCTGATGACCGATAGGATGATATCGCGTCGCCGCTTGATTGAGGCGGCTGCCGGCACATTGCTGCTCTCGGGCTGCTCTTCGCAGGACGAATCCTCGACAAAAAAGACCAAGAAGCAGGACAAGATTAAAAAGGCCGATGCGTCTAGCGAGACCAAGCACCTTCGCGACAAGGATGAGCTGTACGAGGTCTACGATGACTCGGGCATCGTATGTATGTACCTGACGGTCTCTCGCGGCAACAGCTCCGAGAATACCGACCATAGCTGGGCCGAGATCAATACGTACTCTGTCTACGACTATGCCGACATGGGCGTGGCGCGCTATCAGGTTATGGGCCTGCTGCAGGCGGGCGACGAAGACGGCCCAGTGGCAGGCGAGGTTGGCTATGGCGAGGAAATGCCCAATGCTACCGTGCAGGTGCGCGGCCAGACGTCGAGCGGTTATACGCAGAAGAATTACAAGGTGGAGCTCAAAAAAGGAAAGGGTACCTGGCGCCAGCAGCGCGCGATTGCGCTCAACAAGCATATGGCCGAGGGTATGCGTTTTCGCAACAAGATGGCCTACGACCTTATCCGCGGCATTCCCCAGATGATGGGCCTGCGCACACAGTTTGTGCACCTGTGGGTGTGCGACCAGACCGAAAAGTCCAACGACACCTTTGAGGATTACGGCCTGTTTACACAGGTAGAGCAGCTTAATAAGACGGCGCTTAAGGCACATGGCCTAGATAAGAATGGACACCTTTACAAGGTGAACAGCTTTGAGTTCTATCGCTACGAGGACACCATTAAGCTCGCCGACGATCCCGACTACAACCAGGCCAACTTTGAGGGTATGCTCGAGATTAAGGGCGACTCGGACCACACCAAGTTGATCGAGATGCTCGATGCGCTCAACGACGAATCGCAAAAGATCGATAACGTGCTCGACACCTACTTTGATACCGAGAATCTGGTCTATTGGCTGGCGTTTCAGATCCTGACGGGCAACTGCGATACGCAGAACCGTAACTGCTATCTGTACAGCCCGCTTAACTCAAATACCTGGTACTTTTTAGATTGGGATAACGACGGCATGCTGCGTAAGCTTGAGTTGAGCCTGAAGGGGTTCTCGGACTATGCGAGCTGGGAGCGCGGCGTGAGCAACTACTGGGGCAACGTGCTGTTTAACCGCGCGTTGCGCAGCAAGTCGTTCCGCAGCGAACTCGACCGTGCTGTCAAGGACTTGCGCTCGTATTTGACCGAAGGGCGCCTGAGCAAGATGATCGAGCATTATCGCGAGGTCACGGAGCCGCTCGTCTTTGCTGCGCCCGACCTGGAGAATCTGCCCGTGACCAAGGACGAATACGAGCAGATTGCCGCGGCGATTCCTTCCGAGATCGAGGAGAACTATAAGAGCTTTCGCGAGAGCTATAAAAAGCCCATGCCGTTCTACATTGGCGTGCCACAGATCGATAACGGTAAGCTGCGCATCAACTGGGATGCGTCCTACGACTTTAAGGCGCGCGATATTCGCTATACCGTGGAGCTTGCGCGCGACTATGCCATAAGCGACGTGGTCTTTAAGGCCGAGGATGTGCTGCTGCCGGAGGTAACGTGCGATGCGCCCGATGCCGGCCAGTATTTTGTGCGCGTGCGCGCCACCAACTCCGACGGCTATACGCAAGATGCGTTTGACTACTATGTGACCGACGGCGGCAAACAGTACGGCATGAAGTGTTTTTACGTGCAAGACGGCGGTAGGGTCGTGGAGGACACGTATGAGGAGGGCTAGCGCGCTTCTCGAGCGCCTGGCGGCACCTCCCGTGCGCACCACGCAGGAGCGTTATCGCCATGAGCTCAAGTACCTCATCAACGAGGGCGAGCACGCTGCGCTGGCCTGCCGCATGGCGCCGGTGTTTAAGCTGGACAAGCATGCGCGGGCGGGCGGTTACACCATTCGCAGCCTGTACTTTGACGACTACTGCAACTCGGCCTACGAGGAAAAAGACGCCGGCATTCTCATGCGCAAAAAGTATCGCGTGCGCATCTATAACGGCAGCGACAAGGTGATTAAGCTCGAGCGCAAAAAGAAGTACGGCAGCTGGATCTATAAGGAGGACGCGCCGCTCACGCGCGGTGAGTTTGAGCAGATCCTGGCCGGCGATTACGACTTTTTGCTGAGGAGTCCCTATCCGCTCTGTCGCGAGTTCTACATCGAGTGCATCTGCAATATGATGCGCCCGCGTACCATCGTGGACTACGAGCGCGAGCCATGGGTGATGGACGAAGGCACCGTGCGCATCACGTTTGACATGAACGTGCGCGCGGCTGTGGGAAGTTTCGATATCTTTGACGCGACCCTGCCCGCGCTGCCCGTGCTGGAGCCCGGCAAGCTGGTGATGGAGGTTAAGTTTACCGAGTTTTGCCCGCAGCTGGTGCGCGATATGGTACCGCCGGGCGCGGCGGAGCTCACGGCTGTCTCCAAGTACTGCCTGTGCTACGAAAAGACCGCCTACTTGCGCGGCTTTAACTACTGGGAATCGGATTATGAGAACCGAGGGGATATTTAGACCATGAGCACCAGGGACTTTTTTAAGAACTCCGTCTTGGAGGCGTTTGGCCAGGTCGACCCTGCCAAGATTGGTCTGTCGCTGCTCGTGGCGCTCGCCATGGGCATCCTGATCTATTGCGTGTACAAGCGCTTTTTTACCGGCGTGGTGTACTCGCGCAGCTTTGCCGTGACGCTCGTGGGCATGTGCGTGCTCACGTGCATGGTGACGCTCGCGATTTCGACGAACGTGGTCATCTCGCTCGGTATGGTCGGTGCTCTGTCCATCGTTCGTTATCGTACGGCGGTCAAGGACCCGCTCGACCTGCTGTATCTGTTTTGGGCCATTACCACGGGCATTACGGCGGGCGCCGGCATGTATGCGCTCGTGGGGCTCACGGCGGTGGTCATCGTGGCGATGATCGCCGGCTTCGCGAGCCACCAGGACAAGGCGCGCGTGTACATGATGGTCATTCACTACACGGGCCAGACCACCGGTGACGATATCGTGCGCGCCTTTGGGCGCACCAAGTTCACCGTCAAGTCCAAGACTATGCGCGGCGACAAAGTCGAGATGGCCGTCGAAGTGTTCTCGGACGGCGTTGACATGCCCTATGCCGACGCCATCCGTGCGCTCGACGGCGTGGAGGACCTGACGCTCATCCAGTACAACGGCGAATACCACGGCTAGAACCCTAGCGAGCAAATTGCACAAAGAGGGGCGCTCCTGGTCGAGCATACGTCAGCGAGCGGGCATCTGCCGTGGCGAGGTGCCGCGAAAGAGGAGCGACGCGTACTTCATGTACGCGAGCGACGGTTTGAGCGGCAGATCGCCCGGCAGATGCCCGCGCAGCGTCGAGTAGTCCGGCGTTCGTCAGAACGCCGGAACGAACAGGTATCATGGTGAAAGCGATTTCAATGACAGGGGTGCTCGTGGTAAAGATGAAAGATGTGGCCGAGCTGGCAGGCGTTTCGAGCGCCGCCGTCTCGCGCTACCTCAACGGTGGATATATCTCGGCGGATAAGGCCGAGCGCATTAAGCAAGCGATTGAGCTGACCGGATACGTGCGGTCCAGCCAGGCTCGCGCGCTGCGCACCGGCTCCACCAAGCTCATCGGCGTCATCGTGCCTAAAATCAACTCGGAATCCGTGAGCCGCATTACCGCCGGCATTGGCCAGGTGCTCGGTCGCCGAGGCTACCAGATGCTGCTCGCGAATACTGACAACGTGGCCAAGCGTGAGCTCGAGTATCTCGACCTGTTCCAGAACCACCCGGTCGATGGCATCGTGCTCGTGGCGACCATGATCACCGACGAACATCGCGCGGCCATTGCGTCTTGCCGTGTGCCCATTGTGCTGATCGGCCAAAACGTCGAGGGCGCGGCGTGCGTCTATCACGACGATTACGAGGCTGCCTTTGAGCTGGGCCAGGCGCTCGCTGGTCGGGTAGATGGCAAGATTGCCTATATCGGTGTTACCGAGGAAGACCGTGCCGCCGGTTACGACCGTCATCGTGGTTTTGAGGCCGGCCTGCGCGCCGCGGGTAACCCGCTCGATGCCGCCTTGATTCGCCTGGGCTCGTTTACGCTCGATTCCGGCTATAGCGCTGCGCGTGAACTGCTTTCTGTCGCTCCCGATGTTTCGTTTATCGCATGTGCGACCGACACCATGGCGGCGGGCGCGCTGCGTGCCATCGATGAGGTTCGCGGCATGGGCGAGGGTATACACCGCGTGAGCGGTTTTGGCGACAACGCGTTTTTGCGCGCGCTGACGGGCGGCATTCCCACCGTGCATTATGGCTACCTGACCAGTGGCGTCGAGGCGACCAATATGTTGCTCAACACGCTCGATGGCGTGGAGGGGGAGCGCGGTCTCAAGACGCTCAAGCTCGGCCATCAGCTTATGAATGTCTAGGCTCTGGGCACGTCTGTCTGCCTCTGAGGCCCCTGTTTTTGCCGTAAAACTACCATTCGCCGGCTTATTCCTACCGTTCACCCTATTATGAAAACGATTACAGATATATGAAACTGAAAACGATTACAGTGTAAGTGTCAAAGATGGCCGGGTGCACATGCACCCGTTGGAGGAAAGGGAAGTCATGGACTACCGCAAATCAGCCCAAGAGGTGCTCGACAACATCGGTGGCGCCGACAACGTCGTCTCTGCCGCGCATTGCGCCACGCGTTTGCGCCTGGTGATTGCCGATAACGCCAAGGTTGACAAGGAGGCCCTCGAGAATATCGACGGCGCTAAGGGCGTCTTTGAGGCCCAGGGCCAGCTCCAGATTATTTTTGGCACTGGCACCGTCAACAAGGTCTACGAGGAGTTCATCGCGCTCAGTGGCGTCGAGGCTGCCACCAAGGCCGAGGTCAAGGAGGCCGCGGCGCAGCAGCAGAACATCTTTATGCGCGCCATTAAGGTGCTCGGCGACGTCTTTGTCCCCATCATCCCTGCCATCGTGGCTTCGGGCCTGCTGCTGGGCATTATGAGCGCCCTTAACTTTATGGCCTCCAACGGCTTTATCGCGCTCGACACCAATAACTTTATCTACAAGATCGCCGACCTGGTCTCGGGCACGTCCTTTGGCATTCTGCAGATCCTGATCGGCTACTCCGCCGCTAAGGCATTTGGCGCCAACCCGTATCTGGGCGCCGTCGTCGGCGGTGCGTTTATCAACTCCTCGCTGCAGAGCGCCTATACGGTTGCCTCCGAGGGCGTGCAGACCATGGTCACCGTCATTCCCGGCGTGTACAGCTTTGAGTGGGTTGGCTATCAGGGCCACGTGATCCCGATCGTCATCGCCTGCGCCATCCTCGCCTTCTTGGAGAAGCGCCTCCACAAGATCGTTCCCGAGATGTTCGACCTCTTTGTGACTCCGCTCGTCTCGGTGTTCGTGACCGTGCTCGTGACCCTCGTTGCCGTCGGCCCCATCTTTGTCTGGGCTGAGAATGCCATCCTCGGCCTGATCCAGGCCCTGCTCACCTTGCCCTTCGGCATCGGTTCCTTTATTGTCGGCCTGTTCTATGCCCCCACGGTCGTTACCGGTATCCACCAGATGTACACCGCCATCGACCTTGGCCAGCTCGCCCAGTACGGCGTGACCTATTGGCTGCCCATCGCCAGTGCCGCCAACATCGCCCAGGGTGGCGCCGCACTAGCGGTTGCCTTTAAGACCCGCGATGCCAAGATCAAGGGCCTGGCGCTTCCTTCGGCCCTGTCCGCCTTCATGGGCATTACCGAGCCTGCCATCTTCGGTGTGAACCTGCGCTTCTTTAAGCCCTTCATCGCCGGCTGCATCGGTGGTGGCTGCGGTGCCCTGGTCTGCGCGCTCACTTCGCTGGCTGCCTCCGGCACGGGCGTTACCGGAATCTTCGGTATCCTGCTGTGCCTGGCCCAGCCCGTGCAGTACGCGATCATGTTTGCGGTCGCCGCGCTGGTTTCCTTTGCCGTCTCGTTTGTCCTGTACAAGGACGAGCCCAAGGCTTCCGAGCAGGCGTAGGATTTGCGTAAACAAAAAGCCCGCAGGCTCCATCCTGTGGGCGTTTTGTTTATCTGGAACCCTTGATTTGAGCGTTCGTTGATTTAATTCGATTGGATACCGACATGTCTAACGCACTTCAGCGCGATCTTGCCAAGCTCGTTGCCAATATGGATGCAGCGGCCGCTGAGCGTGGCCATGGGCCCTATGCTCAGCATTTTCATATTATGCCGCCCACGGGCTGGCTCAACGACCCCAACGGGCTTTGCCAGGCCGATGGCGTGTTTCACGCATACTTCCAGTATGCTCCGTTTGATGTGAACGGCGGCGTCAAGATGTGGGGACATGCCACGAGCCGCGATCTTATGAACTGGGAGTATGTTGGCGCGCCGCTGCTTCCCGATGAGCCGTTCGACTGTCATGGTGTGTACTCGGGCTCGGTATTGGTCGAGGACGGTCGCATTCGCGTGCTCTATACCGGCAACGTTAAGCTCCCCGATGCGGACGGCGTTTATGACTATGTCAACACCGGCCGTCGCGCCGATACCGTGTATGTCGAGAGCGCCGATGGACAGACGTTTAGCCAAAAGCGCGTGGTGCTGGCTTCCGAGGATTATCCCGAGGATTTGACCTGCCACGTGCGCGACCCCAAGGTGTGGCGTGACGCGGACGGGCGTTATCACATGGTGCTGGGCGCGCGTCGTCGCGTTGACGGTCCGCATGTCGAGAGCCGTTTTTGCGCCATGCATGGCGAGGGCGCTGGTCGCGATGTGGGCGAGATCCTGGTGTATGGTTCGGCCGATATGCTGAGCTGGGAGCTCGAGAGCCGCGTGTCTACGCCTGAGCGTTTTGGCTTTATGTGGGAGTGCCCGGGGTATCTGGAGCTTGAGACGGATGGCGGTGTACCGGCGAAGTGGCTGTCCTTCTCACCCCAGGGGCTCGAGGGCGGTCGTTGGGACCGCGGTAATGTGTATGCCGCTGGCTACTTGCCTGTAACGGGTGACATCATCGGTGGTGACGGTGCCTATGAGCTGGGCGAGTTCCGCCTGTGGGACGCCGGTTTTGACTTCTATGCTCCGCAGGAGTTTACGTCCGAGGACGGTCGCCACATTTTGATCGGCTGGATGGGCATGCCCGATGAGCCGACCTATGGCAACGCGCCTACCGTGGTGTGCGGCTGGCAGCACTGCATGACGGTGCCGCGTGAGCTTACAGCCGGTGCCGGCGGCGTGGTGCTGCAGCAGCCGGCGCGTGAAATCGAGCGCCATTATGGCTCGGTGCGTGTGGGGGAGGGCTCGTTGGAGGTTGCCGGCGACACCTGCTTTGACGTTGTTGTCGACGGTGTCGACGGCGCGTTTACCGCGACCGTTGATGGCGAGCTGAAGCTGGCGTTTGTGCCCGCCGAGGGCGAACTGCCGTCGCGCTTTGAGATGCGATTTACCGATGGGGGTCGCGCTTCCGCCGGCAGCGGTCGTACCGTGCGCTGGGAGCCCGTCGACGAGGTTCGTAACGTGCGCATTGTTGGCGATGTCTCGTCGGTCGAGGTGTTTGTGAATGATGGCGCGCTCGTGTTTTCGACGCGCATCTATCCTGAGACCTATGGTGCGTCCGTTGACGCTCCGGGTGCGAACGTGACCTACCACGCGCTCAACATCTAGGCGATTCGTCGCATATCGGCGCTATACTGCAGCCGTTGCCCACGATGCGGGAAACATCCGCATCGTGGGTTTTTGTTTTGAAGGGACGGTGCCGTATGGGCGTACAGCAGCTAGAAGATGCCTGGGCTTTGAGGGCCAGCGCGCGTGAGGCGCGTCTTGTTGCGGCTCCGCATGTTCCGGCAGCGCTGTCGCTGCTGGGAATCGTGCGTCCCGGTGACCGCCTGGTGGCCTTTGCGGACGACTTTGCCGATGCGCTTGCGCACGGCTTTGATGACTGCGATGTTGTGCTGGTGGAGGATCCGTCCGCCGATGCGTTTGCTGCTGCGTCCGAGGGCTTCGATGCTTCGTTTGATGCTGAGGGACCGCACCTGTGGTGGTTTGTGAACTCAATCGGTGGCTTTGGTCTGCGTGTGTCCGATCTGCGCGCGCTGGGTCGGGCGGCGCGCGAGGCCCATGCGCTGCTGGTTGTGGACAACACCGTGGCTGACGTCTTTGGCTGCGATCCGCTGCGGCTGGGTGCTGCGCTGTCGCTCGAGGCACTCGACCGTGTTTGCGCCGGTGAGGCGCCGCGCAAGCTTGTGGCGGCGTCGGTCGCGCGCTCGCAGCTCAAGCGCCATCGTGTGGACGCTGCGGCCGAGTGCGCGCATGCGCTGCTCGAGGGGCGTAGATTAGCCGCGCTCGACTTGTCCTCCGATGAGGCCGAGGTTCTAGAGCACGGGCTCGACACGCTCGACACCCGCATGCAGGCACACTTCGATCGCGCCCGTGCGCTGGCTGAATATTTGGCCGCCAACGAGATGGTGCGCAACGTGCGCTACCCTGGGCTGAGTTCGCATCCCGACCATGCCATCGCGACCGGCATCCTGGAGCACGGTTTTGGCCCTGCAGTTGAATTTGACCTGACGGACTGCACCGCGGGCGAATTCTTCAGCATACTGCCGGACGAATTCCGCGCATCACCCGCCGGTGGCCCAACAACGCGCCTTTCGGCCCCACGCGGCAAACAGGGGAACACCATTCGCCTCTTCGCTGGCACCGACGACCCGCTGGTTGTAGCGTCCGCCCTAGACAACGCCCTCCGAAAGTAACTTATTTGTGAGGGTGATTTTTCTGGGACGGGGATTTTTTAATCATTCGGTACCCAATTATTAAAAAATCCCCGTCCCAGAAAAATCACCCGCGAGGTAGCTAAAAAAGCCCCGTCCCAAATTAGCTACTCTGCATTGATGCTGGCGATGAGATCGTTGGCTTTGGTGGCGATTACGTTGTTGATCTCGCCCTGCAGCTCCTCGTAGACCGCTATGGCTCGCTCGCCGGCGGGGGTGAGCGTGGATCCGCGGGCTCCGTCGCGCTCGATGAGCTTGCAGCCCAGCTGACCTTCGGCCTCGTTCACAATGCGCCAGGCCTTGGAATACGCCATGCCCATGCTCTTGGCGGCGCGGTTGAGCGAGTGCTCGCGGGCAATACCCTGCAGCAGCAAGACGCAGCCGTGGCCGAACACGCCCGGCAAATCCTTGTCGCACGCTTGAATGACCAACTTTGCCGTCGTCTTGTACTTCATACGCTCCACGTCTTCCCGCTAAAGTGTTTGCTGGGCAAACGCAAAGCCTGCGTCAAACCCTCGTGTGCTCTTCTTAAATCATGCATTGTAGCAGTCAAAGTGCGATAAGATACTTCCCCAGTATTGGGCGCCCAAGGTTGGGCTGGGTCCTACGAGGCCTGCAGCCGACCGGTCGCATGGAAAAAGGAGAAACATGGCTACGTTCTTTCCCGGTGAGTCCCACACGTTTTCGGAGTATCTGCTGGTTCCTGGTTACTCGTCCTCGCAGTGCATCCCCAACAACGTCTCTCTTAAGACGCCGCTGACCCGCTTTAAGCGCGGTGAGAAGCCGGCAATCACCCTGAACATCCCCATGGTTTCCGCTATCATGCAGTCCGTCTCGGGCGTCGATATGGGTGTCGCGCTCGCTACCGAGGGTGGCCTGTCCTTCATTTACGGTTCCCAGAGCGCCGAGTCCGAGGCCGCTATGGTCAAGGCCGTCAAGGATCACAAGGCTGGCTTCGTTCAGTCCGATTCCACGCTGACCCCCGACATGACCATGGAGCAGGTCATCGAGCTCAAGGAGAAGACCGGTCACTCCACCATGCCGGTCACCGACGACGGCACTCCCAAGGGTAAGCTCCTGGGTATCGTCACCAGCCGTGACTATCGCCCCAGCCGCGATGACCACCAGACGAAGGTCTCCGAGTTCATGACCCCGCGTGAGCAGCTCATCGTGGGCGACAAGAACATCAGCCTCAAGGTTGCCAACGACGTCATCTGGGACAACAAGCTCAACGCCCTTCCCATCGTCGACGACAACGATCACCTCATGGGCATCGTCTTCCGCAAGGACTACGACAGCCACAAGACCAACCCCAACGAGCTGCTCGACGGCGATAAGCGCTACATGGTCGGCGCCGGTATCAACACCCGCGACTATGCCGAGCGCGTGCCGCTGCTCATCGAGGCCGGTGCCGATGTCCTGTGCATCGACTCTTCCGAGGGCTTCAGCGAGTGGCAGAAGCGCACCATCGAGTGGATTCGCGCCAACTACGGCGAGGACGTCAAGGTTGGTGCCGGTAACGTCGTCGACGCCGAGGGCTTCCGCTTTTTGGCCGACTGCGGTGCCGACTTCATCAAGGTCGGTATCGGCGGCGGTTCCATCTGCATTACCCGCGAGACCAAGGGCATCGGCCGTGGCCAGGCCACCGCGCTGATCGACGTCTGCCGTGCTCGCGACGAGTACTACGAGGAGACCGGCGTCTACGTGCCCGTGTGCTCCGACGGCGGTATCGTCTACGACTACCACATGACGCTCGCCCTTGCCATGGGTGCCGACTTTATGATGCTGGGCCGTTACTTCGCCCGCTTTGACGAGAGCCCGACCGAGCGCGTCAACGTCAACGGCCAGTACATGAAGGAGTACTGGGGCGAGGGTTCCGCGCGTGCCCGCAACTGGCAGCGCTACGACCTGGGCGGCGCCGCGAAGCTCAGCTTCGTCGAGGGCGTCGACTCCTACGTCCCGTACGCCGGCTCCCTCAAGGACGGCGTTGGCGGCACGCTTTACAAGGTTAAGTCCACGATGTGCAACTGCGGCGCCCTCTCAATCCCCGAACTCCAAGAAAAGGCACGCCTGACCCTGGTGAGCTCGACCTCAATCGTCGAAGGCGGCGCCCACGACGTAGTCGTGAAGGATTCCCAGCAGAGCGTTTCCTATCGATAAGCGGCTTTCCCAAGCACCGCACCTTGCCGTTCAAACCGTCGCTCGCGTACCAAAGTACGCGTCGCTCCTCTTTCACGGCAATCTGCGGCACTTGGAAAACCCGACCATGTTTGGGCGGATAACAGATAGCGGTTGATTCACAACCACGTTATTTAGATAAAGCGAGATGCCCGCAAGTCGCAGGCATCTCGCTTGTCGTATTTGCTATCATCAGTCAAGTTAACCTTAGGGTCGGGCGGCTTGGCTTTGTTCGCTACAAGTTCCGCACGCAAAGAAGAGCACTTAATGTGCTCTTCGTCTTGCGCAGGACTGTCCGCAGTAGCGAATAAAGCCAAGCCGCCCGACCCCAGCTAAGATTAAAGGAGCTGATATGTGCGATTGCACAGATCATAAGGACGAGATCCCTGCCTACGACGCGCAGGCCATTGAGTCCAAGTGGATGAAGGCCTGGGAGGACTCCAACCTCTTTGCCGTCGACACCGACGACAGCAAGCCTAAAAAGTATGTGCTCGAGATGTTCCCGTATCCGTCGGGCGACCTGCACATGGGCCACGCGCGCAACTATACCATCGGCGATGCCATGGCCCGTCAGGCCCGCATGCGCGGCTTTGACGTGCTGCATCCCATCGGCTTTGACGCCTTTGGCCTGCCTGCCGAGAACGCCGCCATCAAGCACAATACGCAGGCTGCCGCCTGGACGTATAAGAATATGGACCAGGCGCTCGCCACGATGAAGCGCATGGGCTTCTCCTACGATCTGGATCGCATGGTCAAGACCTGCAGCCCCGACTACTACCGCTGGGGTCAGTGGATCTTTGAGAAGCTGTGGGAAAAGGGCCTGGTCTACCGCAAAAAGAACCCGGTCAACTGGTGTCCTAACTGCAAGACCGTTCTGGCCAACGAGCAGGTCACCGAGGGCAAGTGCTGGCGCTGCGGCACCGAGCCCGAGAAGCGCGACCTTGAGCAGTGGTACTTCAAGATCACCGAGTACTCCCAGGAGCTGCTCGACGACCTGGAGAAGCTCCCCGGCTGGCCCGAGCGCGTCAAGCAGATGCAGGCCAACTGGATCGGTCGCTCCGAGGGTGCCGAGGTCGACTTTACCCTGTGCGACCAGGATGGCGAGCCCATTGAGGGCGACGAGGGCAAGATCACCGTCTTTACCACGCGTGCCGACACCCTCTTTGGCGTCTCCTTTTTTGTCCTGGCTCCCGAGTACGCTCGTCTGCACGAGCTCGTCGAGGGCACGGAGTATGAGGAGGCCGTCACCAAGATCGTCGAGGACTCCAAGCATATCTCTGCCGTCGAGCGTGCCCAGGGCACCCTCGAGAAGCACGGTGCCTTTACCGGCCGCTACGTGGTAAACCCCGTCAACGGCGAGAAGGTCCCCGTGTGGGTTGCCGATTATGTCGTTGCCGACTATGGAACCGGCGCCGTCATGGCCGTTCCCTGTGGTGACCAGCGCGACTTTGAGTTTGCCCGCAAGTACGACCTGCCGATCGTGCCGATCATCCTGGACGATGACGATCGCGCTGCCGTCGAGGCCACCGGCGAGACCATCGATACCTTCCATGCCGAGACCGTCGACTGGGATTGCGCCCACGCTGCCGAGGGCACGCTTGTCCAGTCCGGCAAGTACACCGGCATGCGCGGCGGTAAGCACTCCGAGGGCGAGGCTGCCATCGTGGCCGACCTCGAGGCCATGGGCTGCGGCCGTCGCAAGGTCGAGTTCCGCCTGCGCGACTGGCTCATCAGCCGTCAACGCTATTGGGGCAACCCCATCCCGGCCATCCACTGCGAGCACTGCGGCATCGTGCCCGTGCCTGAGGATCAGCTGCCGGTGACGCTGCCCGAGAACCTGGACCTGGGCGCCGGCGAGACCCTCGCCGAGTGCAAGGACTTCTACGAGACCACCTGCCCGGTCTGCGGCCGCCCGGCTAAGCGCGAGACCGATACCATGGACACGTTCACCTGCTCCAGCTGGTATTACCTGCGCTATACCGACCCGCACAACACCGAGCTGCCCTTCTCCCGCGAGGCAGCCGACCGTTGGATGCCCGTCGATAACTACATCGGTGGCATCGAGCACGCCATTCTGCACCTGCTCTACAGCCGCTTCTTTACCAAGGCGCTGCGCGACCTGGGTCTGCTGAGTGTTGACGAGCCCTTCACCAACCTGCTGTGCCAGGGCATGGTCAAGGACGAGAACGGCGACACCATGTCCAAGTCCAAAGGCAACGTCGTGCCCCCGAGCTCGGTTATCGAGCCCTACGGCGCCGACACCATGCGTCTGGCGATCCTGTTTATCGCCCCGCCCGAGAAGGACTTCGACTGGGATCCCAAGGCCGTCGAGGGCGCCAACCGCTTTATCAAGCGCGCCTGGCGTATCGTGTGGCAGCTCGTCCAGTCGGGTGACGCCAACGTGGCCTTCGACAAGTCCGTGCTCGGCGAGACCGCGATGAAGCTCTACCGTGAGCGTCACCGCACCATCGCCAAGTGCACCGAGGACTTCGATCGCGGCCAGTTCAACACCGCGATCTCGGCCGTCATGGAGCTCGTCAACGCGGCGAGCGCCTACCTCAACGCCACCGAGGGTGCTGACCGCGACAAGGCCCTGTGCTACGGCGTGGCCAAGGACATCGTGAGCGTCCTGGCGCCCATCTGCCCGTTCTGGGCCGACGAGCTGTGGCACGAGGCGCTCGGCTGCGAGGGCAACGCTTACACCGCCGCCTGGCCCGAGTTCGACCTGGCCGAGTCCATCGAGGACACGGTGCAGATCGTCGTCCAGGTACTCGGCAAGGTCCGCGGCCGCATCGACGTGGCCCGCGATGCCTCCAACGAGGAAATGCAGGCTGCCGCCGAGACCGCCGTCGCCAAGTGGCTCGACGGTAAGACGGTCGTCAAGGCCATCTGCGTGCCCGGCAAGCTGGTCAACCTGGTGGTCAAGTAAGCATTGCGCGCTTAACTGACGCATAAAAGACGAGGGGCGATCCGATTGGGTCGTCCCTCGTTTTTCATGTACCTGCCCTGATGTCTGCGGTCAATTGTCCTATTCTTGTGGAGAAGCTGTGCGCACGCTGACCTGCAGATTCGTACTGTGCTTGCACGTTTCCGCAGCTATTGGTATAGTTTGCTTGCAAATGAAGTTGTAATTGAAAGAAGTGGGGTTTCGGCCCCGCTTCTTTTTTGTATGGATGGAGGTGCCGCAATGGTCAAGACCAAGACCGAGCAGGCGATTATCGACGCGCTCGAGGCCGTCGCTCCCCAGCACGATATCGACATCGTCGACGTCGAGCTCGTGGGTGCCACCAAGGCCCCCTGCGTGCGCGTGCGTATCGAGGGTGCCGAGGGTCAGAGTCTTTCGCTCAACGACGTCACGGCCAACACCAAGTGGGTCGGCGATGTGATTGAGGAGCTCGACCCCATCTCTTCGAGCTATACGCTCGAGGTGTCGAGCCCGGGTATGGCGCGCCCGCTGCGCCGCCCGTGCGACTTTGCCCGCTTTGTGGGCGAGAACTGCGAGCTCACCTCCACCGCCACCGAGGGCCGTCGCAAGTACGCCGGCAAGATTGCCGCCGCCACCGAGGCGAACGTGACCCTCGAGCTCGAGGACGGCGAGTCCGTTACCCTCGATTTCTCTGATGTTAAAAAGTGCAAGTTGAAGCCCACCTACGACTTCAAGCCCGCGAAGGAAGGAAAGTAAGATGGCAGCATCCGACATGATGTCCGCCCTGATGGAGCTTTGCCAGGAGAAGCACATCGACCAGCTCTACCTGATCGACCGCCTGGAGCAGTCGCTCGCCAAGAGCTATGCCGAGATTCTGCATCTTGAGTGGGGCGCCAAGGTGACCATTGACCGCACCACCGGCAAGATCTACGTCTACCGCCTGGAGCCGATCGACGATTCCATGGACGAGGAGGGCAACTTCACCGAGTTTGAGGAGATCGACGTCACCCCCAAGAACACGAGCCGCATCGCCGCCCAGCACGCCAAGGCCGAGATCAACGCCATCGTGCGCAACTCCGCCCGCGAGCAGATCTACGAGGAGTTCTCCGGCCGCATCGGTGACCTCATCAGCGGTACCGTGCTGCAGTCCACGCCCGACTTCACGATCGTCAAGATCCGCGAGGGCGTCGAGGCCGAGCTGCCGCACTTCGATCAGCGCCGTTACGAGAACGAGCGCAACGAGCGTCCGATGGGCGAGCGCTACCTGCATAACCAGCACATCAAGGCCGTGATCATCGACGTTCGCGACCCCAACTCCAACCTGCAGCCGGTTCGTGGCGAGCACAGCCGTCCGCCGATTGTCATCTCCCGTACCCACCCCGAGCTCATGCGTCGTCTGTTTGAGCAGGAGGTGCCCGAGATCTATGAGGGCACCGTCCAGATCAAGTCGATCGCCCGCGAGCCCGGCCAGCGCTCCAAGGTCGCCGTCCACTCGCTCGACGACCGTCTGGATCCCGTGGGCGCCTGTGTCGGCCCCAAGGGCAGCCGTGTTCGCGCTGTCGTGGGCGAGCTCCGTGGCGAGCGCGTCGACGTCATCCTGTGGGATGCCGATCCTGCAGTCTACGTCGCCAACGCCCTGTCGCCCGCCAAGGTCACCCGCGTCCTCATCGACGAGGAGAAGGCCTACGCCGGCGTCATCGTGCCCGACGACCAGCTGTCCCTCGCCATCGGCAAGGAGGGCCAGAACGCCCGCCTCGCCGCGCGCCTGACCGGCTGGCACATCGACATCAAGTCCGAGACGCTTGCCGCCGACATCCTCAAGAACGTTCCCGTTCACGAGGAGCCCGCCGCCGACCTGATCGGTGACGAGGAGGACGAGGACGTCCGCCGCTGCGAGTACGTGTCCGAGGACGGCATCCAGTGCCGCAACCAGGCTCGTCCCGGCTCCCGTTTCTGCGGTGTCCACGACACCGACGCCTTCGATGATGCGGAGGACCTGATCTAGCGCGCGGTTGCGCCGGGCGGGTCCCGGCGCGTCTCCCACGCTCGTTCAGTCTCTAGGCACCCAAGGTGCCAGAAAGGGTAGGTGAAGTCATATGGCAAAAGTCCGTGTGTCCACCCTGGCCAAAGAGTTCGGCATGACCTCCAAGGAACTGATGGGTCATCTCGCCGATATGAAGATTCCCGCTAAGTCCGCTTCCTCCACCTTGGAGGACGCTTATGTCGCCATGGTCCGCAAGCAGCTCGCCTCGGTGATCGAGGCCCGCGCCCAGGAAGTCGAGGCCGCCAAGCTGGCCGAGGAGCAGGCCGCTGCCGCCGAGGAGGCAGCACGCGCTGCCGAGGCAGAGCGCGAGCGCATCGCTGCCGAGAAGGCACGTGAGGAGGAGCGCCGCCAGTTCGCCGCCGCCCAGGCTGCCGAGGAGGCTGCCCGTGCCGAGGCCGAGGCCAAGAAGAAGGCCGAGCAGGAGCGCCTTGCTCGCGAGAAGGAGGAGGCCGCCCGCGAGGCCCAGCGCCGCGCCGTTCCCGCTTCCGACTCCGGTTCGCGTTTCCGCTCGCTGCTCGACCAGATCGCCGCACAGGAGACCGTGCTCAAGGAGAAGAAGGACGCCGAGGAGAAGGCCAAGGCCGAGCGCGCTGCCGAGCGCGGCAACCGTCGTGGCGGCAACAACGACCGTCGCGGTGGCCGTCGTAATGATCGCAACGCCTCCGACAACAACTCCGAGCGCAACGCCTCCGAGAGCCGTCCCCACAGCCATCGCACCAACGCCAGCAACAACGTCGCTGCCGGCATGGACTTCCCCAACCCCGACAAGCAGGGCAAGGGTAAGAAGCGCAAGGGCGGTCACAACAACGAAGAGGACCACTACAGCCGCATGGCTCGCGAGGCCGAGGAGTACAGCCGCGAGAAGGTGCTCGAGGAGGCTCGAGCCGCCGTCGAGGAGGCCTCTCGCGAGTCCACTGGTCGCCGCAAAAAGCGCAAGGAGAAGCGCGAGCGCGAGGCTGCAAAGGCTCAGGAGGAGCGCAAGATTGAGGAGGCGCTGGCCCAGGGCGTGAACCCCGAGGAGCTCGACGCCATCAAGGTTTCCCAGGGCGTTACCGTCCAGGAGCTCGCTGAGGCGCTCGACGTTCCGGCCAACGACATCATCAAGCGCCTGTTCCTGCTGGGCACGCCGCTTACCATGACGCAGTCCATGTCCGACGACCTCGTCGAGCTCGTTGCCGACGACCTGGGTCGCCAGATCAAGATCATCACCCCCGAGGAGGAGAACACCTTCTCGTTCTATGACGATCCCGCCGACCTTAAGCCGCGCGCCCCGGTCGTCACCGTCATGGGCCACGTCGACCACGGCAAGACGAGCCTGCTCGACGCCATCCGTCACACCGGCGTCGCTGCCGGCGAGGCGGGCGGCATTACGCAGGCCATCGGCGCTTCGCAGGTCATGATCAACGACCGCAAGATTACCTTCATCGATACCCCCGGTCACGCCACCTTTACGGCCATGCGTGCCCGCGGCGCTAAGGTGACCGATATCGTCATCCTGATCGTGGCCGCCGACGACGGCGTCATGCCCCAGACCATCGAGTCGATCAACCACGCCAAAGCCGCCGGCGTTCCCATCGTCGTCGCCGTCAACAAGATCGATAAGCCGGGTGCCAACCCCGACCGCGTGCGCCAGGAGCTCACCGAGTACGGCATCATCCCCGAGGAGTGGGGCGGACAGAACATGTTCGTCAACATCTCGGCCAAGCAGAAGATCGGTATCGACGACCTGCTCGAGACCGTGCTGCTCCAGGCCGACGTGCTCGAGCTCAAGGCCAACCCCGATACGTTCGCTTCGGGCAACGTCCTCGAGGCTAAGCTCGACAAGGGCCGCGGCTCGGTTGCTACCGTGCTCGTGACCCGTGGTACCCTGCACGTGGGCGACACGCTGGTCGCCGGCCTCACCTATGGCCGCGTCCGTGCCATGCTCGACCCCAAGGGCAACGCCGTCACCGAGGCCGGTCCCTCCGACGCCGTCGAGATCTTGGGCCTGCAGTCCGTGCCCAACGCCGGTGACGAGTTCCGCGTGTTCGAGGACGAGCGCGAGGCCCGCGCCCTGGCCGACGAGCGTTCGCTCAAGGCCCGTATCGAGGAGCAGAGCCGCGTCAAGCACGTCACGCTCGAGAACCTCTTCGAGACCATCGCCGACTCCGAGGTCAAGGAGCTCAACCTGATCATCAAGGCCGACGTCCAGGGCTCCATCGAGGCGCTTCAGGACTCCCTCGACAAGATGGATCAGTCCGAGGTGCGCATCAACACGATCCACTCCGCCGTTGGTGCCATCAACGAGACCGACGTGGTCCTGGCCGACGCCTCCAACGCCATCATCATCGGCTTTGGCGTTCGTCCCGACGGCAAGGCCCGCTCCGCCGCCGAGCGCGAGGGCGTCGAGATCCGTTGCTACGACGTCATCTACAAGTGCCTCGAGGAGCTCGACGCCGCCCGTATCGGCATGCTCAAGCCCACCGAGGTCGAGGTCGCCACGGGTACCGCGACCGTCCTGGACACCTTCAAGGTGCCCAAAGTCGGTATCGCCGCCGGTGTCCGCGTCGAAGAGGGCGAGATCGCCGCGACCGATTCCGTGCGTCTGGTGCGCGACGGTATCGTGGTCTTCAACGGCAAGATCGCCTCGATGCGCCACTACAAGGACGAGGCCAAGAGCCTCAAGAGCGGTTCCGAGGGCGGCATTGGCCTGGAGAACTTCCAGGACATCAAGCCCGGCGACCAGATCGAGGGTTACCGCATCGACCAGGTTGCCCGTACCGAGTAGGGGGTAGCGCTATGAAGCAAACGCAGGCAACCCGCCGTCTGGGCGAGCAGCTTCGCGAGAAGCTCGGTTATATCCTGCTCTTTGAGGTTTCCGATCCGCGTCTCGACCTGGTTACTTTGACCGCGGTCGAGGTCGCGGTGGACCGTTCGTTCGCGCGCGTGTACGTGTCGTGCGATGCGAGCCGCTACGATGAGGTCATGGAGGCGCTCGCAAGTGCCAAGGGCCGTATTCGCAGCCTGTTGGCTCGCTCGCTCGATTGGCGTGTCACGCCCGAGCTCGATTTTCGCATCGATCGCTCGACCGATGAGGCCGAGCGCATCACGCGTGCGCTGGAAAACGTTCCCGCCACGCTTGCGATCGAAAAGGACGAGGACGGCTATCCGATAGCGGATGCCGCCCAGGAGGCAGCTTTAGATGACTAATTCCGCCGACCTCGCCTCGTGCGAGTCTGCAGATATTCAGCGACGCATCCTCGAGCTCATCGAGGGTGCGTCCTCCATTGCGATTTCTGGACATACTTCTCCCGATGGCGATGCCTTGGGCTCCGTATTGGGTCTGGGCCTTTCGCTCATGAAGTTTTTCCCCAACAAGGACATTGCCCTGCTGCTGGCAGACGATGACCCAGTTCCGCGCATCTACCGCTTTATGGAAGGCTCCGATCGCCTGGTGCCGGCATCTGCGCACACCGGCAATCCTGACCTGTTCATCTCGGTGGACGTGCCGGTCGTCGAGCGCCTCAATAATTCCGCCGAGGTGCTTCGCCGCTCCAAGCATGTGGTGTGCTTCGACCACCATCCGGCGCGCGAGGAGTTTGCCGAGCTCAGCCTGAGGCGCGTCGAAGCTGCAGCCTGCGCTATGATCATCGACCGCTTCTTGGACAATTGTGGCATTGTCGCACGTGATGGCGTTGCGACCTGCCTGCTGTGTGGCTTGGTTACCGATACCGGCCGTTTTCAGTACCAAAACGCCGATGCCGCCGCGTTCCATGCGGCCTCGCGCCTGGTGGCGCACGGTGCCGATCCGGCGCGCGTTGCGCTCGAGGTCTACCAGAGCATGCGCGTTGAGTTTTTGCACCTCAAGTCCATTGTCATGGGTCGCATTAAGACGGTCGCGCATGGGCGCGTGGCGTATAGCTATGCCTACCAGAGCGACCTTGAAGCCTGCGGCGTCACCTCGGACGAGTGCGACGGCCTGGTCGATGTGGTGCGTTCGGTGATGGGCGTCGAGGTCTGCATGTTCTTAAAGGGCATTGAGGGCGATACCAAGGTGCGTGGCAACCTGCGCTCCAAGGGCGACCTCGATGTGTCCGAGATTGCTGCCAATTTTGGCGGTGGCGGGCATCATGCCGCCGCCGGCTTTTCCAACAACGGAACAATTCTCGAGACGCTCACCGTGGCACTTCCCATGCTGGCCGAGCTGGTAGGGGAGGATCCCGCTTCGGTGACCGTCGAGCTTTAACTTTTTGGATGGTACATGGCTCGTCGTACGCCTTCACAACTGAATATGCTGCTCGCTGTCGATAAGCCGGTGGGCTGCACGTCCCACGATGTGGTCTCGCAATGCCGACGCGCCCTCCATGAGCGGCGTGTCGGCCATGCCGGCACGCTCGACCCCATGGCATCTGGCGTCATGGTTGTGGGCGTGGGTCAGGCCACCCGTTTGCTGGGTATGCTCACGCTCGATACGAAAAACTACGTCGCCGACATTTCGTTTGGCTCCGAGACCAATACCGATGATGCGGAGGGCGAGGCGGTCCGCACGGTGGCTGTTGCCAACGAGCTCCGCGATCCTGCCTATGCTCGTGAGCGCTTGGCCGCCATGCTGGGCCCGCAGATGCAGGTGCCGCCGGCGTTTTCTGCTATCTCGGTCAATGGCGTTCGCGCCTACAAGTCTGCTCGCGAGGGCAATGCGGTGGACCTACCTCCGCGCCCAGTCGAGGTCTATGCCGCCGCCCTGATCGCCGTGGGCGGCGAAGGTGATACGTGTGTGTGGACCGTGGCGTTCTCGGTGAGCAAGGGCACCTATATCCGTGCGCTCGCTCGCGACCTGGGCCGCGCTTGCGATAGCGCTGCGCATATTTCCGCGCTGCGCCGCACGGCCTCCGGTGTTGTTTCCATTGGCGCCTGTCATGCGGTCGAGGAGCTTTCTCCCGAGTCCGCGGCTGGCTTTGCCCTGGATCCCATTGCGGCCCTGGGCGCCACACGTGTTGACTTGCCGGGCAATCTTGCCGACGACCTGCTCTGCGGCCGACGCATTCCCGTTGAGCGTGCGCTTGCCGATTTCGATTCCTCGAAGGCGCCGTTTGCGTTGGTGCTCGATGGGGGACTCAAGGCGCTCGCCCGCATTGAGGGCGGCCGCTTTGTCATGGAGCACGTGTTTCCGCAGGCAATCGGCGGTGTTCGATGATGCTGTCCGCTCGCGAGCTCGCGCGTGTCTTTTTCGCGGGCGAGTTGGACGAGGCTCGCATCGTTACTGCCGATGCGTTTGATGAGTGCGAGCACTTGGGTGCCGCATCGATTGCCATCGGCGTGTTCGACGGCGTTCACCGTGGACACCAGGAACTCATCGAAGCGCTTGTCCGTGATGCCCGTGCCCATGGCTGTAAGGCGGTCGTGGTTACCTTCGATCCCGACCCGGACGTTGTGGTGAGCCCTTCGCCCGCTCAAAAATTGATGACGACGGCCGACCGTCTGCATGCCCTGGCTCAAACCGGGGTCGATGCGGTGGTGGCCGTTCCCTTTACGCCTGAGATTGCGGCGCTTGACCATGTTGCTTTTCTCTCGCTGGTGTCCCGTCTGGTCGACATTCGATCGATTCGCGTTGGCTGTGACTTTAGGCTGGGTCGTGGCGGTGCTTCTGGTGTTGCCGAGATGCGCGCCTGGGGTTCCGAGCACGGCGTTGACGTGTATGGTCACGACCTGCTTTGCGAGGGCGGTGAGGCCATTTGCGCCACCCGCATTCGTCATGAGCTGGGACAGGGCCATGTGGAGCTTGCTGCTGAGTTGCTCGGCCGCCCGTATATGGTGCGCGGTGGTGTTACTCGCGGCCGTCACGAGGGTTCTGGCATGGGCTTTCCCACGGCAAACCTGCAGGTTCCCGATGGCATTCAGGTGCCTGCCGATGGCGTGTATGAGGGCCTGGTGCTGGTCGATGACACCGTGTGGCCCGCTGCCGTGAACGTCGGACTGCCGCCGACGTATGCCGACGATGCGGCATCTGCGCATCTCGAGGCTAACTTAATTGGTTATGCGGGCGACCTGTACGGCGCTTTCGTTTCGCTGGCGTTTACGCGCTGGCTGCGTCCCTCGCGTGTGTTCGATTCGCTGGATGAGTTGATCGCGACCGTCGAGGGTAATATCGAAGATATTCGTCACAACTTGGGCGATCAGGGGGTGAGCATCCGTGATTAGCGATGAGGAAAAAGACCAGGTACGCGCTGCGTCTGACTTGGTTGCCATCGTGCAGGAAACGGTTGAGCTCAAGCCCCGCGGCCATGAGTTTTGGGGATGCTGCCCCTTCCATGGCGAAAAGACGCCGTCCTTCCACATTATTCCAGCCACGCAGGTGTGGCACTGCTTTGGTTGCGGCGAGGGTGGCGACGTCTTCACCTATATCATGAAGCGCGAGAACCTGAGCTTTCCCGAGTCAATCCGTTATTTGGCCGATCGCGCGGGTATTGAGCTGCACGACACCGGAGATCGCCGCGAGCGCGGTACCAAGCGTGCCCGAATCTACGATCTGTGCGCCGAGACCGCCCAGTTCTACCACACCATGCTTATGCGCGGTAAGGATGGCCGTCCACGTGAGTACTTTGCCAGCCGCGGCATGGGTTGCGACGTCTGCCGCCGCTACTGTCTGGGTTTTGCGCCGGGCCGCAATATGCTGGTGTCGCACCTGTCTCAGGCGGGCTTTACCCCGCAGGAGATGATCGATGCCAACGTGGCCGTGAGCCGTGGGCGCGGACAGCTCGCCGACCGCTTTTACGACCGCGTGATGTTTCCCATCTTTGACGAGCAAGGGCATAACATCGCCTTTGGCGGTCGCATTATGGGCGACGGCCAGCCTAAGTATCTCAACACCGCCGAGACGAGCGTGTTTCATAAAAAGCGAAACCTCTACGGTTTTAATTGGGCCAAGGAGTTTATCGTCGCGCAGGATACCGCCATTGTGGTGGAGGGCTATACCGACTGCATCGCCTGTTGGGAGGCGGGGATTAAAAACGTTGTCGCCACGCTGGGCACCGCGCTCACGGAGCATCACGTCAAAACGCTCACCCGCTTTGCCAAGCGCATCGTATATATGTTTGACGGCGATGCCGCCGGTCAAAAGGCCGCCCGTCGCGCGATTCAGTTTATCGAGCGGGATTCGATGGACCTGCGCTGCGTGGTGCTTCCCGACGGCAATGACCCCATGGAGTTCATCACCGCGCATGGTGGCGAGGCACTGCAGGCGCGCATCGACGCTGCCGAGCCCCTCATGGACTTTGTGTACCGCTCACTGCAGGAGTCGAGCGACATTACCACGCCGGGCGGTCGTGCCAAAGCGCTCGAGGATGCGCTGGCGCTTATCTATCCGCTGCGCGATAGCTACATGATCGATACGTACTTTATCCAGATTGCCGACCTGCTGGGTTTGGATCTGGAGACGGTGCGCTCGAGCTCGGGCCGTGTGTTTCGCGATGTTGCCAAACGCGAGGACGCCGAGCGTCGTCGCGAGCAGAACTACGAGCGCCAGCGGGCGCAGGCCGAGCGTGCAGGCGGCGCGGGCGGTCGGGCGTCTGGTTCGCAGGGGGCGTCTCGCGGTGCTTGGGCGTCGAGGGCGACGCCGCCGGTGTCCACGCCGGTCGAGGAAGAGCCGTACGACTATGTTCCGCTCGAGGCCTACGGGGCTGCGCCGGTCGAGGTCGTCGACGATATGCCGCCGATTGATGTGCCGGTAGGTGTGGATGGCGCGGCGCCGGTTGCCGATGCAATGGACGTGTCTGCGGCACCGACGATGCCGATCGTGCTGACCGACCTAGAGCGAAAGTCTTTGGCGGGGGAGCGCGAGCTGTTGACGATGCTCACGAGCTACCCCGACCTGTTCCGCACGTATGCCGACCGCATCTGCTCGATCGAGTGGGTGGATCCGCGTCACGAGTCCATCGCGTGGGCCGTGCTTGCGACGCCGCCGGGCACCGACCCCACGGCGTGCGTGGATGCGGCGCGCGCGGTGTGTCCCGAGGCAGCGTCGCTTGTCAGCGCCGGGCGTATTTCGTCGACGAGCAAGCACCCCACCGAGACGAACATCGTGTTTATGCTCGATACCCTCGAGCTCTACACCATCAAGCGCCGCATGCGCGCCGCACAGGCCAAGCTACGTCAGGACCGGTCGCTCGACGATGAGGCGCGCCGTGTGCTGACGATGCAAGCGATGCAAGATTCTCAGCGCCAGCGCGAGCTCCAAAAGTCGATCGGTGGCGTGGCCGATCCGTTCCGTTTGATCGGTTTGGAGACGGCGGGCGCCGACCAGGTCTAGATGTTGTGGTCAACCAGCGTATTCGCGCCTATATCCAGTCTGAATTTTGGGTATAAACGTCAATGTGTGTGCTAAAGTAATGAGTCCTGTGGACTATGAAGGGAGAATCTGTGCCAAAAAAGAGTGAGAGCACGGGTACTGGGCTGGAATCCTACGTTGCAAAGCTCATGGGCAACGGCTCAAACAGGACTTCGGTAACCGAGGACGAGATTCAGGTCGCCCTGAAGGATATCGATGTGTCTGACGAGCAGCTCAACGCGGTGTATTCCGCGCTGCGCAACAGCGGCATCCAGATTATCTCCGCGAGCGGTAACGACGACGCCCCCATGGACGTCGACGATGACGATAACGATAGCGATACCGACGATTTCGATGACGACGAGCACGATTCCGGCTCGCTCGACGATCACGAGCTTAAGATGGCCCGCCAGGCCGACGCCGAGATGGGTTCTTCCAAGAGCAAGAAGAAGCGCACCGTGCGCACGTCCCGTTCGCGTTCGCGCGTGCGTGGCATCGATGCCTCCACGGTGATGCTGACCGGCGACCCGGTTCGTATGTACCTTAAGGAGATCGGTAAGGTCGACCTGCTGACCGCCTCCGAAGAGGTCGATCTGGCCATGAAGATTGAGGCTGGTCTCGATGCCACCGAGAAGCTCGAGGCCGCCGAGGCGGGCGAGATCGAGCTCACCCGCGCCGAGATGCGTCGCCTGACCCGTATCGAGAACGTGGGTCTCGAGGCCAAGCAGGCGCTCATCAGCGCCAACCTGCGCCTGGTCGTCTCCATCGCCAAGCGCTATGTCGGTCGCGGCATGCTGTTCCTGGACCTGATCCAGGAGGGCAACCTCGGTCTGATCCGCGCCGTCGAGAAGTTCGACTACCAGAAGGGCTTTAAGTTCTCCACGTACGCCACGTGGTGGATCCGTCAGGCCATCACGCGTGCTATCGCCGACCAGGCCCGTACCATCCGTATTCCCGTGCACATGGTCGAGACCATCAACAAGCTCGTCCGCGTGCAGCGCCAGCTTCTCCAGGACCTGGGTCGCGACCCGACCCCCGAGGAGATCGGTGCCGAGATGGACATGAGCGCCGACCGCGTCCGCGAGATCCAGAAGATTTCGCAGGAGCCCGTGTCGCTCGAGACCCCTATCGGCGAGGAAGAGGATTCTCAGCTGGGCGACTTCATCGAGGACTCCCAGGCTATCGTCCCGCCCGATGCCGCCAGTTTCTCCATGCTGCAGGAGCAGCTCACCCAGGTGCTCGACTCGCTTGCCGATCGTGAGCGCAAGGTTATCGAGCTGCGCTTTGGCCTTGTCGACGGACATCCTCGCACGCTCGAGGAAGTCGGCCGCGAGTTTGGCGTCACGCGTGAGCGCATCCGCCAGATCGAGTCTAAGACCCTGGCCAAGCTCCGCCATCCCAGCCGCTCCAGCAAGCTCAAAGACTACATCGAAAGCTAGTCAAGCAAGAATCGCCCTCAAGCACATCCGCTTGAGGGCGCTTTCATGTAGTCGTTGGGTGTTCCTATAGTTTTGTCAACCGTCGGGGCTACTCCCGGTAGGGCACCCG
>CATWSG010000013.1 GCA_958353395.1 uncultured Collinsella sp.
GGCAGCGGCATCGGCGTTGTTCGAGGCCTCGCCGTCAGACTTGCCATCGATGACGGAACCGGCATCGGCATCGGCCTGATGCTCGGCGGCCTTGGCCTTTGCAGACTTCTTGCGCGTACGCTTGGGCTTCTCGGCTGCCGGCTGACCGGCGTTCTCGGCATCGGAAGCGGAGTCGACGGTTGCCTCGGCGACCTCGTTGCCAGTATCCTCGAACGCGTCCTTTTTCGAACCCTTGACCTTGGACGAGCGCTTAGCGGCCGTGCGACGGCTACGACCGGGGCGAACATCGGCGGGCTCGCCCTCTGCGAGTGCTCCGGCTTCGATGGCAGCGGCTCCCTGGGCAGGAGCATCGGCGACGGGCGCAGGCGCGGCGGTCATCGAAGCGTCCTGAGCTGCGGCTGCTGCAGCGGCGGCGGCAGCCTTCTCGGCCTCGACGAAGGCCTTGGGCTTGCGGCCGCGACGGTGCGGGCGAAGAGCGGGATCGACGACGGGAACCTCGTTGGCCTCGGCGGGTGTTGCAGACTCAGAGGGCTGCGCACCCTCCCCGAGCGCAGAACGAGACGGAGCTTCACCGGACTCTTGAGCCGCCTGCTCAGCATCCTGCTGAGACTTGGCCGCACGACGACGCGTGCGCGGAGCCGGCTTATCGGTCGGCTGCCCCGCGACAGGGGCCTCGGTGGCCGCAGGCGCTTCGGAGACGACCGGCGCTGCAAGCTCGGTCAGTGCCGCGGCCTCGCGCTCGGCGGCACGGCGACGGGCGCGCACAACCTGAGCCTCGCTGATTTGCGCCAGCGCACGGGCCTGTGCAACCTCATCGGAAATCGGCGCGGAGGAATCGGCAACGGTGCGCTTGGCCCGCGTCGCGCGCGTGGCGCGACGTTTGGGCTTGTCGGCCTCCTCGCCGTCAGCGGCGGGCTTAGGCGCACGACGCGTGCGCTTGGGCTTTACGGGCGCGGCATCCTCTTCGGCGGCAGGGGCAACTCCCTCGCCAGCGGCAGGCGCGACCTTCTCAGCCGATGCGGGCGCAGGCGTCGAAGCGGCCTTGGGGGCCTCAGGATCCGAGGCCTGCACCGGCGCGGGCATCGCGACCTGGTCCGACGCAACCGGTGCAGCGGGAGCGGTTTGCGCCATCGTTATTTCGTTTTCTTGCTGTTGATCAGACACAGTGTTTGCTCAACTTTCTTTTCAAGCCCTGTGATCACATGCTCCCTGCATATACCTTCAGGGCGGCTAAACAGTCTAGCTCCGTACAAAAACGACGGACATCATTGATCTGTATCGAGATGATTGCGTCATATACGCAGCGTTAGTGTAACACAACCGCCGCCACCTGCAACTTAGTCATTGGGAACGTTCTTAAACGACTAGTCAAAAGGGATACTCTTCCCCTAAGGCGCCTTGAAATGAAGCGACTAGGGAGCAAATCCGTGGCGTCGGGATTCGCCGTGCCACGAAACGCGCCTATCTACTACGCTTGCCCCCGGACCCCTGACCATACCCTTGTCTAATCAAAAACAGCGAGTTCGCTACCTGCGGTTTTAATATCGAACTTTACGGCACGGTTCGGGGTATGCGACAAAACGTAGGAGATGGGCACGATTCGCGGCGGACGGGTCCGCGCCACCCCTCCGCGAGACAAAAATGATCCATTTTCCTCCGTCCCCAAGGAACAATTTTCAAAACTACGCCGGATTACGGGGCCAGAATGCTGCAAGCCAACCATACCCTGCATTTTCAAGAAACAATAAGCCATCTACCTGCGGGTTTAATTTTGCTATTGGCACCATGGTCGCCAGTTGGCGATTCAGCCCCGTAAACCGGTATAGTTGCGATTTGGTAGCATTTCCCAGCAAACCAAACAGTCTAACCAAACGCAAAAAGCCCGACCTCCGTGGGAGATCGGGCTTTCAAGGCTCAGTTAAACCAAACCTGCGCGGTCAAATGACCCGCAGATTACATCTGCTCGGGAGCGGAGACACCAACAAGGGTGAGCACCAGGGCGAGCGTCACGCGGACGGCATCGCAGGCGGCCAGACGGGCGCGCGAGAGCTCGGGGTCGACGGGACGGCCCTCGCTCGGCAGAACCTGGCAGGCGGCGTAGAAGCTGTGGAAGTCGCCGGCGAGCTCCTCGGCAAAGTGCGTCAGACGGAACGGGGCGCGGTCGCGAGCGCAGCTGGCGATGAGGTCGGTGAGCTCGTTGAGCTTACGCGAAAGGGCGAGCTCGGTCGGGTCGGTCAGCAGCGAGTAATCGACATTCTCACCGATGGCCTTGGCGGCGACGGCCTTCATGCCCATCTCATCAGCCTGCTCGGGCGTAACGTCAGCGGCACGGCGCAGAATGGAGCACACGCGAGCGTGAGCGTACTGCACGTAGTACACCGGGTTGGAGTTGTCGCGTTTCTTAACGGCCTCGATGTCGAAGTCGACCATCTGGTTGGAGCTCTTGGAGATGAGCGTGTAGCGAGCGGCGTCGGAACCGACCTCGTCGACGAGCTCCTGCAGGGTCACCATGGTGCCCTTGCGCTTGGACATACGGACGGGCTTGCCGTTACGCAGCAGGTTGACGAGCTGGCCCAGCAGAACCTCGAACTTGCCGGGGTAACCCAAGGCATCGCAGACGCAGCGGACGCGCTCGATGTAGCCGTGGTGGTCGGCGCCCCAGATGTCGATGACGTGGTCAACGCGCTGGAACTTATCCCAGTGATAGGCAACGTCGGAGGCGAAATAGGTGTACTCGCCGTCGGACTTGATCAGGACGCGGTCCTTGTCGTCGCCCAGATCGGTGGAACGGAACCACAGGGCGCCGTCCTTAGTGTAGAGGTAGCCCATCTTGTCGAGCTTCTCGAAAGCGCGGTCGACGGCGGAGGTGCCGGCGGTCTCGCCCTCGGTGTCCTTCACATACAGCGAGCGCTCGGAGAACCAGCGGTCGAAGTCGCAATTGACGGCGTGGCAGAGGTCGCGCATGTTGTCGACCATCTTCACATAGCCGCGCTCACGGAAGCTCTCCATGCGCTCCTGCGGATCGGCCTCGACCCACTTGTCGCCGTCGGTGCGCCAGAACTCGGCGGCCTCGTCGATGATGTAATCGCCGCCGTAAGAGTCCTTGCCCAGAGTCTCGGCAAAGTTGTCCTGGTACGGATGGGTCTCGGGATGCTCGTCGTTCTCATCGGCAACGAAGGCGTCGCGGTCAGCGATCAGCAGCTTGTGAGCCTCGTCGATATCCACGCCCTGCTTGGCGATGATGTCGGCAAGCTGCATATAGCGCGTGCTGATGGAGTTGCCGAAGGTGTTCATCTGAGAGCCGTGGTCATTGATGTAGAACTCACGCTGGATGTCGTAACCGGCGTGATCCATAACGCGGCAGAGGGAGTCACCCAGAGCGGCCCAGCGGCCATGGCCGATGTGCATGGGGCCGACGGGGTTGGCGGAGACGAACTCGACCTGGGTCTTCAAGCCGCCACCGACGTTGGACTTAGCGAAGTCCATGCCCTTCTCGCGGGCCTCGCCAAAGATGGCATTCTTGACAGCGACGGAAAGGTAGAAGTTTATGAAGCCAGGGCCGGCGATCTCGACCTTCTCGATCGCGGGGTCCTCGGGCATATGGGCAACGACGGCCTCGGCGATCTTGCGCGGGGCACAGTGAGCCAGCTTGGCGGACTTCAGGGCCATGGTGGAGGTCCACTCGCCATGAGAAGTGTCAGCCGGTCGCTCGATGGCGCAATCGTCAAGTTCAAATGCGGAAAGGTCGCCGGCCTCCTGGGCCGCAGCAAGCGCAGCGCGTACCAGCTCTTCAATCTTCTCGGGCATAGGTCCTCCTTGTGTTAAAGCCCCCGAGCTCTTGGTCACTCGTAGGGCAAAAGCCAGAGTTTGTAGCACTCTATCACAAGCGGTAGCTACTGTCGCAGGGTAAAGCTAATAGATATTGCATATGCACAAAATTGACTACAGCTTGTATGGAGTCACTCAAAGATGCCAGTCTGCCTGCAAATTATGCACGCGTTGAAAATGCATAAAGGTGTGAATGAGCTGCGTCTTTTGTCGAATACTCTTACCTATCGGAGTTGTGTGCTTTTCCTGCATAAAGTGATGGTTTGCGCACGTCAGCGTGGTATTCTAGACATACGTAAATTCGTATAAGTTGGAGGTAGCATGTTCTCAATCGGTCAACACGTCATTCATCCGGGCCAGGGAGTCTGCACCGTCGTCGGTTTTAGGGACGATACGCCGCAGCCCATGCTGCTGCTCGAGACCAAGCAGGGACATGCGCAGACGATCCTCATGTACCCCGTGGCGCAGGCCGACCGTTTGCACGCCGCCATCTCGCAGCAAGATGCCGAGCACCTGCTGAGCCACTATGACGAGCTGGAGTGCGACACCTTTACCGAGCGCAACAGCTCGCTTGAGGAGACGCACTTTAAGCAGCAGCTCAAGCTGGGCGCGCCCGAGACGGTCCGCGTGGCAAAGACCATGATGTACCGCATTCGCCAGGCCGAGGAAGCTGATAAAAAGCCCAGCTCCTACTACATGCGCGTACTCAAGGAAGCCAAGCGCCGCTCCATCGAGGAGTTCGCTGTGGCCTTGGGCGTCACCGAGGAGGCCGCCGAAGCCCGCCTAGCCCAAGCCGCCCTCAACTAACCCAACCGCGCCAAAACCACCACAAAGGGGACAGGCACCTTTGTGGTGGTTTTCTTGTTCTAGTAGTATTCATTCTTATCGATACCCACGAGCACAAGGAGTCTCCTATGGCAGAGCCGCTTACCGCCGGAATCACCCGCGACCGCGCGTTCGAACTGCTCAACGAGCACAACAAGGACCCGTTCCATATCACCCATGGCGAGACGGTCGAGGGCACTATGCGCTACTTTGCGCGCGAGTTCGACCCCGAGAACGAGGAGTTTTGGGGCATCGTCGGTCTGCTGCACGACCTGGATTGGGAGGAGCATGAGGACGACCCCATGAACCACACCATCTATGCTGCCGAGATTCTTAAGGGCGAAGGTGCGTCTCCAGAGCTCATTCGCGCCATCCAGACGCACACGTCCGACTTCAACACCTCGCTGCCCAAGCCCGAGCTGCAGATGGAAAAGATCCTGTTTGCCTGCGATGAGCTCACCGGCCTGATCGGCGCTGCAGTCATCATGCGCCCGAGCAAGAGCGTTATGGACTTTACGACCAAGTCGCTCAAGAAGAAGTTCAAGGACAAGCGCTTTGCCGCCGGCTGCTCGCGCGACGTGATTTCGCAGGGCGCCGAGATGTTGGGCTGGGAGCTCCCCGAGCTCTTTGACCGCACCATCGCGGCCATGCAGTCCTTCGCCCCCGACCGCGATACCTTCCAGGCCTAACTGCCCACGCCACCTAAAACCACCACAAAGGGGACAGGCACCTTTGTGGTGGTTTTTCTTGCACGGGCGTTAGGGGCGGACCTGGCCGGTGCCGCGGAGCTTGTATTTGTAGGTGGTGAGGGCCTCGGCGGCGAAGGGGCCGCGGGCGTGGAGCTTTTGGGTCGAGATGCCGATCTCGGCGCCCAGGCCAAACTCGCCGCCGTCAGTGAAGCGCGTGCTGGCGTTGGCGTACACGGCCGAGGCATCGACCGCATCCAGGAAGCGCTCGCAAGCGTCCGTGTCCTCGGCAACGATGGCCTCGGAGTGCATCGTGCCGTAGCGATTGATGTGTGCGATGGCCTGGTCCTCGTTTGCCACGACCTTCACGCTCATCTCGAGCGCCAGGTACTCGCGACCCCAGTCCTCCTCAGTCGCGGCGACGTAGTCATCGCCCTCCACAAAGCCGGCGTCGGCGCACGCGGCGCACGTGGCCTCGTCGCCGTGAATGAGCACGCCGCGATCGTGCAGCACGGCAACGACCGCAGGCAAAAACGCATCGGCCACAGCATGGTCGACCAGCAGCGACTCGGCGGCATTGCACACGCCTACGCGCTGGGTCTTGGCATTAACGATAATGTTGAGCGCCTTATCAAAGTCGGCGGATTCATGCACGTAGATGTGGCAGTTGCCCGTGCCCGTCTCAATCACCGGCACAAGCGACTCGCGCACGCAGCGCTGGATCAGGCCTGCACCGCCGCGCGGAATGAGTACGTCGACAATGCCGCGGAGCTTCATGAGCTCGCCAGTGGCCTCGCGGTCGGTGGACTCGATCATCGACACGGCCTCGCGCGGGAAGCCCTTGGCCTCGAGCGCATCGGCCAGCAGCTCAGAAATCATGGCACACGAGTGATAGGCCAGCGAGCCGCCGCGCAGAATGCAGGCGTTGCCGGTACGGATGCAGATGCCTGCGGCGTCGGCCGTCACGTTGGGGCGCGCCTCGTAGACCATAGCGACCAGGCCCAGCGGCACACTCACACGGGTCAGGTCCACGCCACTTGCAAGCACGCGGTGGTCGAGCACGCGGCCCACGGGATCGGGCAGCTCGGCGAGCTTTTCCAGGCCGGCGGCCATGCCCTCGACGCGCTCGGGCGTCAGCAGCAGGCGATCGAGCAGTCCGGCCGAGGTGCCCGCATCGCGCGCGGCGGACATATCGAGCTCGTTGGCGGCGACGATGGAGTCGACACCGTTGCGCAGTGCTGCGGCCATGGCGCGCACGGCCTCCTGGCGCTGCTCATCGCTCGCCGTGGCAAGCGAGGCCGACGCTGCCTTGGCGGCAACGGCAAGATCGTGGACATACGTGGCTATATCGACCGACATGGGCGGCCCTTTCTCCTAGAAGTTTGCAACCATGGTAGCCGATTTGCGCATGGCCT
This sequence comes from uncultured Collinsella sp., assembly GCA_958353395.1. Taxonomy (GTDB): domain Bacteria; phylum Actinomycetota; class Coriobacteriia; order Coriobacteriales; family Coriobacteriaceae; genus Collinsella. The sequence continues at coordinate 6,755 of CATWSG010000013.1, forward strand.
CGCCCGCGGCGGTAGAATTGGTCAACCCGAAACACCGCAACGAACGGAAGACTCACATGGCCCTCATCACTTCGTACCACGTCCCCGGCCTTTACGTCGAGGACCACAGCATCGACGTCCCCCTTGACTGGCGCGGCCTGGAGCCGATGCTCCTGGCCGTCGGCAGTACCATGCGCCGCGGCGCTATGCCGGCACCCATCGCCGGCGCGCCCGAGAGCATCAAGCTCTTCTACCGCGTGGTTTGCGCGCCCGACCGCATCAACGACGATCTGCCGCTGCTCCTGTTTTTGCAGGGCGGCCCCGGCGGCGAGAGCCCACGTCCGCTGTCGCCCACAAGCGACGGCTGGATCGAGGAGGCCGTCAAGCACTTCCGCGTGGTCCTTCCCGACCAGCGCGGCACCGGACGCAGTAGCTGCGTGGACGGACGCACGATCAAGGCACTGGGTGATCGCGCAACGGCCGCCGGCGCCGATACAGCACGCTCGCAGGCGGACTTCCTCAAGCGCCACCTCGCCAGCTCCATCGTGCGCGATTTTGAGTACCTGCGCCTAGTGGGCTTTGGCGGCAAGCCGTGGGTCACGCTCGGCCAAAGCTACGGCGGTTTTTTGACGTTGAGCTATCTGTCGCTCTTCCCCGAAGGCGTGGCGGCAAGCTTTACCTGCGGCGGCATCCCCCACGTGCCGGCGAGCGCCAGCGAGGTCTACGAGCACACCTTCCCGCGCATGGCCGCCAAGACGCAGCAGTATTATGACCGCTATCCCGCTGACGTCGAGCGCGTGGCAGCCCTGGCCGATGCGCTCGAGGCTCAGAAGCCCGTGCTGCCTGACGGCTCGCCGATGACGGTCGAGCGCCTACAGCTCATGGGCAGCGACTTTGGCATGAAGCCGAGCTTTGAGCGCATGCATTGGATTATCGATCACGCGTTTGTTACTGGCGACGGTACGCTTAGCTGCGGCTCCTCGGTATCCGACAGCTTTTTGATGCGCGCCTTCGAGCGCACCAACACGCGTACAAACCCGCTGTACTGGACGCTGCAGGAGTTTATCTACGCCGACGGCGACACCATGCCCATTCGCTGGGCCGCAGCAGAGGAGAAGGCCCATCGTGCCGAGTTCGACACACTCGCGCGCCCGCTCATGTTTACCGGCGAGGCCATGTTCCCGTGGATGTTTGAGCAGATGCCCGAGCTTATGCCGTTTAAGCCCGCCATGGACCTGCTGATGGAAGACACCAGCTGGGACAAGATCTACGACCCGCAGCGCCTAGCCTGCAACGAGGTGCCACTACAGGCCGCGGTGTATTTCGACGATATGTACGTCGATTCGGGCATGCAGCTCGATACGCTCAGCCGCGTGGGCAACTCGCATGCCTGGGTGACCAACGAGTTCGAGCACGACGGCCTGCACGGCAGCGTGGTGTTCAAGCACCTCTTCGACGAAGCGTTCAACCGCGGAGACCTGCGCCGGATCTTCTAACAAAGGAGTGTCCCCACCTGCCGTCACAAAAGGAACGTCCCCAAGTACCAGGTTAATGAAGTCATTGCAGAAAGAGGACGGAAAGCGAAAACGCCCCTAAGCGAGCAAGGTGACGTGAAAGAGGAGGGCATTGACCTTTTGGTCATGCCCGACGATTGAACGTCAGATTGCCGCTTAGGGGCGTTTGCAGCGTCAATTGGTTAAGCGAAGACGATTAGGTTATCCCTGTGTATCGCCGGCTTCTCGGCCAGGTTAGCGAGCAGGCGGTTGCTGGCGATCTGGTCCTGGCGACGGCCGGCTGCAAGCTCCAGCACGTCCGAATCGGCCTCGGCGATACCGCGGGCGACGACCATACCGCTCGGATCGCACACATCGAGCACATCGCCCTCGGCAAACTGGCCATCGACCTCGCGAATACCCACCGCAAGCAGGGAAGAGCCACGGCTGACCAGCGCCTTCGCAGCACCGTCATCAACCGTCACCGAGCCGTGGGCCTTGTCGCCCAGCGCGATCCACAGTTTGCGGGGTGCGATGTCCAGGCGCTCCGCCGGCGGATCGAACAGGGTTCCTACGCTCTCGCCGCGGGCGAGACGCACGAGGGCATCGGGCTCCTCGCCCGAGCAAATCACGCTCTGAATGCCCGCCGTCATCAGGATGCGGCTCGCGCGAATCTTGGTGATCATGCCGCCCGTACCCACCGAGGTCGAAGAATCACCCGCCGAGGCAATGATCTTGGCATCGATCTTATGCACGACCGGGACAAACTCGGCCGTCGGATCCTCGTGCGGATTGGCGGTGTAGAGGCCGTCGATATCGGACAGCGTCACGCACAGGTCGGCGGAAACCAGGCAGCTCACGAGCGCCGCCAGCGTGTCGTTGTCGCCAAACTTGATCTCGTCGACGGTAACGGTGTCGTTCTCGTTGACGACCGGCACCACGCCCAGCTCCACCAGACGCAGCAGGGCGTCGCGCGCGTGCAGGTAGGACGTGCGACGCGCCGTGTCGTGACGCGTGAGCAGCACGAGCGAGGTGAGCAGGTCGCGCGCATGGAACTCCTCGTCGTAGGCCGACGAGATGATGCACTGACCAGCCGAGGCGCAGGCCTGCAGGCTCGGAAGGTCGCCGACCGGCTTGCGGTCGAAGCCCAACACGGGATAGCCACAGGCGATAGCGCCCGAGCTCACCACGACCAGACGCCAGCCGAGCTTGCGCAGCGCTGCGGCTTGATCGGCAAGTCCGCCGATAAAGGCGCGGTTGACCTTGCCATCGGCGCCCACCACCGTGGACGAACCGATCTTTACCACCATCGTTTTATAAGAAGTCGTCATACGTCAAACCAATCAACTGTTCAGCGAACGGGCGAACGGGCAAGCGAGAAAATGATCCGTTATCTTCCGTCGCATGCTGATCATTTTGCCCAGGGGAAAGCCGAGGCCGCGGCCATGTTCTTGCGCACGAGCTCGTCGCGCACCTGAGCCAGGCCCTGCTCCATGCCCACCACATAGGTCTGCGGGTACAGGAAGCGCTTGAAAGCTGCGTCCAGATGATCGAGCGCCCAAACACAGCGCTCGCGCGCGTCCTGGATGCTCTCACGCGGAGCCACTGCGCTGCCATCGCGCACGATCGGCACCAGCAGCTCGCGATACTCAAGCTCCGACACGTCGGTCACCAGGGCGGCATCATTCACGGCCACGAGGGTATTGCCGCGCGCGGCGCCCTCCCCCACCAGATGGTCCTCGTCGTAGATCATGTCGCAGACCGGGCCGCCAAAGCCGTCGTAATAACGGCGCACGCGCTGCACGCCCGGGATCGTGCGCTTGTAGGGCTGCTCGGAGAGCTTGACCACCGGCGTCCACGGGTCGGCCTCGCTCGCACGGCGGGCGGAAAGCTTGTACACGCCGCCCAGCGCCGGCTGGTCGTAGCAGGTCGCGAGCTTGGTGCCCACGCCAAAGCTATCGATGGGCGCGCCCTGGTCGAGCAGCGACTGAATCGTGTACTCATCCAGATCGTTAGAAACCGAGATCCCCACATAGGGCAGGCCCTCGGCATCGAAACGACCGCGGACATACTTGGAGAGCTTGGCGAGGTCGCCCGAGTCAATGCGAATAGCCGACAGACGCTCGCCCGCCGCCTCCATCTCCTTGGCAACCGTAATGGCATGCTCGCAGCCCTCGCGCACATCGTAGGTGTCGATGAGCAGCGTGCAGTTCTTGGGGCTCGACTTGGCAAAGGCGCGGAAGGCCTCGAGCTCGGAATCGAAGCTCATCACCCAGCTGTGCGCATGCGTGCCAAAGACGGGAATACCGTAGCGGCGGCCGGCGAGCACATTGGACGTAGAGGAGCAGCCGGCGACGTAGCTCGCGCGCGCAACGGCCAGGCCGCCATCGGGACCCTGGGCTCGGCGCAGGCCAAACTCGGCCACGGGACGGCCGTCCGCCGCCAGCACCACGCGCGCCGTCTTGGTGGCGACAAGTGTCTGGAACCCGACGATGTTGAGCAGCGCCGTCTCGAGCAGCTGGCACTCGAGCGCAGGACCGGTGACGCGCACCATGGGCTCGCGTGGAAAGACGAGCTCGCCCTCGGGGACGGCGTCGATATTTACATGCGCACGAAAATCGCGCAGGTAGTCGAGGAATGCGGACTTGAACATCGCGCCGCCGGCCGGGGCCTCAAGCGATGCGAGGTAGTCGATATCCTCGGGCGTAAAGCGCAGATTCTCGACTAGCTCGGGCAGCTCGGCGGTGCCGCACATGACGGCATAGGCGCTGCCAAAGGGATGGTCGCGGTAAAACGCGGTAAAACAACCCTGCTCATTGGCCTTGCCGCTCTCCCACAGGCCCTGGGCCATAGTGAGTTCGTACAGATCGGTGAGCATTGCGATGTCGGTGGGATGAGAGATATCGGTCAAAGCCATGGGGCGACCTTTCGGATGTGTTGTGCAGAGGTTGAGGGTTGGGCGAGGCGGACGTGCGGGCATGGAGCCCGATGCAAATCGGTTAGAGCAGGCCCATGCTGGTCAGGATCGTGTAGCCCATAAAGATGACAAACGCGATGAGGGCAAGGACAATGATGATTTTTTGAGCCGGCGCCATGCCAGGAATCTCGTTCTCGCCCGTAGGTTCCTTGGAGGTAACCATGCGCTGGGCAAAGGTCATCTCGTCACGGCTCGGCTTGGGCTCGACGGACTTGGGACGAGCGGCCTTTTTAGGCTGAGGTTTGGGCGCGGCAGGTGCAGGCTTCGCAGCAGCGGGCTTGGGTGCGGGCGCGGGCTTGCGCTCGGATGCGGCGTTCAAGGCGACCTCCTCGGCCTTCGCACGCTCGGCGCGCAGGGCAGCCAGCTCCTCACGCTCGCGACGGGCCTCTTCCCGAGCCTCGCGGCGGGCCTTCTCAGCGCGGAGCTCTTCCAACTCAGCGCGCTCCTCGTCGGACAATGGTTGGGACTCAAGCTCGGCCATGGTATAGCCCTTTCTTTTAAAAAAAGCCGCCGACACAATGTCAGCGGCTTATCAAATCCAAGGGTGGAGACGAAGGGAGTCGAACCCTCGGCCTCTGCCATGCGACGGCAGCGCTCTCCCAACTGAGCTACGTCCCCAGGACAAGTCGATATTTTACCTACGGCTCGCCAACTGTCAACGCCCAATACCCAGTCTTTTTAGGACGGGGCTTATTTGACTACTTTTCGAGCAGGCACTACTCCCGATGATTTTTTATCCCCGTCCCAGAAAAATCATCGACGAACGCACTACTTTGCGCTGGTAAGAACACCGGTGGTGTCGAAGGCCGGGGTGAAGCTCTCGTCTACCGCGCCGCCCTCTTGCCAGAACATCGTCGTAAAACCCAGGTCGTCGGCATGGTCGAGCACCTGCTCGTACTCCTCACGCGTCACAGCGCGCGCCAACTCGCCGCCCTGCTCGCGCATGAGCGCATTGGGCGTGTACTGGTTCATAACTGAGATCGGCACGTCGCCCACCGTCTGCCACACCAGGTCCAGCACGCGACACGAATCGTCTGAATGCCCCGGAAGCACCAGGTGACGCACGATCATGCCACGCTTCATAAGCCCGTCCTCGTCCACCAACTCTCCCCCGCGGCGCTCGATCTCGCGCGCCATCTGGGCCAGACCCGACACGGCCACACGCGGGTAATCCTTTATATGGGAGAGCGACTGCGCAAGCCCGGCATCGGCATATTTAAAGTCGGTGAGCCACACATCGACCAGGTCGCCCAGCGCCGCCACGGCACTCGCGCGCTCGTAACCACTCGTGTTGTAGACGATTGGGATAACCAGTCCGCGCGCCCGTGCAGCGGCAATCGCAGCCGGCAACAGGTGCGCATAGTGCGTCGCCGTCACCAAATTGATGTTGTTGGCACCCTGGTCCTGCAGTTCCAGCATAATCTCGACCAGGCGCTCAGGCGAAATCTCAAGGCCAAAATTGCCGGTCGAGATCTCGTGGTTCTGGCAGTAGATACATTTGAGCGAGCAGCCGCTAAAGAAGATCGTGCCCGAACCGGCCTCGCCCGAGATAGGCGGCTCCTCCCACATATGAAGCGCGGCGCGGGCCACCTTGAGCGTGTCGTTAGCACCGCAGACGCCGTGCGCGCCCTCATCGCGCGCCGCACCGCAACGGCGCGGACACAAATGGCAGGCGGGCGAAAAAAGTTCGGTCAACGACGTCGGCATAAAACCATGCTCCAAAACAACGATTCAGCAGCTCAAACGTAAAGGGATCAACCCCACAGACGGCTCGAGCCCAAGGCGCCGTAATCGTCCGACACGATTTTTGTAATGTCAAGACTGGAATCGATAAAGTGCCGCTTTATGATGTAGGTATTCCGCCCCCCGCGGAGCAACTGGGTGAACCGTCGCGTTTATTTAGGGAGCCCACACAGTCGTACCTAGTACAGGTATCCTTCGTTGTTAAGGACGCTGGAACAGTCGATGAGGGCACCCACCTGTTTTAGGTGGGTTCATTTTCGTAACGTGGGGGGTGGTTTTCTTTTGCCGAAAATCACCATTACAGTCCATATGGATCACCGCCGGCATCCCGACAAGCCATCGACAACATCCCAATATCTGGTAAGCGCGTGATTATCGCTGCGTGCAATTCCATGCACCCCCCTTGGTCGAGTATTATGGTTTGGCTATGCCCTTTGCGCATGGCGTTCTTCTGACCTTTTCCTTCGACGCTTGGCGGTTTTTAGATTCATGGCTTCATCCCCGAGCTACATACCGTACCTATGCGTGGCAGCGGCGGCCTTTATCACGACCTTCCTCGCGGTGCCCCTGGTCAAGCGCTTGGCAATCAAGCTCGACGCCGTCGACTATCCTTCTAAGCGCCGCATCAACACCAAGCCCATCCCGCGTTTGGGCGGAACGGCGGTGTTTTTGGGCCTGGTCGTCGCCTGCACTGTGCAAATCCTAGGCACCTGGTACCTGGGTTGGCCGCCCGTTTTGGTGCCCCACCCCCGTCTGCACATCAGCTACCCCATACTTGCGCTTTCTTTTACCGTTATCTTTGCGACCGGCGCTATCGACGACGTCTTCCAGCTCACGCCCAAGCAAAAGCTGGCCGGACAGGTCCTCGCCGCGCTTATCGCCTGCATGGGCGGCCTGCGGATCGGCGTCATCGTCAACCCGTTTGCTCCCGGCGAGATCATGCTCGGATGGCTCGCCTACCCCATTACCGTGATCTATCTGGTGGCATTCACCAACATCATTAACCTCATCGACGGCCTCGACGGCTTGGCCACGGGCATCTGCGGCATCGCGTCGTTCACCATGTTTTCGATGGCCGTTCTCTCGGGCCGCATCGACGCCGCCGCGCTCTCCATTGCGCTCTTTGGCGCCTGTCTGGCCTTTTTGCGCTACAACTTCAACCCCGCAAGCATCTTCTTGGGCGACTCGGGGTCGCTGCTTCTGGGCTTTGCGCTGGGCTCCATCTCGCTGCTCAACGTGAGCCGCACCGCCGCACTCACCTCGCTTATCATCCCGCTCATCGTTGCCGGCGTGCCCATCATCGACACGTTTAGCGCCATTGTGCGCCGCAAGCGCGCCCACATTAGCATCGGGCAGGCCGACAAGGGCCACATCCACCACCGCCTGATCCAAGAAGGCTACAACCAAAAACAGGCCGTGCTGCTCATCTATGCCTGGTGCATCATGCTTTCGGCCGGCGCCGCCGCGATTAACCAGGTCGAGGTGCCCATGCGTGTGCTCATCTTTACCGTGCTCGCCATTGGCTCGGCTGCCTTCGCCAAGCACCTGCACCTGTTTGAACCCGTGCTGCGCCACCATTACAACAAGCGCACGCACGAGGACGAGCTGGTCACCCCCGACGACCCCGCTTTTAAGCAGGAGGAGCAGGCAGCCGAGGAGCGCAAAGAAGAGCGCCACCACAAGCTCTAGGGCAAGCTGCCGAGGATGTGCCAAGGCGTTGGCAACCGTTCGCGCGAACGCCGCGGCGGACTTGAAAGCCGGCCCCTGGCAGTCCCTCACCCACTCACGCCCACCCCTCTCAATAAACACGCTATCATCAAAACCTGCGAACGAACGTTAGGAGCAATCATGCCAAACGAGAACAGCTACGAAGTCGCGCTGCAAAAGAGCAACGCCATTCGCGAGGGCCTGGCCAAGACGCCCGAGAAGTTCACTATGCTTACCGGCGACCGCCCCACCGGCCGTCTGCACCTGGGTCACTACTTTGGCACCCTCAAGGGCCGCGTGGAGCTGCAGAACATGGGCGCCAGGACCAACGTACTCATCGCCGACTACCAGGTCATCACCGACCGCGACACCACCGAGCACATCCAGGACAACGTGTACAACATGGTCATGGACTACCTTGCCTGCGGCATCGACCCCGACAAGACCATGATCTACGCGCACTCCGCCGTGCCCGCCGCCAACCAGCTCATGCTGCCGTTCCTGTCGCTGGTGTCCGAGGCCGAGCTGGCGCGCAACCCCACCGTCAAGGCCGAGATGGAGGCCTCGGGCCACGAGCTCACCGGCCTTCTGCTCACCTACCCGGTACATCAAGCCTGCGACATCCTGTTCTGCAAGGGCAACGTGGTACCCGTCGGTCGCGACCAGCTGCCGCACATCGAGCTTACCCGCACCATCGCCCGCCGCTTTAACAACCGTTACGGCAAGGTGTTCCCCGAAGTCGACGCGCTGCTGTCCGAGACCCCGCTACTGCCCGGCCTTGACGGTCGCAAGATGAGCAAGAGCTACGGCAACGCCATCAACATCTCGATGACCGCTGAGGAGACGGCCAAGCGCATCAAGAAAAGCCAGACCGACTCTGAGCGCATGATCACGTTCGATCCCGAGAACCGCCCCGGCGTGTCTGGCCTGCTTTCGACAGCCGCCATCTGCACCGGTCGCTCCGAGGTCGAGATTGCCGAGGAAATCGGCATGGGCGGCTCCGGCCAGCTCAAGAAGTACGTGACCGAGGTCGTCAACGAGTACTTCGCACCTATCCGCGAGCGTCGCCAGCGCTACGAGAACGATCTGGATTACGTGAAGGACGTGCTGCACGAGGGCAACCGTCGCGCCAACGAGATCGCCGAGCAGACCCTGGCAGAGGTTCAGGACGCCATGGGTATGGTGTACTAGGCCGATCTGCTGGCTTGAGCTTTCGATTGCTATAGGGCGGGCGCTACGGCGTCCGCCTTTTTTGGAGCCGGACCGCTTCGGCTCCGTCCATCGCACTCCCCCGACAAACAGGAACAGGCCCGCCGGCAGTTAGTTGCCAGCGGGCCTGTTCCCGAAGTACACCGTTGAATCGCACAGAGGGGAGGAATGCGAATCAAACTCAACAGGGCAGGCTTTTTCATCGCCTATTGCCTGCTCCGTTGCTGAAACCAATATAGTTCGCCGTGGTTTACTTTGCAGCATCAATATCCGCCGCCATAGCTTCTCCATAAGTTAGCCCAAGTAAACTAAACCACCACAAAGGGGTAGGCACCTTTGTGGTGGTTTTGGCCACGGCAGAGCCGTTAGAGTCCGGCAAGCCAGCGACAGGCGGCCAAGTCGACGTGCACGGGATCGGTAAACGTCACACCCTCCCCCATTAAGAGCTCACGCTGAGCATCGGGGCCGCCAAAGGCAAAGCCCTCACAGATACGGCCGTCGGCAAACACCACGCGGTGACAGGGAATCTCGCCGGGGCGCGGATTGCTATGCAGGGCATACCCCACGTACCGCGCACTTCGTGGACGACCGGCAAGCAGCGCCACCTGGCCATACGTGGCTACCATCCCCTCGGGGATCTGCTCGACCACCTCGTACACCCGTTCAAAAAAGCCCTCAGACGTCATTGCTCGCTCCCTTCCACCCTGAAAAGCATAAACCACCGCAAAGGGGACAGGCACCTTTGTGGTGGTTTATGGCAGGTCGGTTAGTTGGCGGGCTGGAAGAAGGCTACGGCTACGGCGCCAGGGCCTACGTGGGTGCCGATGGTGGCACCAATGGTGTGAACGGGCAGTTCGCCCTCGGTGTGACCAGCCCACAGTGCCGCACTGTCCTCGATATACTTCTTGAGCACCGCATCCGAAAGGCCCGTATAGCCGAGCGCCAGCGGCATGGAAAAGTCGATGCCGCCTGCCTTTTCGACCTTCTGGTTGAGCAGGTTCCGGCCGTTCTTGGAGCCACGAGCCTTGCCCAGCTGCACGATCAGACCGTCCTCCGCTGCCACAACGGGCTTCACATTGAGCAACGTGCCCACAGCACCAGCCGCAGCAGACAGGCGACCGCCGCGAACGAGGTACTCAAGCGTCTCGAGCAGGCCGATGACGACTACACGGTCGCGCACGGCCTCGACAGCCGCCGCGATCTGAGCCGCGCCCTGGCCCTCGTCCACCAAACGCAGCGCGTACTCAACCAGCACGCGCTCGCCCAGGGTAACGTTATTGCTATCCACCACATACACATCGCCGCCCGGCGCCTCGGCAAGTGCGGTGCGGGCACTTTGGTTGGTACCCGAAAGCTTAGCGCCCACGGTAATAATCACTGCCTCATCGCCGGCCTCACGCGCCTCGGCAATAGCCTGCGAAAACGCGTACGGGTTGACCTGGCCGGTCTTAGGCAGCTCATCGCGCTCCACGAGCATCTCGTAAAAGCGCTGGTGATCGATGTCGACGCCATCCATGTACACATCGGTGCCAAAGGTGACGGACAGTGGCAAAACGGCCAATGCTGGGTGCTCGGCCGGTGACATATCGCTTGCGGAATCGGTAATAATACGGACGGACATAGCGAATCCTTTCTTGCGCAGGTCCCGCGCAGGGAATTTTGACAGCAAGCCCCGGCACGGCATACGCGCTCAAACGGGACTATGCAGTTGTTAATTGGAAGCAAATGCCTTGGCGGCCTTAGATCTCGCGCAGGGTGTTGAGAATCGTGCGTAGCGACGCATACATCTGCTCGCGCTGCTCCACACCCATAGCCTTACCGGTGGTATCGAGCACCTCGCGAATGATGCGGTCCGCCTCGCTCATACTCTCGCCGCCCAGAGCGGTCAGGCGCACCGGAGCACGATACTTAACGGCGGCATCGCCCGAATCATCGACCTCGACGTAGCCGCCCTCCTCCAGATGCGCGAGCGTGCGCGAGACGGCGGCGCGGGTCACGCCTGCCATGCGAGCGAGGTCGGCGCCAGTCAGGCCGTCCTTGCTGCGCTCAAGATAGTACAGGCACATAACGTCGGAGCCCTTGAGGCCCAGCCTTGCGCCCTCGGATGTCTTAATGCGCTGGATCTCCTTGTAGAGCCCGCTGATCAGTCCGACAAAGTCCTCGAAACGTGTCTCGTCGTTCTGCTGCATGGGAGACGACCGCCTTTCGCTTGCATAATGCTAACGGGTAAACATCTTAACCGTACTTATCGGCCGCCAGCCCTGCGCACCCTATTTGTTAACCCATCAACATAAAAACCACCACAAAGGGGACAGGCACCATTGTGGTGGTTTTGACCGTCGAGTTTGATCCGCAGACTTCGCTACAGCTCCACGCAGGGATTGTCGCGAGTCACAAGCGTCTTAACGACAACCGTCGCTCCCAGATAACGCTCGAGCAACTCAGCGAGGCGATCGATCGCGGCCTGGCAGTCCTTCATTCGCTCGGGCTCCACGCACTCAATCGCCAGGAACGCATCGGCCGAATCATCGGACAGAGCCGTTCGAACGCCGTCGCGCCAGTTCCAGCAGCGGCACACGGCGCCCGCATCATCGATATAGGCCAGCTCGCAGGGCAGCGTCGGATCGTCCGCCTCCTCGCCAAGCGGCAAGAACGCGTCGCCACCGTCGGTCACCTTCAGGCGAAGGTCTCCCTCGATCGCATGCAGATCCTCGCCTCCCACGGGCAGCGCGTAGGTCAGCGACACCGTGTTGTAAATATCCACCGCCGGCGTGATATGACCGACCGGCTTGCCCTTGAGCACGCGCTTAAGCAGGTTCTCAATCGAACAACGCGCACCCTTCTTAGTCTTGAACAGACGATACGCCTCGCGCCATGCCTTGACCGGTGCGTTCTCGCTGATAGTGTCGCTGGTCAGATGACGCTCCGCGTCGATATTGGCGCGATCGAGCAGCGCCGCAATCGCGTCCACGTCCTCTTGAGGAATCTGCGCCGCGGGTTTCATGCCCTCAACGACTACAACACCGACCGCTGCCTGCGGAAACAGCTCCCAAAATGAATCCTCGGCAATAAAGCTCTTCACACATGCTCCCTTCACGATTCGCGCCAACGCGAGCGCCTAAACAAAAAGCGCCCTTACAACGACCACCTTCAAAGTCCTACGGTGCCGTCACAAGAACGCTTACGCTGTCCCCATCCGGAGAAGGGGACGATATGTCAGGCGTATTGTAACCCGAGTCATCCACGTGAGCAAAACCACCACAAAGGTGCCTGTCCCCTTTGTGGTGGATATGGACTCACGGCGAAGCTAGTGGCGGAGTCCCAGCAGGCCGCGGCCGCGATGACGGGCCTCGGCGGACACCTGGGCGTGCGGGCCGGCGGCTTTGACGGACTCGGGCAGGTGCGAGTACTTCTTCTCGAAGTTCTCCTCGAACATCACCGCCAGGTTGTGCGCGGCCTCGTCGTAGCGCGCGGTGCTCTGCCAGTATTGGCGCGGCACCAGGATGCCATCGGGCACGCCGTGGCACGTCGTGGGAATGTCGACGTTAAAGATGTCGTCGTGCACGAACTCGCTGTCCTCAATGGTGCCGTCGAGGGCGCGCGCGACCAGCGAGCGCGTGTAGGCCAGCTCGATGCGATGACCCACGCCGTAGCCGCCGCCGATCCAGCCGGTGTTGACCAGGTACACGCGCGTGCGGCCGTCGGCAATGCGCTCGCCAAGCATCTTGGCGTAAACCATGGGGTCGAGCGGCATAAACGGCTCGCCGAACAGCGAAGAGAACGTGGGCGTGGGCTCGGTGACGCCGACCTCGGTGCCGGGAATCTTAGCCGTAAAGCCCGTCACAAAGTGGTACATGGCGGCGTCGGCCGTCAGGCGCGAGATGGGCGGCAGCACGCCAAAAGCGTCGCAAGTCAGGAACAGCACGACACTCGGAGTGGTGCCCATGCCCTTAGTCCACGCGTTAGGAATGTGCTCCACGGGATAGGCCACGCGCGTGTTGTGCGTGATCGAGATGTCGTCGTAGTTGGGCTTGCGGTTCTCGTCGAGCACCACGTTTTCGCAAATGGCGCCAAAACGGACGGCGTTGAAGATCTCGGGCTCGTGGAAGGCGTCCAGGCCCTCGCATTTGGCGTAGCAGCCACCCTCGATGTTGAAGATGCCCATGTCGGACCAACCGTGCTCGTCGTCGCCGATCAGCAGGCGCGTGGGATTGGCCGAAAGCGTGGTCTTGCCGGTGCCGGACAGGCCAAAGAACACGGCGGTCTCGTGCGTGACGGGATCCATGCTGGCCGAGCAATGCATGGGCAGCACGTCGTCCTCGACAGGCAGCAGGTAGTTCATGACACTGAAGATGGACTTTTTGATTTCGCCGGAGTAGCCGGTACCCGCGACCAAAATCACGCGCTCCTGGAAGTTGATGACCACGGCGGCGCTGGAGTTGAGGCCCTTGATGGCAGGATCGCACTGGTAACCGGGCGCTGCGAGCACGCAGAAGTCGGGCTCGCCGGTGCGCGCGATTTCGCGGGCGAGCGGACGGGCGAGCATTTGCTTAATGAAGAGTGCCTGGCTGGCACGCTCGCAGGCAACAAGCAGGCGACGCGTGTGGTTGCGGTCAGCGCCCGCCATGCCGCGCGTGACGAACACGTCGCGCTCGTTGAGATAGTCGACGATGCCGGCCTTGATGGCCTCATAGCTCTCGACGGACAGTGGGCGGTTGACCGCACCCCAGGCGATCTTGTCGTGAACATCGGGGGTGTCAACGATAAAACGATCGTTGGGCGAACGACCAGTGCGCTCCCCCGTCTCGATCACGAGCGCGCCATTAGAAGCCATACGGCCCTCTTTGCGACGAATAGCGTGCTCGACAAGCTCTGCCGCCGGCAGGTCCACCAGCAGACGGGGTTGATTCTCGGCGGGATCTTCAACGAGCGTAATACCAAAGTTGGACAGAACTTCTGCAGGGGTAACACCAGGCATGGGGCCTCCTTTAAAAACGCGACACGTGGACGCGGCGCGCACTTTACTCACGTAAAGCCCGTTGTACCCGATATGCAAAAACGTTTTTGCGGCAAGGGCGGCAAGCCCGCCCAACGGTCAAAAATCGCAGGCAAGCGGCCTAGTCATTGGGGACGCTTTTAAACGACTAGTCATTGGGGACACTCTTGAACAGACAACATTCAAGGAGTGTCCCCGGATGCCGGCACTTAGGGACGTTCCCAAAGTGCCGGCACATAAGGAACGTCCCTAAGTGCCGACTACAGCGGCAGGCCTTGGCCGAGCATGGCTATGGCGCTCATCAGGACCAGCATGCCGGCGGCGTAGGGCAGGACGGCGCCCAGGAGTTCGGCATCCTTACCGCGCACGAGCACGGCGGCAAGACCAATGGCGAGGGTCTGCGGCGAGATCATCTTACCGGCGGCGACGCCCAGGGCGTTCAACGCGACCATCCAGTAGTCGCTCACACCCAGCGCAGTGGCAGCCTGGCTCTGAATGGGGCCAAACAGCATGCCCGAGGACGTGCCCGAGCCGGTCACAAACGCACCAACCGCACCGATCCACGGAGCCAGAATCGGGTAGAGACCGCCGGCGACGGCGATGCAGAACGCGCTGATCGAAGAGATCATGCCCGCATAGCCCATCACCTTGGCACAGCCCAGCACCGAAAGCATCGTGATCACCGTCGGCATCATCTGCTTCACAGTCGCGGCCAGCACCTCGCCCATCATGCGTGGCGAAGCACCCTGAATGGCACCGCCGACAAACGCGGCCAGGAAGATCCAAACACCCGGCGTGTTAATCCACGAAAACGTAAGCGTACCGGGGTTCTCGCCGCAATACACCTGCACGTGGCTTGCAAAGGGCGCAAGCGCGGCATGCACGGCGGGCACCAGGTTGGACGTACCCAGCAGCAGTACAAAAATCAGAATGAAGCACGACCAGGCCGAAAGCGCCGATTTAACGGTGAGCTGTTCGCCGGCCTCGATATTCATATGGAAGCGTGCGTCCAGATGCCCCGACTTCTCGGCACGCATGGCAAGCGCAGCTGTCAGCGCGAGCGAAACGATGGATCCTACGACCACGGCCAGCTCGGGGCCCACAAACATGGCAACGACCAGAGCCGCGCCGACAAACGACACGCCGGAGAGCAACGCCACGCCGGCAACACCGTGCAGACGCTCGCCCACACTCGCGGCATTGCCCTGGTCATCGGCAACACGGCCCGCAACCAGCACAATAAATAGCGGCATCACCACAAAGAACGGTGCGAGCTGCACCAGCTGAACGGTCGCTAGGTGAAGGGAATCCAAACCCACCAGGTCGGCAACGGACACCGTGGGGATGCCGATGGAGCCGTAGGGCGTGGGCACGCCGTTGGCCAGCAGGCAGATGAGCACGGCAGGCACGGCCTCAAAGCCCAGGCCCGCGAGCATGCCGGCGGGAATGGCGACAGCGGTACCGAAGCCGGCCATGCCCTCCATAAAGCCACCGAAGCACCAAGCCACGAGCAGCGCCAGCAGACGGCGGTCGCTGCTGATGGAGGTGATCATGCTGCCGATCACGTCCATGGCGCCCGTACGAACGCACAGGTTATACGTGAACACCGCGGCGATGATCACCAGGACGATGGGCCACAGAGCCATCAAAAAACCTTCGAGCGAGGCGGTCGCGATCTGCGCTGCCGGCAGGTGCCACCATGCGAAGGCAAGCAAGCACGAAAGGACAAACGATCCGATAGCGGCCTTCCAAGCTGGCCATTTAAAGCACAGCAGCATCACGACCAGCCAAATAATCGGCACAAGAGCCAGTAAGAATGCGGCGACGTCCATAGGTAGAAGCTCCTTGGTACCGCGTGGGCGGCATCGGGGGTGTCACAAAACTTCAACAGGATACCGCACGTTTACCGACAAATTACAGCCGCCCGCCGAAATTATTGAACAATCCGTTCAAAAACACGAGCGAACACCGTCGCGTCTATACTAAAGCGCAGCAATAGAAAGGACTCCGCTTTGAGTATCACGCCCCTCGATAGCATCCGCCGCGCCATCGCCCGTCACAACGGCGTCTCCGACCCCACCGTATCGGGCGGGGCACCCAGCCAGGGCGGTCGCATCGAGAACGGCCTGTTCCCGGCCTCGCACACCGCCGAGGAGCTCGCTCGCATCCAGGAGCTGAGCCAGCGCAACGCCGGCGGGCCCGATAGCAGCCAAGCCACACGTCGTCGGCGCGAACGCGATCGGGAGCCCGGCCCCGTTCGCCGCATGGTCAACGCTTGGTGGAACCGTCTGCTCGGCGCCGTCTACGGCGGCGGCTTCTCCATGCAGGAAGCGGAATACGAGGAGCACGCCACCAGTCGCGACTATCTTTGGAACACCCTCGGCACCGCCGTGTGGGGCTTGGCGTTTCCGCTGCTCACCATCGTGTCTACGCAGCTCGTGGGAGCAGAAGAAGCAGGCAAATTCTCCATCGCCTTTGTCACCGGCACGCTCATCATGATCGCGTGCAACTACGGCGTGCGCAACTTTCAGGTCTCGGACATCGACGAAAAAACCTCCTTCGCCTCCTACCAGCTCAACCGTTGGCTTTGCGGAGCGCTCGCACTAGGCTGCGGCCTCACGTACAGCAGCGCACGCGGCTACGATGCGCAGATGGCCACGATCGGCCTGGGCGTCTACCTCTATAAGGTGATCGACGGCATCGCCGACGTGTACGAGGGCCGCCTGCAGCAGGCCGACAAGCTCTATTTGGCCGGCATGAGCCAAACGCTGCGTTCCGCCGGCGTCATCGCGGTCTTTAGCGTGGCACTGTTCCTCACGCGCAGCATGCCCATCGCGGCCATGGCCATGGGCATCGCCGCGATTGCCTCGCTCGTGCTGGTCACCGCCCCGCTCGCCCTGCTCGAGACCGAAAAATCACGCCGCATGAGCCTGCGCGAGGCTGGCCACCTGTTTATCCAGTGCGCCCCGCTCTTTGGCGCACTGTTCCTGTTTAACCTTATCGAGAGCATGCCCAAGTTCGTGATGGAAGGCGCGCTGGCCTACAAGTATCAGCTGTACTTTAATGCCCTGTTCTTTCCGGCGCAGGGAATTTTGTTGAGCATTGGATTTATCTATAAACCGCAGCTCCTGCGTCTGTCGAGCATTTGGGCGAATCCGCGCAAGCGTCGCCGCTTTGACCTGATTATTGTTGCCGTTATGGCGCTGATCGTGGTCATCACCGGCGTGTGCGCCGCATTTATGGCAGGTCCCGGTATTCCCCTCATGAGCTTTATGTATGGTCTCAGCTTTGAACGCTA
Source organism: uncultured Collinsella sp. (assembly GCA_958353395.1). Lineage (GTDB taxonomy): Bacteria > Actinomycetota > Coriobacteriia > Coriobacteriales > Coriobacteriaceae > Collinsella. The sequence goes on from CATWSG010000013.1 coordinate 24,157, forward strand.
CCGTACGCTGGCGCTGCTGATGGTCGTCGCCGGCGGCGTCACCGCGGCCATCGACTTTATCTACGCCATCATCACGGTGCTGCGCCACGCTGGAGATGTCACCAAGATCTACCTGATCTGCTTTGCCGTGAGCGTGGTGCTCCCGGTGATTCTGATCAATCTGCTCGGCCTGATGGGCGCCGTCGTGAGCTACCTGGCCATCATGGCCCTACTGCTGGTACTGTTGATTATCGAGTACGCCCACATCCGCCAACGCATAGAGAGGGACCGGAATCCGTACGGCGCCTAATTGCGGCGATGGGAGAAGCTAATTTGCGGTGGAATCACCCCGGCTGGAGTCTCGTTGCGGACACGCAAAACTAAGTGAGTAGACTTTTACCGAATCCCGGACCACACCGACAAAGCACAAGTCCGTGACCAGCGGTTTTATTGAGGCAAATATGTTGGGTGCCCGGCATTTCCAAAAAAGTCTACTCACTTAGCCAGCGGGCAGCCAAATGATTATTTAATCCCCGTCCCTGAAAAATCAATTTGCGGGCAGAAGGGCAAAAGTAGTCAAAAAAGGCCCCGTCCAAAATTAGCTACCCCTTGCACCGATTATTCGCCCGGGTTGATATTCGCATAGAACTCGGCCCCGTCGTCCAGGCGCAGGATGCCCACGCGGCCGAACTCGGAGCCGGTGGCGGCGGCGCAGTCGATGTCGATGCGATCGGGCACACCAGCAGTGTCCTCGCCGCCCAAGCGCACGATCTGCCCGCGTCCCGATTCCTCATCGAGCCCCGCCAGACCACCGACCTCGCAATAGCGCCCAAGCGATACCGTGGGCGTGTGACCGCTCACCACGACCGGGCCCTTGCCCTCGGCAGAAAGCAGCCCGGTCGACGCATCCCAATAGCCATGACGAATCCACAGCAGGTCATCGGACGACTGCACCGCGAGCATCTGCTGCAGCAGCTCGCGATCGGCACCCACCGCTCCAACGCCATCGGCACAATCGACGCCATGCTCAAGCAAAAACGCCCGCGCCGCCTCGGTCTCAATACCGGCATGTACCAGCAGATACGGGCGCTCCTCGGTCTCGACCACCGCGTAGAGCGGCAGCGCGGCCATCCATCGCACGAGCTCCTCGTATGCCTCAAATTCCATGTCGTTGAGCTGCTCACGCGTCGTCCAGCCACCGTTGATATCCCAGGTCTCGGCATCAAGCGGATCTTGGCCAATGATGGCATCGAGCATGATCTGCTCGTGATTGCCCTTGAGCACGCGGGTGTTGGGCAGCGAGCGCACGAGCTTAATAACGCCGACCGGATCGGGCCCGCGATCGATCATGTCGCCCAGCACGTAAAGCGTGTCGTCGGACGTCAACGAGATCTTAGACAGGGCCTCGTCAAGCGCACGCACGTGCCCGTGAGCATCAGATGTCACATAGATCGCCATGGTACGCCTCTCCTTGCATTGCGGCCGAAGCCCGGCGCCGCAACTAAAACTTCAAGTTGAACTTAAACGTTACCCATTGTACTCCGTTGCAATAAAGCTGGAAAGGGTTTCCGAGCAGAGGCAAAGACGGCAGCCGTCTATGACGATATCGCGCATGCCCGCAATCCAACCCCATAAACCCACCATCTTTGGGTACAAATAACCGCAGACAACTGACCGTGCCACGCCAACCACCCAGGAGCGGACACTCCCTATGAACCAGATTCTTCTCTTTATCGGCCTCGTCATTATTCTGTGCCTGACCATCAAACCCGTCGGCAAAAAGCTCCCCTTCCCCACCCTGCTCATCTTTATCGCGCTGGGCATGCTGTTGGGCGTCAACGGCCCGACGCATATCGACTTTAGCGACTACGCACTCACCGAAACCGTCTGCAGCACGGCGCTGCTGTTCATCATGTTCTACGGCGGCTTTAACACCAATATCGACCGCGCCAAGCCCGTCGCCGCGCCGGCGGTGCTGCTGAGCACGCTCGGCGTCGTCATCACCGCAGGCATCACCGGCGTGTTCGCCCACTTTGTGCTGGGCTTCGACTGGATCGGCGGCCTGCTGTTGGGATCGGTCGTGGCGTCCACCGACGCGGCCAGCGTCTTTAGCGTTCTGCGCGAGCACAGCCTTTCGCTGAGGGGCGGCACCGACTCGCTGCTCGAGGTCGAATCGGGCTCCAACGACCCCGTCGCCTACATGCTCACCGCCGTGCTCGCCACACTCGCGGCCGGCGGCGACATCAACATTCCCGCACTGCTGGCCAAGCAGATTATCCTGGGCGCGGGCCTGGGCCTTGCCCTCGGCTGGGCGGCGGGCCGCCTGATTGAACGCGCACATGCAACGGCCGAAGGTGCGCAGACCATCTTTTTGTTCGCCGTGGCCATCGTCGCCTACGCGCTGCCGAGCTACCTGGGCGGCAACGGATTTTTGGCCGTGTACCTGGCCGGCATTGTGCTGGGTGCGAGCGACATCACCGGCAAGGTCGAGATGGCGCACTTCTTCGATACCCTCACCGAGATGGCCGAGATGACGATCTTCTTCTTGCTCGGCCTGCTAGTAACGCCCGCACGCCTGCCGCAGATGCTGCTGCCGGGCCTGGCGCTCATGGCGTTTATGCTCTTTGTGAGCCGCCCCATCGCCGTGGGAATGCTGTTGGCGCCCTTTAAGACGAGCCCCCGCCAGGTCGCGCTCGTAAGCTGGGCGGGCTTGCGCGGAGCAGCTTCGGTCGTCTTTAGTCTCTTTGCCGTGGTGGCCGGCGTTCCCGGCGGACACGACCTATTTGACCTGGTGTTTGTGATTGCCGTGTCGAGCATCGTGGTGCAGGGCTCGCTGCTGCCAGCGTTGGCGAAGAAGCTCGATATGATCGATGCGACCGGCGACGTACGCCGTACCTTTAACGACTACCGCGACGAGGACGGCATGTCGTTTGTAAAGCTCAAGGTGGGCGCGGGCCATCCGTTTGCCGGACGCTCGCTCGCCGATATTGGTAGCGCAACGAACATGCTGGTGGTCTTGGTGCTGCGCGACGGCGCGCACCCGGTGCTGCCCAACGGCGATACCGTCATCGAGGAAGGCGATCTGCTGGTGATGGCCGCCCCGACGTTCGAAGAGCGTGCCGAAGTTACGCTGCGCGAGGTCACTGTGACGCCCCACGGTCGCCTGGCCGGCCAGCGTCTTCGCGATGTGCCGCAAGGCAAGCATCCCTTTATCGTCGTGATGCTCAAACGCGACGGCCAGACGATCATCCCCGACGGCAACACCCTAATATACGCCGGCGACGAAGCCGTCATCGCCACGCTGGCGTCGTAGTGACCAGGAGGTAGCTAATTTGCGGCGAAGAGATCAAGCGCCTAGAGAACCTCATGCCTTCGCTCGCAGATTTGGATTTGCCTGAGGAGTAAAGCACCCCTCCCCCATGTAACCATCCTGTAAATCATAGCGGCGCACTCGGGTTTTGCTGTGATGCGGTCGCGCCTGGCGCTCCACTGTGCTAAAGTATCCCGAACGTCCAAACGACTACAAGGGGGAACTAGAAGATGGCACGTGTGCACAACTTCTCAGCTGGCCCGGCCGCGCTGCCTACAAGCGTGCTCGCCGAGATCGCCGACGAGATGATGGACTACCGCGGCTGCGGCATGTCCGTGCTCGAGATGAGTCATCGATCTAGCATGTACCAGCAGATCATCGACGACGCCGAGGCAACTCTGCGTCGCCTGCTAAGCATCCCCGACAACTACCGCGTCCTGTTTTTGCAGGGCGGCGCCACGCTGCAGTTTGCGGGCATCCCCATGAACCTCATGCGCCGCGGCCGCGCCGGCTACATCGTGACCGGCAACTTTGCCAACAAGGCATACAAGGAGGCCGCCAAGTACGGCGAGGCCGTACTGCTCGCGAGCTCCGAGGACACCAATTTCGACCGCATACCCACCATGGCCGACATCAACGCGCGCATTGCCGCCGAGGCCGCAGGCGACGGGCTCGACTACGTCTACATCTGCCAGAACAACACCATCTTTGGCACCATGTACCACGAGCTGCCCAACTGCGGCGACGTACCGCTGGTCGCCGATGTCTCGAGCTGCTTTTTGTCGCAGCCGCTCAACGTTGAGCGCTACGGGCTCATTTACGCCGGCGCGCAAAAAAACGCCGGTGCCGCGGGCGTGACCGTGGTCATCGTGCGCGACGATCTCATCGCAGATGGCCCCGCCTTTGCGCAGACGCCGCAGTACATGGACCTTAAGACCCAGGCCGCCAAGGGCTCCATGCTCAACACGCCCAACACCTTTGGCATCTACGTGTGCGGCAAGGTATTCCGCTGGGTCGAGGAGACCGGCGGACTTGCCGCCATGGCCGAGCGCAACTGGGCCAAGGCCAATCTGCTCTATGACCTGCTCGAGCAAAGTGAGCTGTTCCATGGCACCACGCAGGCCGACAGCCGCTCTATCGCCAACGTCACCTTCCGCACCGGCGACGCCGAGCTCGACGCGGCCTTTGTCGCAGGCGCGGCAGAGCACCAGATTCAAAATGTCAAGGGCCATCGCCTCGTCGGCGGCATGCGCGCCAGCGTCTACAACGCCGTAACCATGGAGGACGTGCAGGCACTGGCCACGTACATGAAGGACTTCGAAGCGCAGCACGGTTTGAGCCAGCGATCTAACTAGCCCGCAGCACGCGGGCCGATCAGCCACTTCAAACCACTTGTTTTAAACAAACCAGCTAAGGAGTTTTTCATGCGCAAGATTAAGACCATCGACGACATCACCAAAGACGGCAAAGTCGAGTTTGGCGAAGGCTACGAATTTGTGAGCACCGCCGAAGAGGCCGACGCCATTCTGATGCGCTCAACCGACCTGCACGGCTACGAGCTGCCCGAGGGAATCCGCGCCATCGCCCGCTGCGGCGCCGGCGTCAACAACATCCCCGTCGAAGAGTACGCCAAGAAGGGCGTCGTCGTCTTTAACTCCCCCGGCGCCAATAGCAATGCCGTCAAGGAGCTCGTCCTAGGCATGCTGGTGCTCTCGAGCCGCGGCGTGGTGCAATCGATGAACTGGGTGCGCGACAACGCCGACGACCCCGAGATTCAGGTCGATGCCGAGAAGGCCAAGAAGGCCTTTGTGGGCCGCGAGCTCAAGGGCAAGCGCATCGGCGTCATCGGCCTGGGCAACGTGGGCTCCAAGGTCGCCAACGCCTGCGTCGACCTGGGCATGGACGTTTACGGCTACGACCCGTTCATTTCCGTCGAGCACGCGTGGGTGCTGAGCCGCGAGGTGCAGCGTGTGGGCACGCTCGAGGATCTCTGCCGCGGCTGCGACTACCTCACCGTACACGTGCCCAGCAAGGCCGACACCATCGGCATGATCAGCACCGAGCAGATTAACCTGCTGGCACCCGACGCCGTGCTCATCAACTACGCGCGCGAGACCATCATCGACGAAGACGCCGTCGACGCCGCCCTGCGCGAGGGTAAGCTCAGCTGGTTTAGCTGCGACTTTGCCACGCCCAAGACCGTCAAGATGCCCAATACGTTTATCACCACGCACTCGGGCGCCGGCACCGGCGAAGCCGAGGCCAACTGCGCCGACATGGCCATCAGCGAGCTCAAGGATTACCTGGAGAACGGTAACATCGCGCACAGCGTCAACTACCCCGCCTGCAGCATGGGCAAGGCGCGCGCCGCGAGCCGCATTGCCTGTCTGCATGCCAACGTGCCCAACATGATCGGCCAGATCACGGCCATCCTGGCCAAGGACAACGCCAACGTGCAGCGCATGACCAACGAGTCCGCCGGCGAGAACGCCTACACCATGTTCGACACCGATGAGCACCTGAACAGCAGCACGATCGAGGCGCTTAAGCAGATTCCGTCGATGTATCGCGTGCGCGTAATCAAATAGCGCCGGCTGATCTGACAGGCAGTTCCCCATGTGGCCTGCCCGTCACTGACATTGAATGCCCGCGGGGCGCCTTTCGCACGAGAGGCGCCCCGTTTTTGTGAGCGCTCCATTAAATGCACCGAGCCGCTTCTTGGCATACAATCTGTATGTTGACCTAACTATCTGTGAGGTGCCTATGGTTGATACAGATTTTGCTTGGCGGCTTACGCAAGGACTCGTGCGGATCGACAGCTCAGACCCGGGTGCGTATGAGGACGAGATTGAGCGCTATATCAAAGCGTTGGTTGAGGAACGGTTGGCGCAGCTGAGCCATCCGGTACTCCATGCCGTGCAGGTTGAGGAACTCGAGGTGCTGCCCGGGCGCCGCAACCTTATGGTCACCGTGCCGGGACTGAGCGACGAGCCACGACTCGTCTATATCTGCCATATGGATACCGTTACGCTGGGCGATGGCTGGGACGCGGACATTCCGCCGCTCGGGACGGTTGTGCGCGACGGCAAGCTCTATGGCCGCGGTGCCTGCGATATGAAGGGTGGCCTGGCCTGCGCCATTGCCGCACTGGTCCATACGCTCGAGCGCGTGGCGACGGATGGCGCGCTGCCCCGCCGCGGCTTTTCGCTCATCTGCTCGGTCGACGAGGAAGACTTTATGCGAGGCTCCGAGGCAGCCATCGATGCCGGCTGGGTCGGTTCGCGCGAATGGGTGCTGGATACCGAGCCCACCGACGGACAGATTCAAGTGGCGCACAAGGGGCGTACGTGGTTCGAGATTGAAATGGCTGGCGTGACAGCGCATGCGAGCCAGCCCTGGAAGGGCGCGGATGCCGTCGCCGCCATGGCCGAGGTCGTGTGCTCGCTTCGCCGCGCATTTGCGGCGCTGCCCGTGCATAATGAGCTGGGGCCTTCGACCATCACGTTTGGCCAAATCGAGGGCGGATATCGCCCCTACGTCGTACCCGACCGCGCCAAAGTCTGGGTCGACATGCGCCTGACCCCGCCGACCGATACGGCCGCCGCGACGCGCATGGTAGAGCAGGCCATCGCCGTCGCCGAAGCCGCCGTTCCCGGTTGCCATGGCAGCTACACCGTGACGGGCGACCGCCCCGCCATCGAGCGCGACCCGAACTCTCCCCTTCTAGCAGCGCTCAAGCGTGCCGCCGATGACGTGACGGACGCGGACACGACCGTCGGCTTCTTTACCGGCTACACCGACACCGCCGTCATTGCCGGCAAGACAGGTAACCGCAATTGCATGAGCTACGGTCCCGGGTCGCTCGCGCTCGCGCACAAGCCCAACGAATATGTGCCCCACGCCGATATCGTTCGTTGTCAGCAGGTGCTAATCGCGCTCGCCGATAACGTGCTCTGGGACGCGAGCGGCCAGGTTGGGGCATAATAAGCCGCGAACAAACCGACTCGTGCGTTAGGACCGCCCATGAAAGCACTTCCGTTTCCCTGCATCCGCCCGGCTCAGGACCGCGTGCTCGAGGCGCTGCCTGCAATGGACAGCATCATGAGCGGCAACGATGCTCTGCGCGGAGCCATTGCCGATGGTCTGATGCTCAAGGACCCGGGTGCGGCGTATTACGTGTACGAATGCTCGGGCGAGCCGGGACGTGTGACGGGTGTCGTGGCGATCTGCCCGACGAGTGTACTTGCGGGCGGCAAGGGCGATGCCAGCGCCGACGTGGCCGCCGCCGCGCGCGCGATCGCCGAGCTCAAGGTGCAGCCGCGCCCCGTGTCGCTCGCCTACGAGGCGTCGCCCGTCATGGACATCATCCTGGGCGCTGCCAAAGAGGGCGCCTCGCTCTACGCCGTCACCGACCCCGCGGGTATTACGCACCGCGTGTGGGAGGTCAAGCGCGAGGACGCCGTCGGCGCCATCCGTGCCATGCTCGACCAGGCGCCGGAGCCGGCACTGGCCGACGACCCTGCCTACGCTGCCGCACTAGTCGAGGCATCACAGCTCCTGGCCGATGAGGCCCGTTCCGCCGGAACGTACACCGGCAAGGAGCCGTTCAACTTTACCGTTGCCGTGCTCTTCCCCGCTGCGCAGGCCAGCGGCGGCGCACCGCAGGTTCCGACGGGTCTGCTCACGCACCAAGTCGCGCGGTTCTAGCAAGACCAGACCGCGCAGCACAAAAATCGGCAGCTCAACAAACAGGGGGCGGAGATGCAGCAGGTACATGCATCTCCGCCCCTTTTGCGTCGAGAAGTTATGCCAGCGACCCGTGCCGCCACGCTCGCGTTATCCCCGTTGCGGGCCTGCTGCCGCCACAAGTGGTTCAAGCCCCAGCTCGCGCGCGTAATCCTCCTGCGTAAAGACTTCGACAAGTTCAAACGTATCGGCCGTATCGTCAAACGCAAAATGCAGCACTGAGCAGTTGCCCGGCACGCGTTCGCGCTCGTCTGCCGCCGCGCCCCGCACGTGGTCCAAAAACTCCTTGATAGCCGAGCCATGGCTCACCGCGAGCACGCACTCGTGGTCCGGACGTCGCATAAGATCGGTTATCGTCGCCGCCATGCGCTCGCGCACCTGCATCTGGCTCTCGCCGCCAAACTGACGATAGAAATCTCGCCACGGGCGCTCGGGCATAAGCATCACGCGCTCGGCCTCAAAGTCGCCAAAGAACCACTCACGCAGACCGTCCAGGCGCTCGTACGCCAAGCCCGGCCACAGGTTGGCGATAGTCTGCTCGGTGCGATGAAGCGTGGAGGTGTAGGCATGATCGGGCTCAATGCCGCACGCACGTAAAAACATGCCGGCGCGCGCCGCCTGGTCGCAACCCAACTGCGTAAGCGGCGAGTCACTCCACCCCTGAATGATACGCTTGAGGTTGAATATCGTCTGTCCATGACGGACCAGATACAGATCTTTATTCATAGGGGTCCTTTCGTTCGTTACCAATCAAGGAGCGAAAACGCCCCGTCGCAATAGCCAAAATGAAGCACGGCTCCGTTGTCGGGTAGCTCTCCCCTGCCAGTCACATACTCAAGAAACTCCTGGCAGGCTGAGCCGTGGGAAACCGCCAGCACGCAGTCGTGCTGCGGCCTGGCCATGATGCGCGACAGCACCGCGACCATACGCGACTGGAGCTGCACTTCAGACTCGCCACCAAAGGCCACCGGATAATCACCCCAGGGCTGCGGCGGCATATCGCGATTTGATGTGCCCTCCAGCGAGCCCAAATGCCACTCGCGTAGGTCATCGACCAGCTCTATCGAGCAGCCCTCGCCAGCAATTAGCTCAGCCGTACGCCGCGCCCGGCCCAACGGGGAGGAATACACACGGTCAAAGGTCACGCCACGCGCCTCAAACGCCGCGCGCGTCGCCAGCGCCTGCTCGCGCCCGCGCGCCGTAAGCGGCGAATCGTGCCCACCCTGCAAAATGTTCTGCACGTTGAGCTCAGTCTGCCCATGCCGCACCAAATACAAATCTGCCACACGCCCTCCTCTCGCACCACCGCAAAGGGGACAGGTACCTTTGTGGTGGTTTACCGCCGGATCACACCGCGGTGACGCTCAACTACAGCAGTACGTCGGCGAGCGAACGCTTGGGTACGTGGTGCACCTGTGCCTCGTCGCGCCAATAATTGATGGAGCCATCGGGGTTGGAATCGATCGCATCGATCACCTGCGTCTCGGCCGGAACGCCAAACGCCATGATCAGCTTGAGCTCATACTTGTCGCTATCGAGCCCCATGGCATCGATCGCGTGGGGCGTAAAGGCCTTGAACATGCAGGCAGCCACCTCGGGCGTGGCGCTGCGGGCGGCGAGCATCATCGTCTGCGCGGCAATGCCCGTGTCGACCTCAGTAATAGGAGCGGCGGGCTTACCCGGAACGGCGCGCTCGGCAAGAATCGCGATGTAGCCGGTCGGGCGCTCACCCTCGGCAGGACCCGGCCAGTCCTTAAGCGCGCCGGCCCATGCAAGCTCGTCAAACACGCGAGCGCAGTCCTCGGAACCGCTCACCACATGAAAACGAAGACGCTGAGCATTGGCACCACAGGGAGCCAGGTGAGCCAGCTCTGCCAGCTCGAGCAAAAACTCACGCGGCACGCGCATGGACTCGTCAAAGCGACGGCACGTACGGGCGCGGCGGACCAGCGCGTCAAACGTGTCCAGGCCGAGCTTTTCGCAACCTTGCTTTGACATCGACTCCGCGCTAGACGGCGCCGCGGGAACTGTTTCGTTCATAGGGACCCCCAATTTCGGGCAATTGTTCTTAGGAAAATCTAACCTAAAACGTAGGCAATAACGAACAGGGCCGCAATGTTCTACACCTGTTGAATAGAAAATCGCGACGTGGGGAACAACGGAAACAATTCGGGGCCTTTGGGTTACGTTTCACCCTCCCCGACCCATACGCCAGCGCCTTTAGGCGATACTGGTCGTAACGATCAAGGCTTACGCCGCACGGAAAGGAGACATTATGGGCATCTTTAAGAATGATGACCAAAAATCGAGCCAGTTTGGATTTGACGAGAAAAGCATGGCAGGCAAGGCCGTCAAGGCCGTGCGCTGGATTTACGCCATCACGGGCGTCTTGGCGCTCGTCGCCGGCATCGCACTGCTGTTTGCGCCCGCCAAGTCCCTCGTCTTCCTAACGACCGTCTTGGGCTTCTACTTTGTGATCACGGCCGCGATCAGGCTGTTTACCGCTGTTTTCGAGCCACTGCTGCCCACCGGCTGGCGCGTGACGAGCATCATCTCCAACCTACTCATTATCTTGGGCGGCGTCATAATCCTGCGCAACCAGGCCTTCTCGACCGCAACGCTCACCACGATGGTGGTTATCGTGGCCGGCTTTGGCTGGATCGTCGAAGGTGTCATGTCCATTCTGGAGTCCGAGCTTTCGTCCAACCGTGCCCTCGCCATCCTGAGCGGCGCGCTCTCCATCATCGCCGGCATGTTCGTGTTTATCTATCCGCTGTGGTCGGCCAAGATGCTCGTCATCTTTAGCGGCGCCGCACTGCTGGTGTTTGGCGTAACGCTGATTGTCCGCGCCATTCAGTTTGGCAAACTGGTGCACTAGATGCCAAGGACGCTCTTTATTGATGCCGACGCCTGCCCGGTCACGCGCGAGTCGATTGACTGCGCGCGGCGGGCGGGCGTCGCCGTTGTTATCGCCGGCAACAGCACGCAAAACCTGGAACGGCACATTCGCCGCGACGACCCGCGCGATGCCGAGCACGCGCGACGCGGCTTTTGGGTCACGACGCTCGATGTGAGCGTGGGCGCCGACAGCGCCGACTTTGCCATTGTCGAACGCCTGCAGGCGGGCGACGTAGTCGTGACGCAGGACATTGGCTTGGCGAGCATGGCGCTCGGGCGCGATGCCGCCGCCATCGGCGTGCGCGGGCGCGTCTACGACAAAGCGACCATCGACATGCAGTTGTTTATTCGCCACGAGGAAAAGAAGGTACGCCGCGCCGGGGGACGCACTCGCGGACCGGCGGCATTTACCAGCGAAGACCGCGCTCGCTTTAAGCGCAACCTCACCGAGCTGCTGCGCTAACCAAGGTAGATTTTTGGGACATGTCCGGAAATCTGCTTTTTTGCTTTGGCGATTGACACGCATCCAACGCCCAGGTCATGGCGGTAGATTTTACGGCATGCCCCAGTTTTTACGGCATGCCCCAAGCATCTACTTAGAGGCCAAAGGCAGAAAGGATAAGACCCCAGCCCGCACCGATGACGTACATCATGATCAGGAACAGGACGTTTTCGCGGGCGCTGCGGTTGGTGCGGAACAGCACCAGGTAGCCCACACCGGCAGAGATGAGCGTGCCGGCGAGCATCGGGGCCAGCTGCAGCGCGCCTTCCAGGTACAGTTGCGTGATGACGACGCTGGCCGAGCAGTTGGGAATCAGGCCGACGAGTGCCGAGCCCAGGACCGCAAGCGTCTCGTTGCCACGCAGGAACTGCTCGATCGCGGACTCGCCGAAGGTCTCGAGCACGGCGACCAGAATCAGCGTCACCAGAAAAATGAATACCGATACCTGCACGGTGTGCGAGATGGCGCTGCGAATAATCGACAGGAGGGGCGCGCCCTCGTGAGAGTGGGAGTGACCGTGGCCATCATGGTGTTCATGCTCGTCCTCATGACCGTGATCGTGGCCATGTCCGTGTTCGTGCTCGTCCTCGTCTTCATCGCAACCGCAATGGTCGCGCTCGCACAGCTCATGGATGTGATCGGCGCTCACGCCCGCCTCGGCCACCTCGTCGATGATGTCACCGCCAGTGTGGTCGTCGTGCGCGCAGTTCACATGAGCCGGATTAGCAGCGGTCCCCAGCACGGTACGGCGAATCGCCGCATGTGCGCGAGCGTTACGACGCAGGCCGCGAATGGCGGCGTCCACGATAAAGCCCGTGACCAGCGCGATCAGCGCCTTCGAAGCCAGAAGCATCGCCATGGTCTGCACGGGAACTTGCTCGGCGAGCAACAGCGGCAGCATCTCATCGGAGGTCGAGAGAAACACCGCCACCAGGGTACCCAGCGTCGCGACGCGACCGGCGTACAGCGTGGCCGCCATTGCCGAAAAGCCGCACTGCGGCACCATGCCCAGCAACGAGCCAACCACGGGGCCCGCAGCGCCAGCGCGCTTGATGGCGCCGTTAACGCGGTCGCCCGCAACATGCTCGAGCGTCTCGAGCGCAAGGTACGTCACCAACAAAAACGGCACCAGCGAGAGCGTGTCTTTGCCGGCATCGAGCAGAATATCTATCAGTAAATCCATGACGGATGGAACCTTTCGTGTCTTTCGGCAGCATTGTAAAAGTCCTAGCGGTCAACTAGGGTATTGTAGTTGTCCCGGGCGCGGTGCCAATAGTTGCCCATGGTAAACTATCATCTCGCCACAACTCAGTAACCCCGAGCCGCGCGACGCGGCCCGTCCAAGGAGCATCCTATGAACGTTTCGCAAGCACTCGAATACGAGCGCCAGCCGTTTATCCCCATGTTTATCTATGGCGATCACGGTGCCATGGAGTCCGAGCGCCAGAAGGGCGAAGAGGCCCTCAAGGTGCTCGAAACCGAGTACTTTACCGCTGAGGGCGACCCCGGCTTCGACTTTGCCACCGTGCGCGACCTGGCCGACCGCAACCGCGACCTGTGCGACCAGATCGGCGAGGCGCGTCTACGCAACGTGACGCCCGCGACGCTTTCGCGCGGTCTGTCCGATGCCGACACCTGCGCCGCCATCGGCAAGATGCAAAAGCGCACCGCCGCGTCCGTCATGCGCGAGATCCGCGGCGACCGCGACGCGCTCGGCGTGGCGTACGCCCGCAAGCCTATCCAGGGCACGGTGCTCGGCATCGACATCGAGACCACCGGCCGTGCACCCGAGCGCGGCTACATCATCAACGTCGGCTGGGAGATCATGGATCTCACCAGCGACGCCGTGCCGCATGACGCCGAGGCACACTACTGCGGCCTGCCCGATATCTACCGCGGCGAGGATGTGCCACTGTCGAATATCCACCACATCACCTGGGACGACATCGACGGCAAAACGCCCTTCCGCGAGAACAAAGAGCTGCAAAAGCAGCTGCTCAAGCTTATGAAGAAGTACCCGTACATGGCACACAACGCCGCCTTTGAGGACAGCTGGTTCAAGATCCACCTGGACGGCTACGCCGAGGCACGCCGCGCGGGTAAGATTATCGTCATCGACTCGCGCCAGATTTGCCGCAGCTTGGACGCCGACGTGCGCTCGCTCCCCCGCGAGTCCGCCCCCGCTGCGCTCGAGAACTGGGCGCGCCGCCGTGGAACCCTCGCCGCCGACGCCAACGAGCAGCATCTGGGCCTGGACGACACCGACCTCATGCTCCGCACCGTCCAAGCCGAGTTCAACCTCAAGAACCTATTCGCGAAATAACCGATCCATCTGCGGGAGCGCCTGCCAGGCACAGCGCAATCCGTCTGGGCACACCGACACGCAGTAAACTAGGGCGCAGCCTTATGGCTGCACCCTAGTTTTCATCAAAACGAGCAAATACGCGTGCTTCACATAGTCGGCAGGTTGGCCCACCTACATTTTTCGAGTTGTTCGGCCAGCTGAACCACTAGTCAAGGCCCCTTGAACCGCAATCGAAGCTAAAATCGCCTTAATTTCGCAACCAAGCCCCATAAATCTACCTGAATCAATTCGAATAGGACGTTGCGATCGCACCATTTGTATAGGATAAGGCCGAATAACTCAAATTATGTTGGTGAGGCATCTGAGCGGTCGGCAAAAACGCTTAGAAGCTACGAATCCGCAACTAAAGTTCATCAAAAAGGGGCAGCCGGCAGAAACCTCCCCAGCCAAAGCTGCTCCCTCAATACGACAGCTCAAAAACCCACCGTTCGCAGAAGATAAGCCGCGCCCCAATACCGTTGCCCGAAGTTTCGGGCGTATGCGGCGTCCGCTATGCCATCATGCGCGTATGGGAATCATTCTGTCACATACCACGGCACGCGCTGTATACCAAACAGCCAACTCGCTCGCAAGCTACGCGACCGGTCCCATACCTATGGAAAAGATCAGGGTGTCTGCGCCGACCACGTCCGACCTGGAAGCGGCACGAGCATGGCTCAACAGAAAGAATGTCGATTCTGAACGTATCCATGTGCTGACGTTTTCCAATAATGCCAAAAGGCACCGCAAGGGCTGCATCTGCCACTGCACGCGCTATACGTTTGATGCAGAAAGCTACCTAGAACTCGAGCCGAACGTCTACATCGTCGATATCAAGCTGTGCGCGTTAGAAGCAACAGCCGACCTCAACCTTTCGGAGCTCGTTGAGTATTACTTTGAAATCTGCGGCTCCTACGCGCTTGGAACGTCCGACGAAACTCAATATCGCGAGCGCCCAGCCCTAACCAGCGTTGAAGAGCTCAGAGCCTTCTTTTCAGAGGCACCGGGGTATCGTGGATCTAATAAAGCACTTAAGGCACTTTCTTATGTACACGAAGGCTGTCGCTCCCCACTCGAAACGGCGTTTGTCATGATGCTGACAATGCCCAAGTCAATGGGTGGCTTAGCCATACGCGCTATCAAAACGGATTATCCGATCCCAGTCCCCAAAAGATACGCCGCCCTAACGCGACGGACGGTTTTCTACCTCGACGCGCTGCTCGAAAATTCGATGACCGATATCGAATACAACGGCTTTTACCACGACGAACCCGAGCAGCAATCAATTGACGAGGAGCGCCGAAACACGCTGCGAAACATGGGATATGCCGTTATCACAGTTAATCGTCATTCGTTTTTCAAGCAGTCCGCTTTTAAACGGGTCATGGAAGCGATTCGCATTCGCGAGAAGATATGGCCCGGTCGACTCCCGGATAACTTCGCCATCCTGCAAGAAACTCTTCGTCAATTTGTCTTGCGGCGCTACTTCGAATACGGTCGCCGCGTCCTGGAGACACTCAAAGAAGAAGAGGCCGCCAAGCGCGAAATTGCAAGCCAATATCCGCAAGCTGATGACCCGAGCATCAACGATGTGCCCGAACCCGACGACATGCAACACGTCGGGGCCCTTGCTGAGGAAATCAATGGGGCTTGGGAATGCGACATGTTCGCAAAAATCGATGAAAACCGCACGGAAGACGACACGATTATTGATCTAATTGAGAATTCGCTCTTCTAAAGGCGATCTCTGCGGATGTCCACCTACATTTTTCGACTTATTCGGCCACCGATGTGCCAGATTGGCTGCAGCAAAGCTCAATATAACTTTAGATAAAACTGATTCTGCAGAAACTCCCGTAGAGGAAGAACTGATTCTCGCGGTATTTGACACGATAAAGTACAAATATGAACAGTTCCAATGCTTCTCAAGGTGGCTTTCTTAGCATGCTAGCCGAACATCTCGAAATATGTTGGCGAGCATTGCGTCGATGTCTCCCAACCCACAGAAAATCGCAGAGGCGGCAAGCAGTCATCGAAATTAACGCAAATTGTATTGACATATGAACATACACTCATATAATCGAAAGCAAGTTATATGAGCGCATGTTCATATGAAAGGATATTGCAATGAGCATCCGCGTTGATGAAACGAAACCCGACATCGAGGCCACCGAACCCGCGATCCCCACCACCTGCTCGCCCGAGGACCTTCCCGACGAGGAGCTTCTCTACGACCTCGCCGACCTGTTCAAGGTCTTCAGCGACACCACGCGCATCAAGATCCTTTACGCCCTCATGGGCCGCGAGCTCTGCGTGGCAGACATCGCCGAAGCGACCGAAACCTCGCAGTCCGCGGTGTCGCACCAGCTGCGCACACTCAAGCAGGCGCACCTGGTTAAATTCCGGCGCGACGGGCGCAATATCCTCTACTCGCTCGCCGACGACCACGTCTACACCATGCTCAACCAAGGCATGAGCCACATCTGCGAATAGCGACCAACCACGGTACCAGCGCGGCCTGCACCCAAGCCGCAAATACAGAGAAAGGAACCCACCATGAAAAAGCAGTTTAAACTCGACGAGATCGACTGCGCCAACTGCGCGCGTGAGCTTCAGGACGAGCTGGCCAAGCTCGAGGGCGTCAAATCCGTGTCCGTCAACTTTATGACCCAGAAGTTGACGCTCGAGGCCGATGACGCCGAGTTCGACGAGGTGCTCAACCGCGTTGTAGAGTTTACGGCCGACGCCGAGCCGGACTGCGAGATCATTCTCTAGCCCAGGTTTACGCCAACCTGCAAGGCCGCGATTGCCGCGGCCTTTGCTCGCGAAATTATATGAGCGAGTGTTCATACGTTCAAATGGGAGGATACGAGTCATGGCCACCGCCGACCCCAAGAAGAAAAAGAAGAAGCGCAAGAAGAAAGAGTCACTCGAGCATAAGCGCAACCGCATCCTGGTAGCGCTGGGCATTTTTGCCGTGGTGTACGCCCTCGATGAGTTCGGCACCCTCACCGCCGCATTCGGTACCCCGGGCGACATCTACGCCAGCTTTGTGCTGTTCCTCGTACCGTTTTTGATTGCCGGCTACGACGTGCTGCAAAAGGCATTCAATAACATCCGCCGCGGCAAGGCCTTCGACGAGAGTTTCCTTATGGCAGTCGCGACCATCGGCGCGTTTGCCATGGTGCTCTTCCCCGATACCGACCCGCACATGGCCGAAGGCGCCGCCGTCATGCTGTTCTACCAGGTCGGCGAGCTGTTCCAGGCGTACGCCGTGGGCAAGAGCCGCAAGTCGATCAGTGCCATGATGGACATCGCGCCCGACTACGCTAACGTCGAGCAGCCCGACGGCACACTCGAGCAGGTCTTCCCCGATGACATCGCCGTCGGCACCGTGATTGTGGTCAAGCCCGGCGAGCGCGTGCCCATCGACGGCGTCATCGTCGAAGGCGAAACCCAGCTCGACACCGCCGCCCTTACCGGTGAGTCGGTCCCCCGCCCGGCCAAAACCGGAGACGATATCATCAGCGGCTGCATCAACATGACGGGGCTCATCCACGTGCGCACCACCAAGCCCTTTGGCGAGTCCACCGTCGCGCGCGTCCTGGAGCTCGTAGAAAACGCCAGCGAAAAGAAGGCGCGCACCGAGAACTTCATCACGCGCTTTGCCCGCATCTACACGCCCGCCGTCACCGGCGCTGCCGCGGTACTCGCGCTCGGCGGCGGCTTGGTCACCGGCGCCTGGTCCGACTGGATCCTACGCGGCCTGACCTTCCTGGTCGTCAGCTGCCCGTGCGCGCTCGTGATCAGCGTGCCGCTGAGCTTCTTTGGCGGCATCGGCGGCGCGTCCAAGCTGGGCGTTCTCATCAAGGGTTCTAACTACCTCGAGACGCTCGCCGACGTGGACACCGTCGTCTTTGACAAGACGGGCACCCTCACCAACGGCACGTTCTCGGTGGTCGCGGTACACCCCGAGGCCGGCTATACCGAGCAGTCGTTGCTCGAAGTCGCAGCCCTTGCTGAGTCGTTCTCCGATCACCCCATCGCGCAGTCCGTACGTGTCGCCTACCAGGGCGAGGTCGACCCCAAGCGCGTAAGCGACTCCACCAACGACGCGGGCCATGGCGTGACGG
Source organism: uncultured Collinsella sp. (assembly GCA_958353395.1). Classification (GTDB taxonomy): domain Bacteria; phylum Actinomycetota; class Coriobacteriia; order Coriobacteriales; family Coriobacteriaceae; genus Collinsella. The sequence goes on from CATWSG010000013.1 coordinate 42,069, forward strand.
CAACCATCGACGGCAAGCACGTCGTCGTTGGCAACGCAAAGATGCTCGCCGCGGCCGGAGTCGAAGCGCCCGATTGCGAGGTCGTCGGCACCATCCTCCACGTGCTAGTCGATGGCATCTATGCCGGCCACATTGTAATTGCCGACACCATAAAGGCCGATGCCGAGCAGACGATCCGCGACCTGCACGCCGCCGGCGTCAAGCGCACCGTCATGCTCACGGGCGACCGCGAGGAAGTGGCTGCTGCGGTGGCCAAGCGGCTGGGGCTCGACGAGTTCCACGCGCAGCTGCTGCCGGGCGACAAGGTCGAGCGTGTTGAAGCGCTGCTGGCAGCCGAATCGGGCAAGGGCAAGCTCGCCTTTGTGGGCGACGGCATCAACGATGCGCCCGTGCTTACGCGCGCCGATGTGGGCATTGCCATGGGCGCTATGGGTTCTGACGCTGCGATCGAGGCCGCCGATGTCGTGCTCATGGACGACAAGCCGTCCAACATTTCCCGCGCGATCCGCGTGGCACGCAAGACCATGACGATCGTCTGGCAGAACATCATCTTTGCGCTGGGCGTTAAGCTGCTGATCCTTGTGCTGGCAGCGCTGGGCATCGCCAACATGTGGCTTGCCGTGTTCGGCGACGTAGGCGTGGCGATCATCGCCATCCTGAACGCCATGCGCGCGATGGGTGTCAAGAACTTGTAGCGTTCGTGGGCTGTCCGGCCGGGGCCGGGCTTGGTTTTGAAAACGTCCTCGACCAATGAAGTGCCCCCGTTCTGCTCCTTCGGAGCTACGAACGGGGGCACTTCTGGTCTGCGGAATGTTTTCAAAACCAAGCCCGGCCCCGGCCTGCGGTAACGTTGCTGGCGGTTCTTGGGCATCGCTTGCTGGTGGGGTTCCTTGTCTGAGTTGGACTTAGTTGATGGGACCACTCGTCTCGGTCGCTGTCCCGCGCCGTTCCGGCGCGGGAGGCGCGCCGCTGCGGGAGTGCTAGTCGGTCATTATTGGCGCCGAAGCACCGTCCCGTCCCAGCATCGCCCTCAGCTTCTCGAAGCTCTCCTCGCTCAGGCAGTGCTCCATGTGGCAGCCCTCTTGCGACGCCACCTCGGCCGATACGCCTGCATCCTCCAAAAGCCCCACGAAAAAGCAGTGGCGCTCCCACATTTGGCGCGCGACCTCCAGACCGCGCTCTGTCAGATGAACATCTCGTTTGCCCATTTCGACATAGCCGTTGCTTTCCAGCGTCGCCATGGCCTTGGAAACGCTCGCCTTGGTTACGCCGAGGTACTCCGCAACGTCGATCGAGCGCACGATGCCCTGACGTTCCGACAGAACGTAGATCGATTCGAGATAGTCTTCTCCGGATTCACGTAGGGCCATGGGCCGCCTTTCGCGATGATTGCTAGTTAGCCTTTGGATACTTTTCACAGCTTACTTTACCGCAAAAGTTGCCCATGTCTTACTACTTTGCCTAAAAGTTAGCCGTGTTTCACAAAACGTGCGGGACGAAAACAAAATGGGGACGCCCCGCAAGGAGTGTCCCCAGGTGCCGGCAGATAAGGAACGTCCCCAAGTGCCGAGCCGCAGCTATAACAGTCCAAAGTACTTCGCGGCGTTGTAGATGCCGTCGTCGTCCACGGCAGTCGTCACATAGGTCGCCGCGGCCTTCACGGTATCCTGCGCGTTGCCCATGGCCACACTTGTGCCCACGGCCGAGAACATCGACAGGTCGTTCTCGCCGTCGCCAAAGGCAATCGCTTCACTCGCGTCGATGCCCAGACGCTCCAGCGTCGCCGCCACACCCAGGTCCTTGCCGCCGTTGGCCGGAATAATGTCGCAGAACAGGTCGCACCAGCGCGTGGTGAGCGAATGCGACACGGCATCGGTCACGATGTGCTCGTCAACTGGGTCAACAAAGGCACAGAACTGATAGACCGGCGCGTCAAAGGCATGCTCAAACGGCTCCTCGTGGTAGACGATTCCCGCGTTGCTGCCAGCCGTCACCACGCGCTCGGACAGGCGGTTCACAAACGAGTTCTCGCCCTGCATGCACAGTGAGTCGTAGCGCCCCTGCGCCACCTGGTCCACAATCACCGCAACGTCGTCCGGATCGATCGGGCAGCTGCGGTAAACCCCCTCGGAATCAAAACAGTGCTGGCCCGAAAGCGTAATGTACGCATCCCAACCCAAGTCGAACAGCCAATCCGGCATCTGGTAGGTCGGGCGACCCGTGGCGATTACGCACGCAATCCCCTGTTCGTGAAAGCTATCGAGCACCCGCTGCGCCGACGCCGGAATCCGATGGGTCTTAAAGCTCAGCAACGTGCCGTCGATATCGAAAAACGCAGCCTTAATCATCCTCGCCTACTCCTCGCCCTCGAGCTTCTCGCTCGCCTCGAGCCACGCCATCTCCAACTCGTCCATGGCGGCGTGGGCCTCGTCGATCTTTGCCTGCTGCTCGCCCAGCGCCGTGTAATTGGTGGGGTCGACCTGGGTCATCGCGGCCTCGGCCTCCTCCACGCGTGCGCGCTGCGTCTCCATTTTGCGCTCGAGCGAGCTCACCTCGCGGCGGAGCTTCTGGCGTTCGGCGTTGGAAAGGCCGTTGGGCTGACCGCTCGACTTGGGTTTTTCGGCCGCAGCCGCCGCAGCACCGGTGTCGAACGTGCCGGTCTTGGCACTCGGCGCACCCACGGGTTCACCCTCGGCGGTGGCATTGCACATACGCAGGTACTGGTCAACGCCACCGGGCATATGCGTCAGGTGGCCGTCGAGCAGCGCCCACTGCTGGTCGGTCACGCGCTCCATCAAGAAGCGGTCGTGCGTCACCAGGATCAGCGTGCCGGGCCAGCCGTCAAGCAGGTCCTCGACAATCGCGAGCATGTCGGTATCCAGGTCGTTGCCGGGCTCGTCCAGGATAAGCACGTTGGGCTCGTCCAGGATCGTCAGCAACAGCGACAGGCGACGGCGCTGGCCGCCCGAAAGATCGCCGATGCGGCTCCAGAGCTGCTGCGTCGTAAAGCCCAGACGCTCGCAGAGCTTCTCGGGCGAAGTCTCCTTGCCGTCGATGACGTAGTACTTCTTATAGTTGCCGAGCACCTCGCGGATCGTGTCGCCCATGTAGGGTTCGAGCTCCTCGAGCTGCTGCGACAGCACGCCAAAGCGCACTGTCTGGCCAATCTTCACGCGGCCGCGCGTGGGTTCAATCTTGCCCTGGATCACGTCGAGCAGCGTCGACTTGCCGGCACCGTTCTCGCCCAGCAGACCATAGCGGTCGCCCGCACCAATGAGCCAGGTCACGTCAGAGAGCACCTGCTTGGGCGCGCCATCGGTATCCGCATAGCCGGCGTCCACGTCGACCACATCGATAACCTGCTTGCCCAGGCGGCTCACGGCGAGGCGCTTGAGCTCCAGCTCGTCACGCACGGGCGGCACGTCGGCGATCAGCTCGCGAGCGGCATCAACGCGAAACTTGGGCTTGGTGGAACGCGCCTGGGCGCCGCGGCTCAGCCACGCGAGCTCCTTGCGCGCCATGTTGCGACGGCGTTCCTCGGTAACCGCGGCCATGCGGTCGCGCTCCACGCGCTGCAGGATATATGCGGAGTAGCCGCCCTCGAAGGGATCGACCTGGCCGTCGTGGACCTCCCACATGCTGGTGCAGACCTCGTCCAAGAACCAGCGATCGTGCGTGACCACGAGCATGGCGCCCTGACCGCGCTGCCAGCGAGCCTTAAGATGGCGTGCAAGCCAGTTGATGGTGCGCATGTCCAGATGGTTAGTGGGCTCGTCGAGCATGAGCACGTCGTAGTCGCCGATCAACAGGCGCGCGAGGTCCACGCGGCGGCGCTGGCCACCCGAAAGCTCGCCCACCGTGCCCTCCCAGGGCACATCGCTAATGAGACCGGCGAGGATCTGGCGCGTGCGGGGGCTCGACGCCCACTCATACTCGGGCGTGTCGCCCACGACGGCATGGTGCACGGTGTCGGTGTCGACAAGCTGGTCCTTTTGGCCGAGCAGGCCGATCGTGGTGCCGCGACGATGCGTCACGCGGCCGTCGTCGGGCTCCAGCGTGCCGGCGAGCACGCTCAGCAGCGTCGACTTGCCGTCGCCGTTTTTACCGACAATACCAATACGGTCGCCCTCGCCCACGCCGAGCGTCACGCTATCGAAAATATGCTTGGTGGGAAACTCTAGGCTGACGGAATCGCATCCCAAAAGAATCGCCATATGCCCTGCTCCTTCGTAGAAATTCAACGTTGTCCATAATAGCAGCGAAAAGGCGGGCCGCACACGACACAAAAAGGCGGGCCATCTCCCAAAAGAGATGACCCGCCTCTCCAATCAGTCCCGTGGCAACCGTGGCCGCCGCGGGCCTCAAGCATGTCCCGGACTAGGAGAACATGCCGGTGAGGTAATCATTCAGCCGCTTATCCTTGGGCCGTTGGAAAATCTCGTCGGTCTCGTCGTACTCGACCATATCGCCCATGTAGAAGAACGCCGTGCGGTTGGACACACGCGACGCCTGCTCCATGTTGTGCGTCACGATGACGATGGCGCGGTCGGCAACGATCGATGACATCAGGTCCTCGATCGCCAGCGTCGAGATGAGGTCGAGCGCCGAGCAGGGCTCGTCGAACAAGATTACGTCGGGGTTGAGCGCCAGCGTGCGCGCGATGCACAGGCGCTGCTGCTGACCGCCCGAAAGCGCATAGGCGCTCTTGTCGAGCTTGTCCTTGACCTCGTCCCACAGTGCCGCGCCGCGCAGGCTCTCCTCGACCATGCGGTCGAGTTCGTCGCGGTCGGTGATGCCGTGGCGCCTAGGCGCAAACGTGATGTTGTCGCGAATGGACTTGCGAAACGGGTTGGGCTGCTGGAACACCATGCCAATGGAGCGACGCAACTCGTAGGTGTTCTCGGTCTTGGTGTTCACGTTGCGCCCGCGATAGTTGATCTCGCCCTCCACGCGGCAGCCGCGAATCTCGCGATTCATAAGGTTGAGGCTACGCAAGAAGGTCGACTTACCGCAGCCCGAAGGCCCGATGAGCGCCGTGATCTCGCCCTTGTGAAAGTCGAGCGACGTGTCGTGCAGGGCATGGTGGTCGCCATAGTACACGTTGACGTCCTTGGTGGAGAGCACGACCTCGTCGCTCACGGCCTTGCCGCTCACGCGCACGCGCTTCTCGCTCTCCCCCACACTCGATAGAAAGTCCTGGGTGTCGGACGCGGCCGCTTCGGTTGCGGGCGTTGCATTTATCTCGCTCATTCGGCCGTCATCTTCCTTGCCAGTTGCTTGCCCACAATGCGGGCGATTACGTTAAACAGCAGCACGCAAATCATCAGCAGCGCCGCGGTGCCCCAGACGATCTGCTGGGCCTCGGGGCTGCCTTCGCCATAGATCTTGTAGATGTGCACGGCGAGCGACTCGCCGGGGCGGAACACGTTCCAGGCGCAGGTGGGGCTCGACAGGTTAAAGCTCAAGAAGTTCAGGCGAACCGGCGAGCTCATACCCGAGGTAAAAAGCAGTGCTGCGGCCTCGCCAAACACGCGACCGGCCGAAAGCACGATGCCCGTCACGATGGCAGGCATGGCCTCGGGGATCAGGATGTGCAGCGTGGCCTCCCAGCGAGTGAGGCCCATGGCCAGGCACGCATCGCGCTGGGCCTGCGGCACGTCCTCGAGCGCCTGCTGGATCACGCGCACCAGAATGGGGATATTGAACATGGTGAGCGCGATGGCGCCGGAGATGATGGAGTACTTCCAGCCCAGCTGCACCGAGAACACCAGAAAACCGAACATGCCGACGACGATGGAAGGCAGCGAGGACAACGTCTCGATGGCGGTGGAGGCGATGTCGCGGATGGGTCCGTCCGGCGCATACTCAACCAAAAAGACCGCTCCGCCCAGGCTGATGGGCACCGAGATGATCAGAGTGATCAGCAGCAGGTAGAACGAGTCGAACAGCTGGTAGAGCACGCCGCCCTGCGTTCCGTTGGCGCGCGACGGCTCTGTGAGAAAGCCCGGCTGGAACAGCGTCGAGATGCCCTCGAACAAGATATAGGCCACCATGGAGATGACGATGAGCATGACGATGGCGACGATCGCCGTCAGCACGCCCGTGGCGATGCGATCCTGCTTTTGGACACGCCCGAGCCTCGCCTCGTCGATGTGGATGCGCGTGCTAGCCACGAGCCTTCGCCCCCTTGCGGCCAATGAGATGGATGATCAGGATGAAGATGAGGCTCATGCCCATCAGCAGCAGACCGAGTGCCCACAGGACGTCGTCCTGGGCCGAGCCCTCGGCGTAGACCGCCATGGACGTGGTGAGCGTGGTGGTGATGGTGGACGCCGGCGACAGCAGCGACGTCGGCATGGCCTCGATGCCGCCGATAACCATGCGCACGGCGAGCGTCTCGCCAAAGGCGCGGGTCATACCCAGGATGACCGCAGTCATGAGCGACGGCATGGCAGACTTGAGCACCACGTGCCAGATGGTCTGCCAGCGGGTGTAGCCCAGCGCGAGCGAGCCCTGACGGTAGCTGTCGGGCACGGCACGCAGGCCATCGACCGAAAGCGTGGTCATCGTCGGCAGGATCATGACGGCCAGCACGATGGCGCCGGGCAAGATGCCCAGACCCGTGCTCACATGGAAAACGCTCTTCATAAGGCCGACGACCACGTGAAAACCGATCAGGCCAAAGACGACCGAGGGGATGCCGGTCAAAAGCTCAATGAGCGGCTGAAAGATCTTAGAGCCAAACTTAGGGCTAATCTCGACCGCAAAGATGGCAGAGCCGATGGCGATGGGCAGCGCGATAAGCGTGGAGAGCACCATGACCGCAAACGAGGTGACGATCAGGGGCAGGGCGCCGGTATAGGGCAGGCCGTTTTCGGCTGTGTTGGCCAGGTCCCACTTGGTGCCGGTGAAAAACTCGACGACCGAGACGCCGTCCTTGACAAAAGCCGAGAGGCCCTTTTGGGCGACCATAAAGATGAGCGCGGCAACGACAAGCGTCACGAGCGCTACGCACGCGCCCGTGACGCCCAGGCCCACGTTCTCAAGGTCGCGCTTTGGCAGCTGTTTTGCCATTGCAAACCTTTCCGGGGCGATTACTTATTTAGCAGAGACCTTGCCGCTGGCGTCCTTGACGACCTTCATGGCAGAGACGGGGATGAAGCCCTGCTCCTCGACGAGCTTGCCCTGGACGTCGTCGGAAAGCATGAACTCCAGGAAGGCCTTGGTGGCCTCGTCGGCGTCCTTGGAGCAGTACATGTGCTCGGTAGCCCAGATCTTGAAGGAGTCATCAGTGACATTCTTGCTCTTGGGCTCGACGCCCTCGACCTTGATGGCGTTGAACTTGGAGTCATCGAAGTGCGAGAAGTCGAGGTAGGAGATGGCGTTATCGGTGCTGCCCATCTGAGTCTGGACGTCGCCGGACTTGTCGAGCTCGGCGTCGCCCTTAAAGTCGACGGCCTCGTCGCCAAAGACGGCGGCCTCGAAGGTGGCGCGGGTGCCGGAGCCGGCCTTGCGGTTGAGGACGACGATGGTGGCGTCGTCGCCGCCGACCTCCTTCCAGTTGGTGATCTGGCCAGAGAAGATGCCCTTGAGCTGCTCGAGGGACAGGTCGTCGACCGTCACGTTCTTGGAGACGACGGGACCCATGCCCACGACGGCAACCTCGTGGTCGACGAGGTTCTTGACCTGGTCGGCCTCGAGCTTGGTCTCGGCGAAGACGTCGGAGTTGCCGATGGTGACGGTGCCGGCGGCAACAGCGGTCAGACCCTTGCCCGAACCGTTACCCGAGCCGGAGACGGAGACGTCCGGGTTGGCATCCATGAACTTCTCGGCAGCGGCCTCGACGAGAGCCTGGAACGAGGAGGCGCCGTCGTAGGTCACCTCGCCGGAGACGGACTCGGCAGCAGCGGCGCTACCCTTGTCGGCGGCGTCGGATGCGCCGGAGCCGCCGCAACCAACGAGACCGAGACCGACGATGCTGGCAAGACCACCAGCGAGGCCGAGGAACTGACGACGAGAATAAGCCTGATCGAGCATGATCTTCCTTTCATACATGCGACTCGCGGGCACCCCGCCCGCTTTGCTGTTTGGAAAGATACGGCCCCGATCGGGCGACGACCGCCTTATCTGCGGTTTCTTACGGGCTATTGATAGACCCTTACCGCAAGCTCTGCCCAGCCTTTACAAACGGATAACAATCCAGCGCCGAACATGGCGCACCTTTTACACCAAAGGAACGTCCCCAATGACTACCCCACCGCAACAGAAAAAGCCCGGGCCGAAGCACCGGGCTCGTAATGCAAGTTTGTATCCAAGCAGGATATAGGGGTTTCCCAGGTGCCCGAGATTGCCCCGAAAGAGGAGCGCCGCGTACTTTGGTACGCAAGCGACGGTTTGAGGGGCAAGGTCGGGTGCCTGGGGAAGCCCTACAGCTCAAGTTCGTTGAGGCGCAGGATCGCCACGATATAAATCTTGAGCGCCTGTTTAAGCTGTTCCTCGTTGGCGCACTCGTTGGGGCCGTGCATCTGGCCGCCCCATGCGGGCAGCTCCAGGCCGGTCTCCTCGGGGCCAAACGATACGGCGCGGGCAAAGTTGCGCGCGTACGTGCCGCCGCCCATGGCAAAGGGCTCAGCATGCTTGCCCGTAAACTCGTTATAGGTATCAATAAGCGCCTTCACGGCCGGATCGTCGGCAGACACCGAGAACGGCACCTTAGCGCGACCCAGCTGACACGTCACGCCAAAACGGCCCACGAGCGGGTCGAGCTGCTCGCGGATGGTATCGGCACTCGTGCTGTCGGGGAAGCGCACGTCGATGACCTGCTCAATATGGCCATCCGCCACGCGGATGACGCCAGCGTTGCAGGTAAGCGGGCCAAACGCCGGACTCGTCGCATCGATACCCAGGCCGCGGCCATAGGCATCCGCATGCACAAAGGCCAGGAACTTGACGAACTCGTGCTCGGCAGGCGTCAGCAGGCGTTCGTCGCGTGCACCAAACGCGTCCTCGGCCTCGCGCAGATACGCCACGATCAGGCCGACGGCGTTAATCGTTCCCTCGGGCATCGAGGCATGACCGCCAATGCCATGGGCAAAAATCTGCGCGTGCCCGTTATCGAGCGCCGTAATCTCCAAGCGGTCGGCGTTCTCGACCGGCGCCGGCAGCTCATCAGCGGCAATCGCGAGCTCGCAGATGGACTGCGACGGAATGGCGTTGCTCGCCTCGGCACCGCTCCAGGACACAATGCGCCCGCCGTCGATCTTGGGGCTCACAAACGTCGCCCCAAACTGGCCCTTCTCGGCATTGCAGACCGGGAACTCGGCATCGGGCGTAAACAAAAAGTCGGGGTCTGCGTGGTTCTCCAGATAATGGTGAACGTCGGACATGCCCACTTCCTCATCGCAGCCCAGCAGCGCGCGGAAGGTATAGCGCGGCACAATGCCGTGCTTGAGCAGGTAGGCACCGGCGTAGAGCGACAGCACCGCCGGACCCTTGTCATCAATCACGCCACGGCCGAGCAGCCAGCCCTCGCGACGCTCCATCGCGAACGGATCGGTGTTCCAGCCGGGGCCGGCGGGCACCACGTCCACGTGGCAGATGGTCGCGAGCTGCTTGTCGCCGCGACCCGGGATATCGGCAATGCCCACATAGCCCTCGTCGTCGCCCGTCTGGTAGCCGAGCTTTTGCGCAATGCCGAGCGCGCAATCGAGCGCATCACGGACCGGTCGGCCAAACGGCGCACCGGGCTCTGCATTGGCAGCAACGGCCACGGACGGATAGCTCACCAGTTGTTCGATATCGGCGACGACATCTTCCCAGACCTCGTCGACATACTCGATAACGCTCTGCTCCACCTGATTCATGGACGACCTCCTCACCAATGAGTGACGGGTACGCCCGCCCCTCACATTACGTCTATTAGATAGCGAAAAGTTTAGCAAGCTCGGCCACCGAGTGCACCACTGCATCGGCACCCGCCGCCTCGTGCTCGCCCGACGCCGCCGCGCCCGAATAGATACCAATGCACGGCACGCTCATCGCGTGCGCGCCCTCGACGTCGTTAAAGCGATCGCCGATCATCACGGCATCGCCCGCCGTCGCACCGAGCTCTGCCAGGGCATCGCGGACCGAATCGGCCTTGGTCTCGCGCCCCTGCGGCGGATTCATGCCAACCACCGCCTCAAACTGAGAAAGTCCCAGCTCTCCCACCATGTCGATACACTTTGCCTCCATGCGTGACGTCGCCACGGCCATACGCTTGCCTTGGGCGACCAACCCATCCAGCAGCTCGGGGATCCCGTCAAACACGGGATACTCCTCCGGTCCCAGTTCATCAAAAAAGGCACGGTACTCGTCGGCCACCACAAGCGACTCCTCGCGCGAGAAGCCATAAAAGTCGTGAAAGCTCTTCCACAGGGGCGGCCCGATCATGCGGCGCAGGTCACCCATCTGCGCCTCCGAAAACCCGCGCGCGGCCAACGTCTTGCGCGTCGAGGTCATCACCGCCCGGCCCGTATCGGCCACCGTGCCGTCAAAATCGAACAGCACAACCGGCCGCTCGCATAGCTGTAATGCCGCCATCGGCACTCCTCTTCCCCAGTTGATGATTTCCACACCGACACTTCAAACTGTTGACTATTCAACAATTGAACCTAGCAATGTAGAGCAACTCCACTATACTTGTCGCACTTTGCTCTCAGAAGGCGGCGCGAAAGCGCCCCAACGAAAGGTGCAATTATGTCTTTTGCCATCATAACCGACTCCACGTCGGACATCTCCCCCGCCCGCGCTCAAGAGCTCGGCATTTACGTGATTCCACTGCATGTGATTATCGAGGGCGAGGACCTGCTCGACCAGGTACAGATTACCGCCCAGGAGTACGTCGCGCGCATGGCCGGCTCCGAGCAACTGCCGCACACCTCGCAGCCGAGCGCCGGCGAGTTCAAGGCACTCTTTGACCGCGTGCTCGCCGACGGCCATGATAGCGCCATCTTTATCTCACTGTGCAGCGAGTGGTCCGCCTGCTATGCCAACGCCAGCCTGACGGCCGAAACGCACGAACTCGACGTGCGCTGCATCGACTCGCGCACCGGCTCGGGTGCCGAGGGCCTGCTGGTGGAGTACGCGCTGGCCATGCGCGAGGACGGCCGCAGCCTGGACGAGACCGAGGCGCAGATCCGCGCGACGCTGCCCGACGCCCACCTGTTGCTGATTCCCCGCACGCTCGAGAACCTCGTTAAGAACGGCCGCGCGCCCAAGCTCGCCGGCCAGCTCACGCAGATGCTCAACATTCGCCTGGCCGTTTCGCCGGAGTGGAAATCGGGCGAGATCAAGGCCATCAAAAAGGGCCGCGGCGCCAAGCGCATCGTCGCCAACACCATGGCAGACTGCCTCGCGTTTTTGGCCGAGCATCCGGGCTCCAGCGTGCGCGTGCTCACGACCGGCGCCGCCGAGGAGCAGGAGCTCGTCAGCCAAGCACTCGCAGGCCAAGACTATGTAGACGCCGGCACCGGCCCCATCGGCTGCACCATCGCCACCCATGTAGGCGTCGATGCCATCGCCATCAGCTACTGCCCCCGCTACCAGCCAACTCACTAGGGACGCCCACATCAGTTGCGGTGGAATAGGGACTGTTTTTGGCTTATCAGCCGCAAATCAATCCCTATTCCACCGCAACTTGGAAATCGGCGATCAGCCCAGCGGACCCTGAAACAGCTCCTGATGAGTGCCCATTCTCACCAGCCTAATCACTGGGTTAGTCTTATGGGGAAGATAAAGAACGACCACATCGACCAAGCCATCGGATAGGTGGAAATCGATGTGGCCGTTGTAGTTTCCGCCCGGGTTTGAGAGCTCGTGGGCGCCATACTCCGCCGGAAGTGACCCATGGGCCACAAGCTCTGCAACCGCCGCTTTAAACTCACTTTTTAGCTGCGGATGCATGCGCATCGTTCGTTTGTAGTCCACCTTAAATTGAGCCTCGACTTTAATCTCGAACATCGCTATTCCTCATCGAGGAATGACATAAGCTCATCAGCGTTATTGAATGACAGGCTATCGTCCGGCAAAATCCCCAACTCATGAGCCTCGGCAATCACCATGGCGCGTCTCGTCGCCTCGTTGGGCACCTCCGCCCTTCCTACAATCTCAAAAGGAATCTTTCGCTGATTTACCAGCTGCCGAACGGCAAGATTGAGATAGGAATTGAGGCTGAGGCCGACCGAATCCAAGAACTCAGTCGCCTGCTCCTTGAGCCCCTCTTCGATTCGAACCGTCGTAGGCTTAACTGTTGCTGTAGACATTTGCGACCTCCTCGCCCTCGTCTTTTACACAAGTATACCCAATATAAATGGCAATCTGATGTTAAATAACATCAGATTGCCATGCGTATTCATGTCGCGTGGCACGATTGATCTACATCAGCCCGCTCAGGGCGATGTCGACGGCCTCATTGATGTCGTCGGTGATGTGTACGAGCTCGGGATCGAGCGGGCTAATCATACCGGCGTCCATCACCGGGCCGTTAAGCCAGTCGAATAGGCCCTGCCAGTACTCGCTGCCTACCAGTACAAGCGGCATGCGCTTGACCTTATGCGTCTGCACCAGCGTGAGCACCTCGAACATCTCGTCGAGCGTGCCAAACCCGCCGGGAAACACGATGGCGCCCGAGCTGTATTTGACGAACATGGTCTTGCGCACAAAGAAGTAACGGAAGTCCATGCCGAGGTTCACGTATTTATTGAGCCCCTGCTCGTGCGGAAGCTCGATACCCAGGCCGACCGACTTGCCGTTGGCGCTCGCCGCTCCCCTGTTGGCCGCCTCCATGATGCCGGGGCCGCCACCGGTGATAACCGCCACGCCGCGTTGGGCAATCTTGCGACCGACCGTGCGCGCCGCCTTGTAGAGCGGATCGGTCTTGGGCGTGCGGGCGCTACCGAAGATGGTCACCGCAGGCCCGAGCTCGGCCAGCGCGCCAAAACCATCGACGAATTCTGCCTGAATACGAAGGACGCGCCACGGATCGGCATGCAACCAGTCGGTCGACTCCTCGGGCGCCAGCAGGTTGGCGTAGGTGTTGTCCTTAGGAATCATGGGGCCGCGCATGACCACGGGACCGCGGCGGTACGTCTCGTCGTAGGCAGGCTCGCCCTCGACGTTCTCATTCTTAATCATGGGTACTCCTATCGAAGATAGAAACGGGCGGGGTCGACGCCATGCGCCAAACACCCGCCCGAACATCATCTATTCGGTATGGTACCCACGATGCATAAAGTGCTTGCAAGCTATCGGTCAGCGGTCGTGCAGATAGTGCTAGCGAACGCGACGACCGATCGCCGCTTGGCCTTTGCCGTTACTCACGCCCCGCAAGCGCGCCCGCGGCTCTTAGTAATCCACCGCCGCGGGGCTGTTCATCCAGTCGCTCACGAACGCACCGTAGCGGCCCTCGATAATGGCCTGGCGGGCACGCTGCATAAGGTTGAGCAGGTAGTAGATATTGTGCATCGAAAGCAGAATGCCGCCGAGCATCTCCTTCTGCGTGACCATGTGACGGATGAGCGCACGGCTGTAACCGCCCGTGCACACCGGGCAGGTGCAGGTGGGATCGATGGGACCGTCGTCGTGCGCAAAGCGCGCGTTGCGGAAGTTGAGGCGACCCTCGCTGGAGAATGCCGTGCCCATGCGGCCGGTGCGCGTCGGCAGCACGCAGTCGAACATGTCGATGCCCACGCCCACGCCGCGCACGAGCGTCGTCGGGTTGCCGACGCCCATCAGGTAGCGCGGCTTGTGCTTGGGCATGTACTCGCTCACAAGCGGTGCCAGGGTCTCGAACATGGTCTCGTGGTCCTCGCCCACCGAGTAGCCACCAATGCCGTAGCCCGGGAAGTCGCCGCACTCCTCCAGATGGCGCAGCGAGCGCAGACGCAGGTCCAGATGCATGCCGCCCTGAACGATACCAAAGAGTGCCTGGTCATCGCGGGTATGAGCCTTGTAGCAGCGCTCGGCCCACATGCTCGACAGCTCCACCGCGCGCTCGACGTAGGCGCGTGTGGCAGGATAGCCGGGGCATTGGTCGAGCTGCATGCAGATGTCGGAGCCGAGCTTCATGGCGATTTCCATGTTGTCCTCGGGCGTCCAGAACACGTGACGGCCGTCGTAGTCATTGACGATAAAGCGCACGCCCTCGTCGGTGAGCTTGACGGCGTCGTTATGGCTAAAGACCTGGAAGCCGCCCGAGTCGGTGAGGATGGGGCCGTGCCAGTTCATAAACTTATGCAGTCCGCCCAGCTCGGCGATGGTGTCCTCGCCGGGGCGCATGGACAGGTGATAGGTATTGGCAAGCACGATCTGGGCGCCGAGCTGCTTGACGGTCTCGGTAGGAATGCCCTTGACGTTTGCCTTGGTGCCCACGGGCATAAAGATCGGCGTCTCGATGTCGCCGTGCGGGGTATGCAGCACGCCGGCGCGCGCGTGCGTGGTCGGATCCTCGGCGATCAGGTCGAATTTAAAAAGACTCTGGTCCATAAACTGGAACTCCTTGGTTGCGGTTCATACGCAGACCATTATACGGGCAACCCGCAAGGAGCACCGACTCGACAGAAACTAGTGCAAAGGAAACCTGCCCCCTGCACCAATGCACCAGGATAAAAATGATCCGTTTTCCTCCGTCCCCAACGGATCATTTCCGACAGACACTATGACCCAATCCGAGGGCACTAAAAAGATAGGAGCCCCCGCTCGTGA
>CATWSG010000014.1 GCA_958353395.1 uncultured Collinsella sp.
TTAATGGATGGAAACGGATGTTCTATCGGGACACACATTTTGTCCTATAAGCCGAAATCGGAATATGCGACCACATCGCGTTTTAAAAGAAAACCGCAGGCGTTCTACCTGCGGTTTTCTTTTCACAATTTTAGCTGTGCTCGAGCTACGCCGATTCATCGTAGTAAACCGGCATAGTTTTTTGACGGTCGGGCCAGACAGGCAACTGGCGGCTCGGCCTAAGCACGCGCTTCTTCCAGCATCTGCTTTGCGTGGGCCAAGCTTGCCTCGGACTGATCGCCGCTCAACATGCGGGCGATCTCGGCGATACGCGCTTCGCCGGTTACCTCGTCCAAATGCGTCTGGGGAACATCGCCCGGTTCCTTGCTGACGACATAATGCTTGTCAGCCATGACGGCGACCTGCGCCAAGTGGGTTACGACAATCACCTGATGCGTAGCGGCGAGATCTGCCAGCACGCCCGCGAGCGCACGCGCCGTGGAGCCACCGACACCGGCATCGACCTCGTCAAACACCAGCGTATCGACACCGTCCGCGTTACCGAGGACAACCTTGCTTGCCAGCATGACGCGGCTGAGCTCGCCGCCCGACGCAATGCGGCGCAGGGGGCGCGGCGTCAAACCGGCACCGCTGCGGTATAGCAGCTCGTAGCTCGAAGGGCCAACGGGCGTCCACTCAGCACGGGGAAGATCGCGCGACTCCCAGACGAGCTCGGCGCCGCCCATCTCCAGGCGAGCCATCTGGCGGCCCACCTCATGGCAGAAGCGCGGGGCCGCCGTATTGCGGGCGCGCTTAAGTGCCTTGGCAGCTGCAAACAACTCGCGCTCGGCGCTCCAGAGTGCCTCACGCGCCTTTTTGATCTGCTCATCGCCATCATCGACCAGAGACAGCAGTTCTTGCGAGCGATCGCGCATGGCAAAAACATCGTCCATGGTGGGACCCCACTGACGCAACAGGCCCTTGAGGTCGGAATACCGCTCACGCATGCGAGCGAGCTCGCGCGGGTCGAAGGCGACGCCATCGCGATAGGAACGAAGCTCGTTCGCGCAATCCTCAAGGGAGATACAGGCATCCGAAAGCGCATCGGCAATGTCGCCAAGTTTGCGATCGACGGTAGCCATACGGGAAAGTTCTGCCACGGCGCTGTTCACGGCATCGAGCGCTCCCCCTTCAGAGGCAAGCGATGCATGGGCATCGTTAGCTGTGGCAACCAGCACCTCGGCATGTTCGGAGCGCGGCAGCAGTTCCTCGAGTTCCTCATACTCGCCCGGTTTGGGGTCGACCTCGCCGATGCGCTCGAGCGCAAAGCGCGCTTCCTCGACGCGGCTCCCCTGCGCACGCGAGGCTTCTTCGACACGTCGAACCTCCTTAGCGGCAGCGCGCGAAGCCTTAAAGCAGGCGCGGTAGTGCTCGAGCGCCTCGAGTGCAGGGCGCCCTGCCCAGGCATCGACCATCGCAACATGATGCGCCGGATCGAGCAAGCGCTGGTGCTCGTGTTGGCCGCACAGATCCATCATCACGCCAACGCGTTCCGAAAGCTCGCGCACACTGGCGATACGGCCGTCAATCTTCACGCGGCTGCGGCCCTCGGCAGAAAGACTGCGCTGCACGGTGAAGCCCTCCGTGTCGTGCGGGCCGTCAAACAGGCGCGCCTCGACGCTCGCCAGCGCCTCGCCCTCGCGCACCGTCGACGAATCCGCGCGCTCACCCAAAATAAGCTTGAGGGCCGAGAGCAGCGCGGTCTTGCCGGCGCCGGTCTCGCCGGTCAGGACAGTCAGGCTGGCACTCGGCACCAGCGTCGCCTCGCGAATGAGTGCAATGTTAGAAACCTGCAGCTCATCGATCATGACGGACTCCGTAGAATACGCGGCTCACCGAGTTATAGAAGCTCTCGGGGCCGTAATCCAGCAGCAACACATCTCCGGGCCCGCGGCGCACCGCCACGCTCTCAACGGTGCCATCGCAGGTAATAAACTGCCCATCGATAGCAATCGCCGGAACACTCGGGCGATCATCGGACATAAAGATTTCGACGACATCACTCGGCGAAGTCAAGAAGGCACGGGCCTGAATGGTGTGCGGCGCAATGGGTACGCAGACCATGCCCGTATAGTCGGGGCTCACAATGGGGCCACCGGCACTGAGCGCGTACCCCGTAGAACCAGTCGCCGTCGAAACGACGACACCGTCACCGCGTAGGCGGTCGATATGATGGCCGGACACCGTGATGTCGAACTCGACCATATCGGACAGCGGACCGCGGGTAAGCGCCATGTCGTTGAGGGCGAAGGTGCGCACGACATCCTTCGTACCGTCTTCGCGCACGGACACGATATCCGCGGCGATGGTAGCGCGACGGCTCACATGCAGCTCGCCGGACAGGGCGTCGCTCACGACCTGCAGAATGTCGCGCTCCTCGGGACTCGCAGCAGTTAAAAAGCCCAGGTGACCATAGGAAAGACCGAGGATAGGAATCTCGCGATGGTTGAGGATGCGGGCAGCGCGCAGCAATGTACCGTCGCCGCCGAGCGTAATGACCAGATCGGAGCCGTCGATATCAGGTGTGCTTTGAATCTTCGATCGCTGGTCGGCAGCCCATGCGACCTCATAGCCCTGGCGCGTCAGCCAAAGCTCGAGCATCAGGCCGCTCTCGACCGCCTCTTGCTTGTAGTAATTGGGAACCAGAAAGACCTTCATAGCGTTGCAGCTTTCTCGCTCAAAACCGATACCTGGGATTGCAGCACGTCTTGCGAGCGGTCGCCAGATTCAAATCTCGTGCCGTATAGGAAAAACTCAACGTTGCCCTTGGCACCATGAATGGGCGACACGCACACATCGACCGGGAACAGCCCCTTGGCAGCAAAGAGCTCAACCGCCGCCACGAGCGTATCGCGGCGCACAGCGGGATCGGTCACAATGCCGCCCTCGCCCACCAGCGCCGCCGGAGCTTCAAACTGCGGCTTTACGAGCGTGCAGAATGCACCCGTAGGCGCCAGGCACGCCAGTACCGCATCGATAATGTTCGCGATGCTGGTAAACGAGACATCACACACAGCCAGGTCGATGGCGCCGGCATAGCCAAGCTCAGGCAGCTGCGTCACGTTTGTGCGCTCATGCAGCGTCACGCGATCGTCCTGACGCAACGACCAATCGAACTGGGCGCGACCCACGTCCACAGAGACAACGGTCGCAGCTCCGCGCTTGAGCAGGCAATCGGTAAAACCCCCGGTAGAGCAGCCCACATCCAAACAGGCAAGGCCCGTCGGATTGATGCCAAACGCATCAAGCGCGCCTTCGAGCTTAAGACCGCCGCGGCCAACATAGGGAATGCGCCCCTTCACGTGCAGCGGCAGCCCCGGGATTACCTTAAGGCCCGGCGAAGTCAAGCGCTCACCGCCACTCGAGACCAAGCCGGCCATAAGAGTGCGAAGGGCATCCGCGCGATCGGCGCAGATGCCCTGTGAAATCAGTTCGTCATCAAGACGCACGCGTTTCATGAATGCCATCAACCATTCGTATCCGGAGATGCGGCCTAGCTATCCTGGGATTCGTTTGCCGCATCCTCATCGTATTCCTGCTCGAGCTTGTCGGCCTCTCGCGGCGTCAGCTCAAACTTGTCGACCATATCGACCGCGCGGGAGCCCAGCTCAATCGCTTCGTCAAACAAATCGAGCGAACGCTCCAAGGAGGTATCCTTGGAGCGAACGGTAGCGATGATCTGGTCCAAGCGGTCCGAGATCTCGTCGAAATTGCGGACGGAACCCTCTGGCATGGCTACTCCTCGACGGAGTCGGCCTCGACGGCCTCAGCAGCGTCCGCGCCCTCGGCCAGCACGCCAGCCTCGGCCTGAGCAGCCGCAACCTTTGCGGCAGCCTCGGCAGCCTGTGCCTCCTCGCGAGCGCGATCCTCGGCCAGCAGCTCTTGGTACAGGTCCTCGCCCGGCAGCTCCTCGCTGCGAGCGATCTTGCCCAGCACGCCGTTGACAAACGACGCGGACTGGTCGGTGCCATAGGCCTTGGCAAGCTCGACGGCCTCATTGATCACGATGGCGTCCGAGACCTCCTCGTCGGTGAGGAAGCGCATCTCGTAGACGGCGATACGCAGCAGGTTGCGGTCGGCGCCGGGCATGCGCATAAGATCCCAGTTCTTGGCGACGGCGCGCAGGGCACAGTCGATGCGATCGATATGCTCGTAGGCACCACGGCAAAGCTCGAGCGCATAGGAGTCGAGGGGACCCTTCGAGATCAGGAAATCGCCCTCGAGGACGCGCTCGAGCGGGCTGTCCGTGGCCTCGGCCTGGAACAGCAGCTGCAGCGCCTGACTGCGGGCAAGCGTGCGCCCGCGATAAACCTTAAGGCTCAAAGGTTACTCCTTGGGGAAAACGAGGCCGTCAATGCAAACGTCAACGCGCTCGACCTCGACGCCCACCTGGGCATCGATGGCGGCGACCACGGCGGCGCGAACGGCCTCGGCGAGTTTCTTGAACGGATAGCCAAAGAACACCACGACACGCACGGTGAGTGCGAGCTTGTCGCCAGCGACCTCGGCCTCGACCGCCGGCTCGGAAGCCGGGGCCTTGGACGAGAGCATCATGGAGACAAGGTTGGTGGCAAGGTCCTTGACGCCAACGGAGGCGATGCCCTCGACATCCGACACGGCGCGCGAGACGATGGCGGTCAGAACATCGGGCGAAATGCCGATGCCGTCAATCTTGATTTCCTGGGGCATGAGTCCTCCTAGAAGAGTTGGTTGCTAGACGCGGGAGACGAACTTGCCGTCGCGGGTGTCAACCTTGATGACCTCGCCCTCGTTGAGGTACATGGGGACCTGGATGACAGCGCCGGTGTCAATCGTGGCCGGCTTGGTGGAACCCTGGACGGTGTCGCCCTTAAAGCCCGGGTCGGTCTGGACGATGGTGGTCTCGATGAACATCGGCGGCGTCACGCCCATGAGCTCATCGTCGGCGAAGAGCAGCTGGCAGATGTCGTTCTCGCGCAGCCACTTGGAGTTCTCGCCCACCATGTCCTCGGGAACGGGAACCTGCTCATAGGTCTCGTTGTCCATGAAGATGTAGTCGGCGCCATCGTTGTAGAGGTACTGGAACTCACGGGTGGTGAGCATGACGCTCTCGAACTTGGTGCCGGCGTTGCAGGTGTTCTCGACGACGCGGCCGCTCTTGATGTCGCGGGTCTTGTAGCGCACAAACGCGCCACCCTTGCCCGGCTTGACATGCTGGAACTCGACGATGGTGTAGACCTTGTCCTTAATGCGGAGACCGAGGCCGTTCTTGAAGTCGGCGGTAGAAATGGTAGGCATAGCGACCTTTCTTGTTATGGGCAGAACGCACAAGCGTCCAAATTACATACGACCGAAATTATACACTTGCAGGCGGCGCCTACGGCGTGCGCATAAAAAGAGAACGCGGGGCGCCCGAATCATTTCGGACGCCCCGCCTCCAAAAAACCCAACTGGATGGCTTAGCAGTCGATGACATGCAGGTCGTGCGGGGTCTTGGTGAAGGGCTCATAGCCGTTCTCGGTTACGACGCCGTAGTCCTCCAGGCGCACGCCGCCCACGCCGGGCAGGTACACGCCGGGCTCCATGGTGACAACCGAGCCGACCTCGATGATATTCTTGCTGCGGTTGAAGTTGGGCAGCTCATGGATGTCGATGCCCACGCCGTGGCCCAGACCATGGTTGTAGTAATCGCCATAGCCGGCATCGCCGATGATCTTCTTGGAAAGCTTGAAAATGTCGTTGCCCTCGACGCCCGGATGGATGGCGGCGACGCACTCCTCGTGCGTACGGCGCACGAGCGCGTACAGGTCAAGCTGCTCCTGCGTGGGCTCGCCCATCACAACAGTGCGTGTCATGTCGGAACGATAATCGCAGTAGCCCGCGCCGTAGTCCATCAGGACGAAGTCGCCCTTCTCGATGACACGGTCGCTCGGGACGGCATGCGGGTTGGCGGTGTTGGGACCGCTCGCCACGATGGAGCCGAAGGCAAGGCTGTCGGCGCCGTTGGCGAACATAAAGTTCTCGAGCTCGTTGCGAACCTGCTTCTCGGTCATACCAGGCTTAATAAAGCCGAGCATGTGCTGGAAGGCGGCGTCGGTGATCGACTGTGCGTGTCGCATGAGCTCGATCTCCTCGGCGTCCTTGATGGCGCGCATCTTGCGGATGTCGTCATGCATCAGCGGCAACATGCAGGCGACGGAACGATCCTCCAGGCCGCGCTGAATGCCCTGGTAGAAGTTGATCTGCATATCGTCCTCGACAGCGCAGACGCGGCACTTGTTGGCTGCAATCTTGCCGGCGACCCAACCGGGGATGGTGCCCTCGTCCATGTCGTAGACCCAGGGGCTGCCGGCGGGCGTGTTCTCCTCAAAGCTGTTGAGGTAGCGCGAGTCGGTATGGAACAGGCACTGGTCAGCCGTAATAAACGCCGCGTGCGGGAACTCGAAGGTGTAGTCGAAGACGCCCTTCACGCCCGTGAGCCAACGAAGATTGGCCTCGTCGCGTACCACGATAGCGTCGTAGCCGCGCTCGACCATCAGGGCACGGACACGTTCGATACGACCGGCAGGACCGGCAGCAAACTCAGACATGCAGATTCCTTTCTTATTGTCTCTATAAAGACGGGACGGGTCTCAACCGGACGACGGAATCGCATGCGATCCGCAACCGATTGAAAACCCGCCCCTCAACATGATACGAAAGACGATGGATGTCAATAAATCTTAGAGAAGTTCTTTGCGAGAAGCCAAGTAGGCGTGAACATGGCGCTCAAGAACCTCGTCCTCAACGCTCGTTAGACGAATGGCGCCAAGTGCCGCGGGCAGCGGCAACATGCTGCGGTTCGAGCGAGCGAACTGCTGCTTGCGGAACTCCTCGATATATGCGGCAGGCTCCAGATCGAAGGCAAGTTCCTCGATACCAAAGTCCTCCAGGCAGTCATCGACCTCAAAGACGTAATCGATATCGAAGTCACAGGCATCATGTGCTAGGCGCGCCTCAAAGCGCATGCCCTCGGACAACAGCTGGTAGGCAGGGACCTGCGAAGCCGCATCGCCCAAGCAGGCGCGCAGGGTACGCTCCCCCGTCTTGCCAAAATCGAGCGCATGGCGAGCACTCGGGTTCGTGGCCATCAGTACGTCTTTACGGGCAGTCTGAGACCATTGAACGGCATTGACGAGCGCGACCTCCTCGCCCGCGAGAATCTCGGGGACGGTCTCAGTAAACTGATTCCAGCGGGACTTACTGCTCGAAAGCATGGTGCCAACAAGTACCACATAGCCGAGCTTGAGGTCCTCGGGGTCCGCCTCGCGAACAAGGTCGAGGTCACACACGACCAAGCCCGGTTCGGGACGGAACGCGATGGCGGGAAGCGCATTGGCCGACGAGGCGACGAGCGGCTTCATGGTCGTCGCGACCGTGAGCATGGCGTCGAAGGTCGTCGGCAGCAGCGCGCACTCGGTGCGACCGCACCACTGGATGGCGCACCAGCTAACAACCGAGCAGGTTACGGCATCGCCCACGGCGACAACCAGATCGTCGCAGGTAACGCCGTTGGCAGACAGGGCGCCAAAGATCGCATCGGCATCGGCCAGCGTGGCACCAGCAGGCGAAACCTCGAGGACTAGCAGCGACACGGCAAAACCGGCGTCGACCAGCGCATGCTCGACGACCTCACCAAAACGCTCGGATGTGGCGTCGTTCCAAACGACCATCGCGCGCTTAGGCTTGCCCACAGCCGAGGCAAACATGCGCGACAACTCCTCGAACGCGCCCAATCCGACACGGACATCGACGCTGCGGTTTTGGAAATTGATCAGTTGACGGCGAATCATAGCAGCCCACGCTCCAAAAGCATCTCGGCACAAAGGTAGGAAACGTCCTCGAAGGACTTGTTGCGAATATCAAGGGTAAGGTCGGCGGCCTGGCGATACAGCGGACGGCGATGCTCAAACAGGCGCGCGGCATGCTCGGGAGAGCGAAAATCGGGGCGCGTGTCGGACCGACGAATCTGGCGAATCGAATCCTCGAAGTCGCCCTCGAGGTAAACGCACGTACCCATATCGTGCATCAGCTCAATATTCACCGGCGTTTCGACGATACCGCCCCCGCACGAAACCAACAGGCTGCGCTCGCTTTGGAGCGAACGGAGCGCCGAGGTCTCGAGCTCGCGAAAACGATCCTCGCCCTCGGTCTCAAAAATCTCGGTTACCGACTTGCCGCAACGGCGCACGACCAGACGGTCGGTATCGATAAAACGCCGCTTGAACATGGTGCCCACGTTGCGCGCAAGCGTCGACTTGCCCGCGCCCAAAAAGCCGATAAAGAAGATATGGTCGCAGCCGTGTTTGATGTGCTGGGACATGACGAGACCTATTCCTCGCAGGGAAGGTCGCGCAGGGCCCGGCGCTCAAAGATACGGAAGATCTGCGTATACCACAGGTCCTGCGTCGCCTGCGGCTTTACCAGGATGGTATCGACGCCGGCGAAGTTGCCGCTCCACACGTCCGTGTAGAGCTGATCACCGATCAGCACGGCCTCGCCGGCTGTGGCGCCGAGGCGCTTAAGGCCCGCCTTGAGGGCAAACGGCGCCGGCTTCATGGCGTGGCTGATGGCCTCGAGTCCCAGCTCGCGCGCAGAGCTCATGACCTGGTCGCGATGCCAGTTGTTGGACACCATGCACAGCTTAAAGCCTTTGGCGCGGGCGGCGTCGAGCCAAGCGGAAACCGCGGCGGGAACCTGCTCGGTGTCGCGCGGCACCAGGGTGTTATCGCGATCGAGCAGAATGGCGCGTTTGCCGTCGGCCCACAGGGTATCAAGGTCGATGCGATCGACCGAGGCAACGTATCGTTTGGGGCTAAAAATCCTCATGCTAATTCCAAGACTGTTGATGCTCTTCGTAGGTTTGCGAGAAGTACTCCTCGTCCTGCGTAATGTAGAAATACAGGTCATCAGAGTCGGTCGGCTCAAGGGTGGCCTTGAGCGCCTCGAGCGACGGAGAGCAGATGGGCGTGGGCGGCAGGCCCTCATGCTTATAGGTGTTATACGGACTATCGCTCTGCAGGTCGTCGGCGGTAACCTCGCCACCGGTGACATACATCATAGTCGCATCGCTATTGAGATAGCGCAGGCCATCGAGCTTGCCGGCAAGGCGGTTGTAGAAGACCGAGGCCACGTGCGCACGTTGATCGGCGTTGAGGCCCTCGCGCTCAACGATAGAGGCCAAGTTGACGATGTCGTAATCGGACATCTCCACGCCGTAGCGCTCCTTGATGTTGGCTTCGCAGCTCGCAAAGTCAAGCGACTTGTACTCGGTCTTAAACTGATCGAGCATAGCGCGAATCACGTCATCGGCCGTCGGCGAATCGCCCAGCGAATAGGTCTTCGGGAACAAGAAACCCTCGAGCGAGTCGTTGGCGGCGCCCTTAAGGAAGCTATAGTCGTCAACGTAGTTGGAGGCCTTGGCCTGGTTGAGGAAGTCTTCCTTAGAGATGCTGTCGTAGGCCTGGGCCACACGGTCGGCGACTTGATCGACCGTTAGGCCCTCAGGGATAGTCAGCGCATTGGAGCCCGCGTTGGGGCCTTCCATGAGCTGCTGAACAACCTTGGTCGCATCCATGAGTGTGGTGAACGAATAATCACCAGGCTTGAGCGACATATCGGCGTTGAGCTTTTTCACCGCCGCATAATAATCCTTGGGATTTTCGACGATATGATTCTCGGAGAGAATCGAAGCGATGCTGTCACCCGAGGCACCATCGGGAATCGTGATAGTAACCTGCTGGCCTGCAACGACTTTCGCACCCTCACCGCCAAAGAAGCCCTTGGCGGCTGGCACGACAAAGAAAACGATCGCGACAAGCGCAAGCACGGCAACAACGCCACCGATAATCATAGGCACCGGGGAGCTTTTCTTTTGAGCACCGCGACGAGCATGCGTGTTGTAGCTCGAGCGGGTCGCCGGAGCAACGCCATGCGAACCACGAGCGTGATGCGAATGCGATTGGGGGGCCTGCGTTCGCTGGGTAGGTGCCTGCTGCTTAAAGCGGGTGCCGACTGCAGGCTGGGCCGTACGAGCAGTGGGCTGCTGAGCCGCGTGAGAAGCCGAATGCTGAACCGAACGAGCAGAAGGCTGCTGACCCGTCCGTTGAACAGGTTGGGCCGAACGAGAGAAGGACTGCGCCGGGTGCGCGGCAGGCTGAGCTGCGCGCTGCGTCGGCTGTGCCGGACGCTGGCCAGGCTGGGCAGGGCGCGACGCCGGCTGCTGTGTACGATTCGGCTGGCGCGGATCGGAAGCACTAGGCATGCGAAACCTCCTCGTTTTTACGATCGAGCCACGTCTGCAAAAACAGGCTGGCGGCAATCATGTCGATCTTGCCCCTCATCTGCTTTTCATTAAGCCCCTGCTCTCGCAGGATACGCTTGGCCTCTTGCGAGGACAGACGCTCGTCCTCAAACTCCAACGGAAGATCGAGCTCGTCGGCAATCTTTTGCGCCACAGCGGCAACGCGCTCGGCCTGAGGGCCGGGCTCACCGGCCATGGTCAGGGGACGTCCGCTCACCAGGATGTCGGGCTCATAGTCCTCAACCAGGTAGCGGAACGTCTTGGCCATACCGGTGACCTCGGCAGCCGGAAGCACCTTGACAGGCATCGCCATCTTGCCATCACGGCTCGAGACGGCGATGCCAATCCTGGTCTCCCCTATGTCCAGCGCGAGCGCAACCACAGCGACTTCTTAGATTCTTAGGCGCCGAGCGCGGTCTTAGCGGCCGCGAGGGCATCGGCGATGCCGGCAGCGTTCTTGCCACCGGCCTGGGCCATGTTGGGACGACCGCCACCGCGACCGTCGACCAGACCCGCGATCTGCTTGATCACGTTACCGGCGTGGAAACCGGCCTTGACGGCGTCATCGGAGCCGGCAGCGAGCAAGGCCGGAGTGCCCTTCTCAGTCACGCTGGCGACGACACAAGCGACAGGGCCGGCGACCTTCTGGTGCACGGTATCCCATACGTTGCGCAGGTCGGCAGCCTCAAGGCCCTGGAGCTCAGCGACAACGAGCTTATAGCCGTCGAGCTCGACGGCGCCCTCGATGGCGCTGGAGATGGCGTCGGAGGAGCCACCGGTCAGAGCCTTCTTGAGCTTATTGGACGTCTCGCGCAGCTCGGCCTGCAGGTTCTCCACGCGAGCGGGAACCTCATCCACGCGGCACTTGAGCGCAGTAGCAGCGGCGTCAACGAGTGCCAGGCGGTCGGCCATATAGTCGAGAGCACCCTTAGAGGTCACGGCCTCGATACGACGGACATTCGAGCCCGTAGAGGACTCGGAAATGATCTTGAACAGGCCAATCTCAGCAGTGTTGGCAGCGTGCGTGCCACCGCAGAGCTCGCGGGAGAACGGCTGGTCCTCGGCGCCCACGGAGACGACGCGGACGACATCGCCGTACTTCTCGCCAAACAGAGCGACAGCGCCGGCGGCCTTAGCCTCGTCGATGCCCATGACACGGGTCACGACCGGCTTGGAAGCGAAGATCTGCTGGTTGACCAGGTCCTCGACAGCCTTGAGCTGCTCGGAGGACAGGGCCTCGAAGTGCGTGAAGTCAAAGCGCAGGTGCTCTGGCGTCACCAGCGAGCCGGCCTGAGAGACGTGCTCGCCCAGGACCTGCTTAAGGGCGGCGTCGAGCAGGTGCGTGGCGGTGTGGTTGCGGCGCAGGAAACCACGGCGCTCGGCGTCGAGCGCGGCGGTAACAGCGGCACCGACAGTCAGCGTGCCATCGGCAACGTGCGCGACGTGGGCATACAGGCCGTTGTGGTTCTTGGTGTCGGCAACGGTCAGAACAAAGCCCTCGGCGGAAAGCTTGCCGGCATCGCCCTGCTGACCACCCATCTCGGCATAGAACGGGGTGCGGTCGAGCACAACCTCGACGTCCTCGCCGGCGGCAGCGGACTCGACGGACTCGCCGTTGCGCACGATGGCGACAACCTTGGCGCCCTCGATCACATCGTTGTCATAGCCGTCGAACTCGGTCGCAGCGACCTTGTCGGAAAGCTCAACCCACACGTCGTTGAAGCTGCCCCAGGCGTCGCCCTTGGCATTGGCGCGGGCGCGGGCCTTCTGGTCCTCCATGCAGGAGGTGAAGCCGTCCATGTCGACGTCGTGGCCAGCGGTGCCGGCGATCTCGACGGTTAGGTCGATGGGGAAACCAAAGGTGTCGTGCAGCTTAAAGGCAACATCGCCCGGAAGCACAGCGCCCTCGGCAAGCGCTGCCAGTGCCTCATCCAGGTAGACGCGACCGTTGTCGAGCGTCGTGGAGAAGCGCTCCTCCTCGGAGGCAACGATACCCTTGACGAGCGCGACGTTCTTGAGCAGATCGGGATAGGCCTCGCCCATCTGAGCGTTAACCTCGTCGATGAACTTGGTCAGGAAGGCGCCCTCGATGCCCAGCAGGCGACCGTGGAACACGGCACGACGGAGCAGGCGGCGAAGGACGTACTCGCGACCCTCGTTACCGGGGAGGATGCCATCCGAAATCATAAAGTCGACGGCACGGGAGTGGTCGGCGATGATACGCAGGGAGCGGCTGGCGCCGGAGTAATCGTCGGCGTCATAGGTCTTGCCGCTAATCTTCTCGCCCAGCTTGATGAGGTGCTGCATCAGATCGCCGTCGTAGTTGGCGGTCTTGTGCTGCATGATGGCAGCCATGCGCTCCAGGCCCATGCCCGTATCGAGGTTGCGGTGCGGCAGCTCCGGCATGGAGCCGTCCTCCTGGCGGTCGTACTGGGTAAAGACGAGGTTCCAGAACTCCAGGAAGCGGTCGCAGTCGCAGCCAGGCTTGCAGTCGGGGCTGCCGCAGCCGACCTCCTCGCCCATGTCAAAGTAAATCTCGGAGCACGGACCGCAGGGACCGGTGGGGCCAGCGGCCCAGAAGTTGTCGTCCTCGCCCAGGCGGGAGATGTGGTCCTCAGCAACGCCCAGAGAACGCCACACGTCGTGGGTCTCGTCGTCCTCGGTAAAGACGGTAAAGTACAGGCGGTCGAGCGGCAGCTTGAACTCCTCGGTGATGAGCTCAAAGGCCCAGGCGCAAGCCTGCTCCTTGGAGACGCCGCCAAAAGAGAAGTCGCCGAGCATCTCGAAGAAGGACAGGTGACGGCCGTCCTCGCCGATGCAATCGATGTCGTTGGTGCGGACGCACTTCTGGCAGGAAATCGCGCCGATCTCCTTCATGGTCTTCTTGCCCTGGTAGTACTCCTTAAACTGGTTCATGCCGGCGTTGGCAAGCAGCAGCGAAGGATCGTCGGGAACAAGAGACGAAGAAGGATAGAGCTTAAGACCGCGCTCCTCAAAGAAGTTGAGGAACTTGGAGCGGATCTCGGCCGTAGTCATTGACGGGTAGTCAGCACTCATAGAGGGAATCTCCTCGGTTTCACATCGAAACAGTTCAAACGTAACGATATTACCATCCCACCGCGCAAGTGCAAAAAAGAGGGCCGGCAAACAGCGACCCTCCAGCGAAAGTGCATGTTATTTAGGACAGCCAAAGTCTTTGAAAAACTAATGACTGCTGTAGAATTACATATAAGAGCTACTCGAAAGGAGCGATCGATGAAAAGCAAACGATTTGTCCTGAATGCACTTCTGGTAGTAGCACTTTTAGCGCTCTTGGCCTTCTCCTGCTGGTACGCAAACCAACCAGCATTTGGCTACGTATTGTATGCAGCAATGTCCGGCGATAATGCATATTACGCTCTACGCGCAATTGACGTTCTCTTTTTCTATGTAGCCGGCCCCTTATCAATCGCTTTGCTCGCATTTCTTGTCATTTACAACTTCAAGAAGCGTTAATAGGACCTAATTAGAATCCGAATCGTCCATGGAGCCGTCGATGCCGGTTTTGGTATCGTCGTCCGAGTTGGAGTCATCGTCCTTGGCAAAGGGGTTCTTGAAGAAGCCCGTGGCATCGGGCTGCAGACCAGAGAGCTTAATCCAGGGATTATCGAGCTCGGGCTTGGGCATGGCCTTGGCCTCGGGCGCAGTCTCGTTGCCGATGAGCTCAGACTCGTAGATGAAGGTGTCGTCGCCGAGCGCGTCGTAGGCGGCGACCGGGTTGCCATCGGCATCGCGGTACGGCGTGCCCTTAAACACGGCGCCGTCATAGGCCACAAGCTGGCGGCCGGTCTCATTCTCGAAGTAGTACACGAAGATACCCTTGAGGGCCGCACACAGCGGGATGGCAATAATCATGCCGATGGGCCCCATGAGTGCCGAGCCAATAACGAGCGCCGTGAGGCTCATGATGGGATGCACCTGCACCGAGCTCTGCATGACCTTGGGCGAAATGACGTTATCGGTGACGTTTTGCGCGACCATAGTCACGATGAGCGTCCATAACGCCAACATAGGGCTGAACATGAAACCGAGCACTGTGGCGATTGCTGCGCTCACCCAAGGACCGACGACCGGAACCAAATGCATGATGCCGGTAAAGATAGCCATGAGCGCCGCATACGGATGGCCGATGATCATAAAACCGATAAAGGCGAGGAAACCACCGCAGATGGACGTCACGACCATACCGCGCATGTAGCCGCCGACAGAGCGAGAAAGAATGGCGACCATAAAGCGGTACGAGGTCTCCTTCTCCTGACCGATGATGGTGCAAATCTCGTGGTGCATGCGAGGGTAGTCGCAGGCCATCCAGTAGGCAAGCACCAGACCAAGGAAGATCACGAACAACTGCGAAGCCGTATTGGTGATGAGCGGGAACACACCGCGGCCAAGCTCGGCAGCGATCTGAGACACATACTTCGATGCCACGGCAACCAGCGACGAAAGATTATCGTCCAAATACTCCTTGAGCGGCGTGTTGTTGAGCGTCTTGGCATGCGAGATCATCTCGTTGAGATCGCCACCCGCAACACGAAGCTGCTCGGGCAGGCGGCTCAGGACTTCCATGATCTGACCAAAGAGAATCGGCGACAAGATGCAAACGACACCGACGAGCACGGCAACAACAACAATTAGCGCAATAAGCGAACCGATGCCGCGATTCACGCCATGGTGCTCGAGCCAGTTGGTGATCGGGGACATCACAAAAGCAATGATGGAGCCAACGGCAAGAAACTCAATAACCGGTGCCAGGATGCCCATAAGGTTAAAGATGACAGCAGCAATAACAATGCAGCCGACAACAGCCCAAATGCGCAGCGTCAGAACGCGGGTGTCGCGCAGCACGCGATCGGTTTGTTGGGGGTGCTCACTCATGAACGAATCATCACTCCGTCGGGGTCGATCTTGTCCTGAATCTTCTTAAGCGTGCGGCGCAGCAGACGCGAGACCTGCACCTGCGAGATGCCCAGCTTCTTGGCAATCTCGATCTGGGTCATGCCCTTCACAAAGCGCAGCTCGATCACCTCGCGCTCACGCGGCGAGAAATCGCGGATGGCTTCCTCGATCACCAGGCGGTCATCGGTAAAGTCGAGCTCGTTGTCATCGTCGGCGTAACGGTCGAGAATCGAGGGCGCATCGTCGGAATCGGACGCACCAGGAGCCTCGATGGGCACCGAGGTATAGGCCGAAGACGATTCCATAGCCTCGAGGACCTCATCGACAGTCACATCTAGATACTCAGCGATCTCCTCAACCTTGGGCGAACGCTGCAGCTCGTTGGTAAGTTTGTCAGTAGCCTGGTTGACCTTGGCCGAGAGCTCCTGCAGACGACGCGGTACGCGCACACTCCAGCCCTTGTCGCGAAAATGGCGTTTGATCTCGCCCAGGATAGTGGGTGTCGCAAACGTCGTGAACTCGAGTCCGCGCTCGGGATCAAAACGGTCGATAGCCTTGAGCAAGCCCAGATAGCCGACCTGCATGAGATCGTCGAGCGGCTCGCCGCGATTCTTAAATTTGTTGGCAAGAAACCTTACCAGGTTCATATGGGACATGACGAGCTGCTCACGGGCGTCCGGATCACCGGTCTCCTTGTAACGACGAAACAGCTCGCGAGTTTTCTCCTTGTCCCAAGCGGTCTTGCCGCTCCGGGAACGTTCGGTCATATTAGATATCCGCCTTGAGGTCGAGGGAAAGCGTCAGGGGCGCCGTAGTCTTTTCGTAGGAGTCGCACACGCTCGCGAGGATGAGCTCGGCATACACCGCAGCCTGGTCGTCTTCATCGACCGTAGCCTGGTCGCCAAAGGTAATAGTCATGCCAACGTGGGTCTCATCGACATCGAATTTGATGGTGATGTCATCGCAGTCGACCGCGGTGCAACCAAAGATGAAAGCCTCCTCAGCAGCCATGCGGATGTCCTCGATGCGATCGACAGACATAGAGCACAGGGCACCAACGTTGGCTGCCGTCATGCGCACAAGGCGAGCGAGACGCGGGTCACCGGCAACGGTCAGCGTGATAGGGCAGGTTGCTTCGCTACTCATCGCAGGACTCCTCAGAGGTCTCGGCGGGCGTATAGGTGTAATACTGAGCCGGCTTGGATACAGACTTCTGACCATAATCGTCGCCCGCGGCGGCCTCGTCCTCGCCAATTAGGACGCGCTCGGTAGGCTGCTCGGCCTCCGCAGCGGCAGCGGCGAGCTTGCGATCGGCGTCGGCTGCAGGAGCCTTCACCTTATTGAAGAGCTTCTGCACAGCACCGGCGGCAGAGTCGGTCACGCTCGACACAGCATTGCTGGCCTCGGCCATGCTGCCCGTAACCTCGGAAATGTCGCGAACCACGGCTTCGACCTCTACGAGATTGGAGGTAAGGGCATCAACTGCCGTCTTGCTCGACTTAAGCAGCGGCTCCATCTGGGCAAGCGCCGGCGTAAGCTCATCGACAGCGCCATCGAGCTTTGCCACCACAGGCTGAGCCTCGGCGATGGTGTTGTTGAGGTCGTTCACGGTCTTATCGAGCGAGTCGACAACATTGCGGGTCTTGCGCAGGGTAAGCGCGAGCTCAGCGATGGCCCACACGCCGGCAACGGCGAGCAGCAGCAGGGCGATTTGAATGGGACTCATACAAGCCTCCCGGAAGAATCGAAATACAGACGCTTTTCATGGTACCCCAAAGGGGACCGAACATGCCAAGAGCAGCAACGTGGGACAAAATTATCAGCAGCTACCTCGGTGCATTCCCGCTGCGGTCGCGTTCGCTTTGCTCTACGCGCCACTCTTCCCAGCCGCGCCCGGCAGGCTGCCAAAATGCACCGCGTTCCAAGCCATCGGGCAAATAGCGCTGATCGACCCAGCCTTCGGGATAATCATGTGGATACTTATACACACCGTATTCATCGCTGCCCGGGCGATGGCGATCGCGCAGATAACTCGGCACCTCGCGAAGCCCACTAGAATGGATATCGGCCAGCGCCGCATCGATCGAAGCCTCACACGCGTTGGATTTTGGCGCCAAGCACACATAGAGTGCAGCCTGAGCCAGGTTAATGCGGCACTCGGGATAGCCAATGACCTCGGCAGACTTAAACGCGGCATGCGCCACCAAAAGCGCCTGCGGGTCGGCGTTGCCAACATCCTCAGAAGCGTGAATCATAATACGGCGAGCGATAAACTTAGGATCCTCCCCAGCATCGATCATGCGCGCGAGCCAATAGATCGTGGCATCGGGGTCACTACCGCGCATAGACTTAATAAACGCACTGATGATGTCGTAGTGCATGTCGCCGTTTTTGTCGTATGTAAAGCCGCGACGCGGGTTGGCGATCTTCACGTCATCCACGGTGATGGGATAGCGCTCCCCCGCCGCGGGCGCTGGCGTTCCCTCGGTATCGGGACGCGTGACGGCAATCTCGCTCGCAAGCTCGAGCGTCGTGAGCGCCGAGCGAGCGTCACCCGCTGCCAGCGTGCAGATGGTCTTGACCGTATCCTCATCGGCCGAGAACTTACCGTTCAAGCCCTGCGGTGCCTCAAGCGCACGTTCAATAAGCGTGGCGATATCCTCATCCTTCAGATGCTCAAGCTCCACCACACGCCCACGCGACAACAGTGCCGAGTTGACCTCGAAGTACGGATTCTCCGTCGTGGCGCCAATCATAATGACGGTACGGTTCTCAACTGCATGCAGCAGGGCATCCTGCTGCGACTTAGAGAAGCGGTGAATCTCATCGATGAATAGAATGGTGCGGCGGTCGTAGGTATTCAGGCGCGTCTTGGCCTCATCAATCACGCGGCGCAAGTCCTTCACGGTGCCCGTCACAGCGCTGACCTCGACAAACTCGCTCTTAGTATGGTTGGCGATAATATGGGCCAGCGTCGTCTTACCCGTACCGGCCGGCCCATACAAAATCACACTGGAAAGCACGTCGTGTTCGATCGCGGCACGCAACCATGAGCCCTTACCGACGGCCTTTTGCTGGCCCACATACTCGTCGAGCGAATTGGGGCGCATACGCACCGCAAGCGGCGCATTCTGAAAGGAACGCTCGCGCGTCGAAGCAGAAAAAAGGTCGTCCATAGCCATCCCGTGTATCAATCAAAAACGTTTTCCACTAACAGTATACCGAATATATACGAACTACCGTTCGTTAATATAGGTACGGTGCGGAAACTCCAGACCGGGGAACAGCTTGCTCGTCAGTTCGCAGAAATAACCGTCCGTCATGCTCGCGATATAATCCACCACGGCTTGATCCTTGTCGTCCTGCCAGGCATAGGTGCAATCGTAGTAGGAAAGCTGCTGCTCAATGCGCGAAATATGGTGCTTAAAGATGTACGAGGACTCGTCACCACTGTTTAGATCCCGCAGGCAACGGTCGTAGAGCTTTTCGAACGCCTCGCGCAGCTCCACCTCGGAATCGCCTTCGATACCGCCCTTGCTATAGATCTTCTCGTAGTTCTCGCGCTTGGCTCGGCGGATTTCCTCAAACAGGTCCTCGCTCATCTCGATGCGCGGCTTACCATAGCTGTGCTCAACGATATCGATGGAGGCATGCGTGAGGATCCAACTGTTGTAGGCACCGCCCCGGCCATCATCAAAAGCGTCGGGTGACAGCAGGCCCGCCGCGATCGCATCCTGACGGTCACGACCGACGTAGGCAAGAATATCCGAGATGCGAACGACGCAGCCCTCGAGCGTCATGGGACGCAGATGCCCAATTGCGCTATAGCCCGTGGCAATGCAATCCTCAACCGTCTGGTCAAACTGGTCAAAGGAGCTCATGTCCGAGAGCTCAAACACACGCTGCTCGTACTCGCCGTTATGGCATAGCACGCCGTCGAGCGTCTGGAGCGACACGTTGCGGCCGTACAGTGTGTCGAGCACGCGGACCGACTGCACGTTATGGAAAAAATAACGCCCCGTACGCTCATGATAGATATCGTTGAGGAAACGCTCGCCGGCATGGCCGAAAGGCGTGTGTCCCAAGTCGTGACCCAGGCCAATCGCCTCGATCAGATCGCAATTGAGCCCCAGGGCGCGACCGATATCGCGCGCAATGCGGGAGACGAGCTGCACGTGCAAACCGCGGCGTGACAGATCGTCATTGCTACGGAAGCTAAAGACCTGCGTTTTGCCTGCATAACGGGTGTACGCCGGAAGATGAAGTATCTTTTCGGTATCGCGCATAAACGCCGGGCGCATAAGCGTGCCTTTGTCGGCGGCGCGATCAATACGACGAATGACCTGATCGTCGTTGCAACGATACGGGTTGACATAGCCCGAAGCACGATCGGCGGCAATGCGCTCGACAAGTTCGGGCGACAACGCCGAGGGAATACGGTCCATGCGCGCCTTAATGACGGCCGTTTCTTGATTAGTTGCCATGGCATGCTCCTTAAGAAGGATGCGCAATCGGTTACAAAGTGCAGCCCACGACCTCGATTATGGCAAAAATCGGCACCAAAAACGGGAGCAATGGCAGGGAGCGTGATTTTGTGAAGAGGCAGGAGAGGGCCAGGACCAGGAGTGCGACGGCAAATGCCACGATGCCACCCATAGGGTCGAGCGTGCAAAGCGCGAAGAGCGCCTTGGCATCCCCCATGCCGATGCCCGGGGCGTGGCGAAGGCGCCGCCAGAGCGACTCAGTGAGCACAAGGGCAAGGTAGACGATGACCGCAAGACCGGCGTGGTCAAGCGCTGTGTTCAAACCGAGGTCGAGCCAAACGCCCGCCAACGCCGCCACGGCACATGCGCCGGCAAGCCCATTGGGAAACCGTCGCTCTCGGGCATCAATTGCCACGCCGGCAAAGATGCAAATCCAAAACGGGATATAGGCCATCGGACTCCTCCTCGAGCTGCATCGCAAAAGCAAAAACCACCACAAAGGTGCCTGTCCCCTTTGCGGTGGTTTTGGTGGTGGTTATTTGGCGCCTTGCATGACCTCGTCAAGGGTAACGTTGACGGCGTGCTGCGTCGGCACCCAGTCGACCTTCAGGAACAGCGCGGCCACCGTGATGGGGATATAGCTGAACATAAAGATCGGGAAGGTAAACAGGTTAGTCACCAGGCGCCACTTTTGCGCGCAGTGAATATGCTTGTACTCAAAGATAGTCGTGAGCAGCGCCAGGATAAAGAACGTCTGATACATCATGGCGAAGGTCATAATGAGCGAAGCGGCGCACGCCTGCATCTCGACTTCGGTTGCCAAGAAACCATGCGAAAGGCCACCCACAATCAAGAACGTCGCATTAGCGAGCATCGAGATCAGCGATAGCAGCATACCCGGGGCGATCGTCATGAACATGTCGTAGGCGGCAAAGCGATGATAGCGGAACGTCGACTTGACCAGATGCTTACCGTAGGTAAAGAACACCTGGTAAAAGCCCTTGGTCCAGCGCATACGCTGCTTCCAGGATGCCTTGAACGTCACGGGTTGCTCGTCAAAGAACTCCGCCGGCGCATAGCCAATGCGAATACCGTGAATAGCGCAGAACGTAGTGAACTGAATGTCCTCGGTCAGCGTGTGGAACTGCCAACCGTGCATGCCCTCGATAACGCTTGACGAGATAAGGTAACCCGAACCCGAAACAGCGCAGGACGTCTTACAGATATTGCGCGCGTTGTTGAGGAAGCGCGCCTCGCGTAGATACCACGTGGCATTAGCAGCCGAGATCCACGAGCTGCCGAAGTTCTTGGAATTGCGATAGCTCGTGACCACATGGAAGCCCTGGTCAAAGGCATCGTTCATCTTGGACACGTAATCGCGGGAGATAACGTTGTCGGCATCGAAGATAAAGTAGCCCTCAAACGTGTCGGGATACTCGTTGAGAATGCGATCGAAACCAAAGTCCATGACCCAGCTCTTGCCCTTTCGGGCCAGGTCATTGCGCTCGTAAACAATGGCACCGGCCTCGCGTGCGAGCTGCGCGGTGTTGTCGGTGCAGGCGTCGGCAACGACAAAGACCTCGATAAGCTCGGACGGATAGTCCTGGTCCTTGATGGAGCGTACGAGATTGGCAATTACGGCTTCCTCGTTATGCGCCGCGATAAAAAAGGCATAGCGATGGAGTTTTTTGGCCTTGGGAGGCGCGACCTCGCCACGAAGAGCGCCAATGACAAAGAAGACCACCTGGTACAGAAAGCAGACCGTGAGCAGCGTGACGACAATCTGGTTGAAGATCACGATGGGTGTGTTGGTTTGTAAAAAGGCGAGCATGCAGGCTCCCAGCAACGTGTAACGTAAACAATCGTATATCTTACCGCAGGCTTACCGAGTTCAAGAAACCACCTAATACTGGCTAGGCTTCGAGAAGACCGAGCTGCGGAACGATTTCATCTCCAGCGGCCGTGCGACCGAGCGAGCGCGGAGCCAGATCATCGAGAACCGCAGCAAGATCCCACGGCAACTCGTCGCGGCACTCAATGCGCTCCCCCGTCACGGGATGTTCGAACGCCACGCGCCAGGAATGCAGAAACTGCCTGGTCAGGCCCTGGTCGGCGCGCGCATCGCACTTGCCGTAAAGTGGATCGCCCACGCAGGCGTGGTTGATATGACGCATATGCACGCGAATCTGATGCGTACGCCCAGTAAACAGGTGACACTCGACAAGCGTGTAGCCGTCGTCAAAGCGCGTGGAATCAAAGCGCTCGAGGACCTTAAAGGTCGTAATGGCCTGACGGGCAAAGGGGTCGTCCGAAACCGCCATCTTGACGCGGTCGCGCGTGGAGCGGGCGATACCGGTATTGATGGTGCCCTCGTCCATGGCGATGTGCCCGTGGACAAGCGTGATATAGCGGCGGTCGAGCGTACGCGTGCGAATGAGATTCTGAAGCGCGCGCTGCGTGTCGTCGTCCTTTGCCGCAAGCATGAGACCCGAGGTATCGCGATCCAAACGATGCACGATGCCGGGGCGGTCCTCACCCTGCACGGTACCAAGATGATCGATACCGCAGTGGTAGACCAAGGCGTTCGCAAGCGTGCCGCTCTCGTGGCCGTGGGCGGGATGGCACACCAGCCCGCGCTGCTTGGAGAGCACAATGAGATAGTCGTCCTCATAGCGAATGTCGAGCGGGATGGCCTCGGGAATCACATCGGTGGGATCGTGAGGCTCGGGCAAGTCAACCGAGATGCGGTCACCGACGCGTACGGCATACTTTTTTGACAGGCAGGTCTCGCCGTTGACGGCGACGGCACCGCCCTCGATCAGATGCGCACAGGCAGAGCGCGTGGGACAGCCATCGTTGGCGCCCAGATAGGCGTCAAGACGCTGACCAGCGGAATCGTCGGCAACGAGAATATGGATGTCGGCCATTAGCGCTCATTCCTTTCGCGAATCTTGCGGGCACGCTCCCCACGCTGCTTGGCTTTGCGTTTGGCGCGGGCCTCGTCACGGGCGTTGAGCTCGGCAGTCGCATCGACCTCGCGAGCGGCGGGACTCAAGAACATGTAACCAATGAGCGCCAGCACGACGCCGACCGTAATGCCGATATCAGCAACGTTAAAGACGGGAAAGTCGATGAACGTGGTGGCGATAAAATCGGTCACGAAGCCAAAGACAAGGCGATCGATCGCGTTGCCGATGGCGCCGCCCGCAACCATGGCCATGCCCACAACCTCAAGACGAGCGAGCTGAGGCGCACGGAGCAAGTACACGGCAATGGCGACAATGACCGCCAGCGCCAGCACGGCAAATGCGATGCCATGCCCCTCGCCCATGCTAAAGGCAGCGCCGATATTGCGGACAAACAGGAAGTCGATCACGCCGGGGATGACGGTCACATGCAGTGCATCGCCCACGGCACGAACCGCAAGCTTGGTCAACTGGTCAACAAGCAGCACAACCAGCGCCACCCCACCAGCAACACCCAACCGCCAACGCAAAGGCGGCGTCATATCCCCAGCACGACCCAAATCAATCCCCTACCCTCAAGAACATCGAATTACGTTTAATACAAAGAACTATCTTATATTGCCATACGCAGAACGCACGACATATCCACCAACGCAAGCGAAATAACCAGCTAAAAACGAAAGCGACATTCCGAATAACGGAATGTCGCTTAATAGCTTTCGACTAAAAACGCAAGTCGAAAGAAAGCCTCTAGCTCCAGCAATGGAAACGCCGCGTTATCGTCACCAACAGCGAAAACGTCCCTAAGCGAGCAAGGTGACGTGAAAGAGGAGGGAAGCGTACTTTGGTACGCGACCGACGATTGAACGTCAGATTGCCGCTTAGGGGCGTTTGCAGCGTCGGTAGGTTACGGCGTTCTACGAACGCCGTAACCTACAAAGCATCGGCGCAGCGCTTGCAGATATGCGCGTGGCCGTTGTACTCGCCGACGGTGGTGCGATAGTTCCAGCAACGGTCGCAGCACTCGCCCTCGGCTGCCTCGATGGCAACGGAGAGTTCCTCGCCCTGGGTCAGCTCAACATCGGAGACGATGTAGAACTCGGCCAGGTCGACGGCCTTGTCGCCGGTCAGCAGCGCGTACATCTCGGCGGGAACGACCGCCTTGACGCGGACCTGCTGGCTCTTAGTGAAGGTGCCGGCAGAACGGGCATCCTCAAGGGCCTTGGTCACGGCGCTACGGAGCTCGAGCGAAGCCTCGAGCACGCCCTCAAACTCATTGGCCTCGTCGACCGTGATGGGCGACTTATACCAATCGAGCAGCGCGGCGTACTTCTGGTGATCGACGCAGCCGGCAGGTGCATAGGCCATAGCCTCATCGACTGTGTAGGACAGGATCGGCTGCAGGTCGCGCATGAGCATCGAGAAGAGCTCGGCCAGCACGGTCTGTGCGCTGCGGCGCTCGAGCGAGCCGGGCTTGTCGCAGTACAGACGGTCCTTCAGAGCGTCGAGGTACACGTTAGAAAGCTCGGTCACCACGAAGTCGTAGAGCGCACGGTAGGCGCGCGGGAACTCGTAGCTGGCGTAGGCGTCGTCGACCTCGGCCTGGACCTGGGTCAGACGGGCAACCATGAGCTTGTCGAGCGGCAGCAAGTCGGCAAAGGCGACGCCGTCGGTCTCGGGCTCAAACTGACCCTCGAGCTCGGAGAGCAGGAAGCGCAGCGTGTTGCGGAAACGGCGATAGGCATCAGACGTACGAGCGAGAATCTCGTGGTCGATGGAGACGTCGGAGCTGGTGTCGACAGAAGCAACCCACAGACGGATGATGTCGGCGCCCATCTCGTCACAGACCTTGTTGGGGTCGATGACGTTGCCGAGCGACTTGGACATCTTGCGGCCCTGGCCGTCGAGCGTGAAGCCCTGCGAGACGACCGCCTTGTACGGAGCATGGCCGTTGGCACCCACCGAGGTGAGCAGCGAGCTCTGGAACCAACCGCGGTGCTGGTCGGATCCCTCGAGGTACACGTCCGCCGGGTACTCAAGCTCGGGGCGATACTCGCAGACGGCCTTCCAGGACACGCCGGAGTCCCACCACACGTCGAGAATGTCCTTATCGGCCTTGAGGTGATGACCGCCGCACTTGGGGCAAACGCAAGCCTCGCCTAGGTAGCTCTCGGGAGCGTCGGTGAACCAGGCGTCGGAGCCCTTCTCGTGGAAGAGCTTGATGACGGCGTCGAGCGTGGCGTCGTTCATGACCTTCTCGCCGCAGTCGGCGCAAGTGTAGCTGGGGATAGGCACGCCCCAGTTGCGCTGGCGGCTGATGCACCAGTCGGGACGCTGCTCGACCATGGCGCCAATGCGGTTGGCGGCGTGGGCCGGATACCACTTGACGTTCTCGCGGACCTCTTTGCCAGCCTGCTCACGCAAACCGGTCTTGTCCATCGAGACAAACCACTGGTCGGTAGCACGGAAAAGCACCGGGTGCTTGCAGCGCCAGCAGTGCGGATAGCTGTGCGTGATCTTCTTCTCGAGGACCAGGGTGCCGCGCTCGCGCAGGAACTCGATGATGTGCGGGTTGGCCTCGTCGGTATCCATGCCGCTGAAGGGACCACCGGTGCCAAACTCCTCACCGGTGTAGAACTTGCCGTCGTCATCGACCGGCATGCAGATGTCGGTGATGCCCTCCTTGAGGCAGGCGAAGTAGTCATCGACGCCGTGGCCGGGCGAGTTGTGAACGATACCGGTACCGTCATCGACACCGACGTAATCGGCCAGCAACGCCACGCCCTCGACACCGTCGAAGATCGGCTGCTTGTAGTGGATGTGGTGGAAGGTCTCGGCGGGAACCACATAGGGCTTGCCGTCGACCATAACCGGAGTGTACTCCCAGCCAAACTCCTCGCAGCACTTGGGAGCCAGGTCCTCGAGCATGACCTCGGCACGACCATCGTGCTCAACGGCGACATAGGCGGCGCCGGGCTTGAGGGAAACGGCCTGGTCGGAGGGGATAGTCCACGGCGTAGTCGTCCAGATGATAAAGTCGACCGGGCCGTCGAAGTTCTCGAGGCCGGCGGGCTTGGAGGTCATCTCAAAGCGCACGAAGATGGAGGGGCTCGTCTCGTCGGAGTACTCGATCTCGGCCTCGGCCAGCGCGGTGTGGCAGTGCTTGCACCAGTGAACCGGCTTGTGGCCGCGATAGATCATGCCCTTATCGAACATGGCCTTGAAGACCTCGATGTCGGCGGCATCATGCTGGTGATAGAGCGTCAGATAGGGGTTGTCCCAGTCGCCGAGCACGCCCAGACGACGGAAACCAGCCTTCTGAAGCTCGATGTTCTCGACAGCGAACTCATTGCAGAGCTCACGAATCTTGGCCGTGGAGGTCTGGTTGAACTTCTCGGTGCCGAGCTTCTCCTCGACCTTATGCTCGATCGGCTGGCCATGGCAGTCCCAACCAGGGACATAGGGAACCTCATAGCCCTGCATCATCCAGTAACGGTTGATCATGTCCTTGGAGATCTTGTTCATGGCGTGGCCGATGTGGATCGGGCCGTTGGCGTACGGAGGACCGTCGTGCAGCACGAACTTCTTGTGACCCTCGTTCTTCTTCAGAACCTGCTCGTAGACCTTGTTGTCCTGCCAGTCCTTGAGTCGCTTGGGCTCGGACTTGGAAAGACCGGCACGCATGGGAAAACCGGTCTTGGGCAGATTCATCGTCTGCTTGTACTCGTTTGCCACGGTACCCCTTTCATGTCGTGGGCGCGCACGCCCGTTGGGCACCAAAAAGGCGCCCGTCCCTACAAGCTGGGACGAAGCGCCACAAAACGAGCTGTACGCCCGCAAAAGCTCTTCGCTTAACCACCCAGCTTAGATGCCCTCGCCCGCGTCGCCGCGCGCTCGCATCCGTTACTCGGCTGGCCTGTATCGACGACCATCTCGGCGATGTCTACTAAGACGAGCCTGTGCGGCGCGCCCGTTGGGACCGCAGCTCCGGGGTGATTTTCATCGGTCACATGCACGGGTTCTCAGCGCTCCCCGCTCTCTGTAGCATGCGGACGGCCGACTACTCGTCCCCATCAACGCTTATACGGAGTATGCTAGCACGTTCCGCGCCGGCGAAAAACCCTCAACACTGGTTTTATACGTTCGAAATTTCTCGCTATTACAGCCCTTCTCTAGGAGCAAAATACCTGAAAGCACTCTATCGAACGAAAGAAGGCACCCATGCGCACGATTGGAATGAGCGACTACACCGTTGGCGAAGATTGCTTTACCGAGCTGCCCGCCGCACTGGCGGAGTACGGCGCGAAGAAAGTCGCCATCATTGGCGGAAAGCGAGCCCTGGCTGCAGCGCTGCCGGGCATCGAGGCGGCGCTTGAAGGTACCGACGTCGAGATTCTGGAGACGCGCGTCTACGGTACCAACAGTACGCGCGCCAATATCGCCAAGGTCGTAAACTCCCCCGCCTGCCAGGAAGCCGACGTGCTCATCGCCTGCGGCGGCGGCAAGGCGCTCGACACCGTGAAGACCGCAGCCATCGAGCTCAAGAAGATCGTCTTTACGGTCCCGACGATCTGTTCCAACTGCTCCGCCGCAACCGCCATTGCCGTCGTGTACAACGACGACGGCTCGCTCGAGGGCTATTCGTACCCCAACCGACCGGCGCACATCTTCATCAACCCCAAGATCATCGCCGAGGCACCGGCAGAATACTTCTGGGCCGGCGTGGGCGATGCCCTGTCTAAGCAGCCCGAGGTCGAGTACGCCACGAGCGCCGACAACTTAGAGCACACCGCCGGTCTTGGCCTGGCACTCGCCCACACCTGCTCCGAGCCGCTGTTTACCTACGGCGTCCAGGGTCTTGAGGATGTGCGCCAGAACCTGTCGAGCGAGGCTGTCAAGCAGATCGCGCTCGATATCGTGGTCAACACGGGCTACGTCTCCAACCTGACCAACCAAAACGATTACTACTACAACTCGAGCGTGGCGCATGCGTTCTACAACGCCACGTGCAGCATTCCGCGCGAGGGCTCCTACCTACACGGCGAGGTCGTGAGCCTTGGCGTGCTGGTGCTGTTTGCCTATACGGGCGATACCGAGAACCTTGAGCGCTACGCCGCCTTTAACAAGCAGATGGGCCTGCCCGTGACGCTTGAGCAGGTCGGGCTTTCCGAGGCCGATATCCCTGCTCTGTGCGAGTACGCACACGCCACTAACGAGTGGAAGCAGGGCAACCCGAAGCCCTTCACCGACAAGAAGTTCGCCGCTGCCATCAAGGCCGCCAACGCCTACGGCCACACCCTCCTTGCCTAACCTACCAAAAAGGGACAGGTTTATTTTGGCAGGTTTATCTGGGCAAAAGCCATTGAACATTTGTTGAAATAGTTTACCTTGCCAGCAAAGGGGGCGACCATCCACTCGATGGCCGCCCCCCTTCATTTGCTATTTCAGCATGCTCGGGTCGAACTCGCTAGCCGGAATCACGCGGTACCCGTGACGCAGCAGCAGATCGACAAAAACACCATTACCCGCTGTGAGGGTACCGCTGAATGTTCCGTCGTAGATGCGCCCTGCACCACACGAGGGACTGCGGTCCTGCAAGACACACGCGGCGATCTCTTCCGGACCGCCTGCCTGCTCACACATATCGAGCGCACGTTGAGCGCCCAGGCGGAATTCCCGGACAACGGACACGCCCTCGCAGGTACGGACCTCGCCGTTCACAATCTCGGACGGTTTGCGCGGCGTGGGCAGGCCGCCAAAGACCTCAGGGCACACCAAGAGGACCTCGGTCCCCGTACGCTCACAGGCCTCGACCAGCTCGCGATGGTAATTATCGAGACCGTTATACTTGCAGCTCTCGCCCATCAAGCAGGCGCTCACCACGATCTTCATGTGCATCCCTCCTAAGCAAAACGCCCCATTTGAGATAGGAACTCAAATGGGGCGTCGATATTTACTGTCCCGAACGCAACGCTACTGCTGCTTTGGCATCAGCGGATTCTCGCGCGTGAGGAGATTCATGAACTCCTCGCCCGTGATCGTCTCCTTCTTGTACAGATAACGAGCCAGCTCGTGGAGCTTGAACTTGTTTTCCTTCAGGATCTGCAGGGCGCGGTCGTGCGCATCCTCGATCAGCTTGGCGACGATCGCGTCCACGCGCTCGGCCGTACCGGGGGCGCAGGTGAGCGACGTGTCCTGGTTAAGGTACGCATTCTGAAC
Source organism: uncultured Collinsella sp. (assembly GCA_958353395.1). Taxonomy (GTDB): domain Bacteria; phylum Actinomycetota; class Coriobacteriia; order Coriobacteriales; family Coriobacteriaceae; genus Collinsella. The sequence goes on from CATWSG010000014.1 coordinate 28,965, forward strand.
GGTACCGAGTGCCATCATGCCAAACTCATCGGACATACCAAAGCGCGTCACCATGTTACGGGCGAGCTTGGTGGCCTGCTCGATATCGTTGGCGGCGCCGGTCGTCATCTCACCAAAGATGAGCTCCTCGGCTGCACGGCCACCGCAATAGACGGCGAGCTTGTCCAGGACCTCCTGGCGCGTGGTCAGGAAGCGCTCATCCTCCTCGACCTGCATGGTGTAGCCCAGAGCACCGCTCGTGCGCGGCACGATGGTGATCTTCGTGACCGGCGCAGAGCCCTTCTGGCGAGCGGCAACGATGGCATGGCCGATTTCGTGGTAGGACACGACCTGCTTCTCATGGTCGGACAGCACCGTAGACTTACGCTGCTGTCCGGCGATGACGACCTCAACCGACTCCTCAAAATCGTCCTGCGTGGCACGCTTGCGACCCTCGCGGACGGCTCGCAGGGCGCCCTCGTTGATGATGTTGGCCAGGTCGGCGCCCGAGGCACCGGGCGTGGCGCGGGCAATCGCAGTCAGGTCGATCGGCGGCTGCGTCTTCACGCTCTTCGCATGCAGCTCGAGGATGTTCTTGCGACCAGTCAGGTCGGGCAGCTCAACGGGGATGCGGCGGTCAAAACGACCGGGGCGCAGCAGGGCCGGGTCAAGGCTGTCGGGGCGGTTGGTAGCAGCGAGAACGACAATACCCTTATGGTTATCGAAGCCGTCCATCTCGGTCAGTAGCTGGTTGAGCGTCTGCTCGCGCTCGTCGTTGCCACTAAAGCCGCCGCCATCGCGCTTCTTGCCGATGGTATCGATCTCATCGATAAAGACGATGCACGGGGCCTTTTCCTTGGCCTGCTTAAACAGATCGCGCACCTTGGCGGCGCCGCGGCCGACGAACATCTCAACAAACTCAGAGCCCGAAATGCTAAAGAACGGCACGCCCGCCTCGCCGGCAACAGCCTTGGCAAGCAGGGTCTTACCGGTACCCGGAGGGCCAACAAGGAGAGCGCCGCGCGGCAGCTTGGCGCCAATCTCCTCGTAGCGCTGCGGCTTCTCCAGAAAGTCGACGACCTCCTTGAGGGACTCCTTGGCCTCTTCCTGGCCGGCGACATCCTTAAAGGTCACGCCCACGTCCTTGGAGGCGATCACGCGCGCGCCGGACTTGCCCAGTCCACCGCCGCCAAAACCACCGCCGCCAAAGTTCATCGACGGACCGTCATCGCCCATGGCCTTCTTCATGCGGCGGTTGAGCCACCAGCCGATCAGGAAGAAAATCGCCATGGGAAGAATGAGGGTGAGCAGGTAATAGGTCATCAAACCCGAGTTCTTATCGGGAACGACTGACTCAAGCGAGGCGCCAGATTCAAGCACGCGATCGGTAAAGCCCGCGTCATTCGGTACACCGGTCGTCTTGTAGGCGATGTTCTCGTCCTCGCCCTTCTTGGTGTAATAAATCGTGTAATCGTCCGTATTGTACTCGACCTTGTCGACGCTCTTCTTATCGAGCGCTTTGACAAACGTCGAGTAATCGGTCTTCGTAATCTGCTGCGTGTGACCGATGTTGGGGAACAGAACGGTCGAGAGCACGAGGTAGACGACGAAGGCGATGAGCACGTAGAGGATCATATTCCGTCTACGTTTGTTGTCATCCATCTCCATCTGCTTGAACTCCATCTACTGGGGTTGATAATGCTATCTAGAATACCCAACCCAGACGGCGATAAACCGACGCCGGACACGAAAGGATAGAGATGGCATCACTCGAAGTCGGCAAGGTTCAGATCTATACGGGCGACGGCAAGGGCAAAACCACGGCTGCGCTGGGATTGGCGATGCGCGCCACAGGTTATGGGCTCGACGTACTCATGCTGCAGTTTGCCAAGAAGCTGCACTGCGCCGAACACGATGCCGCCCCGCGCCTGGGGCTGCGCATTGTACAGGCTGACCGCGATACGCCCGAGGCTTGCGCCGAGCAGATCATGGAACTTGCACGCGAACAGATCTCACAGGTCGATGTACTCATTCTGGACGAACTCGGCGAGGCCATGCGCCGCGGCTTTGTGACGCGCGAGGATGTGGAGGGGCTGATCGCGATAAAGCCCGCCACCACGGAGCTCGTGCTCACCGGCCGAGGCCTGCTGCCACTGGCCGACCTTGCAGACCTAGTAACCGAAATGCGTCCCGTCAAACACTACTTCGACGAAGGCCTCCTAGCCCGCCAAGGCATCGAATACTAATTGATCCGAAGGGGACGGAGGAAAACGGATCATCAACATCACGACGGAGAGAAATGATCCGTTTTCCTCCGTCCCCTACGGATCATTAGGCGGTGGCGCGGCCGAGCCAGTTGCCGCTGTGGTGGTAGATGGTAAACATCGTGGCCGTGATGAGCCAGGTTACGGGGTAAACCAGCAGCAGGTGCTCAAGTGACGGATCGAACGGCATAATCGCAAACACCCAGATCACCCTGAGCACGACGGTGCCAAAAATCGTGAGCAGCATGGGCTGCAAGCTCACGCCGGCACCGCGAATGGAGCCCGACGCGTTTTCGATAATCGAGAAGATCGCGTAGAACGGCGCGATGAAATGAAGAATCGTCGTGGTGTACGCCGAAATCGAAGCATCGTCGACAAACAGACGCGACAACGGACCCGAGAACACCAGCAGCACGGCAGACAGGCCACCAATGAGTATAAACGACAGCACAAGCGACGTATGGTAGCCCTTGCGCATGCGCTCGTAGTTGCGCGCGCCAAAGTTCTGTGCCGAGAACGTGGTGATCGACACGCCGAGCGCCTCGGTAACCATCCAGACAATGCCATCTAAGCGGCCCGAAAGACCCCACGCCGTGGTGACATCGGCACCAAACGAGTTGACCGACACCTGAATCAAAACGTTGGAAATCGAATACGCAGCAGATTGAAAGCCAAGCGGCAGACCACACGAGATCATGCTCTTACAAATGCCAGGATCAATGCCGAGTTTGGACAGTGAAAGCCGCCACGCACCCGGTGCGTGCATCATACGAATCACGATCATCGTGGCGTTGGAGCAAATGGTCAGCGCCACCGCGATGCCGCAGCCCAGAGCCTCCATATGAAGCACGGCAACGAAGATGACATCCAGCACCGCATTAACAAGGCAGCCGGAAGCGATGATCACAGCAGGCCCGCGCGTGTCGCCCACGGCGCGCAGCAGTGCCGTTCCCATATTGAGTAGCAGCGCCGCAACCATGGCGGCAAAATAGCAACGAGCATAGGCCACGCCCTCGGCCAATAGTTCATGCGGCGTGTTCATAAGCACCAGCATGGGCTCAACGAACACTATGCCAAGAATCGAGAAAACGATACCGCCCACCAGCGCGAGCGTCATGGCCGTATGGACCGAACGGCTCAGTCGCTCATCATCGTGCTGGCCAAAATACTGACCGGTAATGACCGCGCAGCCGGCGCCGACGCCAACGCAAAAGCCAATGCAGAGCTCGGTGAGCACCATCGTGGCCTGGATGCCGCCCAATGCGAGCTTGCCGCCAAACTGGCCGACGATATAGGTACCGATAAGCGTGTAGGCCTGCTGAAAAAACGAGCTAAAGAAGATGGGAACGCACAGCGACAGCAATTGCTGCCAAATAACACCTTGCGTTACATCGATAGCCGTAGATTTCTTAGCCACACGCCCTCCCCACAAGCATACGACAAACAACAAAACAGCAATTTAAAACCAAAGCCAAAACCAGCTTAGCACCGACTGGCGGCGACCGAAACACCTCGAATTAGAGCGCGGTGCGGAATAACTGCCTAGTGATACAGCCCCGGCTGGTAGTGATACTCATTGCTCACGTGCGGACACAGCTGCCAAAAGGCAACGGCACTCGCCGCGGCCACGTTGAGCGAATCGACCCCGTGCGCCATCGGAATGCGCACGGCTCGGTCGCAGCCCGCGATAGTCTTGGCGCCCAAGCCGGCACCCTCAGTACCCATAAAGATTGCAAGGCGGTCAATCTCCTGCAGAGCAGGATCGTCCAGCGATACGGAATCGTCCGTCAACGCCATGGCAGCACACGAAAAGCCGGCATTGTGCAGCGCAGCCAGGCCATCGTGCGGCCACACACGCGCCTCGCTGCCAATACGCGACCACGGCACCTGAAACACCGTGCCCATGCTCACGCGGGCAGAACGACGATATAGCGGATCACAACACGTAGGGCTCACCAGAATACCGTCAACATTCAACGCCGCCGCCGAGCGGAAAATCGCGCCCACATTGGTATGGTCGACAATGCCCTCAAGCACGCACACGCGCACCGGACGCTCCCCCGCAGCTTTTACGACGCCGTCCAAAAACTCATCAACCGGAATCTGTCGCGGGCGACGAAACGCCGCGAGCGCACCGCGCGTCACGTTAAAGCCCGTCAACTGCTCCATGAGTTCCATGGAGGCCACAAACACAGGAACCGGACCTGCGCCCTCGCGCACAACCAGGCGCTCAAACAGCGGCATCATCTGGTCGAGCCAGCGTTCACCCAAAAGAAAGCTCACCGGCTCGTATCCGGCACGCACCGCGCGCTCGATAACCTTGGCGCTCTCGGCGATAAAGATGCCCTTTTGCGGCTCCAGCACGCAGCGAAGCTCGCGCTCGGTCAGTCGCACGTAGGCATCGAGCCGCCCGTCCTCGAGCGAGTCGATTCGCAGAACCTCAACGGCATCAGTCATAGCAGCCAGCCCGCACCCTTCTTTGCAGCACATCTATACCAAACGAGGCGACGCTAAGCGCCGCCCCATGCATTCAATCAACCCGATGATACCGTTCGCGCCAGGCGATTTACGCCCCAACGCGACGATACGTCACGAACTCATAATCGACACCTTCGTCGCCCTCACCCGCGGCAATCGTGGCAACCCCGCCAGCCCGCGAAACTTCCCATGCAGGATCGGCATCCAAATTGGGAAAATACGTGTCCACGGGATGGACGCAGTGGTTATGCGTGACCTCGGCCTCCACGCAGCACGGCAAAAATTGCCGATAGACATCGCCGCCGCCGATCACCCACGCAACGGGCTCATCGGCAACCGCAGCGAGCGCCTCGTCGATGCTATGCACCACGTCGACGCCCTCGGGAGCAAAGCTCTCGTCGCGGGTGAGCACGATATTGCGGCGGTTCTTGAGCGGACGCCCACCGGGAAAACTCAGCAGGGTCTTGCGCCCCATAATGACCGGGCAACCTTTGGTGCACGCCACAAAATGGCGCATGTCGGCGCGATTAGACACCACCATATCGCCCTCGCACCCAATGCCCCAGTCGTCACACACGGCGACGATGGCAGAAAGCTTACACGTCATGAGCGCCGCCTACACCGCAATGGGAATGTTCTTGACCTGCGGGCCGTGCTCGTAGCCCTCGACGATGAGGTCATCGGTCGTAAACGCATAGAAATCGTGCACGTCGGGGTTAAGCGTTACCTTGGGCGCCGCAAACTGCGGACGCTCGATAAGTTCACGGACAATATCGACATGACGGTCGTAAATGTGGGCATCGGCAATCACATGCAGCAGCTCGCCGGGAATCATATCGACCGACTGCGCGACCATCATCAACAAGATGGCGTACTGGCACACATTCCAGTTGTTCGCGGCCAAAATGTCCTGGCTGCGCTGGTTGAGAATCATGTTGAGTGTGGGTTTATCGTCCTGCGGGCGCTGCGTGACGTTATAGGTCACGCTGTAGGCGCATGGATACAGGTGCATCTCGGACAGATCGTTAAACACATAGGTGTTCGTCATGATACGGCGGCTGTACGGCGTGTGCTTAAGATCGTACAGCACACGGTCCATCTGATCGAAATCGCCCTCGGCGTAATGGCTCTTCTGGCCAATCTGGTACCCGTAGGCCTTACCGATGGAGCCGGTCTCATCGGCCCACTCGTCCCAAATATGGCTGTTGAGGTCATGGACATTATTGGACTTCTTTTGATAGATCCACAAGATCTCATCCATGGCAGACTTAAGCGCCGTGCGGCGCAGCGTGAGCGCGGGGAACTCCTCGCGCAGGTCATAGCGTGCCGTAACGCCAAAGTTTTTAATGGTATAGGCAGGGGTGCCGTCCTCCCACACCGGACGGACCTTTTGGCCCTCGGTGGTGGTGCCATGGTCCAAAATATCGCGGCACATGGCTACAAACTGTTGATCAGCTTTGCTCATTGACCCTCCTGTCAGTCGCCTACAAGCGAGATTCATTGTAGCCCAGGCGCACGCGGCCCCACAGCCCAAACATAAGCTCTCATTTTCTGACATATGCCAGAAATTCCTTGCGCAAATTCGCACGTTCGCTATTCTATTGTTGACATATGTCAGATTTGGAGAGTATATGGCAGGAAGACGCGAAAAATTGCGCCGCGTTGGGATCATCCCCGAATATCGCGGCTTTACCCCCGACGGCCTTGCCAGCGGAGACGCCATCGAGATGACGGTCGACGAGCTCGAAGTCCTGCGGCTGTGCGACCTGGAAGGCCTCAATCAGCAGACCGTCGCCCAGAACATGGGCATCGCTCGCGCCACCGTGGCGGCCATCTGCAGCCGCGCGCATCGCAAGGTGGCAAACGCGCTGGTCAACGGGCGCGCGCTGAGTATCGAGGGCGGCAATATCGCATACTCCCCCATCACCACGACAACGGCCGCATGGCCAGCAAAGGAGGTCGGCACCATGAGAGTGGCAACGACGTACGACAACGGCAACATCTTTATGCACTTTGGCCGCAGCGAGCAGTTCAAGATCTACGACATCCAGGATGGCAAGGTGCTCAACGAGCAGGTCATAGGCACCGGCGGCACCGGTCACGGCGCGCTGGTGGGTCTGCTTGCCAACGGTGGCGTTGACACGCTCATCTGCGGCGGTATCGGCGGCGGGGCCATCAACGCGCTCTCCCAGGCCGGCATCACCGTCTATGCGGGCGCCCAGGGCAGCTGCGATGCCTGCGTCGATGCCCTCATTGCCGGCACGCTCGCTCAGACCGGCGAGGCAACCTGCGACTGCCATGGTCATGACCACGAGCACACCCATGAGCATGGCGAGTCCTGCGGCCGCCATGGCCATCACGACCACGACGAACATGAGGGCTGCAGCTGCCACTAGCGGCAGGCATCTCAACGCCAACACGCTTCCGCGCGTGCGACAGCCTACGAACGAACGGCGAAGGCCGCCTGGAGTACCATCCAGGCGGCCTTCGCCATACACGACTCAACCAGTCGTTACTTCTTATTGCGCATCTGCGCTTCCATCTGGCGCAGCAGATCCATATCGGACTTGGGGCCGCCCGTTCCCAGGCCGCCCATGCCGCCCAGGCCCATGGCATCCAGACCGGGAATATTGGGCATGCGCATCCTCTTGCCCTTCTTACCCTTTTTGCCCTTCTTGCCGCCGGCCTGCGCCTGATTGGCCATCGTGCGCATGCGGCCCATCATCTTATTCATCTCGCCCCACTGCTTCATAAGGCTGTTGACCTCGGTGGGGGTCACACCGGCGCCCTTGGCGATACGGGCGCGACGCTGGCCGTTGATGATGGAGGGACGCAGGCGCTCCTCCTTGGTCATCGACATGATGATGGCCTCGTTCTTATCGAAGATGCCTTCGTCCAGGTTGCCACCCATCTGGTTGAGCGCACGCTGGCCACCGGGGAGCATGCCCAGGATGCCCTTCATGCCGCCCATCTTCTTGACGGCCTTCATCTGGTCGAGCATGTCGTTCATGGTAAAGCCCTCGCGCAGCATGCGCTCGGCAGCCTCGAGCTGCTCGGCGTCGGCCGCCTCCTGGGCCTTCTCGATAATGCCGACAACGTCGCCCATGCCCAGAATGCGCTTGGCCATACGATCGGGATAGAACGGCTCCAGCGAATCGGGTTTCTCGCCCATGCTCACGAACTTGATAGGCTTGCCGGTCACCTGGCGCACGGAAAGCGCGCCGCCGCCACGGGCGTCGCCGTCGAGCTTGGAGATGATCACGCCGTCAAAGTCGGTGCGCTCGGCGAAGGTCGAGACAACGTTGACGATATCCTGGCCGGTCATGGCATCGACGACCATCAGCACCTGATCGGGCTTGACGGCCTTCTTGATGTCCACGGCCTCCTGCATCATCTGCTCGTCGATCTGCAGACGGCCAGCGGTATCGACAATGACCACGTCGCGCAGGTGGTCGACGGCCTCCTGGATGGCGCCCTTGGCGATATCGACCGGATGCTCGCCGTCACCGCGGAAGACCGGAACGCCGATCTCTCCACCGAGCGTGGCCAGCTGGTCGGCAGCTGCGGGACGGTAGACGTCGCACGCGGCGAGCAGCGGCGAGCGGCCCTGCTTCTTGAGCAGGTAGGCCAGCTTTACGGCCGCCGTAGTCTTACCGGAGCCCTGCAGGCCCACGAGCATGATGACATTGGGAATGCGGTTGCTAAAGACGAGCTTGCTCTCGGTGGAGCCAAGCATCTCGGTGAGCTCGTCAAGCACGATCTTGACGACGTTTTGCGCCGGCGACAGCGACTCCATGACCTCGGCGATCATGCAGCGCTCCTTGGTCTTGGCGACGAACTCCTTGACGACCTTGAAGTTGACGTCGGCCTCGAGCAGCGCCATGCGAATGTCGCGCATTGCCGAGGTGATATCGGCCTCGGTCAGTTTACCCTTGCCGCGCAGGCGGTCAAATGTGTCGTTGAGGCGATCGCTCAGAGAATCAAACACTAGTCACTCCTTAATTGGACTCGCCCACCAGGGCGCGGCAGAAATCTTTGGCATTGAACTCCTGCAGGTCATCGACCTGCTCGCCCACGCCCACGCGCAGGATTGGGAGCTTAAGCTTCTCGGCCACGGCCATGGCGATACCGCCCTTTGCCGTGCCGTCGAGCTTTGTCATGATAATACCGTCCAGGCCAAGCGCCTCGTTAAACTCGAGCGCCTGGTTCAGACCGTTTTGGCCTGTCGCGGCATCGATTACGAGTACGACCGAGACGGGCATCGGGCCGGCGGCCATATTGGCGGCGCGCTTACGGGTCACGTTGACCACCTTGGCAAGCTCGCGCATGAGCTCGGGGCTCGTGTGCAGACGACCGGCGGTGTCGATAAGCACCAGGTCGCTGCCGCGCTTGTCGGCCTCGTCCAGCACGTCGTAGCAAACGCTCGCCGGGTCGGAGCCGCGGTCGCGCTTGATGACGGGGACGCCGGCGCGCTGGCCCCACACATCGAGCTGTTCGATGGCGGCGGCGCGGAAGGTATCGGCCGAGCCGATCACGACGTTCTTACCGCGGGCAGCCATGGCGCTCGCGATCTTGCCGACCGTCGTGGTCTTGCCGGCACCGTTAATGCCCACAAACAGCACGCAGCTCGGCGTGTCGGCGAACGGATCGCGCTCAGCGGGCACAAAATGCTGCTCGAGCTGCTCGGCCAGGGCGCGACGAAGCTGCGGGGCGGTCTTGAGGTTCTTCTTGGCCGCGGCATCGCGCAGGTCATCGGATACCTTGATCGCGACCTCGGCACCCATGTCACCCATGACGAGGGTGTCCTCAAGGTCCTCCCAAAAATCCTCGTCGACCTCACCGCCAAAGTAAAAGACCTCGTTGAGGGCCTCGCGGCTGCGTTCAAGTCCGCGCGAGAGAGCATCGAAGAATCCCATTATGCATTCACGACCTTTCCGGTTTCGCGATCGAGTTTTTGCGAGACGACGCGACTGACGCCGTCGGCTTGCATCGAGACGCCGTAAAGGACGTCAGCGTCCTCCATAGTACGGCGCTGATGCGAGATAACCAAGAGCTGCGTATCGGAACGCAGCACGTCGAGTGCGCCGATGAGCTTGGACAGGTTAGCGTCGTCGAGCGCCGCCTCGACCTCGTCCAGCACATAGAACGGCACCGTGCGCGTGCGATACACGGCAAAGAGCAGAGCGAGCGCCGTCAGGCTCTTCTCGCCGCCCGACATGAGCATCATCTTGGTGATGCGCTTGCCGCGCGGCTGCGCCACGACCTCGATGCCCGTCTCGGCCGGATGCTCGGGGTCGGTCATCTCCAGATGTGCCTGGCCGCCCGGGAACAGCATGGCGAAGATCTCGCGGAAGTTCGCATCGACCTTCTCGAAGGTCACCAGGAAGGCCTTACGCATCTTGCGGTCGATGGCCACGGTGATTTTGGTGAGCGCCTTGCGTGCGCTCTCCAGATCGGCCAGCTGCTCCTCGATGTAATCGGCGCGGCGCTTGAGCTGCTCGTACTCCTCCATGGCAACCTGGTTCACAGGGCCCAGGTTGTTGATCTGGCGCACGAGCTGGTTGAGCTCACGCTCGGCGGCATCGCGGTCGGTAGGCGCGGGAAGCATGAACGCTTCCTCGAGCACCGTGGTGCCATCGGCGGTAATGGCCTTGATGGCCGCCTCCACCTGCACCTCGAGCTTGCCACGTGCGACCTTGAACTCGTTTTGCGTCGCCGTGGCGGCATCGACCCGCTCCTTGGCGCGGGAGACCTCGGCCTTGGCGTCCTCGATGGTCTTCTTGAGCGAGACCGAATCCGCCTCCTCGAGCGAAGCCTGGTCACGCAGACGCGCGGCCCAATCCGACGCGCGCTCCAGCAGGGCCGAATAGCGCTCGTGCATGGGATCGACGCGCAGACGCAGCAGCTCGAGTGAGCGCGAGGCCTGGCGTGTTCCGCGGATACGGCGGTCGATGCCCTCCAGGCGATGCTCCAGGTCGGGCACACGGCCCTTCAGCGAACGCAGACGCTCGCTCGTCTGGGCCAGACGCACCTTGGCATCGGCGAGCTTGCCGGCTGCCTCGGAATCGTCACGACGCACGCGATCGAGCTCGTCGTTGGCTTCGGCAATCTGGAGACCCAGGTCGCTTGCCTGCGCACGGGCCTCGTCACGCGAACGGGCGAGCTCGTCAACGCGCGGGCGCGCAGCGCGAACGGCCTCGGCGGCCTGATCGCGGCGCTTGGAGATGCGCACGCGCTCGACCTCGGCATTGTTGGCGCTTTGCTCCAGGCGGCCAATCTCGGAGAGCAGCGAGCGGCGCTCGCCCTCAAGACGGGCGATCTCGCCGGCGGCATCGCCCTCGGCGGCACGCGCCTCCTCGACGGCCGCATTGGCCTCGACGACCTGATCCGACACATGCTCAAACACGGCAGCCAGATCAGGCTCCAGGCCCTCCAGCTCACGAATACGACGTTTGCGCTCCAGAGCACCCGAAGCCTCGCCGGCATCGAGTCCCACGCGCACCAGGCCGCCACAGCTCACGCGGGCGCCATCGGGCGTCACGTAGGTCACACCGTCAACGACTGGTGCCGTCAGCGCGGTAGCCAAGTCATCGACCACGTAATAGCCGCCGAGCAGTGCCTCGACAACCGGGCCATAACCGGCACGAACGGACAGACGATCGACCAGACGCGAACCGGCAGCGCCCTTAGCAGCAGCGCCGCCGCTCACGCCGCGCGTCGCCAGCAGTGCCTCGCCCGAGGCCTTCTTTTGGTCCAGAGCCGCACGACCGGCGCGCTCAAGCGTGGCGGCGTCATCGAACAGCAGGGCATCGATATCGCCGGCAAGCAGCTGCTCGACCAGACCCTCGAGCTCGCGAGGGGCCTCGAGCACGTCGCCCAGGCGACCCGAGACATCATCGCCCAGCGCGCCCATCAGACGACTCACCAGCGGCGAGCTATCGGCCAAGCGGGCATCGAGCTTCTTTTGGCTCGCGAGCTCAGAACGAACCTCGGACAGTTTATTGCGCGCCTCACTCTCGCGATTACGCAAGTCCTTAAGAGCCGCACGGGCGACCTCGGTGGCCTCGAGCGCATCGACCTGGGCCTGGCGGGCCTGATCAAGCGCGCCGTCGAGCTCTTCAGCACGGTCGCGACGGCTCTCAAGCGATGCCGTGACCTCCTCGAGTTGCTCGTCGATCTGCTCCAGGCGCGAGGCATACATGTTGTCCTCGACCTCGGCATTGGAAAGCGAATCCTTTACCTTGGCGAGCTCGAGCGCAGCATTATCGGCAACGCGCTGCACATCGCGCTGTTCGCGCGTAAGCTGCGAAATCTGATTGTCGAGCGCCACGCGACGCTCGTGGAGCTGGGCGGCGGCAGGTCCGGCGGCGTCAACGTCGTCCTGGGCCTGCATGTGCGCACCGGTCACTTCCTCAAGCTGGGCACGCGCATCCTCGAGCTCCTCGACCACGCGACGACGCTGATGCTCGGAGCTCGAGATCTGGCCGCGCATGTCGGACAGGCGCGACACCATGTTGTGGCCCTTTTCCTCGAGCAGGCGCATGTCGGAGTTGATGCGGCCGACCACGTCTTGCATATGGCGGCGCTGCTCGCCCAGATCGCCCACAAACAGGCCCTTTTCCTCGAGCATAACCTGGAGCTTCTCGAGCTCACGCTCCTTTTCGCCCAAGCGGTATTGCGCAAGCTCAAGCTCGGCAGCGCCCTCCTTAGAGCGGCTCTCCAGGTCGTTCCACTGCGACTGCAGCGAACGAAGTTCGTCAACGGCCAGCATCTGCGTAAGCTCGTTCGCGCGCGAGGACAGCTCTTTATACTTGCGCGCGCGATCGACCTGACGCTCCAGCGGCCGCAGCTGACGAGCAATCTCCTTATTGATATCGCGGGCACGGGTCAGGTGCTCGTCCATCGATTTAATCTTTTTGAGCGCACGCTCCTTGCGGCGCTTGTGCTTGGAGATGCCGGCAGCCTCCTCGACCAGGGCGCGGCGCTCCTCGGGGCGGCTCTGCAAAATGGCATCGAGCTTTCCCTGGCTAATGATGGAATGCGTATCCTTGCCCAGACCCGAATCGTGCAGAATGTCCTGAATGTCCATCAGGCGGCACGGGCTCGAGTTGATGAGGTACTCGCTTTCGCCCGAGCGATACATACGACGGGTGATGGCGACCTCGTCAAAGTCGACGGGCAGCATATGGTCCGAGTTATCGAGCACCAGGGTGACCTCGGCGACACCCACCGGCTTGCGCGCCGACGAACCCGAGAAGATGACGTCCTCCATGGCCTGGCCGCGCAGCTGCTTGGCGCTCTGCTCGCCCAGGACCCACAGAATCGAGTCGGAGATGTTCGATTTTCCCGAGCCGTTGGGACCGACGATGACGGTCAGGCCCGGCTCAAATGACATATGGGCGCGGTCGGCAAACGACTTGAACCCTTTGAGCGTGAGGGACTTGAGATACACGGTTCCTCGCTTAGACAGGCTTCTTGTTGAGAATCACGCCGTTGGTGGTGTAGCCCATGCGGTCGAGCGCCTCGAGCGCAGCGGCTCCCTCGGCCTCCTTCTTGGAGGAACCGGTACCGCGGCCCTGGCGAATACCATCGATGAGCACCACAGCGGTAAAGGTGGGCGCATGCGCGGGGCCCTCGGAGCCGACCAGCTTATACGCGGGAGGCTCGTGGCCGTCCGCCTGCACGCACTCCTGCAAGAACGACTTGGGGTTCGCGGGGTGCTCGGCACGCTCGGTAGCCAGGTGCGGTTTAAGCGTGCGGTGAATAAACTCCGCTGCCGCATCCCAGCCGGCATCCAGATACAGCGCGCCCACGAGCGACTCGTAGACGTTCTCGAGCGCCGAGTGCAGGCCGCGCGCGCCGGTACCGGTCTCGGAGGCGCCAAAGATGATGATGTCGTCGATACCCAGCTCGTGCGATACCTCGGACAGTGTGGCGCCCGAGACGAGCGACACCTTCAGGCGCGTGAGCTTGCCCTCGTCAAACTCGGGATAGGACTCAAAGAGCGAACGGGCCACCACGGCGCCCAAAATGGAATCGCCCAAAAACTCAAGGCGCTCATAGCTGGCAGAGACCGGCTGACCTTCGACGGCCGAGGGATGCGTGAGCGCCGCGCGCAGCAGCACCTTATTATTGAACTCATGGCCCAGGATCTCCTGGGCGCGCGTGAGTCGTTCAGACAAAGCCAAGACTTAGGCCTCCTTGGCGTTTTCGATCGCGTCGACGGCGTCGGCGACAGAGTTGAGCGACAGCAGGGTCTCGTCATCGATTTCGAGGTCGAACTCGTCCTCGATGGCCGTCACCAGCTGCAGACGCTCGAGCGAATCGGCATCGAGATCGTCAAAAGTGGTCTCGTCGCTAATGTCGGCGACATCGACACCCAACACGTCAGCGGCGACTTCGGCGATCTTATCGAAGATTTCGGAGCGATCCATAGCGCTTCCTCTCGTATGTCATGGAACACAACACAACACAACACGGCAATCGGAGCCGCATTGCAATACGGCTCCGATTCTACCCCACGCGGTACAGGTTGAGCCACGTAACGGGGCCTTTATAAAACGATACCGTCCATGGAATTGGCAACGTCCTGAACAAGCCCGGCACGAACGGCCTGGGCCGCAGCAAGCGTACCGTTCTTAACGGCCTCGACCGACGTAGCACCGTGGCCGATCAACACGACGCCGCGCAGGCCCAGCAGGATCGCGCCGCCTTTGGCATCGCCCGAAAGCTTGGCCTTAATCTCGCGCATCTGCTTTTTAATGAGCAGCGCGGCGATCTTTGTGCCGAGCGAGGACATAAAGGCGCCCTTGAGCTCCTGAAGCAAAAACTTGGCAGCACCCTCGGTGGCCTTGAGCGCAATGTTGCCCGACATGCCGTCGGCGACCACGACGTCAAAATTGCCCGACGTAAGATCGGTGCCCTCGCAGTTGCCCACAAAGCCGGGAACCGCGGCCTTCATGGCCGGGAAGCACGACTTGGTAAAGTTGGAGCCCTTCTCGTCCTCGGTGCCGTTGGCAAGCAGGCCCACGCGAGGATTCTCGATGCCCAAAACCACACGGGCATAGGCAGCGCCCATCTGGGCGAAGCGCACCATGTCGTCCACCGTAACATCGGGATTGGCGCCCATATCGCACAGCACCGTCAGACCGCCGGCACGATTGGGCAGTGCGTTGGTAAGGCACGGACGGACCGGCTGCTTCTTGCCCTCTGCCAAATACCTAAACGGCGTAACGTAGGCCGTGGCGGCAGCGGTCATGGCACCGGTCGAGCCGGCCGAGAAAAACGCGTCCGCATTGCCCTTCTTAATGGCACGGCATGCAAGCACAATCGAAGACTTGCGCTTGGTCATCACGGCGCGGATGGGATCGTCCTCCATGCTGATGACGTCGGGGGCCTCCAAAGCCTCTACGCGGGCATGCGCCGCGGCAAAGGGGTTGACGATTTCGGCGGGACCGACGGCCAAGACCTCGATCTCGGGATCTGCCTCAAGCGCAGCCTCGATACCGTCGAGGACAACCTGGGGCTTCTCGTCTCCGCCCACAACGTCTACACAAACGCGAACGTTACTCATTTCATATGCTCCTTATACAAAAATGGCCGACTCATTGAGCCGGCCATTGTGGTTCCAGTTGGAACGGCATCGCATCCAGAGTATACAGTTACTCGGTAACGATAACCTCGCGGTCCTTGTAGAAACCGCAGCTGGGGCACACGTGGTGCGGGAGCTTAACAGCACCGCAACGAGGGCACGTGGACTGTGCCGCAGCCGAGATCTTCATGTTGGCGGAACGACGGGTATGGGTGCGGATACGACCCTGCTTTTGTTTAGGTACGGGCATAGTGACCTTCCTTATGAACTATCCAGTGTGGCGATTACGCGCAAGTAGCGATACTACCACAGTTTTACTCGTCAAGCTTGAGATTCTTTAATGCTGCAAATGGATTTTCCGTGGCAGCGGCCCATTCGGCCTCCGCCTTGGCGGCGCAATCGCATTGCTCGACGTTGAGATTGATGCCACAGGTGGGGCAAAGGCCGCGGCAATCGGGCTTGCACAGGACAACGAACGGCGTGTCCATGACGACCGCGTCGTTGATGGGCTCACCCAGATCGACGATGCGATCCTCGCCCAGCAACTCGTAGCCGTCTTCGTAGGCCTCGGGGTCCTCGGGCTCATCAAAGAGGTAGAACTCCTCGATCTCGCCCGCGATATCAAACGAGGCGGGCTCCAGGCAGCGGTCGCACTCCCCGATGGCGTGCGCGCGGACCATGCCCGAGAGCAGAACACCGGTGCCAGCGTTGGTAAAGACCACGTCGTAGGCAATGCCGTCCTGCAGCTGGTACTCCTTCTCGCCCACCGTGTAGGCGGCGACATCGACCTTGCCGGTCAGCGGATATGAGTCTCCGGGAAACTCGAGCTGCTCGGAAAGATCGACGGTTACGCTCGGGAACTCAGCCATTACCACTGCCCGTTCTGCTGCGCGGCACCCTCATTGAGCTGCTGACGGCAACGGGTGACGGTGCCGGTCAGGCTCTTGAGGTTCTCCTCGAGGTGCGTAAAGACCTGCTCGGCGTAATCCTCGGCGGCATAGCGCGTCTCGCGCTCGTACTGCTGGGCACGGTCGCGAATGTCATCGGCCTGTTGCTGCGCTAGGCGGACGATCTCCTGCTCACCGGCAATGGTGAGCGCCTGCTGCTGAGCATCGGCAATGATGGAATCGGCCTGAGCGGCGGCGGAAGCCATAAGCTCCTCGCGCTCTTTGAGGATACGGCGGGACTTCTGCCACTCCTCAGGATAGCTCATGCGGATCTCATCGAGGATGTTAAAGAAGACGTCGGCGTCGATAACCTTCATCTGGGCGTTCTTGCCGAACGGCGTCTTAGCCTCTTCGATGAGCCCCTCGAGCTCGTCGACAAGACTCACGATCCTGTCGCCAGGAAAATTCTCGCCCGGCATCCGGTCTCCTTTCATAGGTAACATGTCATCGTGTTAGTTTACCACATGCCACCAGGCAATAAAAAACGTCATGAAAAGCGATGTTTGAGCGCTTCGACCACGTTGGGCGGCACAAACGTCGACACGTCGCTGCCAAGCGAAGCGATCTGGCGCACCACCGAACTCGAAATGTAGCCGTACTGCGGAGCACTCATGACAAAGATGGACTCCAGCTCGTTATCCAGGCGATAGTTGAGGTCGGCCTGCTGCAATTCGTATTCAAAGTCGGTCATGGCGCGCAGGCCCTTAACGACGGCACCTGCCCCCTGTTCACGTGCAAAGTCGACCAGCAGGCCGGTGAAGGGCAGTACCTCGATCCCGTCCAAATCGCCGAGGGCCTCGCGGGCCAGCGCCACGCGCTCGTCGAGCATAAAGGTGGTACCCACGCCGTTTTTACCCTGAGATTCGGCCACGGCGACAATCACGCTGGGAAAGATGCGGCGGGCTCTGCGAATTACGTCGATATGGCCAAAGGTGATGGGATCAAAGGTGCCCGGGACGATCACGCGGTTGATGGTGTCATTCATGGGTGTCCTCCGAAGGCGCGTCGTCGTCAATTTCGTTCTCGTCAGCATGGTCGTTCTCGTCCTCGGCCGCCCAGCGCAGCAAGTCAACCGAGGTAATGCCGTAGCGCTTCTCCCGCACGGTCTCAAAACCAGCCGGATGAGCGCCCGCATCGGATGCGGCATGCTCAAACAGGGCAAAGGCCCCGGGCGTCAGCAGCCCCTGCTGGGAAAGATTTTGCAGCAGCTCCTCGACCGGCCCGGCACCAAAGGCATACGGCGGATCGAGCAAAACCAGATCAAAGGGACCGCCCGGTACACGGCCGCGCGAAGCACTCGCCAGCACATCACCGGTAACGACGCGCCAACGCGAGCGGTCGCGGCACAGTGACTCGATATTCTTGGTGATCAGACGGACGGCATTGCGATCAATCTCGAACGTGGTGAGCGTGCGGGCGCCACGCGAGAGCATCTCGATACCCAGGGCACCGGAGCCGCCAAAGGCATCCAGCACGCGGACCTCGTCCAAATCGAAGTCGAACGCCGACATGGCCATGGATGCACATGCCTCGCGCACGCGATCGGTCGTGGGACGGGTGACATCGCGCCCGCGCGGCTCTTCGATCTTACGGCCGCGCCATTCACCGCCGATGATTCTCATCCTCCGCTGACCTCCTTAAAGATATGTCGATAGCGCGTGGCGACCGCATCGCGCAAGGGACGCGTCGCCACGGAGTCAAGGTTGCAAGCATACCGCAAGAGCTCGACCGCGTCCAAATGGGCCCATTCGATAAGATCCTCGTCGGCGTCCAGGTCCACAAAGCGCAAGGTAACGCCGCCGTGCTGACGGTAGCCCAGGATCTCGCCCTCGTGGCGCAGACGCAGGTCCATCTGGGCGAGCGTAAAGCCGTCCGAGGTCTTTTCGAGCGACTGGAGACGGTCTTGTGCCGCCGACGCGCCACCGTTGCCCTTGGAGTGCGTCATGACCAGACAGGTGCCCGACACGCTGCCGCGGCCCACGCGACCGCGCAGCTGGTGCAGGGCCGCCAAGCCAAAGCGCTCACCGTTCTCGATGACCATGACGGTGGCGTTGGGTACGTCGACGCCCACCTCGACCACCGTGGTCGATACGAGCACGTCGATCTCGCCGCGCTTGAAGGCATCGATCACGCGGTCCTTCTCCCCCGCCGGCATGCGGCCGTGAAGGCGCTCGATGGTAAGTCCCGGCAACGCCAGGCGCAGTCTATCGAGCTCGGTTGCCGTATCGTGGAGCGGCACAGGCACGGTCACGCGGCCCTCGTCGTCACGGGCGATACCGGGGACATCTTCCAGCTCATCGGCCGAATCACTCGGCTCTACGAGGGGGCAGATCACATAGGCCTGCTGGCGCTTTTCATGCGCCTCGCGAATGGCGCCGTAGGCCAAGTCGCGGCTCGACTCGGTGAGCACGCGCGTCGTGACGCCCGCCCCCGGAACAGGCCGATGGCGGATGATGCTCGTGTCCAGGTCGCCGTAGACCGAGAGCGCCAGCGTACGCGGGATGGGCGTCGCCGTCATGACGAGCAGGTCCGCACCAGGGCCTTTGGCACGCAGGGCATTGCGCTGGCCCACACCAAAGCGGTGCTGCTCGTCGATGACGACAAGCGATAGATGCTTAAAAGTCACGTTGTCCGAAAGGACCGCGTGGGTTCCAAAGAGGACGTCGAGCTCGCCCGATTCCAACTGCGCATGGATCCGCTCGCGCTCGGCCGCCGGCGTGGCACCCGTCAGGAGCGCCCAGGACATGCCAGCCTGCGAGAGCAAGGGGCCGGTCTTATCGGCATATTGGCGCGCCAGCACGCCCGTAGGCGCCATAACGCAGGACTGAGTACCCGAATCGGCCGCGACAGCCAGCGCACAGGCGGCGACGGCCGTCTTGCCGGTACCGACGTCGCCCAGCAGCAGGCGGTTCATCACGCGCCCGCCATCGCACATGTCGCGCAGGATGTCATGGAATGCGGCCTCCTGCTCGTCGCTCAGCGAAAACGGCAGGGCTTCCCTGAGCGCTGCCAGGTGCTCGCCCGCGGCATGGGCGTAGGGAGCGACTTCGACCAGGCCGCCGTCGTTGCGCAGGCGCAGCGCCAGCTGAAGGCAGAGGCACTCCTCATAGGCAAGGCGACGACGCGCGATGTCGCGCTCTGCCATGCTCGAGGGAAAGTGGATCGAGCGCAACGCACGGGCATTGCTCATCAGGCGGCGCTTGACGCGTAAGCGCGCGGGAATCGGGTCGAAGGGATTGCCGACGACCTCGAGCGCGCCGCTTACGATGCGGCGCATCCACGCCTGGCTCACGCCATCACTCACGTAATGGACCGGCAGAATGGTGCCCGCGGCACGCCCCTCCTCGAGCTTTTCGAAATGCGGAGAGGCCATCTGCTTAAAGCCGTAGGCAAACTCGACCTTACCCATCACGGCCAGGCGGTCTCCCTGCTTAAACTGCTGGGCAATCCAGGGCTGACGGAAAAAGGCGACTTGCAGCACGCCCGTCTCGTCCACCAGCGAGATCTCGGTAACCTGCATACGCGGGCGGGGCTGTTTTTGGACGATACGATCGACCGTGGCGACAATCGTGCACACGGTACCGATGGGTGCCATCTCGATGGACCAGGAGCGCGTAAAGTCCAGGTATCGATGAGGGATATGGAGAAGGAGGTCCCCCACCGTCCGAATTCCCAGACGGCGAAGGGCCTCCTCACGTTTACCCGAAACATATTTGAGTCGCGCGATATCCTCGTCGAGCGCATTGCTCTGGGCAAAGCGCTCCGAGACGCGCGGCACGGAGCACAGCTCGGACATGGGCAGTTGCCTACTCGATCGAGAAGATCACAGGATAGAGCGGCTGCTCGCCACGATGGGCATCAATCTCCAGGTCGGGCTGAGCCTCCTCGATGGCGTCGACGATCTCCTGGAAGGCCTCATCGGACAACTCCTCGCCGGCCAGAATCGTCAGCGCGTCGCCCTCCTCTTCCTCCTGCATGCGGTTGATGCAGTCGAGCGTGACCTGCTTCACGTCGGAGCCGACCACATCGATGGAACCGGCGATGATACCCATGACGTCACCGGAGTGAATCGGAGAGCCGTCAGAGGCGCTGGAATCGCGAACAGCACGGGTGACCTCGCCATCGCGAACCTCGCTGATGGCGTCGACCATGGCGGCAACAGCGTCCTCGAGCTCGGAATCGGGCAGGACCGCAAACAGCGCGGAGAACGCCTGGGGAACGGTCTTGGTGGGAACGACGGCGACCTTCTTATCGGTGCAGGCAGAGGCAGCGGCCTCGGCAGCCATGCGGATGTTGCCGTTGTTGGGCAGGATGATGACCGAGGTCGCGTTGACCTGGTCCACCGCGCCCAGCAGGTCGGCGGTCGAGGGGTTCATGGTCTGGCCACCGGACACGACCACGTCGACGCCGAGGGACTTGAGGATGTCGGCCTCGCCCGAACCGGCGGCAACGGCGACAAAGCCCAACGCCTTGGCGGGCTCGGCGGCCTTTTCCTGGTCCTCATGAATCTTGGCGGTACGATCGTGGGCCTCCATCTCCATGTTGTGGATAAAGACCTCATAGATCTGGCCAAGCTGCAGCATGTGCTCGAGCACCAGGTTGGGGGTGTTGGAGTGCACGTGGATCTTGTAGTCGGGGTAGGCGCCCACGAGTAGCTCGCAGTCGCCCATGGAGCCCAGGAACTTAAGGCACTCATCCTCATCAAAGGGAGCGTCGGCCTTAAAGAGGAACTCGTTGCAGTAGCGGAACTCCGAGCCCTCCCAGTCGTCGTTGGCCTCGATCTCAACGCGACCAAGGGCTGCGTCACGGGCGGAACCGGCGGAATCAAACGTGGCGGAGAAATCCTCGACAACGGTGCTGCGGCCAAGCGCGGCGGCAACAAAGTTCTCAAGGAAGATGGCAAAGCCAAAGGCGCCGGAGTCGACCACGCCGTTCTCCTTCAGAACGGGCAGCAGGTCGGGCGTGCGGGCGACGGACTGGTAGGCCTCGACGACGATAGCATCGAGCGCGTCCTCGGCCGAGAACTTCTTCTTTTCGCACTCGTCGGCCTTGGTCGAGACATCGCGCAGCACTGTGAGGATCGTGCCCTCGATGGGCTTGCGGACAGCCTGGAAGGCAACCTTGACGGCGCGACGGAAGGCGAAGGCGATGTTGGCAGACGTAATGGGCTCGTCGGCAGAGACGAGACCCTCGGCCACGCCACGCAGGATCTGCGAGGTGATGACGCCGGAGTTGCCGCGGGCACCCATGAGGGAGCCGTGGGTGATGGCGCCGGCGATGGCCTCCATGTCGGCATCAGCGGGAAGGGCGGAAAGCTCCTTGGTCACCGAGGCGAGCGTGAGCGACATGTTGGTGCCGGTGTCGCCGTCGGGTACGGGGAAGACGTTGAGCTTGTTGATCTCCTCGGCCTTGTCGGAAACGGCAGCCGCAGCGATCGGAAAACAGGTGCGAATGGTCTTTGCAATCATGGGTATTTGAATCTCCGTTTTCGGATGCTAGTTCAGACGGCTCTTGAGCGCGTCGATGTGGATGCCGATCTTAAGGCTGGCGGGATCGATCTGGGCGATCTCCTGCAGGGTAAAGGCAACGGAGCTCGAAAGATTGTGGCAGACGGACTTCATGTTGACGCCGTTCTCGAGCACGACGTGAAGATCGACCGTAAGGCCGTTCTCGTCGGCGGAGACAAGCACGCCCTTGCGAAGGCGCTGACCGGCAAGCAGGCGTACGCTCTCGGCGCCCTGGAGCTGTTCGGCCATACCGACGACGCCATAGCACGTCATCGCGGCATAACCGGCAATATCGGCAATAACGTCGTTCGAGACGCTCAGGCTGCCGTTAATGGTCTCAGACACAAGAATCTCCTTATCTGGTGCTCGCGGCACCATCTCGTGGGAGCAATCATTGCAATATTCTACAACGAGCGCGCCATGTTGAGGTGGTGGGTCGCGGGATTACATCCTCGACACGAAATGTTGATATGGCAACGTTCGCGCCAGTCTATCGCGGCAAGAAAAAACCCGCCGCATAAGCGACGGGTTTTACAACCTGGCTCCCCGGGTAGGACTCGAACCTACAACAGCGCGGTTAACAGCCGCGTGCTCTACCATTGAGCTACCGAGGAATTTAAAGCCCAACAGAAAGGGCTGGAAATTCTGGCTCCCCGGGTAGGACTCGAACCTACAACAGCGCGGTTAACAGCCGCGTGCTCTACCATTGAGCTACCGAGGAATAGGTGCGTGCTCTCAAGCAACGAAGTTTATTATACGGACGAATCAGCTTAGGGCAAGAACTTTTTTGAGAATTTTTCCGACCTAGTCGCTTAAGAACGTCCATTACAGTCGAAATTGTCAGCCTGGGACCATCTCGGGCTACGATTGAGGCGCGCCCAGAACGGGCCGCCGACCGGGCGCCCGCGC
>CATWSG010000015.1 GCA_958353395.1 uncultured Collinsella sp.
GGTTTTCAGCCTCTTCGTGTTACAGATTGAGACAAACCTGAAGCTTGGTTAGCACCAAACCTACTGACTTATCAACATAAATAGAAACGGGCCCTGTCCCACAAGGAACAGAGCCCGAAACTCTCATGGAGCCAGTGACAGGAATCGAACCTGCAACCCACTGATTACAAATCAGTTGCGCTACCGTTGCGCCACACTGGCACACTTGGCGCTTTCGCGCGAAGCCTGTTAAGAATAATGGAATTGCGGACGGGGCGCAACAGACCCTTTGACCGACCACATCTCAAAACCCTTCGTCAGAACGAATAGTTTTATCTGTTCGCCAGAACCAAAAACTATTCGTTTTGACGAGGCCGACCTGCAACCCACTGATTACAACCAGTTGATCGGTCAATCGAGAAAGCAGCTCCCCATAGAAGGTTTACCTACCTCCCGCGAAGGGCCTTGAGCTTAGCCAGCGCATCGGGGCTCAGGCGACTGCCCAGGGTCATCTTAATCTGCGGAGCTTCCTCTGCCTCGTGAACGTCGTTATCGATCTGTTTGATCTCGTCCACCAGCATGCGGCTCGAGATGCGCGTAACGCCCTTGCCCATGACGACGGCTTGGATCGTGCCATCGCTCGACACCACGGAGCACGCGCGGCCTTCCTCGCGCGCCTCGATGCAGAGCTTCTGCACCACGGTATCGGCAGAGACGCCCGTCGGCGAAAACTCGATGCGCACGCCACGGGCCGGCAGGTTGGGGCGCTCGCTGGAGATATTGCCCGCGCCGTCGAACACGATCACGGCCTCGTAGCGGCCCTGGGCAAAGGCGGCGACGTCGTTGATGAGGGCAGTGCGCGCCATATCGTGAACGTCGCTGGAATACGGATCGTCGGAATGGTCGTACACGAGCTTTTCGTAGCGCGGCGTGCAGTGGATCACGTTGTAGCCGTCGACCACCAGCAGCTCGGGCTTATTGGAGTGCACCGTCGAGACCGGATCGGCGATGGCCTGCGCAAACGCATTGCCGCCCACGCCATAGGTCGCAGCCGAAACAATCGGCTTGGCCGAGCCCTCGCCAAAGCGCTTGGCCTTGGACTTGGCGCGGTTCTTCTTGGACATGCGCTACTCCTCCCCCATGAGCTCGCCGGCATTGCGGCGCAGCCACTCAAAGCACAGTGCGGTGGTCGCCTGGGCCACGTTGAGGCTCTCGGTCATGCCGCGCTGGGGAAGTTTGGTCAAAAAGTCGCATTTCTCAAGCACCAGGCGCGAGATGCCGTCGCCCTCGGAGCCCATGACGAGCGCCACGCGGCCCTCGAAGGGAGCATCCCAGCAGCTGCCCTCGGCGTGCTCGGAGGCACCGCCCACCCAAAAGCCAGCGGCCTTAAGATCGTCGAGCGCACGGGCGATGTTGGGCACCTGCGCGATAGGCAGATGCATGACGGCGCCGGCAGAAGTCTTGTAGCTGCCCACGGTCACGCCGGCGGCACGCTTGTTGGCGATGATGACGCCGGCCGCGCCCACAACCTCGGCGGAGCGCACAATGGCGCCAAAGTTGCCGTCGTCGGTCACATGGTCGAGCACAACGACAAGCGCCGGACCGTCGCCCGCGCGGTCGAGAATATCGGCGACATCGGCATAGGGGAAGTTGCCCACCTCGAGCGCAATGCCCTGGTGAGCGCCATGGCTCGACAGTGCGTCGAGCTGCGCGCGCGGCACATACTTAATGCGGACACCCGCGGCGTTGAGGTCGTCGACCAGGCGCGACAAGGCGGCATCGCGCTCCCCGCCCTCGGCAATGAGCGCGCACTTGATGGGAAAACCAGTGCGTAGCGCCTCGGCGGCAGCACGACGACCTTCGATAAACTCGCCCTTGGGGACCTGAACGTTGTCGCGGTTGCGATCTCGCTGCGGACGCGCAGCCTGGGCTTGGGAGCGCTCGCGCTGGCCCTTGGGAGTGGCAGCGCGGTCGTTGCGGCGAATCGGACGCGAGCCAGAAGCAGCCTGCTTGCCTCCACGCGGTGCACGCTTGCGATTGTCGGCCATAAAGCGGCCTCCTTTAAATAATTTTCAAACAGGACAAAAGAAGCGACCGCTTAAGACGAATAGCTCAAGCGGTCGGTACGGGTTTTCCAAGTGCCCGAGATTGCCGTGAAAGAGGAGCGACGCGTACTTGAGTACGCGAGCGACGGTTTGAACGGCAAGGTCGGGTGCTTGGGAAACCCGCGGGGATTAGAGAGATTTGATACGAGTGCCAGCGGCCGTATCTTCGATCGTCAGGCCCAGATCCTTGAGCTGGTCGCGGATGGCATCTGCCAGATCCCAGTTCTTGGCGGCACGGGCCTCGGCGCGAGCCTCGAGAATCTTGGAAGCTGCCTCGTCCACGTCGTCACCAGTGTAGGCGACCAGGCCGGCGGCAACGCCCAGCAGGCCCAGCGGCAGCTCGACCTTGGGCTCGGGGAGCTCAACGCCAAGCGTATCGAGCAGCTCGGCCAGCGTGTCGGCGGCGGCAAGCGCGGCGGCCTTGTCGGCAGCGTCGCCCGCCTGCTCCAAGTACTGGTTGCACTCGGTCACAAAGCCAAAGACGGCACCCATGGCACCAGCGGTGTTAAAGTCGTCGTCCATGCACTCCTTAAAGGCGGCACGAGTCTCGGCGGCCTTGGCGGCAAATGCCTCGGCGGCAGCCGCATCGGCGTCGGCCGTCGCATAGTTCGCGGCCCAGCGCAGGTTCTCGACCGTACCGGCGATACGCGTGAGCGAGTTCTCGGCACCCCCCAGGCGCTCCCAAGAAAAGTCGAGCGGCGAGCGATAGCTCGTCTGCAGCATCAGCAGGCGCAGGGCGGCAGCGGAGTGCTGCTCGAGGACCTCGGCCAGCGTAAAGAAGTTGCCGAGCGACTTAGACATCTTCTCGCCGTCTACCAGCAGCATGCCCGTGTGCATCCAGGTGTTGGAGAAGCCCTGGTGCCAGGCGCAGGTGGCCTGGGCGCACTCGTTCTCGTGATGCGGGAAGGCAAGGTCGGAGCCACCGCCGTGGATATCGATCGGGGTACCCAGGTAGCGGTGCACCATGGCGGCGCACTCGGTGTGCCAACCGGGACGACCCTCGCCCCAAGGGCTCGGCCAGCTGGGCTCGCCGGGCTTGGCGGCCTTCCACAGGGCAAAGTCGAGCGGATCGTTCTTGTCCTCGTTCTCCTCGATGCGCGCGCCCACCATAAGGTCGTCGATGTTGCGGCCCGAGACCTGACCGTAGTTGGGATCGCTGCGCACGGCAAAGTATACATCGCCGTTATCGGCTGCGTAAGCGTGGCCCTGCTCGATAAGCGTCTTGATCATGGCAATCATGGGGCCGATCTCCTTGGTGGCGCGGGGGCGCACATCGGGATCGAGCACGTTGGCGGCGCGCATGACGCCGATGAACTTGTCGGAGAACTCCGTCGCGACCTCGGCAGCCGTACGGCCCTGCTCGTTGGCGCGCTTAATGATCTTGTCATCGACATCGGTGAGGTTCTGGGCGAACGTGACCTCGTAGCCGCTCGCGATGAGCCAGCGACGAATCACGTCAAAGCTGATGAACGTGCGGGCATTGCCGATGTGGATGTTGTCGTAGACCGTGGGGCCGCACACGTACATGCGGACCTTGCCGGACTCGATGGGCTGGAACTCTTCCTTTTTATGGGTAGCGCTGTTGTAGATACGCATTCGTTACTCCTTAACGGTTTTCTGTAGCAGGCAGACGGCCCAGGCGCCGATTCCCTCGCCCTGGCCTTCCCAACCGAGCTTTTCGGTCGTAGTGGCGGCGACGCCTACATTTTCGACGTCAACGCCCAAGGCATGGGCAAGGTTGGCGCGCATGGCATCGCGGTGCGGGGTGATCTTAGGTTGCTGGCAGGCAATAGTGCAATCGGCATCGACAAACTCAAAGCCCAGCTCGCGCGCGTAGTCCATCACGCGAGCGAGCAGCACCATCGAATCAGCACCCTCGTAGGCAGGATCGGTGTCGGGGAATAGCTTGCCGATGTCTCCCCCGCGGCAGGCGCCCAGAATGGCGTCGGCCAAGGCGTGCGCGAGCACATCGGCATCCGAGTGGCCCAGCAGGCCGCGCTCGTAGGGAATGTCGACCCCGCCGATGATACATCGACGCCCCTCCACCAAACGGTGGACGTCGTAGCCGTGGCCAATGCGCAGGTTACTGAACATGGGGAAGGTCCTCTCCCTCGGCCATGCGACCGAGCAGAATCGCGGTTACGGGACGCAGGTCCTCGGGCACCGTCACCTTAAGGTTATCGCGCGGGCTCTGGACACAGCGGACGCGCCCGCCCATGCGCTCGACCAGCGATGAATCGTCGGTACCGATAAAGCCCTCGGCGATAGCAGCGGCGTGAGCGCGCTTCATGGCGTCGACGCTAAAAATCTGCGGCGTCTGCGCGGCCCAATAGAGCTCGCGCGGCGGCGTCTCGACGATATTATCGCCGTCGACGATCTTGAGCGTGTCGATCGCGGGCTGACCGCACACGACACCGTCGAGCGAGCGGTCGCCCATGAGCACGTCGATAGCGTGGTCGATGGCCTCGGTCGTAATGAGCGGACGAGCGCCATCGTGGATGGCGACATATTCGAAACCCGCCGGAACCGCATGCACGCCGGCACGGGTGGAATCCTGACGGGTATCGCCGGCATCGGCAAAGCTGATGGGCGTGTCATAGTCAAACAGGTCGATGGCCAGGCGGCGCATCTCGGCACGGCGCTCGGCAGGGCACACCACCACGATGTGGCCGACCTTGTCGCTACGATCGAACGCGCGGATGGACCAGCTCATGAGCGGACGGCCTGCCACGTTAACGAGCTGCTTGCCGCCGGGATTTCCAAAGCGCTGGCCGCTGCCGCCGGCAACGACCACGGCGCATACGGGCGCCATTATGCGTTCCCCTGTTTGGTGCCCTTCATGCGGTACAGCGAGTCCGCAAGAATGGCAGGGTTGTTGACGCCAAAGTCGCCCAGGCGCTCCGGATCCTCGCTGATGTCGTCCATGAGCTCCTGCAGCGAGCCGTACTCGTCGACGATCTTCTCGGCCACGCCGTCGCGCACGACGGACACACGCGAAAGCGTGCGCAGGCCCAGCGGCGTCATGACGGAGTCCTCGTCCAGGTCGTCATAGCCCAGAACTGCCGCCACGTGTTGCGGGTCGGACAGGTCCTTAGGCGTCATGCGAGCGAGCTCTGCACGAATCTTCTCGGCATTAGCCTCGGAAGAATCACTTGCATAGTCGCGAATCATCAGATCGTACTCGGTATCCATGCTGGAGCCGGCGAGCTGCTCGAGCTGCATCTGCACGAGCTTGCCCTGGTTGCCCAGCTTGACGATGCAATCCTTAAGCTCGGTCTTTGCCTGCTGCATGATCTCGAAGCTCGAGAAGATGCCAGTGATGTCGGCGAGCGTGACGTAGTCGTCCAGCTCGAGTGCCGTCAGGCGCAGCAGGGAGCGATCGAGCGACTGACGGGTAGTCTGGAGCGTGGCGACGAGCTGGTTGACCGAGCTCATGATGGTGGTGACGGGCTGGATCTCGTAGCTCTTGCCGTGAACGTACACGTTGACGACGGCACGACGGGCCGAAACCGAGATCACGATGGCATCGGTGAGCACCGACATGCGAGCGGCGGTGCGGTGACGCATGCCCGTCTCGCTCGTGGCAAGCGAGGGATCGGGATTGAGGTGGAAGTTGGCGCGCAGGATCTGGGTGAGGTCGCCGTCGATGACGATGGCACCGTCCATCTTGGAGAGCTCGAACAGACGGTTCGAGGTGAACGAAATGTTGAGCGGGAAGCCGTCGTTACCGGCAGCGAGCACGTTTTCGGTGTCGCCGACGCAGATAAGGGCGCCCAGGTGACCGGCGATGATCATGTCGAGGGCGGTGCGGATCGGCTGACCAGGTGCCGTCAGGCGGATGGCCTGTTCCATACGCTTTTGCAGCTCGTTCTTATCCAAGGCATCGCTCCCATCGTATACGCTCCATAAACGCTAAATAGTTTCTCACGGTTTGTCCCCGCGGCGCTTGCGAAATCCGATGCTTACAGAATGAGCGAACACAGCTGAGAGCCCAACCCAAATCAGCTGTTCATGTGGTAGCATCGGAATTCGCATAAATGAGGGAGTAGTCGCGTAATCGGGCTCGCCCGCAGAGAGGGAGCCAGACTATGGGACTCGCCGAGCTCGTGCTGCTCGCCGTTGGCCTTTCGATGGACGCCTTTGCCGTTTCCATCTGCAAGGGTCTCGGCATGAAAAAGATCAACCTTAAGGTCGCCGTAGTGCTCGGCCTGTTCTTTGGCGGCTTTCAGGCCGGCATGCCCGTAATCGGATGGGCGCTTGGCAGTCAGTTTATGGGCATCATCGGCCCCATCGACCACTGGATCGCCTTTATCCTTTTGGCCTTTATCGGCGGCAAAATGCTGTGGGAGGCCTTTACCGAGGACGAGGATGAAGGCGACGGCAAGGACGCCGAAAAGATTGACCTGGGCGAGTACCTGATCCTCGCCATCGCCACCTCAATCGACGCCTTAGCCGCGGGCATCTCATTTGCCGCGCTCTCGGTCGACATCGTGCCCGCTGTATCGCTTATAGGCATCACAACGTTTATCTTCTCCGTCGCCGGCGTGGCGATTGGCCACACCTTTGGCGCGCGCTACGAAAAGCCCGCCACCATCGTGGGCGGCGTCGTGCTCATCCTTATCGGGCTTAAGATCTTGCTGGAGCACCTGGGGATTTTGGTGCTGTAAAACACCCCTCAAAACTAAACGTCCGGGCAAGGCCTCATGCAGAGTTTTGCATGAGGCCTTTTCATGCAGACTTTTGCATGTCATACTAGGATGCAAAAGTCTGCACGTTAGGAGATCGCTATGGACACCCTTCCCATCACCACACCGCGCCAAGCTGGCATCTATGTGCGCCAGGCACGCGAGGCTCAGGGTCTCACCCGTGCCGCCCTCGCTAAAAAAGCCGGTGTTTCGGAGCGCCTGCTCGCATCGCTCGAGCTGGGAGACGCCACGGGCATTCGACTCGACAAGTTGCTGACCGTCTTTAACGCACTCGGCATAGGTCTCTTCGCGCAAAGCGATAACGACTCCATCGCATCGCCCTCCGAACATCCGACGACGATAGTGAACCTCCCTATCGCGAACTCGAATACCCTGCCAAAGCCAAGCGTAGGCAGACGACCCACTCGACAAGGAACGCCATCTTCCTATGGTGCCTTACTGGCCCAAATCGCAGCCGAGCAAGGCCTTTCCGGCACTTCAAACCTCTCCTTTGGCTGCAAGGTTGTGAAATAAATGGCAGAGATGGAGCTCACGACCCTCATTTGTGGCGAAATCGCCGGCACTCTCCGGCAAGACGAGCATGGACTCTGCAGCTTTGCATACGCCCCAACCTATCGCGGAGCACCGTTATCGCTAACAATGCCGCTTTCCAATCGCACGTATGGCCATAACATCGTCCGCCCGTTCCTATTTGGCCTTTTGCCCGACAGCCAAGAGCAGCGTCGCGCTATTGCCACCGAGCATGATGTTGCATCCAACAACCCCGTCGCCCTCTTGTGCCATATCGGTCTTGACTGCGCGGGGGCCGTTCAGTTTTGTCGAGCCGATCAATTAGACGCCGCCCGCGGCAGGGTCTCGGCATACCGCCCGCTTACCAATTCTCAAATCGCTCACAAGCTCAAAGCAATTCGCGATGACGAAAGAGAGACATGGATGGGCTCCAACGAAAGCTGGTCCCTGGGCGGCAATCAAGGCAAATTTGCACTAGCTTGGCATGATGGCCAATGGTGCGAATGTC
Organism: uncultured Collinsella sp.; assembly: GCA_958353395.1. Lineage (GTDB taxonomy): Bacteria > Actinomycetota > Coriobacteriia > Coriobacteriales > Coriobacteriaceae > Collinsella. The sequence goes on from CATWSG010000015.1 coordinate 7,809, forward strand.
TAGGGTCATCCCCCACTACCCATATCTTCAAAAATGGTGTCGTTGGGTTCAAACATCAGGCCTTAAACGAATTCGTCTGCATGAAAACGGCTCGGCGTGTTGGCATTCCAACTGCCAACGTCTCCTATTACACATTTGAAGACGAAGCCGCGCTCGTCGTTGAACGGTACGACAGAATGGTCAATAGCAGCGGAAATATCGAAAGGCTGCATCAGGAGGACTTTTGCCAGGCGCTCGGTGTATTGCCAAGCCAGAAATACACCGCCGACGGAGGACCAACTACACGAGACATCCAAGAACGACTGATTAACACAGTCCCCCACCACATGAATCTTGTGCTTTTTACCTATATGTTGTTCTATAACGCCATTATCGGAGCGCCTGACGCACACGCTAAAAACTACTCGCTCATCCTTGGCAAAGGCACAAACGCGGCGCTCGCACCCATGTACGATGTCGCGTCGGGTTTGGCATATGAGCGCATGCGCCGCCGAGCGCGCCTTGCCATGAGCGTTGGCGGCGAAAATCGTGTGGGGCGCATCGGTCCAGGCGCTATCCGCCGATACCACGGTATGGGCGACCCCGCGCTGGAGGCGGCGCTCACCGATGCCGGGCTATCCGAGAAGTTTTGCTTTGCGACCATGATGGACCTCGCCTACGAGGTACCCATTTGCATGGAAGAGGTCATGAACGAATACGCCGACCTGCCCGGCATGGCGGACCTGCGCGAGCATATGCTCGGCCCCGTCTGCGAAAACTGCCAGCGCACCCTCGACCTCATCAAGGCGGATATGGGCTAGGTGTCCGTAATTTCGCAATTATCAAACAAAAGAGAGGGGGCACCCGTCGCAAAAGCTCGGATGTCCCCTCTCGTAATGTCATTTGCAATCCGCTAGCACGTAGCTCGAACTGCTGCTAGCGCAACCTTTACGCAGCGAGGCGCTTGAGGACGTCGATGAGCAGCTCGTAGAAGCGCTCGGCAGAAGCGAGCTCCATGCTCTCGTCCGGGGTGTGGACATCGGAGAGCGTCGGGCCCACGGCGATGGCGTCCAGGCCGTGCAGGGCCTCGGCAAACAGGCCGCACTCAAGGCCGGCGTGAATGGACTCGATACGCAGCTCGGAGCCAAAGAGCTCGCGATAGCTCTCGACAAAGACGTCGCGGACCGGCGAATGCTCGGCATAGCTCCAGCCGGGATACTCGAACTCGAACTTGGCGTCGAAGCCCAGGACATCGGCCAGCGTCTGCAGGCGGTCCTTGAACTCGTTCTGCAGCGAGGTGATCGAGGAGCGCGGGGACAGCATGATCTTGACCTCGTCGTCAGAGGTGGCAACCACACCGATGTTGGAGGAAACCTCGACGGAGCCGTCGGCGGCGACGTTGCGGCGAATCACGCCGTTGGGGGCAAGACGCAGGGCGCGGATGAGGGCAAGCGCGGACTTCTGGTCCATGGCCTCGACCTCGGCGTCGTCGGCAATCTCGACGGTGCAGGTAAAGCCGGGGTCGAAGACCTCGAGCTCGGCAGTGACGTCGGCGATGATGCCCTTTGCGATCTGGGCCGCGGCCTCGGCGGCAGCGTGGTCGGCGTAGACCAGAACAGCCTTGCACTCACGGTTGATGGCGTTGTCCTTGGTGCCGCCGTTAAAGCTGACGATGGCGGGCTCGCCGGCAACCATCAGGCGGTCGATGATGCGGGCCATGATGAGGTTGCCGTTGCCGCGCTCCAGGTGGATATCGCTGCCGGAGTGACCGCCCAGCAGGCCGGAGATGTCGAGCGTGAGGGTGCTACCGGTCTTGTGCTCGCGCGCGATCGGGCAGGTGTAGGTAACGACGACGCCGCCGGCACAGCTGACGGTGGCAACGCCCTCTTCCTCGGAGTCGAGGTTAATCATGGTGCGGGCGCTAATCTGGGACTTGTCGAGCGTCTCGGCGCCGACCAGGCCAGTCTCCTCGTCGGTAGTGAACACGCACTCGAGGGCGGGGTGAATGATCGAATCGTCATCGAGAACAGTGAGCATCAGAGCGACGGCAATACCGTTGTCGGCGCCCAGAGTGGTGCCGTTAGCGGTGAGGACGCCGTCCTTGACGACCAGGTCGATACCATCAGTCGTAAAGTCGTGCTCAACGGAGCCCAGCTTGTCGCACACCATGTCGATGTGGCCCTGCAGCATCACGGTCGGGGCATTCTCGGCGCCGGCAGATGCGGGCTTGCGAATGATGACGTTGTAGACCTCGTCCTGATACACATCGAGGCCGCGCTCCTTGGCAAACGCAACCAGGAAATCGCTGATGCCCTTCTCGTTGCCAGACCCACGGGGGATCGCGCTGACCTCCTCAAAGAAATGGAACAGCTGGGCGGGCTCGTAGCCGGTAATCTTGTAGTCCATGGTGCCTCCTTGGCGCAACTGGTTAGACAGTAAGACATGCGACTTGTATATTCCCAGACTTTGCGTGCATAAACCAGTCGAAAACGCCGAGCGCCCTCGCATCATCGGCTAACGGTGGACCGTATAGCGTAACGGTCACAACTTCCGCAGCTCTACAAATCGAGGCGCCCTTTTCGGAGCACCTCGATTGCGCGTATCAAATTGTCGCCACGCCCTACAGCGCGCCGGAACCGGCTTGCATCATGCCGCCGGGGCCCGAGGTCACGCCGCCGCTCACGGGCGCGGCGTTGCCGGTGTGCGGTGCCGCCGGGGCGGTATCGCCACCGAGCGTGCCCGCCGGACGCGGTGCCGGGATCTCGCCCGTGCCGTGGCTAAAGACAAACTTGCCATCGGCCACGTCGCACAGGACGGTATCGCCCTCGCCCCACTCGCCAGCCAGCAGTTCCTCGGACAGCGGATCCTCGATGAGCTTTTGAATAGCACGGCGCAGCGGACGCGCACCGTTGGTGAGGTCGGTGCCCTCGGCCACGATCTTGTCATAGGCCGCATCGGTGAGCTTGATGTTCATGCCGTTTGCGATCAGGCGCTGGCGCAGGTCGTCCACCAGCAGGTGCGCGATCTTGGTCAGGTTCTCGCCCGAGAGCTTCTGGAACACCACAATATCGTCGATACGGTTGAGCAGCTCGGGGCGGAACAGGCGCTTGAGCTCGCCCATCGCACGACCCTTGATCTCACTCGAGGTGAGGCCCTGCTCGCCGGTGGTGCCAAAGCCAACGCTCGCATCCTGCGCGATCTCGCGGGCGCCCACGTTGGATGTCATGATGATCACGGTGTTGCGGAAGTCAACCGTCTTGCCCTGGCTATCGGTCAGACGACCCTCCTCCAGCACCTGCAGCAGAATGTTGAAGATGTCGGGGTGCGCCTTCTCGATCTCATCGAACAGCACGACCGAATACGGGTGACGACGAACGGCCTTGGTAAGCTGACCGCCCTCGTCGTGACCCACGTAACCCGGAGGGCTACCGATAAGCTTGGAGACCTCGAACTCGCTGCCGAACTCCGACATGTCGAAGCTGATGAGCGCGTCCTTGCTGCCAAAGAGGTACTCGGCGAGCGTCTTGGCGAGCTCGGTCTTGCCTGTGCCGGTGGGACCCAGGAAGATAAAGCTGCCGCCGGGGCGACGCGGGTCCTTGAGCGGCGAGCGGCTGCGGCGCACGGCCTTGGCGACGGCCTCGACTGCCTCATCCTGGCCGATGATGCGCGTCTTGAGCACGCTTTCGGCTTGCAGCAGGCGACGGCTCTCGCTCTCGGTGAGCGAGGAAACCGGCACGCCAGAGGTCACGGACACGATGTCGGCAATCTGACTCACGTCGATGGTGAGCGGGCTGGCGTCGAGCTCGGCGGTCCAGGCGGCCTTGGCCTCGGCGAGCTCAATCTCAGCGGCCTTCTGCTGCTCGGTGATCTCGGCGGCCTTGTTCATGTCGTCGCTCTCGGTGGCCTCCTGTGCGGCGGCCTTGAGCTCCTCTATGCGATGCTCGGCCTCGCGCACCGGCTCGGGCGCGCGGTTGGCGGCGATGCGGGCGCGGGCGCCGGCCTCGTCAATGAGGTCGATGGCCTTATCAGGCAGGAAGCGGTCCTGAATGTAGCGGTTGGAAAGGTTCGCGGCGGCCTCGATAGCACCCTGCGTATAGCGCACATGGTGGTGCTCCTCGTAGCGCGGCTTGAGCGCGGTCAGGATCTTGACCGTGTCCTCGACGCTCGGCTCCTCGACATCGATGGTCTGGAAGCGACGCTCAAAGGCCGGATCCTTGGTGAGGTACTTACGGAATTCCTCGGCCGTGGTGGCGCCGATAATCTGGAAGGCACCGCGCGCAAGCACGGGCTTGAGCATGGAGCTCGCGTCGATGGAGCCCTCGGCAGAACCGGCACCGATGATAGTGTGCATCTCGTCGATAAACAGGATGACGTCGTCGGCCTCGGTGGCCTCCTGGATCACGTTCTTGAGGCGCTCCTCAAACTCACCGCGATACTTGGCGCCCGCAACGAGGCCCGGCAGGTCGAGCGTCCAGATGTTCTGGTTCATAAGGTTCTCGGGCACGTTGCCGGCTGCAATCTGCTGAGCCAGACCCTCGACGATGGCCGTCTTGCCCACGCCGGGGTCGCCCAAGATAAGCGGATTGTTCTTGGTGCGACGCGAAAGGATCTCCATCATACGCTGGACTTCCTTTTCGCGACCAATTACAGGGTCGAGCTCGCCGTCGCGCGCCTTCTGCGTAAGGTTGGTGGCGAACTGCTTGAGCGTGTCGGTGCCGCTCCCCTTTTGCTGCGACGCGTCCGAGCCGCTAAAGAACGGCAGGCCCGCACCGGGACGCCCGGCGCCGGCTCCGGCGAGCGGACGCTTCTTGTCCTGGTCCTTGGCGGTAAGTTTCTCGATAGCCTTTTTGATGGAGGCGGACGACACACCCAGGCGCATGAGGATGTCCATGGCCATGCCGTTACCCTCTTCGACGATGCCAATCAGCAAGTGCTCGGTCGACACGTAGGTCTGGTTGTTCTCACGTGCCACGCGGAAGGAGCGCTCCATCACGCTGATGACGAGCGGCGTAAAGGCAAGCTTGGCAGCCTCGGTTTCCTCGCTGGGCTCGGGAACCGTGGTCTGGACCTCCTTGAGGGTGTCCATGATGTCGTCGTAGGAGATATCAAGCGAGCGCAGCGCCTCGGCAGCGATGCCCTCGTCCTCCTTGGCGAGTGCGAGCAGCAGGTGCTCGGTGCCCACCTTATTTGAGTGCAGATCGAGCGCCTCCTGTTTGGCCATCGACATGACCTTGCGCGCTCGATCGGTAAATCTATCTAACATGCTCGTTTCCTTACATGAGTTCATCGAAATCAAAACGCCCGCCCGTCGGCGGCGCTTTTGTCTCTTTACCCACAGGTTGTCTATGTTAACAGCTGGAGGAATATCTATAAACCCGGCTCACATGAATGCAGGTTATGACCGCATCGCGGGACTCACCGCGCGATGCGCGACAGGCGCCCCGCAAGAGAAACCCTAGGCGTCTTTCACCACGTCGGGACTCGTCGCACGCGATGCGCGATAGGCATCGGCCTCCTTGGAGACGCGTTCGAGCAGCTCGGATGTATCGACGCCCTCGACTTGCGCGACCGTTTCCACCGTCTGCATGGCGACCGCCCTCAGGTACGCGCACGCGCTGTCCCCCGGCTGCTCGAGGTCTATCTCCTCGCCGCCCTCCCGGGCAAAGCCGACCGCCATCACAAAGCCCATGATGCCCGAGACCAGAAAGCCCACCGCAAAGCTCGAATCTGCCTTGAGCTCTTCTCCGTCGGGGTGGACGATCTCTCTCACGCGGTCGATGATGATCGTATGGATGCCCTGCACGACCTGCTCGGCGGCACCCGCCCTCATGGTGATGACGATGCGCCGCAGCAGGCAGCGGACGTCGCGCCGGTCGAACGCCGAAAGGTCGCCCTCGCTCGAAAAATGCCAGAGGGCATCGGTGATGAGCTCGTTATCCTGCAGCAGCTGGGCTATGGCGATGGCGACGAGTTCATCGAAATCGTGAAAATAGTAGTAAAACGTTCCGCGATTGCACTGGGCGGCGCGGGTCACCTCGCCAACCGACAGCTCGAAGATGCTGTTGTTCTCGATGAGCTCCCAAAACGCCTCGATGATACGGGTGCGTGCATCGGGCGCATCGGCGTCCTTACGCGGTCTCGCCATGCGCCTCACCGCACCCCTGCGCCTTGGCGTTCATGATGAGCATCTGAAGACGGTTCTCCACGTTGGCGAAGCTCACGTCGGGATCGTAGTCGAGCGGCAGGAACTGCGCCGTGGGATACTGCTCCTTGAGCGCATGGATGAGCCCGCGCCCCACGACATGGTTGGGCAGACACCCGAACGGCTGCAGGATCACGAAGTTGCGGCAGCCGCGCTTGGCGTGCTCGAGGATCTCCGCCGGAATCAGCACGCCCTCGCCCGCATCGAACGTATGGTGCAGGATCTTATCGCTCGCGCGCACGAGCTCGGGCATGCGCGTCGGCGGCTCGTAGAGCGGGCTCGCCGCGCCCAGGCGGTCGCAACGGTCGTGCGCGAGCTCGAACAGGTTGTCCGCCGTGGCGTACCAGGCCTTTTCGGGCAGCGACAGGTCGACGTGGAACTCGCGCGACTGCGCATGCTTGTAGAAATAGGTCTTGCGGATCACGTCGGTCATGCGCGCCTCGATGACCTCGAGCCCGTTGTCCTCGAGGTAGCGCTCGATCTCGTGGTTGGCGCCGAGATGGAAATTGAGCAGGTACTCGCCCACGATGAGAACGGTCGGATGCGGGTTCGAGCGGTCGTACGGAACGGCGTCCATGATCGCAAGCGCGCGTTTGAAGCCCGTCGCCTGGCCTCTCAGCCCGGAGCGCTCCATGCCCTCGATAACCTCATCGAGCGCGCGGTCGAACGCAGCGTCCGCCGCGCCCTTCTCGAGCTCGTAGGGACGGATGCGCCTAAGCATGGCCTCGAGGGCATCGATCATGGGAAGACCGTAGGCGATCTGGATGCTCGGGCCAAGGCCGAGCTTGAAGCCCGGATGCGCATTGTGGGCATCGACGTCGTCGTTGGTGAGCACCGGGACATAGTCGTATCCCGCGTCGTCGAGCGCGCGGCGCAGCAGGGGCATGTAGTGAGTCAGGCGGCAGTCGCCGATATACTTGCCAGTCACCACGGCGACGTCGTGCGGGTCGTACTTACCGCTCTCGAGTGCCGCGAGCGCCTCGCCGATCACGATTTGCGCGGGGAAGCAGATGTCGTTGTGCACATAGCGTTTGCCCAGGCGGATGGCATCCTCGCGCCCGATATCAAGGGCCTCGGCGCGCACGCCCTGATTGCGCATCGCCGCGGTCATGAGCCTGCAGAACGCATGGGAGGTGTTGGGGACCAGCGCGATCTTGTCGTGCCGGTCGCGCTTGGTGTACTTGACCTTATACGGGTCGTCGAGCGGATGGACCGCGTGCACCCGGGCGCCCTCGGCACGCTCCTCCGCGCGACGACGGTTGACCGACTCGATAAACGAACGCACGCGAATGCCCATGGGACCGGCGACGTCGCTCTCATCGAGCTTGATCATCATCGGAACCTTGGAGCCCATCTCGCCCATCATGCGCGCGATCTCGTCGGTGAGATACGCATCGTGGCCGCAGCCGAAGCTGCCCATCTGCACGAGCTCGAGCTCGGGCGTCGATGCGACGATGACCGCGCACGACAGCATGCGCGCATGGTAGTTGTTCACGATGTCGATGCGGCTGTTGGAAAGATCGACGTTGCAGACCCCCGGCACCGCATCGGGCGTCAGCACGGGGATGCCGCGCTCAGAGAAGAGCTTGGGCAGCCCGTGGTTGACCAGCGGGTCGTTGTGGTACGGGCGCGAAGCGATCACCACCGCGTAGCCGCCGTCCTCGTGCACGTTCTCGAGCACCTGCCTGCCGCGCAGCTGCAGCTGGTTCTCAAACGTCTCCTGCGCGCGGTCCGCCTGCTCGGTCGCCTTGGCAACCAGGTCGGCATCGATATCGAAGGTCTCCTTGCACCACGCCTTGAGCTGGCGGTTTCGGTCGCCCTCGTCGTACCAGTGGAACAGCGGCGTATCGAACGGAACGCCGAAACGCTCCTCCGGGTTATCGGAATTGCGCATCACGTAGGGGTATCCCTTTACGACGGCGCACATCCACTCGCTGGTAGAGGCGGTGTTTTCGGTGGGCACCGTCGTGATGATGGGCATGAAGATGCGGTCGACGCCGGCGTCGACGAGATTGCGGATGTGCCCGTGGACGAGCTTGGCCGGGAAGCACACGGTGTCGGATGTAACGTGCGCCAGACCGCGCTCGTACATCGCCTTGGTGCTGCGTCCCGAGACGCGCACCTTAAAGCCGAGCGTGCTGAAGAACGTCGACCAGAACGGCATGGTGTCCCAGAACTCGAGCACACGGGGAATGCCGATCGTGACATCGCGCCCCCCGCTGACGGGAACCGTGGGGTACGACTCGAACAGCAGCTTCTCGCGGTCGACAAAGAGATTGGGGGCAGCCGCGGTCCGGTCGCGCCCCGTGCCGGGTGCCTGTGCCTCGCAAGCACCCTGCGGACGCAGCTCCTCCGCCGCGGGAACCTCGCGCACGAGCTCATCCCATGAGATGGCGCCGCCGCGCGGGCAGCGATTGCCCGTGACGTAAAGCGAGCCGTCGCCAAATGCCACGACCGCGCGCTGGCAGCGGTTGTTGCACCGACGGCAGGTAACGCCGCCGAACTCGCGATGCTCGAAGCGCTCCACGGCATCGAGCCCGATAAACGACGTGCCGGCGTCGCCCTTGCGGCATTCCTCGCGCGCGAGCAGGGCGATACCGATAGCGCCCATCAGCCCCGGGTGGGGCGCACGCGTGACGGGTTTGCCCAGATACTGCTCGAATGCGCGCAGCACCGCGTCGTTTCGGAACGTGCCGCCCTGGACGACGACTTTGTCGCCCAGACGGTTGAGATTTGAAACGCGAATGACCTTGGTGAACACGTTCTCGATAATCGAACGGCAGAGACCGGCCATGATGTCGCCCGGACCCTTACCGCGCCGCTGCTCGGAAACGACGCTGCTGTTCATGAACACCGTGCAGCGGCTGCCGAGAACGGCGGGGGCTTTGGACGAAAATGCCTCGGTCGCGATATCCTCAACGGCTATTCCGAGGTTTTTGGCAAAACCCTCGAGGAACGAGCCGCAGCCCGCAGAGCACGCCTCGTTGACGACGATATCGGTCAGCACGCCGTGGTTGAGCCAGATGGCCTTCATATCCTGTCCGCCGATGTCGAGCACGAAGGTCGCATCGGGAACGCATGCGCACGCGGCGCGGGCGTGCGCGACCGTCTCGACCGTATGGTAGTCGGCGTGGAACGCGCGCGCGAAAAGCTCCTCGCCGTATCCCGTGGTGCCCACGGCATCGATCGCAAGCATGACTCCCGCTGTCTCCCAGCGGTTCTTCAAGCTGACAAGACCCTGTTGGGCGACGTCGAGCGGTCTGCCGTTATTAGACGCGTAGAACGAATCGACAAGCTCACCCGCCTCATCGACCAGGGCGAACTTGGTCGTCGTGCTCCCCGAATCGATACCGAGCGCCACACGCACCGTCTCTCCGGGCGCATACGCATCCGGACCCTTTGCCGGCGTCTCTTTGCCATGGCGTGCCGTAAAATCCGCCTGCTCGGCAGGTGTGGCAAAAAAGGGCCGGGCAAGACGTCCCTCCCCGCTTGCGGGCGCGACCGTCTCGAGCTTATCCAGCCGGACAAAAGCGTCGGGAAGGTCGATCGGTTGGGACGATGCGAACATGTCGGTCAGCGACAGGGCGGCACCGCGCGCGACCATGATCTGCGGATCGCGCGGGACGATAACCTGATCGTCCGATAGATTCAGTTGTTCCCGGAACACGCGGACCAGTGTGGGGTTGTAGGCGAGCGTACCGCCCTCGAAGATTACCGGCGGCTCGATGTCGATACCCTGGGCCAGACCGCCGATCGTTTGGCGGGCGACCGCGTGAAGCGCCGAAAGCGCCAGGTCGGTGGTAGGAATGCCCTCGTTGAGCAGCGGCTGGATATCGGTCTTTGCGTACACGCCGCAGCGGCCCGAGACCTCGTGGACGGTCGTTCCCCGGCTTGCGAGCTGCTCGAACTCGCCCGATTCGGTGCCGACCCCCATGAGCTTTGCCATCTCGTCGATAAATGCACCGGTACCGCCTGCGCACGAGCCGTTCATGCGCATGTCGGCAACCTCGATGTCTCCCTTATCGTTGGTGCGGAAGAAGATCATCTTGGCGTCTTGGCCGCCCAGCTCGATGGCGCAGCGCGTCTGCGGATAGAACCTGCTGATCGCGAGCGCGTTGGCGACCACCTCCTGAACGTACGAGGCGCCCAGCGCGGTCGCGATATCGCGCGCACCCGAGCCGGTCACCGCAACGCGCAGCGACTCATGGGGAAAGCGCTCGGCGAGCTCGCCGAGCATGGCGCGCACGCTCGCTGTCTGACACGCCCCGTGGCGGCGATATCCCCACCACGCCTCGGTCATATCCTCGTGCATCGCGTAAACTTTGGTCGTCGTCGACCCTACGTCCAGTCCTACTAGCAACGCCATAATGCTCCGTCTCTCGCATTTTTCCTGCTAGAGATATACCACTCTACGTAATACAACAGACTGTTGTATTTAAACTCCGTATAAAAAGCGGCTGCCGAAACGCTTCAGCAGCCGCCGAATGCACCAACAGATTGTTCTGCGCGCTAGCACGTCGGGCAACGGAGCAGCACGGGCCCTCCGGTCATGCGCACCGCTCACGCCCGCGATGTCGCCGAGAGAGCTATCCACGCTTAGGGCTCCAACCAAGCAAGTCGCCCGCGCTCAGCAGATCCCTAAGCGAGCTACTCGCACTCAGGAGCCATAGCCTGCTCCAAGAGCTCGGCATGCTCCTCCTCGAAAACCGTCCCCACAGGGAAGGCGCGACGGAAGACGAAGTGGGAAATCGGACCGGCTACCAAAAGGTTCCACGGCAGCGCCATCACAAAATTATGCGGGATGTTGATCATCCAGATCGCGGGCACGGAATACAGGTTCGTAAGGATGCCGCCGGGCATGTGCGTCAGACCCTCGCAGGCACCGTACAGCGACATGATGATGACCATGGGAACGACCATGCAGGAGCTGACGGCGAGCGTCATGGCAAGTGGCGAGCTCTTGCCCGGCGTGACCAGGAATTTAAAAGCGAAACCCTTGGCAAGGGGGCTGGCAACAAACCAGTCGCAGCACATGGCAAAAATGTAGGCAACGGGGAAGCCGAGCCACGCGGCGGCAACAACCTCGCCGTTGATGGCCCCATGCTGCAGGGCAACGTTGTAGATGCTCATCCAGAGCACCATGCAAAAGCACATGATAAAGGTGAACAGCAGGCTCTCTCGTTTGTTGATAGGCATAAAGGACAAAATCCTTTCTGTGTTACGCCGCGGCACCACGCAACAAAAACGGGCGGGCAAGATGGAGCTGTTGGGACTTCATCTCGCCCGCCCGTGGTACGTGCGTCTGCGACTACTTATGTGGTGGAACTACCCTAACACGAACGGCGCGCGCTTCGTAAGCGTTGAGTTTATGGAGATGCAGGGCACCAATAATCCCCCCGACCCCATAAGTTGCGGTGGAATACGGACTGTTTTGACCCTTTAAGCAGCAATTCAGTCCCTATTTCACCGCAACTCATTGGGGGTGCAAAGTAACCTGTCCCCCTTGCACCAATTAGCTGGTGTGGCGCCAGCGAGGGTCGGTGAGCGTACGCGCCACACCCAGGCCAACGGGCAAAAACGCCACGATGAGCACTGCGCGCACAAACCAGCCGAGCATATTGACTGTGTCGAAGGTGCACATGTAATACATCGAGCGATACAGATACAAACCCGGCACCATAATGACAATCGAAGGCACCGTGAGAGCGATACGCGGGTAGGTGAGCTTGACTTCGGCCAAGCTTGCCAGCAGACCCGATACCAGCGCGCCGATAAACGCTGCTGCCTCGGGAGGCATTCCCGTGCTGAGGCCCAGGAAGGGAATCATCGTCGGCGCATCGACAAGGGTCAGACGCAGGGTATTGGACACGGCGCCGATCAGCCCAGCTGCCGCGGCCATCTTTACCGGGCTGTTGAACATCACCGAGAAGCCGAATACGCCAACGAAGCTCATCACCACGCGCAGGAGCGTAAGAGCAAGCGGCGAAAGGCCGAGCGGCGCAAAGTCGTCCGGCGCCAGGCCAACACACTCGGCAACCATCCAACCTACGAGCGTCGCCATCACAATAATCGATACGGCATATGACAGGCGCTCGATACCACTTCGCATGTCGAGCTTAGCGATGTCGAGGCCTGCCGTAATGAGCGGAAAGCCGGGAATCACAAAGAGCATGGCGCCGATATAGCCTTCTTGGTGCGACATTGCCCCCGGTACGACCTGGCCAAGGCCGAGCAATGCCAGCAGATACGAAACGCAAGCGAGCGCAACGCCGGTCGTCAGCGCGCTGAACTGACCAAGGCCTTGCTTGAGAATATGGGAGCGGGCAAAGTTGCCGACACCCGCGCCCACAAACGCGCAGGCCATCTCGATAGGGCCGCCGCCGAGCAAAAAGACGAAGGCGCCGCAAGCACAAGCTGCCGCAAGGCCCTGTTGCCAGGGAGAGTAATCGGGTTTTGAACTCTCAACGGTCTTGAGCATCTCGTGGTATTCGTGCACGGTAAACCGGCGCCCATACGTCTCGATTTCCTTTAAGAAGCTCTCCATCATCCAAATGCGATGGGTATTGACTCCCGTTGTGGGCAGGCTGACAACCTCGTTAAAGCAGTGGCCATCTTCGATGCAGGTGCACTCAAACGACAGAAGACTTAAGTCAACGTGGATGGTGACACCGAGTACGGCGGCAACACGATTCATGGTATCGCGCACGCGCCAGGCACCCGTTCCGCTTGCCAGCATAAGCATGCCGGTGCGGCAGATGATGGATGATTTATCGGTGAGCGGCGCATCGACGGCAAGCTCATCGCCTGCCGTCACGATCTGGTGCCAGTCAGTTTTCATATGGAGCGCGCCGGCACGAACGCCGTGGTGCATGGGGGCTCTCGAAAGCAGCGAGTCAAGGCGCGAAGGCTGTGGGGGCTCCGTTGATTCGTCCTCAACCTCATCAGTCTCTTCATCGACCAGATCAAAGGAATCAAGCGGCGCTGGCTCGCGACGGTCGATCAGCTCCTCGTCCTCATCATCAAAGTAATTGAACTGATCGAGCATGTCCTCTTCGATTGAACGCTCGCTCGCGTCGTCCATATAGACGCTCCCTTCCTACCGACTAACCCCCATCCTAGGCAGCAACGGCTAAAGGAAACATAAAAGAGACGGCTGTCATGCGAGCCATGTGCGCAATATCCGTTGGGTAGTCGTTTAAGAACGTCCCCAATGACTACATCGATGTTCTAAGTGTCAACCAAGTCAACGCCGCAGGTAGAGGACGGACAGCGAGCGACGTCCAGGGCGAACAAGTTGGCATGAAAAAGGCAAGGCATAGACCTTCTGGTCATGCCTTGCCTTTTGAATGACAAATTGTCGCCCTGGGCGGCGCGCAGCGTCAACTGGTTACGCGGGTTGGTAAACCCGCGTAACCACCTAGGTCGCGCCCTTGAAGTTGAACGTCAGATTGTCCAAATGCGGCCCGCGCAGCGTCGAGCCGTTACGCGGTTCGTAGAACCGCGTAACAAGTTAGTACATCTTTGCGCCGGCGGGGATGGAGGCGTCGAGCTGGATCAGGTTGAGGCGCTCCTCACCATCCTCCTCGTGGATGGCACTGATGAGCATGCCGCAGCTGGGGATGCCCATCATCTTGCGCGGAGGCAGGTTGGTGATGGCGAGCAAGGTCTTGCCGACCAGGTCCTCGGGCTCGTAATAAGCGTGAATACCGGAGAGGATGGTGCGGTCGGTACCGGTACCGTCGTCGAGCGTAAAGTTCAGCAGCTTCTTGGACTTCTTGACGGCCTCGCATGCCTTGACCTTCACAGCGCGGAAATCGCTCTTGGAGAAGGTATCAAAGTCGACGAACTCCTCAAACAGCGGCTCAACGGCGATCTTGGAGTAATCGAGCGTGGGCTTAAGCGACTTAACGAATGGGCTCGCGGCGTTGCCGGCCTCGGCAGCCTTGGCGGCAGCGGCACCGGACTGGAAACCCTTCTCGGGCTTCATGTGCGGGAATAGCAGCACGTCGCGGATAGAAGCCTGGTTGGTAAGCAGCATGACCACGCGGTCGATACCAATGCCAATACCGCCCGCGGGAGGCATACCGTACTCGAGGGCGCGCACGTAGTCCTCGTCATACTCCATGGCCTCATCGTCGCCGCCGGCCTTCTCGGCCATCTGGGCGGCAAAGCGCTCGGCCTGGTCGACCGGGTCGTTGAGCTCGGAGAACGCGTTGGCGTACTCGTGGCCGGCAATAACCAGCTCAAAGCGGTGCGTCAGGCGCGGGTCGTCCTCAAAACGCTTGGCAAGCGGGCTGACCTCGATGGGGTAATCGCACACGAAGGTCGGGTTGACGATGGTGTCCTCGCCCAGCTCATCGTAGATCTCGGCGATAATCTTGCCGGCGGTCCACTCGGGCTTAATCTCCAGGCCCTTCTCGCGCGCGGCGGAAGCAAGCTCCTCGACCGGCGTGTCGATGGTGACCTGCTTGCCGAGCACATCGGAGACGATGTCGGTCATGGGACGGCTGGCCCACTCACCAGAAAGGTCGATGGTCTGGCCCTGGTACTCGATGACCTCGGGGTTGCCGATGGCCTTGTTAGCCGCCTTAATGACGCCCTGGGCGAGCGCCTTCATGCCCTCGAGGTCGGAGAAGGCACGGTAGGCCTCCATCGTGGTGAACTCGGGGTTGTGGGTGAGGTCCATGCCCTCGTTACGGAAGATGCGGCCGATCTCGAACACGCGCTCAAAACCACCGACGATGCAGCGCTTGAGGTGCAGCTCGGTGGCAATACGCAGGTAGCACTCCTGATCGAGCGCGTTGAAGTGGGTAATGAACGGCTTGGCCGTGGCACCACCCTGGATGGTCTGCAAGATGGGGGTCTCGACCTCCATGTAGCCGTCGGACTCCATAAAGCGACGGAAGGTAGAGAGAATCTGCGAACGCTTACGGAAGGTCTCGCGAACGTCGTCGTTGGCGATCAGGTCGACATAGCGCTGGCGATAGCGGGTCTCCTTGTCGGAAAGACCGTGGAACTTCTCGGGCAGCGGACGAACGGCCTTGGAAAGCAGGGTCGCGCTCTTAGGGGCAACGGAAAGCTGGCCGCGCTGGGTGCGCACAACCACGCCGGTCACGCCCAGGATGTCGCCCAGGTCGAGGGCCTTGAGCGTATTCCAGGCGGCCTCGTCCATGTCGTTGATGCGGCAGAACAGCTGAATCTCGGCAGTCGCATCGCGCACGACGATGAACATGATCTTGCCCTGACCGCGCTTGGCGACCACGCGGCCGGCGATCTTCACGACGTCCTCGGTGTCCTCGCCATCGGCAAGCTCGGCGTACTTAGCCTCGATATCGGCGACGTAGTCCTCAAGCTCAGAGTGCTCGGGATAGGGGTTCTGGCCCGCCTCGAACAGGGCGGCGCGCTTGGCCAGGCGGGTGGCGCGCTCGTCGTTGAGCGTCGATGCCTGATCGGCGGCGTTCTGGTTCTCTGCCATAAGTTAGCTCCTCAAACTAAAACGCTCCCCAGGATTCGGTCCCAGGGAGCGAAAACATACCTTTACGCGGGACCGTGGTCTAGCGTGCGATCTTGGCGATGGTGTAGACGCGAGTCTTGCCGGAAGGCGTAACGACCTCGACGGAATCACCCTCGCCGTGACCGATGATGGCGTGACCGACCGGAGACTCGTTGGAGATCTTGTGCTCGAGCGAGTTGGTCTCGGTGGTACCAACGAGCGTGACTTCCATGACCTCGCCGTTGGGATCAATCAGCGAAACGGTGGAACCGATGGAGACGGTCAGATCGCCCGTGGTGGCAGCAACCTGAGCGTTGGCAAGAATGGCCTGGATCTCGGCGATACGAGCGGCGTTCTGGGCCTGTTTGTCCTTAGCGGCGTCGTACTCGGAGTTCTCCGAAAGGTCGCCGAACGCGCGGGCTTCCTTGATGTCCTCGACGATCTCCTTGGCGTAATCGCCCTCACGCCAGGCGAGCTCCTCGACGAGCTTCTGGCGGCCCTCAGCGGTCAGTACGATCTGGCTTGCGTCCATACGGATATCTCCCCAACTCTGATCAAACAATCAACTGTCAACAAAACGAAAAAGACCGGCTAGCCTGCGGGCAAGCCGGTCAGGTGCTCACCCCAAAGGGATGGGACTACTCTGCGTCCGCGTCGCTGTCCTCTGCCTGCTTCTTCTTGGCAGCAGCGAGCTTGGCCTCGAGCTCAGCGATCTCCTTGTCCTCCTCGGACTGCTCGACCACGACCTCCTCGGCCTGCTTGGTCTCGGCCTTATCGTCGCCCTCCATACCCTCGCGGATATTCTTGACGGTAGAGCCGAGGGACTTGCCGAGCTTCGGCAGGTTCTTGGGCCCGAAGATAATCAGGACAACGACGAGAATAATGATGAGCTCAGGAGCCCTCAGTCCAAACATGTAGACCTCCACAATACAGCGAGACAAGCTCGAATGAGTATACCGCGGGTATCGCGGTATCACAACACTAGCTAAAAAAAGGGACCGCAAGAAGCGGTCCCCCCTCATGCTCTGGTCGGGTTGACTGGATTTGAACCAGCGACCCCTGCGTCCCGAACGCAGTGCTCTACCAAACTGAGCCACAACCCGTTAGCTCGACTATAGTAACAAAGATTTTCGCCGCGTGCTAGAGAAATTTTTATTTCTTTGGCGCGTCGATTTGAACCGTGTTGGGAATAAACTCAGTCGCGCAGGCCCACCAGCCATTTTGCTGGGCAGCATCGGCAAGCCTTTCGACCGTGGCAGCGGTGTCGCAAATGGCAAACGAGCAGGCACCCGATCCGCACACATCTACAGCAACGGTTCCGTCCTGTTTACGCAGCCAGTCGAGGACCGTTTGAATCTGCGACTCCATCTGTGCGGAAATGACACCCAGATTGTTATGGATGAGTGCATATGCCGTCTCGGCATCACCAGCACGCAAGGCAGAAGCTATCGCGCCGGGCTTGTCCGCAGGCACCGGGGCCTCGTCAAAACGTCGATAGGCTTCAATTGTCGAAACGCTTGCCTCGCGCGGCTTGACCAGCACGACGGGCGTCGCGGGCAGCGCGGGGTACTCAGTTGCCAGCACGTCTCCCCCACCTACGTAGAACGCAGGACTCGCGTGCAAAAAGAACGGGACGTCAGCACCAATGCCCCGCGCAATATCGTCGAGCGCTGGGTCGGTGCGATCAATGCCCCAGAGCTCTGCCAAGGCGACAATGACCGCGGCCGCATCCGTCGAGGGGCCGCCCAAGCCGGCGCACAATGGAATGCGCTTCTCAATCGTCACGCAGATGTTTGCCTCGCGACCATAATGCTCGGCCATAGCAACCGCAACCCGATACGCCGTATTCTTTTGCATGGGAAAATCTGATGCCGGAACCGTCTGGACGGTCAGCGCCTGCGCCGGCGTGACCGTCACGGTATCGGAAAGACCGACGGCCGCCATCAGGGAATCGACCCTGTGGTAGCCGCGGTCGTCACGCTCGGTATGAACCCCCAGGTAGAGGTTAATCTTTGCCGGCGCAGAAAGGGTCAGGGACCAATCGGTCACCGTTAGTGCTCCTCGAGCTGATTGCCGAGCGGGGTAAAGATGTGCTCGCCGCTCTCGGGGTCGAACAGCTCGACCTGGCCGGTAAGGACATCGATATACTGGTAGGACTGGCGCGACTTGCGGCCACGGCGCTCGTCAACCTCGACGATAAAGACGGCGGGGTGAACGCTCTTGATGGTGCCCATGCGCTCGACGACGCGGGTGCGGCCCATGTTGGCCTTCACCTTGACGCGATCGCCCACCATGTCGGTCAGCTTCTCGTGGATGTCGTCGACGTGATTGACTTCCATCTCTTCCATGAACAGGGCCTCCAGAAGGTGCAATTCAAAAAGGGGATAATACCCCTAAGATAGACAAAACTCTAATACTATAGCACCCTGCTGCCGCCATACGCAAGTAGCTAAATAAGCCCCGTCCCAAATACGTATCAGACGACAGCCTCGCATGACCAGTTGTTACGCGGTTTGGTAAAACCGCGTAACCTAAAGGTTATCGGTGTCGAGGACGATGGTGAACGGGCCGTCGTTGACGAGGCTGACCTTCATGTCGGCGCCGAAGATGCCGTGCGCCACATGCTCGACGTCTTCGCGCACCAGCGTCAGGAAGTACTCATAGAGCTCGTTAGCCACATCGGGCGCACCGGCATCCGTAAAGGACGGACGGCGACCATGACGGCAATCGGCAAACAGCGTGAACTGCGACACCACGAGCACCTCACCGTCGACATCGGCAAGCGCCAGATTGGTCTTGCCGTTCTCGTCCTCGTTAATGCGCAAGCCCCGGAGCTTGCCCCACAGCTTATCGGCCTCGGCGCGTGTATCGCCATGGCCCACGCCCAGCAGTACCAGGTAACCGCGGCCGATCTTTCCCACACACTCGCCGTCGACCGTCACACCGGCATTGAGCACGCGCTGCACCACCGCTCGCACGGCCTACTCCTCGCCCGTCAGTTTGGCAGACAGGTGCTCGAGCGCGTGGAAGCGATGACTAATGGCGTTCTTCTCGTCCGCCGTGAGCTCTGCCATAGTCTTGCCCGGCGTATCGACCGGCAGGAACAGAGGGTCGTAGCCAAAGCCGTGGTCGCCGCGACCCTCGTGTGCAATGACGCCCTCGCAGGCGCCCTCGCCATAGGTGACCAGGCCGTCCGTGTCGATAAGCGCGACGACGCTCATAAAGCGTGCGGTGCGGTCCTCGTCGGCCACGCCTTCCAGATTCACGAGGAGCTTGGCGTTGTTGGCGGCATCGTCACCGTGCACGCCCGCGTAGCGCGCGCTGTACACACCCGGCTCACCGTCCAGGGCATCGACAACCAGGCCCGAATCGTCGGCGATGGCCATAAGCCCCGTCTCCTCTACCGCGGCTTGCGCCTTGATGATGGCGTTCTCCAAAAACGTCGTGCCGTTTTCCTCGGGGTCCTCAAAATCACCCAGCTGACCCAACGCCACAAAGCGCACCTCGGGCATGACCTTGCCCAGAATGGCCTCGATCTCGGTGAGCTTATGGGCGTTGCCCGTTGCCACGACGATGGTCGCAGCCGGGTCGAGGGTGTCGATATCGATCTTCTCAAGTGCCATGGCTGGCCTCCTTTGTCTCTATAGCAATGCCGAGTTGAGAACGACGAGGGCCTCGGCCTCTCTCCCCTCTCAATCAACGGCAGCCTTATGCTTTGGCGTTTCCGCAGATAAAACCTGCCAAAATAAACCTGTCCCTTTTTGGCAGGTTAGGCGAGGGCTTGGCGCTGGAGTTCGATGAGCTCGGCGATGCCCTTGTCGCCCAGGTCGAGCAAGGCGTTGAGACGCTTGCGGTCGAAGGGCGCCTGCTCGCCGGTACCCTGGAGCTCGATCATCTCGCCGGTGTCGGTAGCGACGAGGTTCATGTCGACCTCGGCGTGGCTGTCCTCGGAATAATCGAGGTCGAGCATGGTGTTGCCGTCGACAACGCCCATAGAGATGGCAGCAACCTGGCCCGTGAGCGGAATGCGCTCGATCTTGCCGGCCTCGACCCACATAGCAAGAGCATCATGCAGCGCCACCCAGGCACCGGTAATGCTCGCTGTACGCGTGCCGCCATCCGCCTGGATCACATCGCAGTCGACGGTGACGGTGTACTCACCGAGCGCCTTCATGTTGACGACGGTGCGCAGGCTGCGGCCGATGAGGCGCTCGATCTCCATGGAGCGGCCCTTACGCTTGGCGTACTCGCGCTTGCAACGCTTGCCGGTCGATGCCGGCAGCATGGCATACTCTGCGGTTACCCAACCGGCCTTGGCGCCCTTGCGCCAGCCCGGCACGCCCTCCTCGATGGTGGCGGCACACAGCACGCGCGTGTCGCCGAACTCAGCCAGGCACGAGCCGTGGGCATGTTTCATAACACCACGGGTGAGCCTGACGGGGCGCAGCTCATTGGCGGCACGACCGTTGGCGCGGTTGACCTGCATGTACTCCATAGAAATATCCTTTCGGCAAAAGAAGGGGGCAAGTCTTTGGACGGTAACCCTACATCTATTTCAGTTCGTCGATATCGACATGCTCGATGCTTTTGAGCGGCTGGCCAAAGATAAAGCTACCCGCCACCGCAAACTCGGCAATGTTGTCAGACGTGGTAGCAAAGCGATGCTGCGGCTCGGCAGCGTCGCCCGCCAGCTGCTCGCGGCGCGTAAGGATATCGGTCAGCTCGCGCGTAGTCTCCTCGGCGGAACTCACCACGCGCACCCCGGGCCCCAGCGCATGGCGAATAGGCCCCACGAGCAGCGGAAAGTGCGTGCAACCAAGCACCACGGTATCGATTCCGCGATCGCGCAGCGGCTCAACCGTGGCGCCGACCAGCGCTCGCACGGCTGGCGTATCGAAGATGTCCTCGTTCTCGAGCCACCGCTCCTGCAGATGCGCACCCGAGGCGAGCTCGTGCTCGACGACCTCGACAAAACTCGAAGCCGGGCATCCATACACGTCCACACCGGCATCCAAATCCTGAATGGCACGCGTGTAAGCACCCGAGCGAATGGTGAGGTTGGTGGCGAGCACGCCCACGCGGCGCGTGCGAGTGCTGTTGATCGCCGCACGTGCGCCCGGCGCGATGACACCGATCACGGGAACGTCGAGCACCTGCTGAGCCAGGCGCAAGGCCGCTGCGGTCGCCGTGTTGCAGGCGATGACCATGATCTTGACGTCGTGCTTCGACAGCCAGCGGCCCGCCTGCAGTGCAAACGAGCGCACCTCGTCCTCGGTGCGAGTGCCATAAGGGCAGCGTTTGGTGTCGCCGAAATAGTAGACGGACTCATGCGGCAGCGCCGTCGCGATGGCGCGTGCAACCGTCAGGCCGCCCAGACCCGAGTCGAATACGCCAATGGGACGCGTGTCGCCAGCCAGATTCTCGATATCGAACATTACCTCACCAGATTCTCTCTCGAAAAGATATGGCTCAGAACGATAGGGCCGCGCTACGAACGAGCCGCGACGAGCAGCTCTGCCGTTGCCGCCCAGCCGTCGACAATCTTGCCACGCGTGACGTAAGCGTTGTCGCAAGCGTCCAAGAACTCGGGCGCGCCGGCGCTGGTCAGGCCGTTCTCGACCAAGCAGAACGTACCCACGTGATCGGCCATGTAGAAATCGGACTCGGAGTCGCCGAGCGCCAGCGTCTCCTCGCGCTCGATCCCCAGGTGCTCGCAGAAGCGCGCAATGGCAACGCCCTTGTTGAGACCCGCCGGGTTGATGTTGAAGGCACGGCCGTCCTCGACACGATTAAGCTCGAGCGTCGTCGGCTTGGACAGATGGGTCAAATGGCCGTTGCAAGCCCAAACCAGGCCGCAGCCGGCCTCGTCGAGGATGGCTTGCGCCTCGTCATCAGGCACATCGCCGCGCATGCCGACAGTGACCTCGCGGTACTTGTAACCGGTCGACATGTCGTTGTGGTACTCGATCTTATGCGGCCAGCGAGCGAGAATTTTCTCGCACACGCCGGTCTGCTCGATCACCTGGTGCGGCGTGAGACCGCAGGCGGGATCGTAGGGCATGTCGCCGGTCAGGTACTCCCAATCGTTGGCCTTGAGGTCATACATGACCAGGCCGCCCATCTCGCCGATGTAGGAGTTGAGGCCGAGCACGCGCGCGTCCTCGTGGATCATAGTGCGGTTGCGACCCGAGGTGGGAACCACCTGGATGCCGGCACGAGCGAGCGCGACGACCGCCTCGACGAGCTTGGTCGAGGGATTTCCGTCGTTGTCGCGCAATACGCACGAGCCGGGAGCGAGCATCGTGGCGTCCAGATCGGTAAAGACGTACTTGACCTTGGCCAGACGCTCGCGCATCTCGCCCGAAAGCTCGGCAACGGTCGGCAGGGTGTTGTGGGACATGGTCACTCCATTACGTAGAAGGGGCTTGGTCTAGGCGTCATACGCCGCAAGGGTGCGTTTGAGAATCGAACCGTCGCGCTCACAAGGCTCGGGTCCGTTCTTGCGCAGCATACGCTCTTCCTCGCCCTTACCGGTCACGATGACCACGGCAGGACGGACGGTTTCGCGCACGGCAGTCTCGATAGCGGCAACGCGATCAGTCACGATTTGCCAGTTATCATTTCCCTGCGCTTGAACGTTGCGCGCGATCTCGGCACAAATATCCTCGACGTCTTCGGGGCCAGGGTCATCCTCGGTAATCACGATTCGGTCGGCATACTTGCCAGCGGCGATGCCCATCGTGGTGCGTCGATCGACACCCTTACCGCCCGTAGCGCCAAATACAACCGCCAGCTCGCGCTCGGGATAGTTCTCGCGCAAGTCACGCAGGAGTGTCTCGAGGCTCATGCCGTTATGTGCAAAATCGACGACGCCCAGGATTTTGCCCGATACGGACGGATAGAGCTCCATACGGCCGGGAACGAAGACGCCCTCAAAGCCGTGGACGATACCCTCTTCGGAAATGCCCAGGGCCTCGGCGCAGGCAATAGCGGCAAGCGCGTTGGACACATTGAACTTAACCGGCGTGGGAATCACAATGTCGCGCGTAAAGCGGGACGTGCGCACCGTTGCCACCACGCCGCAGTCGCCATTACGAATCGCCAGCGCAAACACGTCGGCACGCTCGTCGGTCAGGGAGAACGTCACCGTACGTTCGCAACGAGATGCCGCCTCGAGCACGCGATCGACCTTGTCCATATCGAGATTGACCACGGCAAAACGGCTCTGCGAGAAGATTTTGAGCTTGCTGGCAAAGTAATCCTCGAGCGTCGGATGCTCAATCGGCGAAATGTGATCCTCGCCGATATTGGTAAAGGCGCCGACTTCAAAGGCGATCTTGCCCGTGCGCTCGTATTTGAGGCCCTGGCTCGATGCCTCCATAACCAACCACGGGGCACCCGCCTCCACAGCATGTGCGATACGAGACTGCAGCAGGAAGGATTCGGGGGTCGTCAGCTTGGAAGGGCCCGCCTCGATGCCGTCGTCGAACTCAATGCCCGTATTAAGAGCGGGTCGATGACAGCCCGTAAGCTTGGCCTCGTTGACGAGAATGCCGCGCAGATAAAAGCTACAGGTCGACTTGCCCTTGGTACCTGTAAAGGCACAGACCTTCACCTTACCCGACGGATGCCCATAAAAGGCATCTGCCACCACGGCGAGCGTGCGACGAATATCACTAACAATCACCGCGGGAGCATCAACATCGTAATCGACCTCGGAAACGTAGGCCACGGCGCCATCGGCGATTGCCGAAAGCAGGTACTCGCGCTTAAACGCGCGGCCCTTGCAGACAAACAACGTGCCCGGACGCACCTGGCGCGAGTCGTCAGTCGCAAACTCAATGCGCTGGTCGCACGAAGCGCTCGGTTTGGAAACAACAAGGTCATCTTCCTCGAGCAACTCTATATAGCGCATCAGAGTTAGCTTCTCTTGTGTCGGACTCGACATACAAAGACCTCTCTCGCTAAATTCAGCCTTAAAGGGCAAAAGACGTCCCGCGGCAGAAACGATGAAACATTCTGTATTATCAACCATCCTAATATGCCACCTGACCCTGCGCGCACTGCAGCCTTCTAAAAAATTGCATGGACTGTGTCGTGGGTTAATAGATGGCAACAGTGTTCACCCCGCGTAAAAACAAGGAAATCTGGGTGCTATTCTTTAGCATAGTGTTCGCAACCACGGCCCGCCGCTTCGTCTGAAGATCGGGCCGTGGTTTTTTCGGTTCGCTCGGCGCTTATGCCCTATCACGAAACAAAAGATTGGCATGATAGTAAAGATTAGTTGACATCAGCTGCCGTAACCCTTGCGGCAGTACACCTGAGCCGTCAGCAGAAAGGATCTTGCATGTGCGGTTTTGTCGGTTTTACCGGTACAGATGAACAGAGTGAGCTGGTTCTCACGGCCATGATGAATCGCATCATCCACCGTGGTCCCGATATGGGCGGCCAGCATATCGTCGACAACGTTGCCCTTGGCTTCCGTCGTCTTTCGATTCTTGATCTTTCCGAAGCTGGAGCTCAGCCCATGTCGAGCGATGACGGCAAGGTCACGATTGTCTTCAACGGAGAGATCTACAACTTCCAGGAGCTTCGCGCCGAGCTGGAGGCAGCCGGCTACGCCTTCCACTGCAACGCCGATACCGAGGTCCTGGTACACGGTTACGAGGAGTGGGGCGAGGACCTGGTCAACCGCCTGCGCGGCATGTACGCGTTCGTGATTCACGACCAGAACAAGAACAAACTCTTTGGCGCTCGCGACATCTTTGGTATCAAGCCGTTCTATTACTACCAGGCATCCGATGGCTCGCTGCTGTTTGGCTCCGAGATCAAGAGCTTCCTGGACCATCCCAAGTTTGAGAAGGCCGTCAACCACGACGCGCTGCGCCCCTACCTGACGCTGCAATTCCCCGCCACAGAGGAGACCTTCTTTAAGGGCGTGTTCAAGCTTGCCCCGGCGCATTGCTTTACGTATGACCTGACGACCAACACCATGGACATCAAGCGTTACTGGAGCTGTGACTTCACCGACGACAACTCCAAGACCTTCGAGGAGTACGTGGACGAGTGCGACAAGGTCGTGCACGAAAGCGTCGCTGCGCACCGAATCGCCGATGTTAAGGTGGGCTCGTTCCTTTCTGGCGGCGTGGACTCCAGCTACATTGCCGCCTGCCTCATGCCTGACACCACGTATTCCGTCGGCTTCGATTACAAGAACTTCAACGAGACCAACTACGCTGCCGAGCTTTCCGACAAGCTGGGCATCAAGAACGTGCGCAAGATGATTACCGCCGACGAGTTCTTCGATGCACTGCCCGATATCCAGTACCACATGGACGAGCCGCAATCGAACCTGTCCAGCGTTCCGCTGTACTATCTGGCGCAGATGGCTTCCGAGGAGGTCACCGTCGTCCTTTCGGGCGAGGGTGCCGACGAGCTGTTTGCCGGCTATGAGTGGTACGAGGACACCCCCGAGATGCGCTCCTTTAAGAAGCGCGTGCCGCTCGGCGTGCGTCGCGCCCTGGGCTCACTCGTTCAGCATCTCCCCTACTTTAAAGGCCATAACTTCCTGACGAAATGCGCCGAGGTTCCCGAGCGCTGGTATGTGGGTCAGGCAAAGGTGTTCGATCCCTCCGAGGTCGACGAGGTGCTCAAGCCCGCTTATGACACCGGCAAGAACGCCGCTGAGATGTGCGCCGAATACTACAAGCAGGTTCCCAACTGCTGTGAGCTTTCCAAGAAACAGTATCTGGATATGAACATGTGGCTGCCTGGCGACATTCTGCTCAAGGCCGATAAGATGTGCATGGCGCATTCTTTGGAGCTTCGCGTCCCGTTCCTGGACAAGAAGGTCATGGAGTTTGCCGAGCACATTCCCGCCAACTACCGTGTTAACGAAGAGGGCTGCAAGCTTGTCCTGCGCCACGCCGCCAACCGCACGCTGCCCGATGAGTGGGCCACGCGCAAGAAGGTGGGCTTCCCCGTACCGGTCAAGTTCTGGCTGCAAGAGCAAAAGTACTACGACTACGTCAAGGAATACTTCACCGCACCGTGGGCTGCCGATTTCTTTGACACCGATGCGCTCATGAAACTGCTCGACGATCACTTTGAGGGTCGCGCGCTCAACCAGCGCAAGATCTATACCACGCTGACGTTCCTCATCTGGTACAAGCGCTTCTTTATCGACGAGGACAAGGGCGCCAAAGTCGCCGCCTAAGTTTCGTTATGGATTAGCGATGAACCGTATCGGGTTTCCGCTATACTCTCTCCGCACGGGCGATTGGCGCAACGGTTAGCGCAGGTGCTTTACACGCACAAGGCTGGGGGTTCGAATCCCTCATCGCCCACCACGGAATTGGAAACGGTCCTCGAAAGGGGACCGTTTTTGTTTGGGCCCATCGCAGAGGGATTCGAACCCGCAAGGGTGCGGAGCTGAGGAAACGCGAAGCGTTTTCCAGCGCAGCACGCGAGGGCCGTAGGCCCGAAGCGGATGCGGGCGGCGGAGCCGCACGCGGACATCCCTCATCGCCCACCACTGATTTGATAGGCCTCCAGCGATGGAGGCCTTTCCTTTTTCATGCCCAGCGCATGGGATTCGAACCCGCCAGCACGTCTGTCACAAAGGCCGTGGTCAAAAAATGGCAAAAATGAGTACTGCTACTTTGTTTGCAACATATAAAAAGACAGTATTTGCTTAAGTTACGCAACATATGTCCATTATAAGGACTAACAGTTAGATCAAAATCGTGTATTCATCGCCATTTCGACTTGCTATCTGGCCTTATTAGTCCAAAACTGCTGCTACCAAATCGGTAGCAGTACTCATATTTACTGTTTTTTGGTCAGCAGGTCCCCCTTGCCTTAGCAAATCTAAGGCAAAACGGGCTCCAGACCGCTGAATCATGCCGCATAGGGCACGTCAGCAGTCCGGAACCCGGTCCAAATTGAGTTATTGCACCGCGTTAGCCCAAGACACCCGACAGGATCTCAATCAGACTATCCACGTCGGCTTCCTCGCAGACGAGCGGCGGCAGGAAACGCAGCGTATGGGCACCCGTAGCGTTAATCACGGCACCGGCGGCCAGCGCGCGGGCAACAATATCATGCGCATCGCCCGCAGCATCATCCAAATCACAGCCGAGCATCAAGCCGCGGCCACGCACCTCGGTCACGTGCGGCAGCTTAGCGAGCTTTGCCTCCATATAGGCGCCTACCTTGGCAGCATGGTCGGCATAATCGCCGCGCACGAGCGCGGAGAGCGTCGCGGCACACGCCGTGATGGCCAGGCAGCTACCGCCAAAGGTCGAACCATGATCGCCGGGCTTAAAGACGTCGGCGATTTCCTTCTTTGCCACCACGGCACCCATGGGCACGCCGTCGGCAATGCCCTTGGCAAGGCTCATGATGTCAGGCTCCACGCCATAGGTTTGGAATGCAAACGGCTTGCCGGAGCGGAAGATGCCGCACTGGACCTCGTCGGCGATAAGCACGGCGCCCACTTCGTGTGCCAGGTCGCGCGCCGCCGCCATAAACTCCTCGGTCATGGGGTGCACGCCACTCTCACCTTGGATCGGCTCGAGCATCACGGCGCAAATTTCACTGCCCAGCTGCTTAAAGATCGCACGCAGTTCATCGACATCGTTGGGCGTGCAGGCCACAAAGCCACCCGGCAGTGGGCGGAAGCTGTCCTGCAGCCAATCCTGCATGGTGGCGGCAATGGTCTCGAGCGTACGGCCGTGGAACCCGCCGCGCATGCACACGATGGTGTTGCCGCCATTACCGGCACGCTTGGCGTACAGGCGCGCGAGCTTCATCGAGCCCTCGTTGGCCTCGGCGCCAGAGTTGGCAAAGAAGGTCTCCCAAACCTGCTCATCCGCAGCCGGGGCACCAAGAGCAGCTGCCGTGGTCTCATCGCCGGCGACAACGGCATCGGCAAGCACGCGCGCACCATCTACGTCGTCGTTAGCAAGCTTGGACAGCAGCGCCGCGACCTGTCCGCGCTGCTCGATGTAGAAGTAATTGGAGACATGCATGAGCTTTTTGGTCTGTGCCTCGAGCGCCGAGAGCACAGCCGGGTCGCCATGACCTAGGCTGCACACGCCGATGCCGGCAAGAAAGT
Source organism: uncultured Collinsella sp. (assembly GCA_958353395.1). Lineage (GTDB taxonomy): Bacteria > Actinomycetota > Coriobacteriia > Coriobacteriales > Coriobacteriaceae > Collinsella. The sequence goes on from CATWSG010000015.1 coordinate 35,601, forward strand.
CGAGGTACTCACGGCCATCGTCGCCGGTGAGCTTCATGCCGTGACCCTCGACAAACTCGACCGGAGAGCGGCCAAAGGTATGCATAACGTAATGGGATTCAAGCGATTGCTGAGCTGCAAGTGACATGGGATGCCTTTCGTTGGGCGCCAGACGGCGCGGGGCTATGGGTGCAGGAATTGGGCGGCTGCGGGTCAGCTAGACCGTCTGAAGCTTCTCGACCTCGTCAAGGTTTTCGGTCAGACGCGCAGCAAACGTCGAAAGCGGATGCGGATGCGTATCGAACTCGTAAGCCGTCTCGGTGGAATGGATCACGGTGCCGACGCCGGCATCGGTCAGCAGCTCCAGGAGCAGCGAATGCGGCGTGGTACCGTTAATGATGTGGGCACGAAATACGCCGCCGGTAAGCGCATCGACGGCCGCACGCAGCTTGGGAATCATGCCCTTATCGACCTCGCCGCCGTAGAGCATTTCGTTAACCTCGTCGAGCGTTAGGTTGGAGATAAGCGAGTCCTTGTCGCTAAAGTCCTTGTACAGGCCATCGACATCGGTCAAAAAGATCGCCTTATGCGCGTGGAGCGCCGCGGCAACGGCACCGGCGGCGGTGTCGGCGTTGATGTTGAAGAAACCGCCGTCCTCCCCCGCCGCGACGGTAGCTATGACGGGGATGTACTCGCTATCGAGTAAGCGCTCGATATAGTCGGTGTTGACGTGCGTCACTTTGCCCACGCGACCGAGCTCGGGGTCGAGCGGCTCGGCGATGAGCGTGCCGGCATCGCTGCCCGACACGCCCACGGCCAGGTTGCCGTGGTGGTTGATGGCAGCAACCAGCTCCTGGTTAACCTTGCCGCCCAGCACCTCGCGCACGATATCCATAGTCGCCGGCGTGGTCACGCGCTGGCCGTTCTTAAACTCGACGGGAATATCGTAATGGCTCAGCGCCTCGTTGATAGCCTTGCCGCCGCCGTGCACGATGACGGGGCGCATACCGATGATCTTGAGCAAAACGATGTCGCTCATCACGTCGCGGCGCAGCTGCTCATCAACCATGGCGGCTCCGCCATATTTGATAACAACCGTCTTGCCGGTCAGGTTCTTAATCCACGGCAGCGCTTCGAACAGCAGCTGCGCGGTTGCTTCGTTGGATTCGCTCGAACGACAATCGCGTGCGAATTTCATAATCTGCCTCGTCTTTCGTATCGTTATCGCGCCGTGCTCCGCTGTCCGCAATCGCGGCAAGATGCGCAGCGTGCCTGGAATCTAGGAACGGTAATCGCCGTTGATGGAGATGTATTCATGCGTGAGGTCGCAGGTCCACACGGTCGTTGCCGCGTCGCCTGCGCCCAGGTCGGCCGAGATCACGATCTCGGGCGCCTCAAAACGTCGTAGAGCCTCGTCCTCGTCAAAGGGAACAGTCAGACCATCGCGACAGACAGGCATACCCATCATGTCGATGGAAACGTCTTCCTGATTAAACTTCACGCCGCACTTGCCAAGCGCCATGGCAACGCGGCCCCAGTTGCAGTCGTGGCCGGCGATGCAGGTCTTAACGAGCGGCGAGTTGGCAACGGCACGAGCGGCGATATCAGCTTCCTCGTCGTTGGCGGCTCCGGTAACGTTGACCGTAACAAGCTTGGATGCGCCCTCGCCATCGGCGGCAATATTGCGCGCCAGGCTCTCGCACACCTCGTGCACGGCAAATGCCAACTCGTCAAAGGCATCGGAGCCCTCGACGATAGGCTCGGCATCTGCGGCAGCGGCGCCGGAGGCAAGCATGATGCAGGTGTCGTTGGTCGAGGTGTCGGAATCGACCGTTACCTTGTTAAAGGTCTGCTTGACGGTCGAGAGCAGCAGGGCATGAAGTGCCGCAGGCTCGACGGGGGCATCGGTGGTGATAACTGCGATCATGGTGGCCATGTTGGGCATGATCATGCCCGAGCCCTTGCACATTCCGCCCACCGTATAGACATTGCCCGCATGACCCGCAGCCTCGCTGACGTAGGACACGGCGTACTCCTTGGAGTGCGTGTCGGTCGTCATGATGGCACGAGCGGCATCGGCGCCACCGTGGGCGAAGAGCGCCTCGTAGGCAGCAGGAATGGCGGTCTCAAACGTGTCGATCGGCAGAATCTGGCCAATCACACCCGTGGAGGCAACCAGAATCTGCTGGGGCTCGCAGCCGATGACCTGCGATGCGATGTTGCACGTCTCGCGCGCGCATGCAAGGCCGGTCTCACCCGTGGCGGCGTTGGCATTGCCAGAGTTGACCGAAACGCCGGCGATGATACCGTAGCCCTTGTCGGCACCGCCCAGGTTGGCACGGCTCACTTGCACGGGCGCCGCGCAAAAGCGATTGGTGGTAAACACGCCGGCACCGGGACAGGGTTTATCGGGCACGACGAGCGCGTAATCCAGACGCTCGGGGTTCTTGCGGAACCCAGCGTGGATGCCCGCAGCTTTAAAACCAGCCGCAGCCGTAACGCCACCCTCGACGGCGCGAATCTTGATATCAAACAGCTCGGTATTCATCGTCTTCATGACTCCTTATGTCAAACAAAAAACGGACATCGGTTGGTGCGCCATGCCAGTCGTAATCATGAGACCAGCTTAAGAGTGGCGCCCCACTCGATGCCCGACTACCAAATCGTTAACAATCGAATGTGCTACACCGGGCACGCCACTGTGGGCAAGCCTCGTCGCTCGTCAAAACCAAAGACGATGTTGGCGCACTGGACCGCCTGGCCTGCTGCACCCTTGCACAGATTGTCGATGGCGCCCGTCGCCACCAGAACGCCCGCGCGCTTGTTGAGCGCGAGGCCAATCTGGGCGGCGTTGGTTCCGACGACCGAAGCCGTCTTGGGCTGCTGGCCGGCGTCGAGCACGCGCACAAAGGTGCGTCCAGCGTAGAACTGCTTGTAATAGTCGACGACATCCTCAAGAGCCAGGGAGTCGATGGCCTGCGGCGTGAGCGGCAGCGTCACCGTGGAGAGCAGGCCGCGCTTGAGCGGTGCCAGATGCGGGGTGAAGACGACGCGATCGGTCAGGCCAAGGATTTGCTCAATCTCGGGCGTGTGGCGATGCTTGCCCACGCCGTAGGCCTCCAAGTTCTCGTCGGCGCTGCAAAAGTGGGTGCGGGCGTTGCAGGACTTACCGGCACCCGTCACGCCGCTAATAGCATCGACGATTACGGGGCCGCTCTGGGCAACCCAGCCAGCGCGCACGGCGGGAGCGGCAGCAAGGCTCGTTGCGGTGGGATAGCAACCGGCGCAGGCGACCAACACGGGCCTGCCAGCGGCATGGCTGGAAGCAGCGGTCTCTAAGTCCTGGCAGAACAGCTCGGGCAGACCAAAGGCACGCGTCTTGAGCAGCTCGGGGCTCGTATGCGCGGCGGCATACCACGCCTCGAACACGGCCGGATCGCTCAGACGGTAGTCGGCAGACAAATCGAAGCAGGAAACGCCTGCGGCAAGGAGCGCGGGCACCTGTGCCATGGCAGCCGTGTGCGGCACGGCAAGAAAAACCGCATCGCAGCTCTTGAGCTCGGGGGCGTCGTGCGTGGTAAAAAGCAGATCGCTCACGCCGGCAAAGCTCGGATAGACCGAAGACAGCGGCTGGCCAGCATCGGCGTTGGACGTAATGGCGACAAGTTCAAACTCGGGATGACCGAGCACGAGGCGAATGAGCTCGGCTCCGGCATATCCAGCCGCGCCGACGATTCCAACCTTCAAAGACATATCAGACTCCTTGTCTGCGATTTATGCACCGATGCGCATTTCGCAGCGGTCGTTATGAAGTAGGTTGAAACTTTAGCACCAAAAGATGCATATATACGCAAATCTTTTGCATATTCATGCATTGAAACATTCCCGACACATTCGCTTGAAGGAATTGACAAATAAATGCGGGCCCCGTATTGACTGGCGCTCCTAACGGCGCCGGGCAATACGGGGCCCGCCCATGCGAAAACCAAGTTGTTAGGATGAGCCAGCTGGCTAGAGCTCGACCGGCACCCATTCGTCGTGATTGCAGATAAAAGCCTCGGGATCCTCGACGCTAAAGAAGACGAGCGTGGGGTCGTTAGGCCCCTCATAGTGCTCGCCCAGGCGCTCTAGATGCTTCCACCCGGCTTCGCGCATTTCGCTCGAAGCCCGGTCTTCCAGCCCCGCACGCCCGCGCAGAATCAACCAACCATGGCCCGGCCACCAACTCGTGGCCTCAAAGCGCTGGTTTTGCAGCAGCTCTTGCCACACATCTTTGGTGCGCGCTGTTACAAACCACAGCTTGCCATCCTGGATCTGCGCAAACGAAAACGGACGCACATGAGGCTGTCCGTCAACGCTCGTCGCCAAATACCATGCCGGCACCGACGTCAGATACTCCAACACCGTATTCAATCCGTCCACGTTTCCTCCTGTACTAGTTAGTTTGGGAACCTGGTTTGTGCGAGCTAGAGCTCCAGGCGCTCCTCGCTGCCGTCGATATCACAGAAGCGCGCGGCAATATTGCGGACCGAAAAGAAAGCAAGGCGGCCGTCGTTGGCACTCTCGTGTTCCTCGCCAATGCCCACCATGTGCTTAAAACCCGCTTGACGCACCTTGTCGCTCGCAACTGCGTCGTCCTCAAGTGCGGCTTCGCCGGTCAATACGATCCAACATTCCCCCGGCTTCCAGCCCGATACCTCAAACTTGGGATTCGCACTCAGCTCCGCCCACACGTCCTTGTCGCGCGACGTGCAAAACCACAACTTACCGTCATCGACCATGGCAAACGAAAACGGCCTCACGCGAGGCTGATGCCCGTCACTTGCATCGGTCGTGGCCAGATACCACGCCGGAATGCGCCTGAGATACGAACAGGCGCGCTCAAGCTGAGCCGTGCGGTCGTTGTCGGTCATAGGGACCCCTTTCTTGCGCCCGAATCGCGCCTAAACAAGTTGAAGATTGATGACGATGACGCAGATGAGCAGCAACGCCGTCACCACCGCCGCCAACGCATCGCCGCGGCCAAATGCAAGCGCATGCAGGCGCGTGCGGCCCTGCTCGCCGTGATAGCAGCGTGCATCCATGGCGGCAGACAGCGTCTCGGCATGGCGGAACACGCCCGTGAACAGCGGAATCGCCACACTGCCGAGCATACGCACGCCGCCGAGCGGGCCTCCCGTCACGCGTGCACCGCGGCTTGCCTGCGCGTCCGCCGTCTGCTTCATCTCGGTAGCGAACTGCGGCATAAAGCGCAACGCGATACCCATGATCATGCCGAGCTCGTGCGCAGGAAGTCCCACACGCGCAAACGGCGCGAGCAGGCGCTCCAAGCCCGCGGTGAGGTCGAGCGTCGGCGTGGTGAGCGTGATAGCGCTCATACCGGCCATCATCAAGGTCAGGCGGCACGCCATAAAGGCGGCGGAATGCAGCGAGCCCTCGCTTATCTGCAAAAAGCCGAGCTGCCACAGAATGCGCCCGCTCTGGTCGGTAAACAAGTTGAGCACCGCGACCACGACGACGATTGCCAGCAGCGGCGCCATCGACGACAGAACGCGACGAACCGGCACCCGAGACACGGCATAGATCAGCACGACAAACATTGCGACAGGGGCCAGTCCGCGGAAGCTGCTGACTGTGAGCGACGTGATCAGAAACACAAAGCCCAAGAGCAACTTAGTTCGCGGGTCCAGGCGGTGGATCGCGCTATCGCTCGGATAGTAGCTGCCAAACGAAAACGCCTCCATTAGCAGCCCTCCTCTCGCGCGACCGTCTTGGATTTAGCAATGTCCGCGACGTTAGAAGGACCGCCCGAGCGACCGATTAGCAGGTCCACCAACTCGTCTGCCAGCGACTCAACCGTATAGAGGCCGTCAAAGCGCAGCGGCACGCCCGCCTCCGTAAGCGCCAGCGCCATACGCTGGGCGGCGGGAACGCCCAAGCCGATCGATTTAAGCTCATCCGCATGCGCAAACACCTGAGCGGGCGTGCCCTCGGCAAACACCGCACCTTTGTTCATTACGACGATGCGGTCACAGCAATTGGCCAGGTCATCCATACTATGCGAAACCATGACAACGGTCAGGCCATCGCGGTGCAGTCGATCGATAAGCTCAAGGAAATCCCTGCGCGCAGCCGGATCGAGCCCCGCCATGGGTTCATCGAGCACCAGGACTTCGGGCTCCATGGCGAGCACGCCGGCGAATGCCACACGCCGTTGCTGACCGCCCGAAAGCTCAAAGGGACTCTTGTCGCCGACCGTGGAAAGGTCGAGGCCCACGCGTGAGAGCGATGACTCGACACGACGGTCGACTTCATCTTGCGGCAAGCCAAGGTTATGCGGACCAAACGCCACGTCCTGCGCCACGGTTTCGGCAAACAGCTGGCGCTCAGGATATTGAAACACCACGCCGACCTTGGCCTTAACCGCGGCGGCGTCTTTCTTGTTTGACAGATCGAGCCCCAGCGCGCGAACGGATCCCTCCTGGGGGCGAATCAAACCGTTGAGATGCTGGACCAGCGTCGACTTACCCGAACCGGTATGACCTGCCAAGCCCAGGAACTCGCCGCGACGCACCGTCAGCGATACATCGCGCAGCGCCCACGGGCTGCTTGGGTCGTTTCCCCAGAGAGCCTGTTTGTTCGATTTGTCCGCAGTGGCCGAGCGCTTATGCCAGCGGCGGCGCTCGCGCGGACTGAGCGAATAACTGTACGAAACATGGGATAGTTCGATAACGGGCTCTGGTACGTTATCTTCGTTGCCTGCCGAAACCGTACCGCCAACGATTTCCGATTGGGGTGCGGAAGACTGCCCCACAGTGCCTGCCCCACTTCGCTCGGCATAAGTCTCCACAACCTCGGCAACCATACCCGCCTCGCGCACCTGCGCATGAACAGGCACGCCCTTCGCACGAAGCGCCGTGCCCAAACGGCACGACTCTGGCATGTCAAGGTTGAGCTGAGCGAGTTCATTCGCCCGCGTCAGAATCTCCTCGGGCGTGCCCAGCATGGCAACTCGTCCCGTCTGAAACACGGCGACACGATCGGCCTCGGCAGCCTCTTCCATAAAGTGCGTAATCATCACGATAGTCATGCCGCGATCGTGGAGTGCGCGGCACGCTTTCATAAGACCCTTGCGTCCGCGCGGATCGAGCATCGAGGAGGCCTCGTCCAAGATAAGCACGCGCGGCTCCATGGCAAGTACGCCGGCGAGCGCCACGCGCTGCTTTTGCCCGCCCGAGAGCGCATGGGTCTCGTGGCGCTCAAAGCCCACCAGGCCCACGCCCTTCAGCGCCTCGCGTACGCGCTGCGCAATTTGCGCCGATGGCACGCCAAGGTTTTCGGGACCGAACGCAACGTCATCTTCGACAAGCGTTGCCACCAGCTGATCATCGGGATTCTGGAACACCATGCCAGCAGTCGAGCGGATGTCGTAGACCAGCTCGGGATCGGACGCGTCCATGCCGTTGACGCACACCGTTCCCGCATCGGGCTGCAGCAGCGCATTCAGATGCTTGGCAAACGTCGACTTGCCCGACCCATTGCCACCGAGGATGCAGAAAAACTCCCCGTCCTCGATGTTCAGATCGACACCGTCGAGTGCCGACACGGCACCGTCATAGCTAAAGGAAACGCCCCGACACTCAATCATGCGCGGCCTTTGACCTGGTCCTTTTTAGGCGTGATGAGGTTGGAGACTGCTTTATACACCACCAGCGTCAACACCGAGTTAAGCACGGTCTTGATAAGGTTGAACGGCAGCACGGCAGGAATCATGAGCGGGGCGATCACATCGACCGAGCCATACCAGAACCATACGCCAATGGTAAGGTTTGCGACCATAGACAACGCCGTAGCGGCAATAACGCCGAGCACCAGGCCAATCACGGCACCCTTATAGGTATGCATCTTCTGATAGACGATAGCCGCAGGCAGAATGTAGCCCAGCGTGGCAACCAGGTTCATAAGCGCGCCGACCCAGTCACCCGTGGTGAGCGCATGGATAACGATAGCCATAGCGGCAACAGCAGTGCCGGCGCCAGGACCATACGCAAACCCGCACACCATCGCCGGTACCAGCGACGGGTCATACGTCAAAAACGGCGCCGAAGGAAGGATAGGCAGCTGCACGTACATAAACAGGGCGCCCAAGGCGCACATCAACGCCATGGTAACGAGCTGTTTGGTGCTCCACCTATTCGTGTTCTCAAAATGGATATGCTGCGACTGTTCAGACATAAGATCACCTGCCTCTTTCATCCGGACTCTAACCGTTGGTACTGGGATCTCACCAGTTCAGCCGGCATGCGAACCAACGCACACACGGGTCGCGGACTCATCGGCTCGGCCGCAGGCGTCTCGCCTGCGCCACGGCACCCCTTTGGCACCGCCCGATTTACCGCCAGTGGGGAATTTCACCCCGCCCTGAAACAGCAATTGCAAGTGTAGCACCAGTAGGCTTTCGCGCAAGTATGCCATGGGTAATTTATGGCGGGGACCAGTTACCGCAACAACCACGTTCCCCACCCGTCCCAAAGTAACGCGCCTTTCGCGGCAAAGCCGCGAAACAGCGACCGGGACACGTATCCCCATCAGCCACGATCTCCGCCCACGCCGACCTCAAGGCCGTAAACGCAGGGAATCCGGGGGCGGGACGGGGACTTCTCTCCGGAATATTCCGCAGGACGCAAAGAGGCTCCGCAGCGCGAAGCGCGATGCGGAGCCTCTTTGCATGTCCGAGGACGTTCCGGAGAGAAGTCCCCGTCCCGCCCCCGGATTCCCGGTGGGAGTTCTAGACCTTGTCGGCCTTAGTACATACCGCCGCCCTGCTGACCAGCGGTAGCAGCAGCGATTGCGTCCTCAAGCTGAGTGTTCTTGGGCACATCGGAGACGGTGGCCTCGGTGATGAGGATCAGGCTGGCGACAGAAGCAGCGTTCTGCAGGGTGACGCGGCTGACCTTGACGGGGTCGAGGACGCCCATCTCGATCATGTCGCCCCACTCGCCGTTGGCAGAGTTGAGACCCTGGCCGGCGGGCAGCTCGGCAACCTTGTCGACCACGACAGCGCCCTCAAAGCCAGCGTTCTTGGCGATGGTGGCGACCGGAGCGGTCAGAGCCTTCTTGACGATGTCGACGCCGATCTTCTCCTCGGGGTCGTCGATCTCGACAGCGTCGAGCGCAGGAGCAGCGTCCATGAAGGCGACGCCGCCGCCAGCGACAATGCCCTCCTCGACAGCAGCGCGGGTAGCCTGCAGGGCGTCCTCGACGCGATGCTTGATCTCCTTGAGCTCGGACTCGGTAGCAGCGCCAACCTTGATGACGGCAACGCCACCGGAGAGCTTGGCCAGGCGCTCCTGGAGCTTCTCACGGTCGAAGTCAGAGGTGGTGTTCTCCATCTCACCCTTGATCTGAGCGATACGAGCGTCGATGGCCTCCTTGGAGCCAGCGCCGCCGACGACAACGGTGTTGTCCTTGGAGATGGTGACGGACTTAGCGGTACCGAGCATATCGGCGGTGATGTCAGCGACCTTCACGCCCAGCTCGTCCAGGGCAGCCTGACCACCGGTGAGGACGGCGATGTCCTCGAGGATGCGCTTGCGACGGTCGCCGTAGCCCGGAGCCTTGACGGCGCAAACGTTGAGGGCGCCACGGATCTTGTTGAGGACGAGGGTGGGCAGGGCCTCGCCGTCGATGTCCTCAGCGATGATGAGCAGGCCACGGCCAGCGCGCTGGACAGCCTCGAGAACGGGCATGATGTCCTGGACGCTGGAGATCTTCTGGTCGGTGATGAGGATGTACGGATCCTTCATCACGGCCTCCATGCGGTCGTTGTCCGTGACGAAGTAAGCGGAGACATAGCCCTTGTCGAACTGCATGCCCTCGACGGTGTCGATGGTGATGTCGAACGTCTGGGAATCCTCGACGGTGATGACGCCGTCCTTGCCCACGACCTCCATGGCCTCGGCGATCTTCTCGCCGACCTCGGGGTCACCGGCGGAGATGGTACCGACGGAAGCGATCTGTTCCTTGGTCTCGACCGGCTTGGCCTGCTTCTTCATCTCGGCGACGGCGGCGTTAACGGCCTTGTCGATGCCGCGACGAATGGCCAGCGGGTTGGCGCCAGCGGCGACGTTGCGCAGACCGTCGTTGACGATAGCCTGGGCGAGCAGGGTTGCGGTGGTGGTGCCGTCACCCACGGTGTCGTTGGTCTTGGTGGCGACCTCCTTCACCAGCTGAGCGCCCATGTTCTCGATGTTGTCCTCGAGCTCGATCTCCTTGGCGACAGAAACGCCGTCGTTGGTGATGGTCGGAGCACCGAACGTGCGCTGCAGCGCAACGTAGCGACCCTTGGGGCCCATGGTGACGGTAACGGCGTCGGCCAGAGTGTTGACGCCCTTGGCAAGCTTAGCGCGGGCATCGGTGTTGAACGTAATGTTCTTTGCCATGGTAGGTAATCCTCCAAAAGAAATGTGACTCGCGTCGCCGCTTCCGAGTCCTATGCGGCGGACGCGTTCAAAGACGAATCAGAGATTCTGACGAGACTAGGCCTCGACGACAGCGTAGATGTCGTCGGCGCGCATCAGCAGATACTTCTCGCCGTCGACCTTGACCTCGTTGCCACCGAACTTACCGTAGATGACAACGTCGCCGACCTTGACGTCCATGGGGATGCGCTCACCCTTGTCGTTGACCTTGCCGGCGCCCACGGCAACGATGGTGCCGCGCTGCGGCTTCTCCTGAGCGTTGCTGGCGATATACAGACCAGAAGCGGTCTTCTGCTCGGCCTCGTCGGGCTTGACCAGAACACGATCTGCAAGCGGCTTCAAAGACGACATGCTTGTCTCCTCCTTTTTGGGCCGCGCGGTTATACCACGCGAATTAACCCTTTTTGTTTGCGTACGCGTTGAATGGTACCCACGAATGGCGGGTTATACAACACGGAGTCAAAAAATCTTATTTTTTGGCACTTAGATTTTCTGAATGCCGGGGG